>NZ_CP073346.1:1358656-2037984 GCF_024397895.1 Pseudomonas benzenivorans
ATATCTCCCGACCGGCCAGGAAGCCCTCGAAGATCGCGTGATCAGTCTTACGCGGCACCACGCAATCACCCACGCGATGGACATTCTCCAGCTCGACCTTAAGCGCGTGGTACAGGTCGTCCACCGGCAGATGGCGTACCGCTAGGACAATGCTGTCGAAGCCCTCCAGGGTTTCCTCCTCGGCGCTGTACAGATTGAACAAATCCACCGCCGGACCACGTACCTGGCTGACCCAGGCATTCAGCGTATAAGTCAGGCCACGACTGAACAAATTGGCATATACTACCGGCTGATCGAGGGTGGTCCCGAGGCGGTGGAACAACGCATTCCAGCGCGTGACCACATGCACTTCGTGACCACTCTCCACCAGCAGTTCTGTGATGCCAGCAGAGTAGCGGTTGCCCTCCTCATCCAGCACCAGCACACGCTTGCCAACACGCTCCGGATGCGCCAGCACGTCGAGTGCAGTTAACACGTGATCGGCATCCAGACCAGGCACCTGGTCGACCAGCGGATTGATGTCTGAATAGCCACTACGATCAGGCAGCGAGCCGGTTGCGACGATTACCCCATCCGGCTGCAATGCTTTGATCGACTCGACGCTAGCCTCGCAGCTAAGGTGTACTTGCACGCCAGCCTTGGCCATATGCACCTTGAGGTCTTCAGTGATCCAGGCGAAGGAGTCACGCCGTGGTAGACGGACGATTTGGTTGACCTGGCCTCCCAGCTCGGCACCCTTCTCCAGCAAGGTAACCCGATGCCCGCGCTTACCTAGCCCTTCCGCTGCCTTCATTCCAGCGGGGCCACCACCGATCACGACCCAATGCTTCGCCGCCGGCGCCAACTCCAGAGTCTGCGGACCGAAGACCTCCTCGCGACCGGTGGCCGGGTTGATCTGGCAGGTCATCGATGTGCCGTGGAATAGCCGCGAGACACAGCCCTGGTTGCAGCGCAGGCAGTGGTAGATCTCGTCCTCGCGGCCCTCCGCGGTCTTGCGCGCGAATTCTGGGTCGGCGATTTGTGCGCGGGTCATCGCCACCATGTCAGCGTCACCGCGGGCGAGGATCGCCTCGGCTTCGCCGGCACTGCCAATTCCCGATACGCAGAACACTGGCAGCTTCACCGCACGTTTGAGGCGCGCCACCGGGTCGACCAGCCAGCCGTTCGGCACATCGTACGGCGGCATGATGTAGGTGGCTGACTGGTACACTCCGGCAGTGGCCATGATGTAGTCGATATGGCCAGTGGCCTCGACCGTCTGCGCCACCTTGATCCAGTCGGCGATCTCCATGCCACCAGGGACCATCTCGTCCATCGATAGGCGAATGCCGACCACGAAGTCCGGCCCAACCTTATCGCGCACCGCCTTGATCACCTCCAGCGGAAAGCGCATACGATTCTCGTAGCTACCGCCGTATTCATCCCCACGCTTGTTGAACAACGGTGAGATGAACTGGTGCAACAGATAGCTGTGCGCCAGATGCACCTCGACCCCGTCAAAGCCAGCCAGGCGCGAATACTCCGCCGAGCGGACCCAGCCCTCGACGATCTCGTCCATGTCCGAGCGCTCCATGGCCTTCGCCATTTCACCGAACACCGGCGACTTAATGTTGGACGACGACCAGAGCACTCTATAGTCATCCATGGCGTGGGTTTCGCCCATCACACCAAAGTGGTTGAGCTGGGCAAAGATGTGCGCACCGAAGCCATGCACGGCCTCAGTCAGCGCCGTGTCGCGCTCGACCATTTCCTCACGGTAGCCGTAGGGATATCCACGGCAGAACGTGTTGGAGGTCGGGTGGATTAGGCGGTTGCCGGTGACCATCAGGCCGATGCCACCCTTGGCCCGCGCGGCATGGTAGTAGATGTCCCGGTTATTGGTCAGTCCATCGGGCGAGTTGAAAGCCATGGCATGGGCTGACTGCATGATTCGATTGCGCAGAGTGATCCCGCGCAGTTGCAAGGGTTGGAACAGATGCGGATAGCGTTCGACAGTCATAACTATTCTCCCACGGCTGGTCATCCACCAGCCGCGCTCATTCGGAAGAAATGGTGGAATGAATCAGAGTGCCGGAGCCCCCATGGCGCCGCGCCAATCGGCACCGAAACCCTCCAACTCGCCCTGTTCGATGAATCGCGTCGGGTCGTCCAACAGTTCGCGGCCCGCCAGCATGCCTTCGTAGAGGGTGTCCTGCAGCGGACGCGGCAGGCGGGCATCCCCAATGCAATGCAAGTTCTTCACCCGCCCCTGAAGGGCTCGGTACAACGCATCGTGTGCGCTGTGCCCAGCGGCGATGACAAAGGTTTCGGCCTCCAGGCACTCACTGTCCTGGTCGGTGAACAGGTTGAACAACTGCGCGCGCTTGCCATCGATGCCGCGTACCCAGGTGTTCAGGGTGTATTTCAGCCCCTTGCGGAACACATGCTGGTAGTTCACCGGCAGGTCCAGGGTCAATGCTAGGTTGGGCGATAGCGAAATGAAGCGGCTGACCAGGTGCACTTGATGACCACGGTCGAGCAAGTATTCAGCCGTGCCCAGTGCATAGCGGCCACCGTCCTCGTCGAACAACACAACACGCTTGCCTACGCGCGCCGGGTTTTCGAGCACCTCGACTACACTGAGCACGTTGTCCTGCTGAGTACCCGGTACTCGATCCACCGCGGGACGCGTCGAAGTGAAGGCGGTTTTCAGAGGTGTCGATCCGGTGGCCAGAATCACGCCATCTGCTCCGAACGCCACTACCTCATCGGCACTCATGGTACAGTTCAGGCGAACCTCGACACCGGCCTTGCGCAGCTGCCGCTCAAGGTCGCGAGGAATGAAGCCAAACTTCTGCCGGCGCGGCAGTTGTGCGGCCAGGTTGAGCTGGCCGCCGAGACGGTCGTCCTTCTCCACCAGAACGACCCGATGGCCACGCTGGCGCAAGGTCAGAGCTGCCTTCATGCCGGCCGGTCCTCCCCCCACTACCAACCAATTGCCTGGTTCTTGCGCCGGTTGCAAGGTATGCAGACCGAAGCGCTGCTCACGCCCGGCCGCCGGGTTGACCACGCAGGATATCGCATTGCCCGCCATCAGCCGGGCGATGCACGCCTGGTTGCAGCGGATGCAGTGGTTAATCTCGTCTTCGCGCCCCTCGCGCAGCTTGTTGCAGAACTCAGGGTCGGCGATCTGTGTGCGAGTCATCGCCACCATGTCGGTAGCGCCGTTGGCCACTAATGTCTCTGCCTTGTCCGGGTCGACGATGTGGCCGACGATGAACACCGGAATATCGCTGACTTCACGCAAGGCGGCTCGTAGGCGGGCACCGTCATCCACGAGCCAGTTCTCAGGGTAGTCGCCCGGTGGAATCTGGTCGGCGTGGGCTGCATATGTGCCAGCGGTGGCGCTGACATAATCGATTAACCCAGTCTCTACCATCTTGCGGGTCATCTGGATCGCCGTCTCGGCGTGCATGCCATCGACGGTGCACTCATCAAGCGACACTCGGATGCCGACCACGAAATCCGAGCCGACTACGTCGCGCACTCGCTGCATCGTCTCAATGGGGAAGCGCACGATATTTTCCAGGCTTCCGCCGTACTCGTCGGTGCGTTTGTTGTATACGAAGGACAGGAACTGCTGGTGCAGATAGCCGTGTGAGTAATGCAATTCGACCCCATCGAAACCGGCCGCTTTAGCGTTCAAGGCGGTCAGGGCGAAGTGTTCCGACACCTCATCCATGTCCGCCTTGGTCATCCCCTTAGCCCACTCGTTGTAGGCCGGCGACTTCATGGTCGATGGTCCCCACTGTACGCGGTAGTCGTCAAGCGCACCGCTTCGTCCCTGCGGTCCGAAGTGGATCAACTGAGCTATGATTCGCCCTCCGAAGGCATGCACCGCATTCACCATCTCGGCATCACGCTCGATCATCTCTTTGCGGTTTCCACGCGCCAGGGAGCGATTGGGGCCGGTAGAGCTGGGGTGGGTGTGGCGTGCACCGGTTACGATCAGGCCAATGCCGCCCTTGGCGCGTTCAGCCTGGTAGTGAATGTCACGATCGTTGGTAAGCCCCTCGGCCGAGGCGAACCCTTTGGCGTGGGCAGTTTGCATGAGCCGATTTCGAACGGTGATGTTGCCGATCTTCAATGGGGTAAAAAGTGAGGGATAGCGAAGCTCCCCCGGTGTCTTGGGCTGGATCATTTTACTCATCCTTTTATCTTGTTTTGGTGAGTTGTCCGCTTTCGAGAGACGGCCCTGTAGCGACAACCTTGCGACGCCTCTGCCGAGGCCTGTCGTAAAGCTCCCTGAGAGCATCACGACGATGCTCTCGGGACGTACATACGATTTCCTCAGCGCAGGACGTTCTCGCCGCTCATAAAGACGAACACGCGACTGAATTTTCCATCCTTGACGTACCAAAAGTTGCAGTTTCGCAAGCGGGTTTCATTGCCTTGCGCATCCTTCAGGTACACGTTGAAGCGCGAGCAGATAGTCTGCGTCTCGACATCGATCGCGAGTTCGAAATCGCCGTGCCAGATCTCCTCGAAGTTGCTGAATAGATTGTCGAACATCTTGCGCACGCCTGGATGGCCGTAGTGCGTGAGGTTGTCGGTCTGGATAGTGAAAGATACGTCTTCATGAAAGCAGTCCAGTACGGCCGCCATGTTCTTGCTGTCCACGTTGGCGAAGTACTTCTGCGTAGCCATATCGCTCAGTTGCGCACGGGAAAGACGACTCATAGTGCTTGTTCTCCTTATTGATGTTATTGACCAGCAAAGCAGTGATAGGCGGCGTCATTGAGGTTCTGCGGAGTGGGATAGGCCTTGCGGCTCTGCTTGAGCCCCAGGGTCAGCAACATTTCGCAGAGCTTGTAGGAAACCAAGCCAGGGTTAATCACCGGAATCGGAAGGCGCTCCGCCAGGTAGGCGTGAGACTGGTGCATGGTGGTCGAGCCGAGCACGATCACATCCGCGCCGTCCTCCTCCATTGCCCGGCGCGCCTCGGCCTCGAGCTTGGCGAACACAACCTCTTCCTTGCCTTCCAGCAGCTCTTTCAGATCAGGACGGGTCTTAATTGAGCGCAGCGAGGCCAGGCGCGACCACAAGTGGTATTCGGTCAGGGTCTTTTCATACAGAGGAAACCACTCATCCCACATAGTGATAATGCTGAACTTCTTGCCCAGCATGCAGGCGGTGTGAAACGCCGCCATTCCTGGTGCGATCACCGGGATATCCAGCCGCGAGCGTAGCGCGGCCAGGCCAGAGTCGCTCACAGTGTCAATGCACACGGCGCTGTAGCCTTCTTCCTGAGCTCGGAGTCCGGCTTGTACTACGGAAAAATCCATGAGCAGCACATCGTACGCGCTATCGCCCAGCGAAGCGCCCTTGGCGACCGGAACAAACTCGGGATAGAAGCCGGGAAGAACCATACTGTCTGGCAGCTGTGACGCTCTGTTGTCGGCACCTATCTTGTCCATAGGGATGGGGATAATGACTTTAATACGATGGTCCACAAATACCTCCCGTTATTACCGAAGCGAAATTCTATTAATCACAACTTGATCTACTAGCAAGTACTAGGCCAACCGCTCACAGCCAACTCAACTTGTTGATTTAATTATATTTATTTAAATAGCCAGAACAGAGAAAATTCCAATTCGGAGAATTATTTTTCAAATTGAAATACTGGAAACTAAAGCAGGCGGACTACTCCAGGCCACCCCCAGGAAGAATGAGATGCCATCGCATTGCAACTGAACATGCGTCCGCGCAAACGCTTCGACTTCAAGATCCCTATCGAAGTCATCAATGAGGTGATGCAGAAAACCATGGCTATACGGCATGATGCTCTAGTTTCAATTCAATAGCGTATTGCAACCATCTTCCGCACCCCGAATCTTTCAGATTGCATCCAAGTCTTTCTATATGAATCGCGATCCATTCGAGTTATATTTTAGAAACAAATAAATCTATATAAATCATCAGCTTATTTTCCTATGGGATATGGCATTTCTTTTGCTTGGTCTTGGTTAAATAAAGCCCGTGCCAAGGTATTTTACGCAACGGTTATTTCTCTAGGAGACCAGCATGGCTCGTACGTATCAGGATTGTTACCCCCATCCACCGGTCCCATGCCTACCTGAGTGAGCATCTGCCCATTCCAGTGATCATTCCTGTCTTAGTGTCCTACAAGCTCTGTGAACTACTCCTGAGCTTGGGGCTTAAACAGAGTCGCAAGGCTTATCCCGCTCTGTAGAACCTAAATGACGCTGCTTATTAAGGCCTTTCCGGAAAACTAGTCCAATAAAAGAAGGAGGTGCATTATGAGTAATATTTAAGAAAATGGTCCGTCCCACGACGACGGACCACTAACCAGAACAAGAAAAAAGGATAAGCACAACAATCCAACCCATGATATCTAGCCGGCTTGATGTTTCTTCGCCTGGTAGTTCACTTAATATCAACACTATCATCGCGAAAAATTCGCTTACCACTATTATTGAATCCGTTAAGTTTCTCGCCGCTCTTATAGACAACGCCGAACATTGACCAAGAATATTCAGAAAAGGCGCATATCCCTCACCGGCTTCGAGCACGAAGTTCAACTAGATTGTCGACGGGAGTTCCCGGAAGTAAATTTTTTTTCACTTTCCGTGAAAACAAAAACTATTCCGGACGTTTCATCTCATTTGCTTGGGGCAGAGTGATACCATGACACCAGATCTAAATACTGGCCTTGTAGAAGCCACACAGAATAGCGCAACAATTTGCAACGAAGCGTGGACACTGGATTACGAACGGCGTGTTCTATCAAGGGCGCGCCAAGAAATAACACTAACAAAAACAGAGGTAGTTATCTTACAAAGCTTCGTTGTCCGTGAGCAGCGCGCGCTTAATAAGTCCGAGCTTTTTGCCTGTCTAGGCAAAAAGCCGGACAGCTATACGGGATTAAATATGTGCATATACAGACTTCAGAGTAAGTTCAATAGGCACGCGGACGGAGCGGATCTATTTAGATCGATCCGCCATCGTGGGTATTGTTTAGTACAAGAAATTAAAATACGCGACCAGGGTAGACCTTAAGGGGTGGTTCCAACCTCAGTTTTACCGGCCACTGAGCCCGGAGGTAATCTGTATCTTGGACAAACCTTAGGGCCGAATTCAGGTAATGTAATACCTTAAAAGTTTGCACAACGCCGTAGAAATAATAACAAACCTAGGGTGAAGTAATGAATCGAGCTTGGGTAATCCTTATGGCAGCTTTGCCGCCGTCAATCTGGGGCAGCACCTACTTGGTAACCACCGAATGTCTACCGGCGGATAAACCGTTGACGGCGGCGGTGTTGCGTATTCTGCCGGTGGGCTTGCTGCTGGTGCTATTCAATCGACATTGGCCGCGTCCTGAACAATGGCTGAAATTGCTGGTACTCAGCTTACTATGCATGTCGTTGCTGCATTGGCCGCTGTTTGTCAGCGCTTATCGTCTACCTGGCGGGCTGGCGGCATTGTTGATTTGTGCTCAACCGCTGATCGTTCTGGTTCTGGGCTATCTGCTGTTTCAGCAACGAACCAAGGCACGCATTCTACTTGCCTCCTTGATTGGCTTGGCCGGTGTGGCGCTGGTGCTGGTATCGCCCAGCCGCTTGGTTTGGGACACCCTCGGTATATTGGCGGCCGCGTTGGCGGCGTGCAGCATGGCATTGGGCACGCTGTTGATCCGTCGTTGGCAGTTAAACATCCCGGTGTGGGCATTTACAGGCTGGCAGTTGCTATTAGGTGGCCTGTTGCTGCTGCCGTTTATGTATTGGTTCGAGCAGCCTCTGCCAACCCTGCAAGCTAAGCACGTGGGCGGTTATCTGTACCTGGCCGTGCTGGGTACGCTGATTCCTTACCTGCTTTGGTTTAGCGCCATGCGCTCTCTGGAGCCGGTGCTGATTTCAATATTTTTGCTGCTAAGTCCGCTGTCGGCACTTACGCTCGGTTACTTTTTCTTGGATCAAACGCTGACCCTGTGGCAGCTAGCGGGCGCCTTAACGGTATTTGCCGGCATTGTGCTAAGCCAATACACAACTCGGCCGCGTGCTTCGATAACAACAATAAAGACCTGATCAGATGTGAGCCCCATATAGAGTACTCCCGTTACCCGTTGCTGATATTGCCACTCAAATTTTTCAGTCAAGGACTGACTTATACGCTGAACTCGTGGGGTCAGCCAGGTACGTGGTTCGGCGGTGGATTTGTTCAACCTGTACAGCGCCGAGGAGGAAACCCTGGAGGGCTTCGACAGCATTGTCCTCGCGGTGCGCCATCTGCCGGTGACCGACCTGTACCACGCGCTTAAGGTCGAGCTTGAGAATGTCCATCGCGTGGGCGATTGCGTGGTACCGCGTAAGACTGATCACGCAATCTTCGAGGAATTCCTGGCCGGTCGGGAGATATTCGACAACTGGAAGCGTTACATAGAACCGGGCTCAATTGAGCAACTCAACGGCCCGATCGACTGTCGGGCGCTGGGGATCATCGAAATCCACAAGAAAATCGCTGGTCAGAACCTGCGAGGTGCCCTGGTAGCAACCATGGGGAAGGCCAAGCTCCTCAGCGAGGCGCTCCGTATCTTCGACCCGCATCGGAAACTGTTCACGGATATCGGTGACATGGGGAGACCGATCCAATGTCAGGAAGATGGCAAGCTCGAGATCGGATAGAAGGTGGTGAAGACGTCGCGTCTTGCTACCGGGGAGGCGGTGGGAACGGCCCTGCGAAGATACATCCCTGGTGTAGATGAAAGGCTTGTAGTCCGGTCCCTGGCCTTGGCCACGGCCCTCCTTTAGCCTTCGATCGATCTGGGCCCGGGTCAGTCCCTTGAATGTTCCAGACATGATAAAGCCACCATCCGCTGTGTAGATCATCTCAACATAGCGGATAGTGGCTTAGGATGAAACTCTATTAATACGGATGATACTTTATTCGCACCGATGAGACTTTATTTAGCTCCCACAAAACCACACTTCTTTTGCTTGACTCTGGAGTGGGCTCCAAGGTCTATCGTCAAATTAGCGTGACGGATTGAGGGAGGTCGCCTACCTCTGAGTCCAGCGCTACCTGGAAACTATCGACATAGGAGGAGCGACAGCATGGCTACGCAACGTCAGATCGAAGTTTTCAGCGCAGGTTGTCCCGCTTGCGAGGAGGTCGTAGCGCTCATCCAGAACGCGGCTTGTCCATCTTGCGAAGTTCATGTACTGGACATGCGCCAAACCGCCGTCGCCCAACGCGCCAGGGCGCTGGGCGTGCGTTCGGTGCCGGCCGTGGTTATCGACGGCAAGCTGGCCGATTGCTGCGCCAACCGTGGGATTGATGAAGGCATATTGCGCGCAGCCGGTCTGGGCCGGCCACTGCCCTAGCGGCGTGGCGATGCTCACCATCGGCCAACTCGGTCGGCTGGCCGCGGTCAGCCCCGATACCCTGCGTTACTACCAGAACGAGGGTTTGTTGCAGCCAGATGGCAAGAGCGCTGCCGGCTATCGGCTGTACACAGCTGCCGCCGCCCAGCGGATTCGCTTCATCAAACACGCCCAGGAGTGCGGTTTTTCACTGGCCGAGATCCGCGAACTGCTGACCCTGCGTCATAGCGAATCGGCGTGCTGCGGCGATGTCCGCCGTCTGGCGGTCGAGAAGAAGCTGCTGCTCGAACACAAGATTCGCGCGATGCAGGCGATGTCCACGGCACTCGACCGGTTGATCACCGATTGCAATGATGAGGCCGGCCCGGTAGACGACTGTCCGATTCTAGCCGCGCTGGATCAGGCCGATGCGCCGGCGCCACCCCGTGGAGGCCGAGCATGAAGGTCGAACTGCTCCAGCTTGCAGGCTGCGATCGCTGCTGCGATGCCCGCCTGGACTTGCAGGCGGAGGCACAACGCCTACTGGGCGCCGAACTGGAGTGGCGCGAAGTAGATGCGCTGGTCGAGTTGGACTATGCCGTCGAACTGGGTGTGCTGTCCCTGCCAGCACTCGCCATCGATGGCCAACTGGTGTTCGCTTCGCTGCCAACGCCTGCGCAACTGGCTGCCGAACTGCGCAGGCGACTGGGAGAACGTCCCGATGGAGCTTGAGGCGCTGCGCTTGGCGATTACCCAGGGCACCCTCGTCGCCGTTGGCCTGAGCCTCATGGCGGGTCTGTTCTTCAGCCTGAGTCCCCTGGCTTTGGCGGCGCTGCCGGTGCCGCTCGCTTATGTCACCCGTGCCCGTTCGCCTCAGGATGCCGCTCGCTATGGCCTGAGTTTCATCGCCGGCATGCTCGCGGCCCTGGCTCTGCTGGGCCTGTTGGCCGGCTTGGGCGGTGGCTGGGTGCAGGATTTGCTGGGGCGCTATTGGGGTCTTGTCCTTGGACCCTGGCTGATCCTGCTTGGGCTACTGTGGTTGGGTCGAATCAGGCTGTCCTTGCCTGCCCCGGGCTTCAAGGCCAGACGACCCAGCACGGCCTGGGGCGCTTTTGCACTGGGCGTACCGTTCTCGGTGGCGGTGTGCCCGGTGTGCGCGCCGGCGCTGATCGTCCTGCTGGGAGCAGCCGCCGCAAGTGGATCACCGGCATTGGGCGCACTGCTGCTGGCCAGTTTCGCCGTGGGTCGTGCAATACCGCTGGCGATCGCGACCACGGCTGTCGGAGGGCTGCAACAGTTGCAAGCGGTGGCTCGATTCGGCCAGCTCTACGAGCTGTGCGGCGGCATTGGCTTGGTGCTGACCGGGCTGTACCTGCTCAACGCCTATTTCAGGTTCCTGCCCGCACTGGCGGGTTAGGCACAAACGCCATGGCCCGTTTAGCTCGCCACAACAGCACCCCGCAGGTCGAACCTGCTCCCCCAGGGTCAGTGTTGCGCTGGCTGGCACTGCTGTCTTCATCGGGCACCCTGATCTGTTGCGCGCTGCCGATTCTGCTGGTGTCCCTCGGCCTCGGCACCGCCGTGGCCGCCCTGACCGCCGAGTTACCGCTGCTCATCACCCTGGTCGAATACAAAGCCTGGGTGTTTGCCGTCTCGGCCGCGCTACTGGCGGTGGCCGGCTACAGCACCTTTCGCCCTAGCCGGCTATGCCCAGTCGACCCGGCGCTGGCCGCGGCTTGCCAGCGCGCGCAGCGCTTGAGTGCACGGTTGTTCTGGCTGTCGCTGACGATCTGGAGCCTGGGCTTCTTGATGGCCTATCTCGCCTTGCCGGTACGTATCTGGCTGGGCGAATGAAGCCTCCACCCGAAACGGAGGGACTCGATGAAAACGCTCAATATGAAATCACTGCTTACCCTGCTGCTATGCCTGCCAGTTCTGGCCTGGGGCATCCAGCGTCAGGTGGTAGAGATCGAGGTACGCGGCCTTACCTGCCCGTTCTGCGTCTACGGCTTGTCGCAAAACCTCAACAAGGTGCCAGGCGTAGACAAGGCCGAGGTCGATCTCGACGCACGCCGTGCCCGGATCGAGCTGAGCCCAGGACAGACGCCCAACATCGAGCAGTTCAGAGCCATCATCCGCGACGCCGGTTTCACCCCGGGCGAGGCCCGAGTGCATAGCGAGGAGCTGAGCCCATGAGAACTTCCGCCGCGAGTTTGCTGTTGATCGCCGGCCTGGCCGTGCTGCCAGCGTCGGCCATGGGCCTGCGCTCCTTCGTTGCCCTGCCGCTGGAAAAGGGCGGCACCGTATTGCGGCCGCTGGTGGAGTACAACGGCGAAGCCGACACGACCCAGCTCACCACTGAGCTGGGTTACGGGCTGTCCGCGAACCAAACGCTGTTGTTGGCGCTGCCCTATAGACTTGCCGGTGGCCAAGGCGAGCGAATCGGGGATCTTTCGGCGCTCTACCGTCACCAGCTCTGGTCAGCCGATAGCTATTCCGGCACCACGCGCTGGTCGTTGCTCGGCGGTGCCTTCGTTGATCGCGACGGGAAGCTGCGCCCGCAACTGGGCACTGTCGCCACTTGGTTCCACGACCGTCATGAGATAGATGCCGACTTGCTGGCCGCCGGGAGTGGCAGTGGCGCCCCCCGCAGCGGGCGCTACGACCTGTCCTGGCAGTACCGTCTGAACCCGGGCGACAGGGTGTGGTGGATGTCGGTTCTGGAACTGGGCGGGCGCTGGCAAGAAGGACACCGCGCGACACAACAACTGACGATGGGGCTGCAACGCATCGAGGGCCGCTGGGTCATCGAAGGTGGCGTGGTGCGCGACCTCAACAATGACCACGACACCTCGACCTTACTGGGCGTCCGCTTTCATTTTTGAGCGTCGAGGGCAGGACTCTAAAGCAAAATGCGACTCCAGCTGCTTCTTTGCGTGCACCGCTTCTCATCTGGTTGCAGCTCGGTGGTTGCAGAAGAAGCGATCCAGCCATCAATGGGGACACCCGATCCTCCCACCCTGTGGCTCAGGCTCTTCGAATGAGCGATGCCCCGTCTTGAAGGCGGAGGTAGTCGGTACAGCACGTTCGATGTGCGTGGCGAACAATCCTGCTACGCCACAGTATGTTGCCATCCTGAAACCCGCAGGCTAGAGTGCGCCCGTCGTGGTCAATCCCACGGCCGGGCGTCAGAACCCGATGAAACCAGGGCGCGGTAGCGCCATAGCTGAGCAGCAGACACGCTGATGTACTGCTATCGCTTTTCTATGGCAGGCCGTGCGGGGCAGGCTTTTGCCTGGCCGGTTCCCTTGGTTTCCGGTTTCTGACCCCCGTACGGTCTGCCACCATACTGCGTCAGAACGGTCGGTGGCGGCTCCTTAATCAAACCGAGGAGCATAAGGAAAATGCGCTACCCCCTTTTTACCCAAGAGCTCCGCCTTGGGCCTCTGGTCTTGTTGTTTGCCTCCATCCCGGAGGTGCGCCATGGCTGAGTTCGAAACCTGCGTTGTGCCCTTCCCGCGGCAGCCGAGTCCGCTGCACGAATCCGAACGCTCGCCCCTGCCCGTCGAAGCCGCCGCCGAATTGCGCGCCACCATGCTCGGTAATTTGTTGGATCAACTGGCCGAGCCGGACGGCTTTCAGCCAGATGACCTGCGTGTACGGGTGGCGGCCTACTCGGCCCTGGACCTGCTGGACGAGCTGGTCGTGCTGTACCGCCGCGCGCTGTCCGAAGCGCGAGGAGGTGTCGCGTCATGAGCAAAGGTGTCGTCACCCTGCTGCCGCCGCACGACGGCCATCCCGGCATGGAAATCAACTGGGCTGCGGACTGTCGTCCGGCCTTCAACCGAGGCGTCAGCTTTGCCCAGACCTGGCTCGACAACACCCGCAGTGGTTGGCTCTGGGCGGCGATGATCGCCGAGCGCGATCACCTGCCCCGGGCCATCGAGCGCCGCGCTTTCGAGGTGGGTTTTCTCAGCCGCATCCACCAGCGCCTGTGCTCACCCCGCTGCGGGGTGGAGCCGCTCAGGGATGTAACCCTGAGTCTCTAGGCCAGTAGCTGAGCCGGCGCTGCCGCCGGCTCAGCTGACAGAAGCAGGGGTTCTTGCCCCCTCAAAATCAAGAAAAATAGACGGTTTCCACCCGGCCGCTGCGCGGGGTGGAGCCTCCGCGATTTTTCCTGACTTTTTCACGACGGCCTTAGTCGCCCTAGTCGGCAGGGGTTCATGCGCAGCGCAAGCGCAGAACCCTGAAGACCAAGGAGCGAAAGCCATGAGCGAAGAAATCAGGATTTTTGTAGCCGACCTGGCCGCCTACAACGCCGGTCACCTGCATGGCGTCTGGATCGATGCCACCCTGGAGCTGGACGCCATCCGGGCGCAGGTCGACGCCATGCTGGCAGCCTCGCCGGTCGAGGGTGCGGAGGAATACGCCATCCACGACTTCGAGGGCTTCGACGGCTATCGCCTCGGTGAATACGCAGGCCTGGAGAGCGCCCACGAGATCGCTTGCTTTATCGAGGAGTACCCCGCGTTCGGCGGCGCCCTGCTCGCCCACTTCAACGACCTGGAGCACGCGCGCAAGGCGGCCGAGGAAGACTACTGCGGCTGCTACAGCTCGCTGGCCGACTACGCCCAGGAGCTGACAGAGGAAACTAGCAGCATTCCCCAGCACCTGGCCCTCTACATCGACTACCGCGCCATGGCTCGCGACCTGGAGATGGGCGGCGATGTGTTCACCCTGGAGACCGGCTTCGAGCAGGTGCACGTGTTCCGGAATCGCTAGACCGAACGCAGGGCACCGGGGCCTACCCGGTGCCTTTGTTTTCTGCGCCCCTGTCCTGTCGGCCACCCGCGCGCCCCACCCAGGAGGCTGATCCACGGTGCGAGCACCTGGCGCTCAGCCTGAAGCCGTCGCCCTGTGGGGATGCTGATTCAGACCGTTACGGTCTTACGTCTTTGCCCAAATCCGTAGATCCGTATCCACGGATTTACGGATCTGTGGGGATGCGGATTTACGCTTCTACGGATTTACGGAAATCCGTGAATGCGTAGTTCAGGTTTTACAGAAAGCCGTAGAAGCGTAACTACGTAGCCCCACGCGCTCGGTTTGTCACGCAGGTGCTTGTGGCTGGTGGTCGCTCGCGTAAGTGGGCGTACTCGGTCAGCGCCCAGACCTTGCGGGTCTCAATCCACGCCCCTGTTGCCTTCGCATTCGCCCAGACCCAACCCAGCATGATCAACCACGACGAGTGCCGCACGGTGCACCTCCCACGTCAACGGAGGACACCCCCATGTCGCGCTCACCCGAGCTTTCCCGTCACCCGCAGCCCATCGATCTCGACGCCCCGCTGCACCGCAAAGCCGGCCCCACGGCCCACGCCCTGAGACCCGTAGAGCGCGCCAGTGAAGCGCTCACGCCCCAGGCCTGCCCTTCCCCGCGCTACCTCACCAACCACGAAGCCGCGGCCTTCCTGCGCCTGTCGCCGCGCACCCTGGAGAAGCAGCGGGTGATCGGCGGCGGGCCGCGTTTCCACAAGTTCGGTCGACGGGTGATGTATGCGCTGGCCGATCTCGAGGCCTGGGCCGGTGAGCGCAGTTTCGAGACCACCTTCGACCCCGAGTACCTCGACCGCCACCCGGGAGCCCAGCGTGATGAGCAGTGAAGCCCTTGCCCATGAATCGCGACGTACGTGCCCTGCCTGCGCAGAGCGGGCAACTGGAGCTGTTTCGTGCCCTGCCGGGCGATCTGGCGCCGCGCGACGCCCAGGACCTGATGGCGCACCCGTTCTTCTCCCTGGCCAAGTCACGCCGTACGGTGCCCATCGACTTTCGCTCGGGCGAAGTGAGGGTGCGCGTGGAAGGCACGCTGGAACATGGCATCGCCACGATCTGGGATGCCGACATCCTGATCTGGGCGGCCAGCCAGCTGGTCGAGGCGCGCGATGCAGGCATCCCCACCTCGCGACTGATGCGCGCCACGCCCTACCAGATCCTGCGCTTCATCGGCCGCGGCACCTCGTTGCGCGACTACCAGCGCCTCAAGGCCGCCCTGGATCGGCTGCAGTCGACCAGCGTGGCCACCTCGCTTCGCGCGCCCAGCGGCCGACGCCTGCACCGCTTTTCCTGGATCAACGAGTGGAAGGAGCTGGCCGCGGCGGATGGCCGGCCGCTGGGCATCGAGCTGATCCTGCCGGACTGGTTCTACCGCGGGGTGCTGGATCAGGCCCTGGTGCTGACCATCGACCCGGCCTACTTCCGCCTCACCGGCGGCATCGAGCGCTGGCTGTACCGCCTGGTGCGCAAGCATGGCGGCAAGCAGAAGGACGGCTGGCAGTTCGACTTTCGCCACCTGCACCGCAAGTCGGGGAGCTCGGCGCGCTATTCGGACTTCGCCAAGGATCTGCGCGCGCTGGTCGTTCGTCAGTCGCTGCCGGGGTATCGCCTGGAGGTTGTGCGCCTGTGTCCCTCGACCGAACTGCTGAGCTTCCGGGCCGTGCCGTAGACGGCACGGGGATAACTTCGGGAAAAGCTGTGAATTCAGTCGTGCTATCAGGCGCAAGCGGACTCGTGCTATCGGGCGCATCACTATCGTGCCATCAGGCGCACAAACTCCTCTGCAGGCCACGGCTGGCGCGGCATCCAGCCTCCCTTAACTTAACTAACTTAAAAGCTCTAACTTGTTATTGGGGCAGCGCCCGATTGTGGACAGGTGCCGATCGGGGCGGTTTGGCCGGGGAGAAACGGCCATGATCCTCGCCCTGCTCAACCAGAAAGGCGGGGTCGGCAAGACCACCCTGGCCACCCACATCGCCGGCGAACTGGCCCTGCGCGGCCACAACGTCATCCTGCTCGATGCCGACCCGCAGGGCTCGGCCCTGGACTGGACCCAGCGACGCAGCCAGCAAGGCTTGCCCCGGCTTTTCGGCGCCGTCGGCCTGGCCCGCGAAACGCTGCACCAGGAGGCGCCGGAGCTGGCCCGCCGTGCCGACCACCTGATCATCGACGGGCCACCGCGCATTGCCGCCCTCGCCCGCTCGGCGTTGTTAGCCACCGACCGCGTGTTGATCCCGGTGCAGCCCAGCCCCTACGACCTGTGGGCCAGCGCGGAGATGGTCAACCTGATCCGCGAGGCGCAGCTGTTCAGGCCTGCGTTGCGCGCGGCGTTTGCCATCAACCGCCGCGTCAGCACCACGGTGATCGGCCGGGAAGCGCGCGGCGCCCTGGCCGAGCAACCGCTGCCGGCGCTGCAGGCCGAGGTGCGCCAGCGCATCGTCTTCGCCGAAAGCGTGGCAGCCGGTCGCCTGGCCCGTGAACTGGCGCCGGACAGCGCCGCCGCGCACGAGGTCAGCCGCCTGGTCGACGAGCTGCTGGGGTGGTCAACATGAGCGGCAAGCGCATCGGTATCGGTGCACGCCCGCTGGCCGATCCGCAGGCCGAGGCCTGGATACGCCAGGGCGCCGCCATCGACAACGGCAAGGCCGCACGCTACACGGCGCGGCTGACACTGGACGTGACGCCGGCACTGCGCACGCGGATCAAGCTGGCGGCGTTCAATCGCGGCGTAACGGTGGCGCAGCTGCTGCGCGAGGTGCTGGAGCGGGAATACCCGGAGGTCATGTCATGAGGCGGGGCACTCGCTGTGCGCGCTGGCCCCTGGCCCTGGCAGCCGGCGCCCTAGTTGCACTGGGCTGGGCGGCGCTCGCGAAGTCGCCGCCATGGCTGGTCTACAACGCCTCCTACAGCGCGCCCATCGGCTGGTATCGCATCACACCAACCAGCACGGTTGCAGCCGGCGATCTGCTGCTGGTTCGCTTGCCAGCAGAGGCGATGACGCTGGCAGCGCAGCGGGGCTATCTACCGGCGAACGTGCCGCTGCTGAAGACCGTGGCGGCAGCGGCGCCGCAGCAGGTGTGCGTGCAGGGCAACCAGGTGCGCATCGATTACCGGCTGGTGGCCAGGCGTTTGCGACGAGATCGACAGGGTCGCACGCTGCCAGCCTGGACAGGTTGTCGGCGCCTGGTTGGCGATGAACTGTTCCTGCTCGGCAGCCACCCAGAGTCGTTCGACAGCCGCTACTTCGGCCCGGTGCCTGTCGACGCGGTAATCGGCCAAGCGCAGCCCTTGTGGTTGGAGTCGCGTCGATGAGCCGGTCGTTTCCAGGTCGATCCGCCTGCCGACTCTGCGTGCTCGGCGTGCGCAATCGCGCGCCGCCACTCTCTCGGCAGAACTGCCCTTGCCCACCGGGTCGGACACTCGTTGGCACGCAACCTGATCACCCTGATCAACCACCCGGGACAGGCCAAGGCAGAGGAAGAGCGGAGGGCAAGATAAAAGGGGGCGGCACTTCGTTGGCCCGGAAAGCAGTCTGCACGGGGGTTGGAGACGGCACCCAGCTGGTGCTGTGGCGTGCCGTATATACCCAATAGCCGCGCCACTACTGGCCCAATCTCGTGCCTAGTACGCGGCACTACGATTAACTTGGAGGAGCTTCCGACATGGCAAAGGAGCGCCATCAGAGCAACAGAGCAGCCGGACTCATGCCTGCCACAAGGTAGCGATCAGGGCGGCGATACGCCCCATCTGCCCCATACCAACTTAATGGCGAAGGCCTGGCAACTGAATCAGCGACCACCCTGCCTCCGGCTCCTCCAGCACCAGCCGCACGCCTTGCATGGGCCTTGGGTCCAGCAACTTGGGCGCCAGGTCACCTACCATCCAGTTAGCTGTATTTGACGCAATGATCCGGCCCTCGGTGGATATCAAAACTGCTTCGTTTGCCAAGCACATGAGACTGCGGATCAGCATTTTCTCGACGTTGTGCAGTGAAAGGTCCAGCCCGGCGACCCCGATGAAACGGTCATCGACGATGATCGGCATCGTGAAGGTCAGCACGTACATGTTGGTGCCATAGAGATCTACATACGGCCCCTCGACGCTGCTATTGTGAGAATCCCGCGGACGGGCATACCACGGCATGTTGGTGTAGTCGTAGAAGTTCTCTCGGCGCCGGTCGAAGTTCGGGCGTAACGGCAGGGTTTTGCCTCCATCGGCCAGGTACCACCATTCGAGGTGCATCTCGCGGTCGGCCAGACAACCTGGCTCGACGATCACCCCGCCACCACAGCCGAACGCGCCCGTAGCCAGCAATTGCGCATCGATCGCAGGACGCAGCAGTGCCAAATCCTTCGAGGCCGGCTGACGCCCCTCCGCTAGCACACGCGCCCACAGCTCGACCGTTACGTCCACCAGTTGCCGAACCTGGCTGAAGATGGTCCCCACCGTGCTGTTGAGCTGCCGGGCACAAACAGCAAGGGGGTCGTTATCGCTCACGACAGACATGGCATTTTCCTCACGCAGGTTCTTTTGTACGTTGTTGTTATCAAAATGCTCTGGCACTGCTTGGTATATGGGCCGAGTTCGCACCGCAACGGCCAGGCAGCGAGCTCAGCTCGGCAGCTCATTGTCGGCCAGCAGCTCCAGGCGCAACGCCATCAGACGCTTGATGCCCCGGCTCACATGAGCTTCGGCCAGAGCTCCAGCCAGCACCGCATCGCCATTGACCAAGGCTTCGAGAATGGCCCGGTGCTCCTGTTCGATCACGGTCACGTCACTGCCACCGGCGGCTTCCATCCAGAGCAGCTCGCCGATTTCCGACTGCAGGCGCATTTCGGCATGGGTCAGGCGCAGCGACTGAGCGGCAGCAGCCACCTCGATATGGAAGCGCGCATCGGCACGATGCCGAGCCAGGCGCGTGGAGGCCTGTTTCAGCGACTCGATGTGCTGGGCAATGCGCGTCTGCTGCTCGCGGGAACTGCGATGAGCCGCCAGACGCGCCGCGGTACCGGAAATCGCTATCTGCTCGTCGCCAAGATCGCGCAGGTCCGGGCCGCTCATGTCCTGCAAACGCCGAAGCAGCAACGGCTCGGGCAACTCCACCGGTGCACAGACGAAACTGCCACCGTTGCGCCCTCGACGCGTCTCGATCAGCCCACGTTGACGCAAGGTGACCAGCGCCTCGCGCAGCGTCACAGTCGCCACCCCCAACTGCAGGGCCAGCTCGCTTTCACTTGGTAGTTGCTGGCCCTCGGCGAACAGCCCCAACTCAATGGCCTCCACCAGCCGGCGCACCACCTCGTCGGTACGGCCTTCCTGGCGCAGGCGGATAAATGCGGTGCTGCGGGCGGTATTCAGGGCACTCAATTGACTCTCCCTATTCAGTAGGTTCAACCAGGCCCGAAGGGCAAAGGGTTAAACGTTCAATTCCGCATCTTATAGAGGTTAGGGGGGCACTGATACGGTCGCTACCCCCCCTCTCCAACCCATGAAATCGCGTTCGCGAGCAATTATCGATGAAAAGGTTGGCAACCTTCAAACATTAAGATATGTTTTCATATGTTTAAGGCCTGAACCCCAACGACAAAACCCACAAGGGAGCCGCCATGCAAACGAACCTCCTGATCGACGGCCAGCTGGTCGCCGGTGAAGGTGCCAGCCACGCCGTGTACAACCCCTCCATCGGCGAAGTGCTGGTCAACATCAACGAGGCCAGCAGCGCCCAGGTGGACGCCGCCGTACAGGCCGCCCAGCGAGCCTTCGACGCCTGGTCGCAGACCACGCCGAAATGCCGTGCCGAGCTGCTGCTGAAGCTGGCCGAGCGCATCGAGGCCGAAGCCGAAACCTTCGCCCGCCTTGAGTCGCAGAACTGCGGCAAACCTTATCAGGCCGCACTGAACGACGAGATTCCGGCGATTGCCGACGTGTTTCGTTTCTTCGCCGGCGCCAGCCGCTGCATGAACGGCTCCGCCGGTGGCGAATATCTGCCCGGCCACACCTCGATGATCCGCCGCGACCCACTGGGCGTGGTCGCCTCCATCGCGCCGTGGAACTACCCGCTGATGATGGTGGCCTGGAAGCTCGCGCCGGCCCTGGCCGCTGGCAACTGCGTGGTACTCAAACCGTCCGAACAGACCCCGCTGACCGCCCTGAAGCTGGCCGGCATCATCAACGATCTGTTCCCCGCCGGCGTGGTCAACATTCTCATCGGCAAGGGCCCCAGCGTTGGTGAACCTCTGGTGACCCATCCGCAGGTGCGCCTGGTCTCGCTCACCGGCTCCGTGGCCACCGGTGCACGCATCGTTGCCAATACCGCCAGCAGCGTTAAGCGCACCCATATGGAACTGGGCGGCAAGGCCCCGGTACTGATCTTCGAGGACGCCGACATCGACGCCGCAGTCGAGGGCATCCGCGCCTTCGGCTTCTACAACGCCGGCCAGGACTGCACCGCAGCCTGCCGCTTGTACGTGCAGCAAGGCGTCTACGAGGAGTTCGTGCAGAAGCTGGGGGCGGCCGTGGGCAGCATCCGTTACGGCCTGCAGGAGGACCCGCAAACCGAGCTCGGCCCACTGATTACACGCGACCATCTGGAGCGCGTGGAAGGCTTCGTCGAACGCGCCAAGGCGCTGCCGCACATCCGCGTGATCACCGGTGGCAAACGCGTGCCCGGCCCAGGCTACTTTTTCGAACCGACCGTGCTGGCCGACGCCCGCCAGGACGACGAAATCGTCCAGCGCGAGATCTTCGGCCCGGTGGTCAGCGTCACTCCGTTCAGCGACGAAGCCCAGGCCCTGAGCTTCGCCAACGACTCCGACTACGGCCTGGCTTCCTCGGTCTGGACCCGCGACGTCGGCCGCGCCAATCGCCTGGCCTCGCGCTTGCAGTACGGCTGCACTTGGGTCAACACCCACTTCATGCTGGTCAGCGAAATGCCCCACGGCGGCATGAAGCAATCCGGCTACGGCAAGGACATGTCCATGTACGGCCTGGAAGACTACACCTGCGTGCGGCATGTGATGTTCAAGCACTGAGCCTGAGCAGCAGCCTTGTGCGCCATTGAGGCATACAAGGCCTGGCACAAGGGGTGCGCCCCAATCTCAATAAGGGCTAACTGCCTTCGAAATAAAACATATAAAACAATAGGTAAAATGGCATAAATCCTACTTGGTCTCTGCCATTCACCAGCGAGGAGTCACCATGCTTATCACCGGCATCAAGAGCCGCCCGGTCTATGACCGCCTGCAACCGATGGTAGGTGGCCTGCGCCACCTTATCGTGGGCCAGGGCAGCGGCGGTGCGGCCATGCTGCGCCTGATCGGGGAGATGTCCCCGGCCCAGCGCCAGTCCAGCACCCTGCTCTACTCCACCGAATCTTTCTCCGGGCACAACCACCTGACCGAGCTGCGCCAGACGGAAGCCGACGACCTGCTGGTGTTCGACAGCAATCATGCGCTGATCGAAGGCCTGCGTCGCCTGCTGGAAAGCGCACACATGGGCACCCGTCTGTACCTGAGCGGTTCGGAGAGCTTCATCGGCACCGCCATGCAGGCCGCCAACGCAGTGGATCTTAATCGTGACGAAGTGCTGCGCGAGCACAGCGGCACCCTGGTACGCCGCGTCTGGTGCGCACACTGCGACACCTATACCGAGAACGTCACCCAACGCGTGTTCATCTGCCCCGGCTGCCAGCTGAACCTGGTCGTGCGCGACCACTACTCCCGCCGTCTGGCCGCCTTCCAGGGCATCAAGGCCGACGGCGAAGTCCCGGGCGAACTGCCACCTGCCGAGGAGCTGGATACATGAACACCCATAACGGAACCCTCAGCGTGCGGGTCGCGCGCATCGAGACCCTTACTCCGGAAATCAAACGTTTCACCCTGGTCGATCCGGACGGCAAGCACCTGCCGGCATTCTCCGGCGGTAGCCACGTGGTGGTGGTGATGGAAGACGGCGACAAGACCCACCGCAACGCCTACTCGCTGATGGGGTCGCCCTACGACTCCAGCGCTTACCAGATCGCCGTACGCCGGGTCGAAGATGGACGTGGCGGCTCGCGTTATCTGCACGACCGCGTGGAACAAGGCGCGCTGTTGCAGATCCTGCAGCCGGCCAACCTGTTCCCACTAGCCAAGCATGCCCGCCAGCACATATTCATCGCGGGCGGCGTGGGCATCACCCCGGTGTACTCGCAGATGGAAGAGCTGCACATCAAGCAGGCCGACTTCGAGCTACACCTGTCGGTACGCGGAGCGGAACACACCGCCCTGGGCCTAGAGCTGCAGGCCCGCTACGGAGCGCGCGTACACCTGTACGTACAGGGCCAGGATGCGCGCATGGACATCCGCCAGATTCTCGCCGGGCGCCCGCTGGGCAGCCACGTCTACGTCTGCGGCCCGGACAGCATGATCGACGACACCATCGACAGCGCTCACGTCCTGGGCTGGACCGACAGCCACATTCACTACGAACGCTTCGTCGAGCAGGGCTCCAGTGGCCAGTCGTTCAGCGTCACCCTGGCCCGCCAAGGCGTGACCATCGAGGTGCCCCCAGACCAGTCGCTGCTCGAAGCCGCCGAACAGGCCGGCTACAAGGTGCCCTACCTGTGCCGCGGCGGCGCCTGCGGCTACTGCGAAACCGAAGTGCTGGAACTCGACGGTGAACTGGACCACCGCGATGACTGGCTCAGCGAGGAGGACAAGCTGAGCAAACGCAAATTCATGCCGTGCGTATCCCGCGCCACCTGCAGCCGCCTGGTCGTAGACCTCTGAGATAGGAAAACAAAAATGACCGTATTCAAGCCAATCGAAACCTACGCCGACGACGACGCCAAGGACTTCACCTATTGCAACAGCCGCGAGGCCATCTTGCGCCTGCCCTTTCCGTACCCGGAAGACCAGTACATGTACTCGATGAACGTCGAGCCCCATGTGCCGTTCGGCCAGGGTGCGCTGCGCGCCCAGTTCGATATCGACGAGCATTACATTTCCGAATGCCACCACCGTGCGCAAACCCTCGACAGCCAGCCAGGTGTGCACTATGCCGCGCTGCCGCACATGATGGAGGCCCAGTGGGACCTGCTGGAGCTGCTGATGGAGTCCTACTCGCGGGACTTCCCCGAGCACTTCACACTGGTGAAGAACGGCAGCCAGTGGCACTGGATCAACCGCCCGCTGAAGATCGACCAGACCTTCACCTTCGGCGACGCCAGCAGCCTGCCGATGGAGCCTATGGAGTACATCACCCGCCAGGCCCAGGGCGAGTTCATCCTGCTCGAAGAGCGTGACGACACCCTGGTGATGGGGGCCGGCATGGCCACCCAGCGCGCCGACTACTCACTTCGCTTCAACCTGGGCATGAGCTTCATGGAATTCCACGGCCCAGTGCCGAAGCTGCACGAAATGGGCATCCTGCAACGCGCGCTGAAGTTCCTGCTGCGCCTGCGTCCGGGCCACCCGGTGCGCCGCACCAACTGGTCGATCACCGTCAACCCGCGCCTGGAAACCTCCGCCGAGACCCTGCCGGACTGGGCGCCGGATCGTACCATCGTCACCCCGGAAAACGCCGGTGAGCTGGTCAACCTGCGTATCGAGCTGCAACCGCTGCACCGCCTGCCGCGCAGCAACGCCGTGCTTTTCCCGGTGCGCACTTACCTGGTCAGCCTCAAGCAGCTGGCGGAGGCCGCGCCACAGTGGGCCAAGCGCATGCACCGCGTGATCCGCGACCTGGATCAGGAGCTGGTGGACTACAAGGGCTTCACTCGCTACCGCGACGCCATGGTCACCTGGCTCTCGCAGTACGACGACGGCACGCCTGTCGACGAAAGCCTGCAGCAGTAAATCTCAATACCCTGGGCGCGTCATTCCAGCGCGCCTTTTCTGCAATGCCATACTGGCCAATCAGGGATTACCCCGATGAATAAAACAATACGCAATGCCTTGCCCGAAAGCTGGAGTCTGGTGTTTTCCGCGGCGGGTTCCGCCTATGGCGTGGGCCTGCTCGGCCTGTGGGCGCTGCCGTTTTTGATCAGCGCCATCATCAACGACCTCGATCTCAACGAAGCCCAGGCCGGGCTACTGATGTCGGCCGAGTTCGGCTTCACCATGCTCGCCTCGCTGCTGGTGGCGCCCTTCATGGGGCGCGCGCCGCGCCGTACCCTAGCGCTAGGCGGCACCCTGCTGGCGATTGCCGCCAACCTGGTCAGTGCGCACATGAACGACCTGTATGCCCTGGGCGCCGTGCGCTGCGTGGCTGGTATCGGCGCGGGTCTGGCCCTGGCCTGCGGCAATGCCTGCGTAGCCAGTGCGAAACAGCCAGACCGCATTGCCGGGCATATGAACATCCTCTCGGTGTTGCTGATGATCGTGGTGATGCTCGGTTATGCCAAGGTCATGGCGCTGTATGGCTTGGCCGGCCTGTACTACGCGATGGCGGGAACCATGGCGGTGATGCTACTGGCGATTCCGGCGATGGAGCAGCGTGCAACGCTGGTCGAAGCCGCGGTGGTCGCGAAAAGTGGCCCGGGCAATGTACTGCTGAGCCTGCCGGCGATCTGCATGATGCTGGCGATGTTCGTGTTTCAGGCTCGCGACACCATGGGCTGGGCCTTCGTCGAGCGAATCGGCATCATGGTCGGCTACAGCGGTGAAGAGGTGGGTGTGCTGTTGTCATTCCAGTCCTTCGTCGGCCTGGTTGGGCCGCTGCTGGCGGCGATGATAGGCAAGCGCTTCGGCCTGAGCACCCCCGTGATCCTGGCGATCTTGCTGACCGGCGCGACCAGTCTGTGCTACGTGCTGGGCGAGTATTCCAAGACCATGTACACCGTGGGCGTGATGACTATCTGCATCACCTACTTCTATGCCCTGAGCTACCTGACCGGGCTGGCAGCAGCGATGGATCGCGAAGGCCGGATCGTAGCCGCATCAAGCAGCTTCCTGAGCCTGGGCCTGGCCGTGGGACCGGCAATTTCCGGTGGCTTGATCTCGCTGGGCGGGTTCAGCCTGGCGGCATGGGGCATCGCGGTGACCGTGGTGCTGACCCTGCTGCTGGTCATAGTCCCGCTGGCGAGCATTCGTCGTGAACATACCCAGATGAACCTGGCGGTAGCCTGACACGTACATATCTACAAGAGCGCCTGCTCTTGTAGATACTACGGTGCCGACGAGGGGGGGGCGAATCACCGAAACGGTAGTTAACGCCCCCTAAACCTCAAACCATATATTGTGGCAACTCGCGCTTATGCGCGGACTTGCAGCGGGAGAAACAACCCTTTTTCAACAGAATTGGTCGGGAACTACTCTTGCGTCCGCCGTTCTACGCTACAACAAGTTGTGCCGACGGACACTGATATCCACCATCTCCCCATGGAGCGTAATCATGGAGATAGAGATGGATACTTATGCGCGTACAACCGATGCCCTCGAGACTGCGTCTGAGCAGCACCTCCCCTTACCGGGCACGGAAGCCTACGAGTCGCTTCCGCAGTTCCCCAAGGGCAGTCCCCTGCCCTTCCGGCGCACCATTCGCAAGCATGAGCTTAGACAGATCGTCCCCCTGGCTGAATCAACGATCTACGAAATGGAACGTCGTGGCGAGTTCCCCAGGCGCTTCAACCTGACACCACGTTGCGTGGTCTGGGACCTGGCCGAGGTGGAGGCCTGGATCGAGGAGCGCAAACGGGCACCTCGGGTCAATATCAGCAAGCCGGATGTTTACCTCAGGAAAACCCGCCCTGTCCGGGCGGGCTCAAACCAAGCATGAAGTCGGCGCCGGCCTCATCCGACAAGGGCCTGCAGTTCCTTGGAGGTGGGACGCGTTAGCCGCCGCTCTTCCTTCGCTAGATTGACCTGTAGGGCCACCTGAGCCACGTCCAAGACACCGCCAGGCAGCAAATAGCTGCCTTTGGCCTGCAGCCAGGTCAGCACGTCCGCCAGGTGCCAGATCGAAGCACTGCCCTCGTGCACCGGCGTGGGGAAGCTGCTCGGATAAGCCAACATCAGCTTGCGCATGTTCTGGCGTGACACGCCGACGATCTCCGCCACATCGGTTAGTCCGACCAGGTCCGGTGCCACCTCGATCAGCCTGGCCGACAGTACGGCACTGCGCACGTCGGCCAGTCCGCTGCGCACAGCCGCTTCAGCGTTCTCCGCTTCACGGGTGAACTCCAGCGCCAGACGACCTGGCTGGCCAATGCCGATCAGGGCATCGTCGCATCCGGCCTCACCGAGGCGCTCGACCAATGCTTCCAGGTCACGGTCATCGTCGGCCAGTTGGTATTTCAGAGTGAAGGTGTATTCCATAGCGCTACTCCTCTGCGCCCTCAGCGCCCTCAGCGCCCTCAGCGGTCTGCCGCTGCTTACGGTGCGTGGTGCAGTTGTCGACGACGCGCCGAAGGGCACGCGCATGGTTGCCTGGATTCTTCGGTGTACTCCACACGCTGGTGATGCAGAATTCGCCGCAGCGACACTCTTCATCGTTGTAGGGGCAGTAGATTCGCCCCCAAGCATGGCTACCACCCAGCTCTATGCGCCAGCCCTGCTCTTCGGCATGCCTGAGTGCTTCTTCGACCTCTTTCTTCGAGTGAGAAGGACGGGTCATCAGTGATCTCCAGTATTCGCATGACCGGCAAGGTTGTCAACTGACAACCTTGTACTTTCCTTAAACCGTGGCACTCAACACCGGCACTACAACGCTGTCCGGCAGCAGTTGGGGAACATGAGTGCGGCCATCGATCCAGGCGTCGACCATGTCCGCCCACTCCTGCAGCATGTGCCGGCGCTGCTCCGCGTACTCGGCCTTGTTGTAGACCGAGCGAGAGGAGCGACCATCTTCGTGAGCCAGGCATTTCTCGATCCAGTCGCCGTTGAAGCCCACCTCGTTGAGCAGCGTGGAACCCGTCCTGCGCAGATCGTGGACGGTGAACGGCTCCAACGGCAGGCCTGCTTCCTTCGCACGGGAGGCGATAAGCTGGGTGATGCGGTTCAGGGTGGCGTGCGACATGCAGCGGTAGATGTCATAGCGCGAGGGCAACACATAGCGGGAACCAGCCGCACAGGTGTGCAGCGCCACGAAGATGTCCAAGGCCTGGCGCGACAGGTAGACAACGTGCGGGTTACGCCCCTTCATCCGTTCCTTGGAGATCGTCCAGGTGGCGTTCTCGAAGTCCACCTCGTCCCAGGTTGCCTCGATCAGCTCACTCTTGCGTACCAAGGTCAGCAGCACCAGCCGCAAGGCCAGTTTGATCGTGGGATAAGCAGCGATGGACTCCAGTTGATGGAAGGCCAGCCGAATTTCGGTCGGGCTCAGTGCCCGATCCTTCGGCACGAAAGTGGCGATGGAAGACGACTTAACGTCGTCAGCCGGATTCTCGACCTTCTCGCCATGCAGGATCGCGAACGCGTAGACCTGTTTCACGATGTCGCGAATATGGACCGCAGTTGCCGGCGCTCCTCGAGCCTTTACCTTGGCACACAGGGCTCGCAGATCGTCAGGGGTGATTTCGGTCAGCAGCCGATTGTCGAAGACCGGCAGGATGTCGCGATCGATGATGCTTTTGCGCATCGCGCGCGTGCTGTCGGCCATGCGCGCGCCGGCCAACCACTTCGTCAGCGTTTCACCGAAATTCTTGGCAGCATTGAGGCGCCGCTTAGCGCGCTGCTTCTCCAGGGAGGGAGACTTGCCCAGAGCGACCATGCGCTTGGCATCGAGCAGCTTCTCGCGAGCCATGGCCAGGGAAATGCCAGTTGGCCCATAGCGTCCGATGGTCAGCGTTTCTCGGCGCCCATTGAGACGGTAGTCGTAGCGAAAGGTGACGGTACCGGTAGGCGATACCGTCACGTACATACCATCGCGGTCGGAAGCCTTGTACAGCTTGGACTTGGGCTTGAGATTGCGCAGTTTGGTATCAGTAAGCATCGAGGTTTTTACTCCTGTTCATGACGGCTTTTACCGTCAAGGGTCAGGAGACCTGTTGATGCCGGGAAAGCCGCACGGAGCAAGCTTTCCCAAGGAGCGATTTACCGTCAAAGACCGGTTTTGACCGGATAGTAAACAGAACGGTCTCAATCCGACCGCTGTTTACTACCGTCACCGCTACCGCCAATCCGTTCTGCTAATCGGCGATAGGCCTCGATAACCATTGCAACGAATTTTCTTTTAAATCAACACGTTGCAATTGGCTATCGATACATCTCAATGAGCCCAGAAGGACCCGACATCACTCCCACTCGATGGTGGCAGGCGGCTTGCTCGACACGTCGTAGGTGACGCGGGAGATGCCCTCGATCTCGTTGATGATGCGGTTGCTGACCTTCTCCAGCAGCTCGTAGGGCAGGTGCGCCCAGCGCGCGGTCATGAAGTCGATGGTTTCCACCGCGCGCAGGGCCACGACCCAGGCGTAACGGCGGCCGTCACCAACCACGCCGACCGACTTGACCGGCTGGAACACCACGAAGGCCTGGCTGGTCTTGTGGTACCAGTCGAAGTTGCGCAGTTCCTCGATGAAGATGTGGTCGGCGCGACGCAGCAGGTCGGCGTACTCCTTCTTCACCTCGCCGAGAATACGCACGCCCAGGCCCGGACCCGGGAAGGGATGGCGGTAGACCATGTCGTAGGGCAGGCCCAGCTCCAGGCCGATCTTGCGCACCTCGTCCTTGAACAGCTCGCGCAGCGGCTCGACCAGCTTGAGGTTCATTTCCTCCGGCAGGCCGCCGACGTTGTGGTGCGACTTGATCACGTGGGCCTTGCCGGTCTTGGCGCCGGCCGACTCGATCACGTCCGGGTAGATGGTGCCCTGGGCGAGGAACTTGATGTCGTGCAGCTTGCTCGCCTCGGCATCGAACACGTCGATGAAGGTGCGGCCGATGATCTTGCGCTTCTTCTCCGGGTCGGCTTCGCCGGCCAGATTGCCAAGGAACTGCTCCTCGGCGTTGGCGCGGATCACCTTGACGCCCATGTTCTCGGCGAACATGGCCATCACCTGCTCGCCCTCATGCAGGCGCAGCAGACCGTTGTCGACGAACACGCAGGTCAGCTGCTCACCGATGGCACGGTGCAGCAGCGCGGCGACCACCGAGGAGTCGACGCCGCCGGACAGGCCCAGCAGCACATTGCTGCTGCCGACCTGGGCGCGCACCTGGGCGATGGCGTCCTCGACGATGTTGGACGGCGTCCACAGGGCCTCGCAGCCGCAGATTTCCAGGGCGAAACGCGAGAGGATGCGGCCACCCTGCTTGGTGTGGGTCACTTCCGGGTGGAACTGCACACCGTAGTAGCGACGGTCATCGTCGGACATCGCGGCGATCGGGCAGCTCGGGGTGCTGGCAAGGATGTGGAAGCCTTTCGGCAAGGTGGTGACCTTGTCGCCATGGCTCATCCACACGTCCAGACCGAACACGCCGTCGTCGTCCACGTGGTCCTCGATACCGTCGAGCAGGCGGCCCTTGCCGACCACGTCGACACGGGCGTAGCCGAACTCACGGACGTCCGAGCCCTGCACCTTGCCACCCAGCTGCTCGGCCATGGTCTGCATGCCGTAGCAGATGCCCAGCACCGGCACGCCGAGGTCGAACACCGCGTGGGGCGCGCGCGGGCTGTCGGCCGCATGCACCGACTCCGGGCCGCCGGCGAGGATGATGCCGCGCGGAGCGAAGGCGCGGATGTCCTCGTCGCTCATGTCGAAGGGGTGCAACTCGCAATACACGCCGATCTCGCGCACGCGGCGGGCGATCAGCTGGGTGTACTGGGAACCGAAATCCAGGATCAGGATGCGGTGAGCGTGAATATCATGGTGGGCCATGGCCGTCTCTCGTAGCGGAATTCACAAATGACACGGGGCTGAATCGAACAGCCCCGTGACTTCATAGCAACTCTGTGGCGTTACCCAACACGGTAGTTGGGCGCTTCCTTGGTGATCTGCACGTCATGCACATGGGACTCGGCCATGCCGGCGCCGGTGATGCGCACGAACTCCGGCTTGGTGCGCATCTCCTCGATGGTCGCGCAGCCGGTGTAGCCCATGGAGGCGCGCAGGCCGCCCATCAGCTGGTGGACGATGGCCGCCATGGCGCCCTTGTAGGGCACGCGACCTTCGATGCCCTCGGGCACCAGCTTCTCGGCACCGGCGGAGGAGTCCTGGAAGTAGCGATCCGAGGAGCCCTGGGCCTGGGACATGGCGCCCAACGAGCCCATGCCGCGATAGGCTTTGTAGGAACGGCCCTGGAACAGCTCGACCTCGCCCGGCGCCTCTTCGGTACCGGCCAGCATCGAGCCGATCATCACCGCCGAAGCACCGGCCACGATGGCCTTGGACAGGTCACCGGAGAAGCGGATGCCGCCGTCGGCGACCAGCGGTACGCCGCTGCCAGCCAGCGCCGCGGCGACGTTGGCCACCGCAGAAATCTGCGGTACGCCGACGCCGGCGACGATGCGGGTGGTGCAGATGGAGCCGGGACCGATGCCGACCTTGACGCCGTCCGCGCCGGCCTCGACCAGCGCCCTGGCGGCGTCCCCGGTGGCGATGTTGCCGCCGATCACCTGGACTTCCGGGTAGTTCTGCTTGACCCAGCGTACACGGTCGATCACGCCCTTGGAGTGGCCATGGGCGGTGTCGACGATGATCACGTCGACACCGGCGTTGACCAGCGCGGTGACCCGGTCGCCGGTATCGGCACCGGTGCCCACGGCGGCGCCGACGCGCAGGCGACCCTGGTCGTCCTTGCTGGCCAGCGGGTAGGCCTTGGCCTTCTCGATGTCCTTGACGGTCATCATGCCCTTGAGATTGAAGGCGTCGTCGACGATCAGCACCTTCTCGATGCGGTGCTTGTGCAGCAGCTCGCGCACGGTTTCCTTGTCGACCCCTTCCTTGACAGTGACCAGGCGCTCTTTCGGCGTCATCACTTCACGCACGGTGGCGTCCAGGCGGTTCTCGAAACGCACGTCGCGGGAGGTGACGATGCCGACCAGGTCACCGTTGGACAGCACCGGCACGCCGGAGATGTTGTTCTGCCGGGTCAGCTCGAACAGGTCGCGGATGGTCGCCTCGGCCTCGATGGTGATCGGGTCCTTGACCACGCCGGCCTCGAACTTCTTGACCTTGCGCACCTCGGCAGCCTGCTGCTCGATGGTCATGTTCTTGTGGATGATGCCGATGCCGCCTTCCTGTGCCATGGCAATGGCCAGGCGGGCCTCGGTAACGGTGTCCATGGCGGCGGACAGCAGCGGAATATTCAGCTCGATGCCACGGGTCAGGCGAGTCTTGAGGCTGACATCCTTCGGCAGAACTTCGGAATAACCAGGAATAAGTAGAACGTCGTCGAAGGTAAGAGCTTCTTGACTGATACGCAGCATGGCGGGGGCTCCCAGACGGGAAAATTGGAAGCGCGCCATTATACCCAGGCGCCCCCCTCCACTCAATGCAAAGAATGCACCGAAGACTCAGGGGCGTGCGGCCGCGCGACGAGCTGCGGCCCAGGAGCGGAACTCACGGGTCGACGCTCACCCGCGAGAGCGGAAAACCCAGGCGCTCGGCGAACTCGTCGAGGAAGTCCTGCCTGAACCCGGCCGCTCCCCAGCCGTTGAAGATGAAGCCCAGGTTGGAGAAACCGCAGGGCTGCAGAAACAGGAAGCCGTTGATGTCGTCCTCATGGCCACACTCCGGGCAGCTGAAATTGTCGGTATGGCCCGGCATCCATTCCTCCAGGCTGTCGAACAGGGCCTCGCCGATTTCCCGGCGGCACTGCGGACAGCCGGCCTCCTCGAGAAAGTCCCGGGTCGGCGTGTAGATACAGCGCTTGGTGACGATCTCCAGGCCGTTGATCGTCTGCCCGAACGGCAGCAACTGCGGCTGCTCGACCACCAATCTCGCCCCCGGCGCCAGGGCATGGGCCAGGCCACCGGCAGTGCGACCACAGGGCGTCAGCCGCTCCTCGACTATGCGCCGCTGCACCAGCCAGCGGACGATCGCCCGTGCCCGCGCCTCGTGCCCGGGAAAACTGGAAACCCGCGGCACCAGGATGCTTTGTTGCTCGCCCATGATCTGGTCTGCCTTGAGGGAAAGGCGCGCAGCTTAATGGCGCCGGCGCTGCGGTCAAGCCATCGCCCTATGGCAGGCCCGGCAAAGCCTTTATCATGCCGGCCATGATCAAAGACCCGTTCCAGCGCCTGAACCTCGACCGCGAGGTGCTCAGCGTCAGCCAGCTCAACAACCGCGCCCGCCTGTTGCTGGAGGATGTGTTCGCCAGCATCTGGGTCGAGGGGGAGATCTCCAACCTGGCCAAGCCGGCGTCCGGACACATCTATTTCACCCTCAAGGATAGCCAGGCCCAGGTGCGCTGCGCGCTGTTCCGGCAGAACGCGGCACGGGTGCGACAGGCCCTGCGCGATGGTCTGGCAGTCAAGGTGCGCGGCAAGGTCTCGTTGTTCGAGGGGCGTGGCGACTATCAGCTGATTCTCGATGCGGTCGAGCCGGCCGGCGACGGCGCCCTGCGCCTGGCCTTCGAGGCGCTCAAGGAGAAGCTGGGCGCCGAGGGGCTGTTCGCCGCCGAGCGCAAGGTGCCTCTACCGGCGCACCCGAAACGCATCGGCATCGTCAGCTCGCCCAGCGGCGCGGTGATTCGCGACATCGTCAGCGTGTTCCGCCGCCGCGCGCCGCAGGTCGCCTTGACCCTGATCCCCACCGCCGTGCAGGGCCGCGAGGCCACGGCGCAGATCGTCCGCGCCCTGCAACTGGCCGACCGCCAGGGCTTCGATGCACTGATCCTGGCCCGCGGCGGCGGCTCCCTGGAAGACCTCTGGAGCTTCAACGAGGAGGCCGTGGCCCGCGCCATCGATGCCTGCGCCACGCCCATCGTCAGCGCCGTGGGCCACGAGACCGACGTGTCGATCAGCGATTTCGTCGCCGACGTGCGCGCCCCGACCCCCTCGGCCGCCGCCGAACTGCTGGCGCCCGACTCCAGCGAGCTGGTGCAGCGCCTGCACGGCCTGCAGCGCCGCCTGATGCTCTATATCAAGGGCCGCCTGGCGCGTGAGCACATGCAGCTGGACGGCCTGCGCCGGCGCCTGCGCCATCCCGGCGAGCGTCTGCGCCAGCAGGCGCAGCGCCTGGACGACCTGGACATGCGCCTGCGACGCGCCTTCGAGCGCCAGCTGCACGTCCGCCAGGAGCGCCTGGCGCGCCTGCAGACCCGCCTGGCCGGCCAGCACCCGGAGCGCGCCCTGCAGCTGCTGCGCCAGCGCCTGGCCAGCCTCGCCGAACGGCTGCCACGGGCCATGCGCGAGGGGCTCAAGGAACGCCGCCTGCAACTGCACAGCCAGGTGCAGACGCTCAACGCGGTCAGCCCCCTGGCGACCCTGGGGCGCGGCTACAGCATCCTCCTCGACGACCGCGGCCAGGCCATCCGCCGCGCCGCCGACACCCAGCCGGGCCAGCGACTCAAGGCGCGCCTCGGTGAAGGCGAGCTGGACGTGCGCGTCGAAGACAACCATGTGCAGCCGGCGACCCTGTCGCTGCTGGACTGATGATCCATCCGGCGGAAGAAAATGGTCTCGTCCGCCCCCAGCTGGGGAATCCCATGCGCTTTGCCCTGCTCGTCCTCACCCTGTGCCTCGCCCTGCCCGCCCAGGCCGATGGCTTCATCACCCGCCTGCTGAACCAGCCGGTGCCCGGCGGGGTCGCGGTGATCGACCTTGGGCCGGGCACAGATGCGCCACGAGTCCGCTACCAGGACAGACCGGTGCTGGTGATCCACGAGGACAGCCAGCGCTGGATCGCCATAGTCGGCCTGCCCCTGAGCGTCCGCCCCGGCAACCAGCAGGTCGAGGTGGACGGCCGGACCCAGAGCTTCCAGGTCGGCAGTCGCCACTATGCCGAGCAGCGCATCACCCTGAACAACCCGCAGCAGGTCAACCCCAACCCGGCCAACCTCAAGCGCATCGAGCGCGAGCTGGCCGAGCAGACCCGCGCCTACCGCCAGTTCAGCCCGCGCCAGCCGAGCAACCTGCTGTTCGATCGGCCGGTTGCAGGTCCACTGTCCAGCCCCTTCGGCCTGCGCCGCTTCTTCAACGGCGAGGAGCGCAACCCGCATTCCGGCCTGGACTTCGCCGCGGCGCGTGGCACGCCGGTCAAGGCGCCGGCGGCGGGCCGGGTGATCCTGGTCGGCGACTACTTCTTCAACGGCAAGACGGTGTTCGTCGACCACGGCCAGGGCCTGATCAGCATGTTCTGCCACCTCTCGGCGATCGACGTGAAACTGGGCGAAGAGCTGCCCCGCGGCGGCGTGCTCGGCAAGGTCGGGGCCACCGGCCGCGCCACCGGGCCGCACCTGCACTGGAACGTCAGCCTCAACGACGCGCGCATCGATCCGGCGATCTTTATCGGCGCCTTCAAGCCCTAACCGCAATACCGCGCAAGACTCCGATAACGGCAAACACCGGCCCGCTTTGCTAAGGTGCGCCCTCGTCGCCGGCCCGCCCTCGAGCTGAGCGCCCTGCGCAAGACGCGAGGCGTGCGCGCAGCGCGACCGTTACCCCGCAGCGAACGAGGATCGTCATGAAGGAACACTACGCCACCACCCTCCAATGGCTCGAGCGCTACCCGCAGCTGCACAGCCTGATCAGCCTGGGCCTGCTGGTCCTCGGCGCCTGGATCGCCAACTGGCTGGTCAAGCGCATCCTCCTGCGCGGCCTGTATCGGGCGCTGGAGGCCACGTCCGTGGGGCAGGACCCGGCCATCGCCGAGTCGAAGATCACCGCGCGCCTGGCCAATATAGTGCCGGCGCTGATCCTCTCCGCCGGCATCGGCCTGGTACCGCACCTGCCCGAGGCCGCGGTCACCGTGGTCGACAACGTCTGCAGCGCCTTTATCGTGCTGACCGTGGCCCTGGCGCTCAGCGGCGCCCTGGGCCTGCTCAACAGTTTCTACGAGCGCCGCCCGGACGCCCACCTCAAGCCGATCAAGGGCTACATCCAGCTGCTCAAGATCGTGGTCTTCGCCATCGCCGCGATTCTCGTGATCGCCACCCTGATCGACCGCTCGCCGCTGATCCTGCTGTCCGGCCTCGGCGCCATGGCCGCGGTGCTCATGCTGATCTTCCAGGACACCCTGCTGTCACTGGTGGCCAGCGTGCAGATTTCCTCGAACGACATCATCCGCGTCGGCGACTGGGTGGAGATGCCGCAGCTCAACGCCGACGGCGACGTCATCGACATCGCCCTGCACATGGTCAAGGTGCAGAACTGGGACAAGACCATCACCAGCATCCCGACCAAGCGCTTCATCAGCGACCCGTTCAAGAATTGGCGCGGCATGCAGGAGTGTGGCGGCCGGCGGATCATGCGCAACCTGTACCTGGACCAGACCAGCATCGCCTTTCTCGAGCCGGAGCAGATCGATCGCCTGCGCCGCCTGACCCTGCTTGGCGAGTACCTGCAGAACAAACAGAACGAGCTTCAGGAGTGGAACAGCGCCCTGGCCGATGCCGGGAAAGAGCCGGCCAACACCCGCCGGGTCACCAATATCGGCACCTTCAGGGCCTACGTGGAGCACTACCTGCGCCAGCACCCCGGGGTGCATCAGGACATGACCCAACTGGTGCGCCAGCTCAACCCGACTGCCAACGGCCTGCCGCTGCAGCTCTACTGTTTCGCCAACACCACCGCCTGGGCACGCTACGAGGGCATCCAGGCGGACATTCTCGACCACTTGCTGGCGATCCTCCCGGCGTTCGGTCTACGGGTGTTCCAGCACCCGAGCGGGGCGGACATGCGCGAGCTGGGACGCCAGCAGGCGGCGGCGAACACGCCAGTCTGAGTACTTCGTTCTGCCCGGCCGAGGAAGACCCCGTCCGGGCAAAAGCGCTGCGCAATCGGAGCCAGCCCTCAAGCAACTCTGCGCAATAAAAAACCACCTGAACAGCCAAAATAGCGGTTTCTACCAATTTTTTCACAATGCTTGCCAGCATTGGCCGCCATGGTTAGGGTTGACGCCATGAACGCTACCCATACCCTCATCCTCCTGCGGCAACACGCCAATCTCTGCCTGGTCAGCCAGCGACTGCGTGGCTAACGCCCCTCCTTTCTGATCTCGCCGATTTTGCCTGGCCCCTCAGTGGCCGCCGCCAACAAGGATTTTTCCATGAGCATGCTCAAAGACCCGTCCAGCAAGTACCGCGCCTTTCCCGCCATCGACCTGCCCGACCGCACCTGGCCGTCGAAGACCATCACCGAAGTTCCGGTGTGGTGCAGCTCGGACCTGCGCGACGGCAATCAGTCGCTGATCGAGCCGATGGATGCGCAGAAGAAGATGCGCTTCTTCAAGACTCTGGTGCAGGTCGGCATCAAGCAGATCGAAGTGGGCTTCCCCTCCGCCTCGCAGACCGATTTCGACTTCGTCCGCGAGCTGATCGAGGGCGGGCACATCCCGGACGACACCACCATCCAGGTACTGACCCAGGCCCGCGAAGACCTGATCACCCGCACCTTCGAGTCGCTCAAGGGCGCGAAGAAGGCCATCGTTCACGTCTACAACGCCACCGCGCCCTCCTTCCGCCGCATCGTCTTCAACCAGGACAAGGCCGGCGTGGTGAATATCGCGGTGAACGCGGCGCGGATCATCAAGGACCTGGCCGCCCGGCAGCCACAGACCCAGTGGACCTTCCAGTACTCGCCGGAGATCTTCACCTCCACCGAGCTGGAGTTCGCCGTGGAGGTCTGCGACGCGGTGCTCGACGTCTGGCAACCGACCCCGGACAACAAGGCCATCCTCAACCTGCCGGCCACCGTGGAGGTGGCCACCCCTAACGTCTACGCCGACCAGATCGAATGGTTCTGCCGCCATATCAGCCGCCGCGACAGCGTGCTGATCAGCCTGCACACCCATAACGACCGCGGCACCGGCGTGGCCGCCAGCGAACTGGGCCTGATGGCCGGGGCCGACCGCGTCGAGGGCTGCCTGTTCGGCAACGGCGAGCGCACCGGCAACGTCGATCTGGTCAACCTGGCGCTGAACCTCTACACCCAGGGCATCCACCCCGGCCTGGACTTCTCCGACATCGACGCGGTGCGCAAGGTGGTCGAGGAGTGCAACCAGATTCCGGTGCACCCGCGTCACCCCTACGTCGGCGACCTGGTCCACACCGCCTTTTCCGGCTCGCACCAGGACGCCATCCGCAAGGGCTTCACCCAGCAGGACCCGGACGGCATCTGGGAGGTGCCCTACCTGCCGATCGACCCGGCCGACATCGGCCGCAGCTACGAGGCGGTGATCCGGGTCAACAGCCAGTCCGGCAAGGGCGGCATCACCTACCTGCTGGAGCAGGAGTACGGCATCAGCCTGCCGCGACGCATGCAGATCGAATTCAGCCAGGTGGTGCAGAAGGAAACCGACCGCCTGGGCCTTGAGATGAGCGCCGCACAGATCTACCAGCTGTTCGACCGCGAGTACCTGCAGGCCAGCGCGCCCTACGCCCTGAAGAGCCATCGCCTGCAGGAGGAGAATGGCACCAGCGCGGTCGACGTGGAGATCGTCGCCGGCGGCGAGAGCCAGCATTGGCGCGGTATTGGCAAGGGTCCGCTGGAGGCTCTGGTGGCCGGCCTGCCGGTGGCCGTGGAGATCATGGACTACTGCGAGCACGCCATAGGCGCGGGCACCAACGCCAAGGCGGCGGCCTACATCGAACTGCGGGTGGACGGCGGTCGTGCCCTGCATGGCGTGGGCATCGACGAGAACCTCACCACCGCCAGCTTCCGCGCCCTGTTCAGTGCGCTGAACCGCGCCCTGAAGCAGGTCGAGGCCCAGGCCGCCTGAAGCACTCGGCCAGACCGAACGACGCCGGGCACTGCCCGGCGTTTTCGTTTCTGCAGGATGGGCCATGCACAGCGAACCTCATCGACCCTGGGTATCGCTGCAATCAACTCAGGCTAGGGCTTCAGCTCGAAGGCATCGGCATCCAGATAGGCCGGAAAACGCTCGCGGTAGGCCGCCAGTGCCGCGCCAGACAGGGCGAAGCGGAACACCCCGCCAGCCGCCTCGGCGTTGAGCAGCGCTTCGCCCTGGAAGTCCAGGACCTGGCTGTCGCCGCTGTAGGCGTGGCCCTTGCCGTCCTCGCCAATGCGGTTGACCGCCGCCACGTAGCACAGGTTCTCGATCGCCCGGGCCGGCAGCAGGCGGTTCCAGTGCTGGCGCCGCGCGGCCGGCCAGTTGGCGGTGTAGAGCAGCAGGTCGGTGTCACGGGGATCACGGCTCCACACCGGAAAGCGCAGGTCGTAGCAAATCAGCGGGCGGATCTGCCAACCCTTGAGCGCCAGCAGCTGCTGCTGATCACCGGCAGCGTAGTGCTTGTGTTCACCGGCCATGCGGAACAGGTGACGCTTGTCGTAATGCGCCAGCGAGCCGTCCGGGCGCGCCCAGAGCAGGCGATTGCGGTAGCTGCCGTCGGCCGCCTGGATGATCAGGCTGCCGGTGACTACCGCCTGCAGGCGGCGGGCCTGCTCCTGCAGCCAGACAGTGCTCGGGCCGTTCTCCGGCTCGGCCAGGCTGGCCGAGTCCATGGAAAAACCGGTGCTGAACATCTCCGGCAGCACCACCAGATCGACGCCCTCGAGGGGCGCCAGCAGCGTTTCGAAATGCGCCCGGTTGGCCGCCGGGTCGTGCCAGGCCAGCTCGCTCTGCACCAGGGCCAGCTGCAGGTCGGGTAACAGGCTCAGATCGCGCATAGCTTCTCCGCGGCCTGGCGCAGGGTGTCCTCGCGCTTGGCAAAACAGAAGCGCACCAGGCGCAGGTCCGGGGGCGGCAGCTGGTAGAACACCGAAACCGGAATGGTCGCCACGCCGTGCGCGCGGGTCAGCCACTCAGCCATGGCGACGTCGTCCAGGTCGTCACGGATCGCCGAGTAGTCGGCCAGCTGGAAATAGGTGCCGGCGGCGCGTTGGAAGGTGAAGCGCGAGTCGCCCAGCAGGTCGCAGAACAGGTCACGCTTGGCCTGGTAGAAAGCCGGCAACTCCTCGACATGCTCGGGGTGCTCGGCCATGAAATCGGCCAGCGCCCACTGCAATGGCGTGACGCCACAGAAACTCACGTACTGGTGCACCTTGCGCAGCTCGGCGGTGAGCGCCGGCGGCGCCACCACGTAGCCGGTCTTCCAGCCGGTGACGTGGTAGGTCTTGCCGAACGAGCTGACCACGAAGGCGCGCCGGTACAGTTCCTCATGGGCCAGGATGCTGGCGTGGCGGGCGCCGTCGAACACCAGGTGCTCGTAGACCTCGTCGCTGACCAGGTAAATGTCGCGGTCGCGGATCAGCGCCGCCAGCTGATCCAGCTCTTCGCGGGAAATCAGCGCACCGCTGGGGTTGTGCGGGCTGTTGAGGATGATCAGGCGGGTCTTGGCGCTCAGCGCCTCGCCCAGCCGTTGCCAGTCGATGGCAAAGCCAGGCAGCGCCAGCGGCACGTGCACGCAGCGGCCGCCGGCCAGTTCCACCGAGGGCTCGTAGCTGTCGTAGCAGGGGTCGAAGACGATCACCTCGTCGCCCGGGCGGATCAGCGCCTGGATGGCGCAGAAGATGCCCTGGGTGGCGCCGGGGCTGATGGTGACCTCGTTGTCCATGTCGACCCTGCGGCCATAGCTGCGGGCGATCTTCGCCGCCACCTGCTGGCGCAGCGCCGGCAACCCGGCCAGCGGCGCGTACTGGTTGTGGCCGGCGGCGATGTGCCGGCCGACCGCGTCGCGCAGCGCCTGCGGGCCTTCGAAGTCGGGAAATCCCTGGGACAGGTTGAGGGCCCCGGTCTCGGCGGCGAGCTGGGACATGCGGGTGAAGATGGTGGTGCCGACATTCGGCAGCTTGCTGTGGATCATGACGTCTTCCTGCTGATCACCGCGAACGGCTGGCGGTGCCGAAGGGCCAGGATAGCCGATCGACCGGGCACGAAAAAGGCGCCCGCAGGCGCCTTCCGTTAGAGCGGGGCGGCCGGGATCAGCGCTTCTTGTCCTTGCGCTTCTTCTCGGCCTTCTTGTGGTGACTCATCAACCGGCGCTTCTTGTTGACCTGACGATCGGTCAGGGTGTTCTTCTTGTCCTCGTAGGGGTTCTCCCCGCCCTTGTACTCGATGCGGATCGGCGTGCCGACCAGCTTGAGCACGCGGCGGTAGGTGTTCTCCAGGTAACGGGAATAGGCGCGCGGAACCGCGTCCACCTGGTTGCCGTGGATCACGATCAGCGGCGGGTTCGCGCCACCCAGGTGGGCGTAGCGCATCTTGATCCGGCGGCCGTTGACCATCGGCGGCTGGTGCTCGCGCACCGCGTCCTCGAGGATCTGGGTCAGGCGACTGGTGGGCCAGCGGGTGATGGCCGACTGGAACGAGGCCTGCACAGACTTGTACAGGTGACCGACACCGGTGCCATGCAGCGCCGAGATGAAGTGGATGTCGGCGAAGTCGACGAAGAACAGCCGGCGCTGCAGCTCGGTCTTCACGTAATCGCGCTCGCCGGGCTCCATGCCATCCCACTTGTTCAGGGCGATGACCAGGGCGCGGCCGCTTTCCAGGACGAAACCGAGCAGGTTGAGGTCATGGTCGACCACGCCCTCGCGGGCATCCATGACGAACACCACCACGTTGGAGTCCTGGATGGCCTGCAGGGTCTTGACCACCGAGAACTTTTCCACCGCCTCGAAGATCTTGCCGCGGCGGCGCACGCCGGCGGTGTCGATCAGGGTGTACTTCTCGTCGTCGCGCTCGAAGGGAATGTAGATGCTGTCGCGGGTGGTGCCGGCCTGGTCATAGACGATCACCCGGTCCTCGCCGAGCATGCGGTTGACCAGGGTCGACTTGCCGACGTTGGGCCGGCCGATGATCGCCAGCTTGATGCCATCCTTCTCGCTCGGCCCGGGAATACGCTTGGCTTCCTCGCCCTCGGCCACCTCTTCGGCCTCCTCGCCCTCCTCCGGCTCGCCGGCGTCCTTGGGGAAGTCACCCAGCACCGCCTCGAGCATCTGGGTGATGCCGCGGCCATGGGCGCCGGCGATCGCCAGGGCCTCGCCCATGCCCAAAGGGCTGAACTCGGCGCGGGCCAGATCGGGATCGAGGTTGTCGACCTTGTTCACCACCAGGAAGCTGCGTTTGTTGCGCTTGCGCAGGTGCTCGCCGATCATCTGGTCGGAGGCCGACAGGCCGGCCCGGGCGTCGACCAGGAACAGCACGGCATCGGCCTCTTCGATGGCCTGCAGGGACTGCTCGGCCATCTTCGCGTCGATGCCCTCCTCGTCACCGGAGATGCCCCCGGTGTCGATGACGATATAGGTGCGCCCCTGCCACTTGGCTTCGCCGTACTGGCGATCGCGGGTCAGGCCGGATAGGTCGCCGACGATGGCGTCGCGGGTCCTGGTCAAGCGGTTGAAGAGGGTGGACTTGCCGACATTCGGACGGCCCACCAGGGCAATTACGGGAACCATTAGGCTCTCCACTACGTTATTTCAGAAAATACAAAGGCCGCTGCCTGGGCAGCGGCCGGAATTCACAACTCGGGCCGGCTCACCCCACAGCGTCGCTGTGCAGCATAGCCAAGCCCGCTAGCGGCCGGTCACTTGATGGTCAAGGCAACCAGTTTGCCACCGTTACCGTAGGCGTACAGCCAGCTGCCGACCACCAGCGGGCGGGCCCGCAGGCCGTCGCTGTCGACACGCTTGCGGCCGACGAAACGACCATCCACCTGGCTGATCAGGTGCAGGTAGCCTTCCAGATCGCCGAAGGCGACGTAGCTGGAGAACACTTCCGGCGCCGACAGCTGACGGCGCGCCAGGGCGTCATTGTTCCACAGCGCCGAAGCCGAGCGCTCGTCGATGCCTTCGACACTGCCGTCGGCCAGGCTGACGTAGACGTTGCCGAAGCCCTGGGCCACGCCGACCGAACTGGAGGCCTCGCGCTGCCAGAGCACGCGACCGCTTTCCAGCTCCAGCGCCGCCACGCGGCCCTGGTAGCTGACGACGTAGAGGGTGCCACCGGACAGCAGCAGGCCGCCGTCGATGTCGACCACCCGGTCCAGTTCCGAACGCCCCTGGGGAATGGCCACGCGCTGCTCCCAGACCGGCAGGCCGCGCTGGGTATCCACGGCGATGACCTTGCCGCTGGACAGCCCGGCGATCGCCAGACGGTTGGTCAGCACCGGACTACCGGTACCACGCAGGGTCAGTACCGCCGGGGTATTCTCGAAGATCCAGCGCTGCTTGCCGCTGTCGGCATCGAAGGCAATCAGGCGGTCGTCCTGGGTCTGCACCAGCACCACGTCGCCATTGACCGCAGGCGCCGCCAGCACCTCGCTGGTGACGCGCGAGCGCCACTTCTCATCACCGGAGGCAGCGTCCAGGGCGATCACCTCGCCCTTGAGGGTACCCAGCAGGACCAGGCCATAACCCGCGCCGACCGCGCCGGAAACCGGTGCCTCGAGGTCCTGCTTCCAGATCACCTTGCCGGTCAGGCGGTCGAGCGCCATGACCAGGCCTTCGACGTCAGCGGCGAAGATGCGCTCGCCGTCGACGGCGGGAACCAGCATATTGAAGGTCTCGCCCTGGCCTTCGCCGATCGAGCGGCTCCACTCCTCCTGCAGCACCACTTCTTCTTCGAAGTCGCTCAACTCGGCGGGCGGCAATTCCTTCTTGGTGTTGCTGCTGCAACCCACGGCCAATACGGCCAGGGCCAGCAGTGCGGCATTCTTCCAACGCATCACGTCACGCATCCCCTTTTGCCAGGTCGTCGAGCTTCATCTGCAAACCGCCCACTGCGGCGTCTTCGGCCAGTGCAGCCTTGGCCTTCAGGTAGGCGGCATGGGCCTCATCGTCACGCCCCAGCTTCACCAGCAGGTCGCCCTTGAGCTCTTCGCGGCTGGCCAGGTAGGCCGGCTCCGCATCGCCCTCGAGCAGCGCCAGCGCCTTCTCGGCCTGGTCCTGCGCAGCCAGGACACTGGCCAGACGCTGACGCGCCAATTCGGCCAGGGTGTCGTCGGCCGGCGAGTCGACGATCACCTGCAGCTCGCGGGCGGCGTCGTCCAGCTTGCCGGCCTCGACCGCAACTTTGGCGACGAACAGGCTGCCGTACTGGGCGTAATGGCTACCGCCGAATTCGTTCTTGAGCTGGTTGCCCAGTTCGGCGACCTTGGCGGCGTCCGGCTCGCCCGCCGGAGTCAACGCGGTCTCCAGCAACTGCTGGTAGAGCATCGAGGCGTTCTGCGCCTGGCTGGTCTGGTATTTCTGCCAGCCCTGCCAGCCGACCACCGCCACCAGGGCCAGTACCGCACCAGTCAGCAATGGCATGCCGTTGCGCTGCCACCATTCCTTGATCACCGCCAGCTGTTCTTCTTCGGTACGCGATTCCACCCCAATACTCCTGTTCGCTAAATCGGCGTGTGCTTGATGCGTTAAACCTGCTCGAGGCAGGGTGCCAGACGCTCGGCGAGAGCGTCCCAGGCGATGGTTTGCTGCTCGCCCTGATCGCGCAGCGGCTTGCAACCTACCACTCGCTGGGCCAGTTCGTCTTCACCCAGAACCAGCGCGAAGAGCGCCCCGCTCTTGTCGGCCTTCTTCAACTGACTCTTGAAACTGCCGGCCCCGGCGTTGACCTGCAGGCGCAAGCCCGGCAGCTGGTCGCGCAGACGCTCGGCCAGAACCAGCCCCGCCAGCTCCGCCGCCTCGCCGAAGGCGCACAGGTAGACATCGACCTGGCGGGCGATTTCCGCCGGCACCTTGTCCAGGGTCTCGATCAGCAGCACCAAGCGCTCGATGCCCATGGCAAATCCGACGCCCGGCGTCGGCTTGCCGCCCATCTGCTCGACCAGGCCGTCGTAGCGGCCACCGGCGCACACGGTGCCCTGGGCGCCGAGGCTGTCGGTGACCCACTCGAACACGGTCTTGCTGTAGTAGTCCAGGCCGCGGACCAGCTTGGGGTTGATCACATAGGGGATGCCGGCGGCATCCAGGCGCGCCTTCAGGCTCTCGAAGTGGCTGCGCGAATCCTCGTCCAGGTAATCCGCCAGCCGCGGCGCATCGGCCAGCAGCGCCTGGGTTTCCGGGTTCTTGCTGTCGAGCACGCGCAGTGGATTGCTGGTCAGGCGACGGCGGCTGTCCTCGTCGAGCTGATCGGCCCGCGCCGACAGGTACTCGACCAGCGCCTCGCGGTAGACCGCGCGGGCCTGGCTGGTGCCCAGGCTGTTGAGCTCCAGGCGTACCGCCTCGCGAATGCCGAGCAGGCCCCAGAGGCGCCAGGTCAGCACGATCAGCTCGGCATCGATGTCCGGGCCGTCGACATTGAACACTTCCACGCCGATCTGGTGAAACTGGCGGTAGCGGCCCTTCTGCGGACGCTCGTGACGGAACATCGGGCCGATGTACCACAGTTTCTGGGATTGCCCGCCACCGGCCAGGCCGTGCTCCAGCACCGCTCGCACGCAGGCCGCGGTGCCTTCCGGACGCAGGGTCAGGGAGTCGCCGTTGCGGTCCTCGAAGGTGTACATCTCCTTCTCGACGATGTCGGTGACCTCGCCGATGGAGCGCTTGAACAGCTCGGTGAACTCGACGATCGGCATGCGGATCTGCCGATAGCCGTAGCCGTCCAGCAGACGTGCCACGCGCTCTTCGAAGTAACGCCAGAGCGGGGTCTGCTCGGGCAGGATGTCGTTCATGCCACGGATGGCTTGCAGGGACTTGCTCAATTCGATTCCTTAGCTATTGCAGGTACGCAGGGACTCAGCTGCGCACGATCAAGGCGGCATCTGCGGCGACCTTCTCGGCCGCCTTCTGGCGGATCAGCCTTTCCAGCTCATCCACCAGGTTGTCATTGTTGAGCTTCTGCGCCGGCTTGCCGTCGATGTACACCAAGTTGTTCGGCGTGCCGCCGGTCAGCCCGACATGGGCTTCCTTGGCCTCCCCCGGACCGTTGACCACGCAGCCGATCACGGCCACATCGAGGGGCACCAGCAGGTCTTCGACCCGTGCCTCCAGCTCGTTCATGGTCTTGACCACATCGAAGTTCTGCCGCGAGCAGCTCGGGCAGGCGATGAAGTTGATGCCCCGCGAGCGCAGGCGCAAGGACTTGAGGATGTCGAAGCCGACCTTGATCTCCTCGACCGGGTCGGCGGCCAGGGAGATGCGAATGGTATCGCCGATGCCCTCGGCCAGCAGCATGCCCAGGCCCACCGCCGACTTCACCGTGCCGGAGCGCAGGCCGCCGGCCTCGGTGATGCCCAGGTGCAGGGGCTGCTCGATCTGCTTGGCCAGGAGGCGATAGGCTTCGACCGCCATGAACACGTCGGAGGCCTTGACGCTGACCTTGAAGTCCGGGAAGTTCAGGCGATCCAGGTGCTCCACATGGCGCAGCGCCGACTCGACCAGGGCCGCCGGGGTCGGTTCGCCGTACTTCTTCTGCAGGTCCTTTTCCAGGGACCCGGCATTGACCCCGATGCGGATTGGAATGCCCTTGTCCCGCGCAGCCTCGACCACCGCGCGGACGCGGTCCTCGCGGCCGATATTGCCGGGGTTGATGCGCAGGCAGTCGACGCCCAGCTGGGCCACCCGCAGGGCGATCTGATAATCGAAGTGGATATCGGCAACCAGCGGCAGGGCGACCTGCTGCTTGATCTTGCCGAAGGCCTCGGCCGCGTCCATGTCCGGCACCGAGACCCGCACGATATCGGCCCCCGCCTCTTCCAGGCGGCGGATCTGCGCCACGGTGGCAGCCACGTCGTTGGTATCGGTGTTGGTCATGCTCTGCACCGAGATGGGCGAATCACCGCCAACCGGTACCGAGCCGACCCAGATTTTCCGCGACTGACGACGCTTGATCGGCGATTCGCAATGCATGTTATTGCCCACCCAGCTTCAGGCGCGCGGTCTCGCCGGTGACGTAGGGCGAGACATCGACCGCCTGGCCGTTGTAAGTCACTTGCGCGCCGCGGGCAAAGCCCAGGCGCAGTTCCAGCGGCGCCTTGCCGGCCAGCCGCAGACTGTCGCCACTGCGCTTCAGTGCGCTGACCAGGACCTTGCCGTTGGCGTCGGTCAGCTGAGTCCAGCAATCGGCGGTGAAGCGCACCTCGACGACGCCCTCGCCGGAAGCGGCCACCGGGACCTCGGCCGCCTGCTCGGCGGCGGACGCCGCCACTACCGGCTCACTGGTCGCCGGCGCGTCTTGCGCCTGGGTCACCGGCTCAACCGGGGTTTCCAGCGATGCGCCCGGCGCAGGCGCCGGGTTCTCGGTCACAACCGCCTCAGGAGCCGGCTCGGTCAGTTCCTGGGTGGCCACCTGCTCGCCCTGCTGCAATGTTGCGCCTGGCAGGCTCAGCTCGCTCGACTCCTGGGCCGCGACCACAGCCTGGTCCTCCGGCTCGTCAAGCGCGTGAATCTGCGTGGTGCCGTCGGCACCCTCCACTTCGACGTGCTCGAGGCTGGTCGCCGGTTCCTCGGCAGTACGCTGGGCCTGTTCCTGCCACCAATAGAGGCCGACGCCGGCCAATGCCAGCAGCAATGCCAGACCGACAAAACGCAGGATGTGCTGCGAATGGCTCAACGGTTGCTCGATGCGGCCGAGGCTGTGCACGTTGCTGCCCGCCGCACTGCTGCCGGTGAACTGGTCGAACTCCAGCACCAGGCGCGCCTGGTCCATGCCCAGCAGCTTGCCGTAAGCACGGACGTAGCCCCTGGCGAAGGTGTGCCCCGGCAGTTTGTCGAAGGCACCGTCCTCGATCTGCCCCAGGCGCTGGGGCGTCAGGTTCAGCTGGGTTGCCACCTCGGCGATCGTCCAGCCCTTGCTTTCGCGACCGATGCGTAGGGATTCGCCTGGATTGACGTTTTGCGCCACTGCTTCTTCAGAATGCGCCGCTTTCATCTTTGCTCCGACAGGTATTGCTGATATTCCGGTGTCCCGGGATAAAGACGTTTCAGCTGCAGACCGAGGCTGGCCGCAGTGTCGCGGTCCTCGAAGATCGCCGCCAGCCGCGCCCCCAGCAGCAGGCTGCGGGCGTTCTGCTCGGCCAGTGCGCTGAAGCTGTCGTAGTAGCGGCGGGCCGGCACGTACTGCCGATCCTCGAAATGCAGCTGCGCCATCTCCAGCAGGGCTCGCGGCTGCCGGCTGTTGAGGCGCAGGGAACGCTCGAAATAGGTTTTCGCCTGCTCGCGCTGCTCGAGCATCATGGCAGTCATGCCGAGGTTCTCGAATACACGCGAGCGCTCCGGGTAGAGATTGTCCCGGGCGGCCTGCTGATAGCGCTCCAGCGCCTCGTCGTAACGCTTCTGTTCGAACAGGAAACTGCCGTAGTTGTTCAACAGGCGAGCATCGTCGCCGCGCTGCGACAAGGCCTTGCGATAGTGTTCGTCAGCCAGTTTGGCTTCCATCTCGATCTGAAACACCAGCGCCAGGGCGGCGTGGGCATCGGCGCTGGACGGATCGAGCTCCAGGGCTTTCTTCAACGGCACCTTGGCCCGCTCACTCGCCCCTTGCTGCAGGTAGCCCAGCCCCAGATGGACATAGGCGTCACGCGCCTCGTCGCGCCCCTTGTCGGTTCTCATCGGGTCGACGGCGCCGGTCGATACGCATCCGGCCAGCAGGCTGGCGATTAGCAAGAACAGCGCTGGGCGCAGGGTCATGGGTTTCCTCTCTTCAGGTTCGATTGGCGGAGGACGGCGTGGTGTCCGCCTCGCTGCTCAATTCACGCACGGCGATATAGCGCGCGCTGCGACGGGTACGGTCCATGACCTGACCGACCAGTTGACCACAGGCGGCGTCGATATCTTCGCCACGGGTGGTGCGCACGGTGACGTTATGCCCGGCCTTGTGTAGCAGGTCCTGGAAACGGCGGATGGCATTATTGCTCGGCCGCTCATACCCGGAGTGGGGAAAGGGATTAAACGGAATCAGGTTGATCTTGCAAGGCACATCCTTGAGAAGTGCGATCATCTCCTCAGCATGGGCCGGCTGATCGTTCACATCCTTGAGCAGGGTGTATTCGATGGTCAGCACCCGCTTTTCGCCAAGACGCGACACGTAGCGCTTGCAGGCGGCCAGCAGCATCTCCAGCGGGTATTTCTTGTTGATCGGCACCAGCTGGTTGCGCAGCGCGTCGTTGGGCGCGTGCAACGACAGCGCCAGTGACACGTCGATGACTTCACCCAGCTTGTCGATCATCGGCACCACGCCCGAGGTGGACAGGGTCACCTTGCGCTTGGAGATGCCATAACCGAGGTCGTCCATCATGATCTTCATGGCGGCGACCACGTTGTCGAAATTCAGCAGCGGCTCACCCATGCCCATCATCACCACGTTGGTGATGGCGCGATCGATCTTCGCCGGCACGGTGCCGAAAGACTTGTTGGCGATCCACACCTGGCCGATCACCTCGGCGGCGCTCAGATCGCTGTTGAAACCTTGTTTGCCGGTGGAACAGAAACTGCAGTCCAGCGCACAACCGGCCTGGGACGAAACGCACAGCGTGCCACGCCCGCCTTGCGGAATGTACACGGTCTCGACGCAGCTGCCCGAGGCCACCCGTACCACCCACTTGCGTGTGCCGTCGGTGGAAATGTCTTCGCTGACCACTTCCGGGCCGCGAATCTCGGCACAGGCCTTGAGCTTCTCGCGCAAGGCCTTGCCGACATTGCTCATGGCGTCGAAGTCATCGACGCCAAAGTGGTGAATCCATTTCATCACCTGGCCGGCACGGAAGCGCTTTTCTCCGATCTGCTCGAAGAACTGCTCCATTTCTGGCTGGGTCAGACCCAGCAGGTTGATCTTGCCGGTAGCTTCAGTCATGGCTTCACCCTCGCGTGTTTCGCCTTAGCGAATGCGCGCGCACACTTCGGTGGAAGCGAAGAAGTAAGCGATTTCGCGAGCTGCGGAAGCCTCGGAGTCGGAACCGTGTACGGCGTTCTCGTCGATGGAAACGGCGAAATCGGCGCGGATGGTGCCGGCAGCAGCTTCTTTCGGGTTGGTGGCGCCCATCAGCTCGCGGTTCTTGGCGATGGCCTCTTCACCTTCCAGCACCTGAACGATGACCGGGCCGGAAGTCATGAAGGCAACCAGGTCCTTGAAGAAGCCACGCTCGCTGTGCTCGGCGTAGAAGCCAGCGGCTTCGCGCTCGGACAGCTGAACCATCTTCGAGGCGACGACGCGCAGGCCGGCCTTTTCGAAGCGAGTGGTGATCTCACCGATGACGTTCTTGGCGACGGCGTCAGGCTTGATGATGGAGAAGGTACGTTGAACAGCCATGGAAAACTCCAGAAACAGGGATTAAAGCGAAAAATTAAACCCGCGAATTATACGCGGGTTCCGGTTAAATGCGTAGGGCGGCGCCGGCTCGGCGCCCAGCTCAGTCGAGCTCTTCGATCCAGGCCGCCTGAATCGCCTCGAGAACCTTCTCTCCGCCGCGCTGCGGATCATCGGAGAACTCCGGCAAATCCAGCACCCAGCGGTGTAAATCGACGAAGTTGACGTAGCGCGGGTCGACTTCGGGCTTGGCTTCGGCCAACTGGATGGCAATCTCCAGCACATCGGTCCATTTCAGACTCATGACCTGCTCCTTACTTCCCTAAGAGGTTCAGTGACCTTCGGAAACCTGATTGATGGTGTACTTGGGAATCTCCACCACCAGATCCTGGTCCGCCACCACCGCCTGACAGGACAGTCGCGAATTCGGCTCCAGCCCCCAGGCCTTGTCGAGCATGTCGTCTTCCAGCTCGTCGGAAGGCTCCAGGGAGTTGAAGCCCTCGCGAATCACCACGTGACAGGTGGTGCAGGCACAGGACTTCTCGCAGGCATGCTCGATATCGATGCCGTGAGCCAGGGCGGCATTGAGCACCGTCTCGCCCGATTCCACCTCGAACACTGCGCCCTCGGGGCAATGCTCGGCGTGGGGCAGAAAAATCAGCTGCGGCATGCTTACTCCTCAATCTCGTTAAGACTACGGCCGGCCAACGCGGCCTTCACCGTGGCATCCAGGCGGCGCGCAGCAAAGGCGTCCGTCACCTGGGTCAAGCGTTTGGTCTGCTGTTCGATGGCCAAGCCATCGTCGCCCGCCATCAGCTCGCGCAATTCATCCATCTGCGACTCGATCGCCAGACGCTCGTCGGCGCTCAACAGGCGCTCGCCGTCGGCCTCCAGCGCCGCCTGCACGGCCTCGAGCAGGCGCCGGGCGTCGACCTGCTGCTCGCGCAACACCCGCGCCACCTTGTCGTCGCCGGCGTGCTGGAAGGAATCCTGCAGCATCCGCGCGATCTCGCCATCGGTCAGGCCGTAGGACGGCTTGACCTGAATGCTCGCTTCGACACCGGACGCCAGCTCGCGGGCCGACACCCCGAGAAGACCGTCGGCATCGACCTGAAAGGTCACGCGGATCTTCGCGGCGCCCGCCACCATCGGCGGAATGCCGCGCAATTCGAAACGCGCCAGGGAGCGGCAGTCGCTGATCAGCTCCCGCTCGCCCTGCAACACATGAATCATCATGGCCGTCTGGCCGTCCTTGTAGGTGGTGAACTCCTGGGCGCGGGCCACCGGGATGGTGGTATTGCGCGGAATCACCTTTTCCATCAAGCCGCCCATGGTCTCCAGACCAAGGGACAGCGGAATCACATCCAGCAGCAGGAGCTCCTCGCCCTCGCCGCGCTGATTGCCCGCCAGGGTATCGGCCTGGATTGCCGCACCGATGGCAACCACCTGATCCGGGTCGATATCGGTGAGCGGCTCACGGCCGAACAGCTCGCTGACCGCCTGGCGCACGCGCGGCACCCGGGTGGAGCCACCAACCATGACCACCGCCTCGACGTCCTCCAGCTCGATCCCGGCATCGCGCACGGCGCGCCGACAAGCCTTGAGGCTGCGGGCGACCATGGACTCGATCAGCTGATCGAAATGCTCGCGGGTCAGCACGCCGCGCCAGGCGCCATGGCTCAACTCAACCGAATCGCTGGCGCTGAGCGCCTCTTTCGCAGCACAGGCCGTGCTGAGCAGGCTGCGCTGGGCACCAGGATCGAGGTCGGCGGACAGGCCTGCCTGCTCGACTATCCAGCCGGCAATGGCGTGATCGAAGTCATCGCCGCCCAGGGCGCTGTCGCCGCCGGTGGCCAGCACCTCGAAGACCCCACGAGTCAGGCGCAGGATGGAAATATCGAAGGTACCGCCGCCCAGGTCGTAGATCGCCACGACACCTTCGGCCTGCTGATCCAGGCCATAGGCCACGGCCGCCGCGGTCGGCTCATTGAGCAGGCGCAGCACGCTCAAGCCAGCCAGGCGTGCGGCGTCCTTGGTGGCCTGGCGCTGCGCCTCGTCGAAATAGGCCGGCACCGTGATCACCGCACCGACCAGCTCGCCTCCCAGGGTGCTCTCGGCACGCTGGCGCAGAACTTTGAGAATATCGGCCGAAACCTCGACCGGGCTCTTCGCGCCCTGCACGGTGTCGATGAAAGGCATGTGCGACTGGCCTTCGACGAAGCGATAGGGCAATTGCTCACCCAGCTGCTTGACGTCTTCCAGGCCACGCCCCATCAGGCGCTTGACCGACAGCACGGTGTTCAACGGGTCACTGGAGGCGGCCGCCTTGGCGCTCTCACCCACTTCGACGCGATCGACGTGATAACGCACGGCAGAGGGCAGGATCACCTGCCCGTCAGCGTCCGCCAAGGGCTCGGACAGGCCGCTGCGCAGCGCAGCAACCAGCGAATTGGTGGTACCCAGATCAATCCCCACAGCCAATCGACGCTGGTGTGGCTGGGGGCTCTGTCCGGGCTCAGCGATCTGCAGTAAGGCCATGATTAATAAATGCTTATCTGGATTTCAGGTACGCAGGAAAACTGCGTTAGCGTTAGTCGTCGAGGCGCTCTTCCAATTGACGCACCTCGTGAGCGAGCTTGTCGAGGAACTGCATGCGGCGCATCAAGCGCTCGGCTTCCTCGCGCCGCACGGGATCATCCCAGCAACTGGCGAAACTTTCGTTCAGCTCGTCCTGAGCCACTTTCAGGCGCCGCTTGAACGCCGCCACCCCCGCCAGATCCGCACTGTCCTGCAGATCCTCGAGCTCCTCGCGCCAGTGCATCTGCTGCATCAGGAAGCCCGGATCCTGCACCGTGACCTCAAGTGGCAACTCGGGGCCACTCAGGGTCAGCAGGTAGCGAGCCCGCTGGGGTGCGTGCCTGAGCGTCTGGTAAGCCTCGTTGAGGCTGGCCGAACGCTCCAGGGCCACCCGCTGCTCGCGCTCAGGGGCGTCGGCGAAGCGGTCCGGATGGACAGTGCGCGCCAGCTCTCGATAACGCGCAGCCAATTCGTCCAGGTCCAGGCGGAAACTCGGCTTCAGGTCGAACAGGGCAAAATGACAAGGACTTCCCACAAGCGCCTCAGATGTTGAAGCTCTCGCCGCAGCCACATTCGCCGCGCACGTTGGGGTTGTTGAACTTGAAACCCTCGTTCAACCCTTCCTTGACGAAGTCCAGCTCGGTGCCATCGAGGTAGACCAGGCTCTTCGGATCGATGATCACCTTGACGCCGTGACTCTCGAACACCTGATCCTCGCCGGCGGGTTCATCGACGAACTCCAGCACATACGCCAGGCCGGAACAGCCGGTGGTGCGCACTCCCAGGCGAATACCCTCGCCCTTGCCGCGCCCCTCGAGGGAGCGCCGCACGTGCTGCGCGGCAGCTTCGGTCATGCTGATAGCCATCGACATACCTCCTTAGAGCAAACCTTTCTTCTGCTTGTAGTCGCGTACGGCCGCCTTGATGGCGTCCTCGGCGAGCACCGAGCAGTGGATCTTCACCGGCGGCAGGGCCAATTCCTCGGCGAGCTGGGTGTTCTTGATGGTCTCGGCTTCGTCCAGGGTCTTGCCCTTCATCCACTCGGTGGCGAGGGAGCTGGAGGCGATGGCGGAACCGCAGCCATAGGTCTTGAACTTGGCGTCTTCGATCACGCCCTGCTCGTTGACCTTGATCTGCAGGCGCATCACGTCACCGCAAGCCGGGGCGCCGACCATGCCGGTGCCGACACTGGGATCTTCCGCGTCCATCTTGCCGACGTTGCGCGGGTTTTCGTAATGGTCGATGACCTTTTCACTGTATGCCATGCTGTCATTCCTCTCTCATCAGGTGCCGCTCTTCGGCAGCTAGATTAGTGTGCTGCCCATTCGATCTTCGACAGATCGACACCGTCCTTGTACATATCCCACAGCGGCGACAACTCGCGCAGCTTGGTGACCGCCTCGCGAACCTTCTGCGCGGCGTAGTCGACTTCTTCCTCGGTGGTGAAGCGACCGAAGGTGAAACGGATGGAACTGTGTGCCAGCTCGTCGTTGCGGCCCAGGGCCCGCAATACGTAGGACGGCTCCAGGGAGGCCGAGGTACAGGCCGAGCCGGACGATACCGCCAGGTCCTTGAGCGCCATGATCAGCGACTCACCCTCGACGTAGTTGAAGCTGAGGTTGAGATTGTGCGGCACCCGGGAAGTCAGGCTGCCATTGACGTACAGCTCTTCCAGACCATCGACCTGAGCGAAGAAGCGGTCGCGCAGGGCCAGCACGCGCTGGTTTTCCTGGGCCATCTCTTCCTTGGCGATACGGAAAGCTTCGCCCATGCCCACGCACTGGTGGGTGGCCAGGGTGCCGGAACGCATGCCGCGCTCGTGACCGCCACCATGGGTCTGGGCCTCGAGGCGCACGCGTGGCTTGCGGCGCACATACAGGGCGCCAACGCCTTTGGGGCCGTAGGTCTTGTGCGCCGAGAAGGACATCAGATCGACCTTGAGCTTGTCCAGGTCGATCTCCACCTTGCCAGTGGATTGGGCGGCATCGACATGGAACAGCACGCCACGGGAGCGGGTCAGCTCACCGATACCCGCGATGTCGTTGACCGTGCCGATCTCGTTGTTCACGTGCATGATCGACACCAGAATGGTGTCATCGCGCAGCACCGCCTCGACCATGGCAGGCGTGATCAAACCGTCCTCGCCCGGCTCGATGTAGGTGACCTCGAAGCCCTCGCGCTCCAACTGGCGAGTGGTGTCCAGGACCGCCTTGTGCTCGATCTTGGAGGTGACGAGGTGCTTGCCCTTGCTGCTATAGAAGTGGGCCACACCCTTGATCGCCAGGTTGTCGGACTCGGTGGCACCGGAGGTCCAGACGATCTCGCGAGGGTCCGCATTGACCAGCTCGGCGACCTGACGGCGTGCATTTTCCACCGCCTCTTCAGCCTTCCAGCCGAACACATGAGAGCGCGACGCCGGATTACCGAAGTTGCCATCGACCAGCAGGCACTCACTCATTTTCTGGGCGACACGCGGGTCGACCGGCGTGGTGGCGGAATAATCGAGGTAAATCGGCAATTTCATTGACTCTCTCCTAACAGGTCTCGGACTTCGCTGCCCGGCTGCCCTTGCATTCAATCGACGGTGGACGCTTCTATCTTGTCCAGATGCGGCATCAAGCCACTGCTGCAGCGACGCTGATCCTGACGCTGAGCAACTTCCTGCACCTCGCGGCGCGTCACCAGATCGGCGAGGCTGATGCCACTGAGGAATTCGTGAATCTGCTGACTGAGGTCACACCACAGGTGGTGGGTCAGACAGGTGTCGCCGGCATGGCAATCGCCCTGCCCCTGACAGCGGGTGGCGTCGACCGACTCGTTGACCGCATCGATCACCTGGGCCACCTGAATGCCGCACATGTCGCGCGCCAGCTGATAGCCGCCACCCGGACCGCGCACGCTGGACACCAGATTGCCGCGGCGCAGCTTGGCAAACAGCTGCTCCAAGTAGGACAGGGAAATGCCCTGGCGCTCGGAAATATCGGCGAGGGACACCGGCCCATGCTGCGCGTGGAGCGCGAGATCGAGCATCGCCGTGACGGCGTAGCGGCCTTTGGTGGTCAGTCGCATGGAGGGTTACCACGGAATATCTGTGTGCCGCGAGTATGCAATTCCCGAGTATTTAAGTCAACTATAAGACCTATTGATTTACTCGGGATTAAGCGGCGCGAGGGGCGCGAGGGGCGCGCAGGATAACAAAATGCCGCCCCCCATGCATCAGGCGGCCGGCTTGCCGTCCTGATCCTTGCAGACACCGGCGAAGTCCTCGTCACGCAGCGCCGGCAATTCCTTCGCGCAGTAGTCGCTGCCCAGCGCGGTAAGCGCGCTGCACATGCCTTCCAAGCGGCCATCCACTGCCTGCAGATGATCGAGCAACTGACCGATGGCCCGCGCAACCGGGTCCGGCATGTCCTGACCGACGCCGTAGGCATCGAAGCCAAGCTTTTCCGCCATCGCCTGACGCTTGGCCTCCTGGTCGCCGTCGAGCTTGGCGATGATCCGCCCCGGAATCCCCACGGCGGTAGCCCCCGCCGGCACCGCCTTGGTCACCACGGCGTTGGAGCCGATCTTCGCGCCCGTGCCGACGGTAAACGGCCCCAGCACCTTGGCGCCGGCGCCGACCACCACACCATCCTCGAGGGTCGGATGGCGCTTGCCCTTGTTCCAACTGGTGCCACCCAGGGTCACGCCCTGGTACAGGGTGACATCATTGCCGATCTCGGCCGTCTCGCCGATGACAATGCCCATTCCGTGGTCGATGAAGAAGCGCCGCCCAATCTTCGCCCCCGGGTGAATCTCGATTCCGGTCAACCAGCGCCCGAAGTTGGACACCATTCGCGCCAACCACTTCCAGCCAGAACCCCACAGCGCATGGGCCACACGATGCAACCAGACCGCATGCAGACCCGGGTAGCAGGTCACCACCTCCAGGGCGTTACGCGCCGCCGGATCGCGATGAAATACACTCTGGATATCTTCCCGCATGCGCTCAAACATCAGACTTCCCCTGTTTATGGTGCTCACCACGCGCGGCCTTGACGGTTTCCGTCAGAATGCCGCGCAAGATATTCATTTCCAGCTTACTGACACCACTACGACCATAGAGGCGCCGCAATCGACTCATCAAGTGCCGCGGCTTGGCCGGATCGAGAAAACCGATTTCCACCAGGGCCAACTCCAGGTGCGCATAGAAAGACTCCAACTCATCAGCCGTTACCGGCTGCATATCGAGCATGGCCGTGGCTTCCACCTTGGCGACCTTGGTCGGCTGATTCTGCGCCGCCAGCCAGGCCATACGCACCTCATAGGCCAGCACCTGCACCGCCGCCGCCAGATTCAGCGAGCTGAACTGCGGATCCGACGGGATATGCACATGGAACTGGCAGCGCTGCAGCTCTTCGTTGGTCAGCCCGGCATACTCACGACCGAACACCAGCGCCACCTCACCGCCCTGAGCGGCCTGCTCACAGGCCGTCACGCCACACTCACGCGGATCAAGCAGCGGCCAGGGGATACGACGATCACGGGCGCTGGTACCGAGCACCAGGCTGCAGCCGACCAACGCCTCCTCCAGCGTGCCCACCACCAGGGCGCCGTCGAGGATATCGGTGGCGCCGGACGCTCGCGCCACCGCGTCCCCACTGGGAAAGTCGATCGGATCGACCAGCACCAGTCGTGACAACCCCATGTTCTTCATGGCGCGCGCAGCGCCGCCGATATTGCCCGGATGACTGGTATTGACCAAAACCACGCGAATGTTCTGCAGCAACTCGAGCACTCACATCAAAAAACGAAGGGGAACAAATCTTACAGAACCCCCCTCATTTATGCCATGCGCGACACAGGCAGCACTTCAATCGTTTGGCTTTTCTGCTAGAATGGCCGGCTTTCTTTAACGACCCAGGTGAACATCCATGCAGCCCATGCTGAATATCGCGCTGCGCGCAGCCCGTAGCGCCGGTGAAATGATTTTCCGCTCGATCGAACGCTTGGACGTCATCTCGGTCGACGAGAAAGATGCCAAAGATTACGTGACCGAGATCGACCGCTCCGCAGAGCAGCTGATCATTCAGGCACTGCGCAAGGCCTACCCGAACCACGGCTTCCTCGGCGAAGAAGGCGGCCTGATCGAAGGCAGCGGTGAAGGCGCCGATTACCAGTGGATCATCGACCCGCTGGATGGCACCACCAACTTCATCCGCGGCGTCCCGCACTTCGCGGTCAGCGTGGCCTGCAAGTACCGCGGCCGCCTCGAGCATGCGGTCATCATCGATCCGGTTCGCCAGGAAGAGTTCACCGCCAGCCGCGGCCGCGGCGCCGCCCTCAACGGTCGCCGCCTGCGCGTCAGCACCCGCAAGAGCCTGGAAGGCGCCCTGCTCGGCACCGGCTTCCCGTTCCGCGACAGCCAGCTGGACAACCTGGAAAATTACCTGGGCATGTTCCGCAGCCTGGTCGGCCAAACCGCCGGCGTACGCCGCGCTGGCGCCGCCAGCCTGGACCTGGCCTATGTCGCCGCCGGCCGTTTCGACGCTTTCTGGGAGTTCGGCCTGTCCGAGTGGGACATGGCCGCCGGCGCACTGCTGATTCAGGAAGCAGGCGGCCTGGTCAGCGACTTCAGCGGCAGCCATGAGTTCCTCGAGAAGGGCCAGATCGTCGCCGGCAACACCAAGTGCTTCAAGGCGGTGCTGACGGCGATCCAGCCGCACCTGTCGACCTCGCTGAAGCGCTGATCGCCCCGCTCCAGAAAAAACCGGCCTCGCGCCGGTTTTTTATCGCCCATAGAAAAAGCGCCCCGCGGGGCGCGTTTTTGTGTGCACTGGAAAAGCGGTGACTACTGCGCGGGCGCGGCCAATACCAGCTTGCCTTCCCTGACCGGAATCTGGCGACCCGGATCATGATCCATGCGCACCTGACCCACCTCGCCGTCCAGCCGGTACTCGACATCGTAACCGACCAGCTTCTCGCTGGTGTCGGTCACCGTATTGCAGCGGGTTTCGGTGGTGGTGTAGGTGTCATTGGTCTGCATATTCTCCTGCACCTTGTTGCCGGCATAGCCGCCACCCACTGCGCCGGCGACCGTGGCGATCTTCTTGCCGGTGCCGCCGCCCACCTGATTGCCGAGCAAGCCACCGACCACCGCGCCGATCGCCGTACCGGCGATGCGGTGCTGATCCTTGACCGGCTTCTGCCGGGTCACGGCGACGTCGCGACATTCCTCACGGGGGGTCTGGATGGCTTCCTTGACCGGCTGCACCGCCAGCACCTCGGCATACTCGGGACCGCTGACCATCTTGTAGGTCGCGACCGCGCCCCCGGCAGTGACTGCCACAGCGCCCAATACCGCGCCCACGAGCATCGATTTGTTCATGGTTTCTCCTGGCTCACGCTCTGTCTATTCGGCGGATCTCGCCTTGTTCGCAGGCTTCGACCGAGGCCAGCCGCGGCAAGTTCCATGCTCACCGCAGCCACTCGTCCCGAATGCGACAGCGCGCACAGACTCAGGGACGATCGTCGACCTCTTCGGCGACCACCGGCGGGATCAGATCCTCGACCGTCAGGTCGAGCCATACCAGTACCACGTTGGCGATATACACCGACGAGTACGTGCCAACCAGCACACCGATAAACAGCGCAATGGAAAAGCCGAACAGGTTGTCGCCGGCGAACAACAGCAGCGCACCGACTGCCAGCAAGGTGGAAATCGAGGTTGCCAGGGTGCGCAGAAGGGTCTGGGTGGTAGAGATGTTGATGTTGTCGAGCAGGCTGGTCTTGCGCAGCACCCGGAAGTTCTCGCGCACCCGGTCGAACACCACGATGGTGTCGTTCAGCGAATAGCCAATGATCGCCAGCAGGGCCGCCAGCACGGTCAGGTCGAAGGTGACCTGGAAAAACGCCAGGAAGCCCAGGGTGACGATGACGTCATGCACCAGCGAGAGCATGGCCCCCATGGAGAACTTCCACTGAAAGCGGAAGGCCAGGTACAGCATTATCCCGCCCAACGCCAGGAGCATGCCGAGCCCGCCCTGGTCGCGCAACTCCTCACCCACCTGCGGCCCGACGAACTCGACCTTCTTCACCTCGAGCGCATCGCCGGACTGGCGCAGGGCCGTGGCGACCTTGCTGCCCAGATCGGGATCGTCACCCTGCATACGCACCACCACATCGGTGGTCGCACCGAAACTCTGCACCACGGCACCGGCAAAACCGGCCTCGGACAGCTGCTGGCGCACCTTGCCGAGATCGACCGGCTGTTCGTAGCCCAGCTCGATCTGGGTACCGCCGGTGAAGTCCAGCCCCAGATTCAGGCCCTTGATAAACAGGCTGCCCAACGACAGAAGCGTCAGCACCACCGTGAGGGCGAACGCGATATTGCGCACGCCCATGAAGTTGATCGTACGATTCATCTCAGCCCCTTAGATCCACAGCTTCTTGAAGTCACGCCCACCGACACTCAGGTTGACCATCGCGCGCGTCACCAGAATCGCCGTGAACATCGAGGTGAGGATCCCCAGCGACAAGGTCACGGCAAAGCCCTTGACCGGACCGGTTCCCATGGCGAAGAGGATGCCGCCGACCAGCAGGGTGGTCAGGTTGGCATCGACGATGGCCGTGAAGGCGCGATCGAAGCCTTCATGAACGGCGCGCTGCACCGACATGCCATTGGCGATTTCCTCACGGATGCGCGAGAAGATCAGTACGTTGGCGTCCACCGCCATACCCATGGTCAGCACGATACCGGCGATACCCGGCAAGGTCAGGGTGGCACTGAGCAGCGACATCAGCGCCAGCAGCATGACCATGTTGAAGCCCAGGGCAATGGTCGCCAATACACCGAAGAAACGGTAGATCGCAATGATGAACAGCGACACGAAGAGCATGCCCCAGAGCGACGCATCGACACCCTTGGCGATGTTGTCGGCACCCAGGCTCGGGCCGATGGTGCGCTCCTCGGCGAAGTACATCGGTGCGGCCAGGCCACCGGCGCGCAGCAACAGCGCCAGCTCGGAGGACTCGCCCTGGCCGTCCAGGCCGGTGATGCGGAACTGACTGCCCAGCGGCGACTGGATGGTCGCCAGGCTGATGATCTTCTTCTCCTCGACGAAACTCGGGATCGCCACTTCCTGCTCGACGCCGTCGACCACCTGGCGGGCGTAGCGGGTCACCGGCTTCTGCTCGATGAAGATCACCGCCATGCTGCGCCCGACATTGTTACGGGTCGCCCGGCTCATCAGATCGCCGCCATGGCCATCCAGACGGATATTCACCTGCGGCCGGCCGTTCTCGTCGAAACTGGCCTGGGCATCGGTCACCTGGTCACCGGTGATGATCAGCTCGCGCTCCAATTGCACCGGCGGCCGACCCTCTTCGCGAAACTCGAAGGATTCGGTCGAAGCACGCGGCGCATCCAGCTCGGCAGCCAGGCGGAACTCGAGGTTCGCGGTCTTGCCCAGGATGCGCTTGGCCTCGGCGGTGTCCTGCACGCCCGGCAGCTCAACCACGATGCGATTGGCGCCCTGGCGCTGAACCAGCGGCTCGGCCACACCCAGCTCGTTGACCCGGTTACGCACCGTGGTCAGGTTCTGCTTGATCGAGTACTCACGGATCTCCGCGAGCTTGGCCTGGGTCAGACTCAGGCGCAGCACCTGCTGGTCGCCGCGCTCGACTGTGGCCTGTTCGAAGTCGGTGAAGTCCTGACGAATCAGACGCTGCGCTTTCTCCAGGGTCGCCTCATCGGCGAAGCCCAGCTGAATCACGCCATTGGCTTCGGGCAGGCTGCGATAGCGCACCCGCTCCTTGCGCAGCAGGCTCTTGACCTCGCCCTCGTAGACCTTGCGACGGGCGTCCAGGGCCTTGTCCATGTCCACTTCCAGCAGGAAGTGCACGCCACCGGACAGGTCCAGACCCAGCTTCATCGGTCCGGCGCCGATATTGCGCAACCAGTCCGGGGTGGTCTGCGCCAGGTTCAGGGCGACCACGAAGTCGCCACCCAGCACCTTGCGCACCACGTCCTTGGCCGGCAACTGGTCTTCCTTGTTGACCAGACGCAGCAGACCCGCGCGCCCCTGCTCGGCCAGGCTGGACGCCTTGACCTCGATGCCCGCCTCGCTCAGGGCGCGACTGGCGCGCTCCAAATCGGCCTGCTCGACGCGCATCGCCGTGCTGTTACCGCTGATCTGAATCGCTGGATCGTCCGGGTACAGGTTGGGAGCCGAATAGACGAAGCCGATCGTCAGCACAGCCGCGATCAGCAGGTACTTCCACAGAGGAAATTTATTGAGCATGACGCCGCCCGTTATGACGCGGGGCGCATTAAGCGCCCCGTCGAGTGGTAATGATGTGAAACTCAGATGGCTTTCAGCGTGCCCTTGGGCAGGGTGGCGGCGATGGCCACTTTCTGGATCTTCAGCTCCACGGTGTCAGAGGCTTCGATCACCACGAAGTCATCGCTGACCTTGGTGACCTTGCCGGCGATACCGCCGCTGGTCACCACCTCGTCACCTTTCTGCAGATTGCCGATCAGGCTCTTGTGCTCCTTGGCGCGCTTGGCCTGCGGACGCCAGATCATCAGGTAGAAGATGACCAGGAAACCGACCAGAAACACCCACTCGAAACCGGTACCGGCAGGACCAGCAGCCGGGGCAGCGGCATCGGCGTAAGCAGCGGGGATCAAAAAGCTCATTTAACACTCCTGTTGGATAAGGTCTTTAGAACAGCGATAGATCAGGCGAGCGGCGGTGTCGGCAGGCCGCGTCGCGCATAGAAGGCATCGACAAAGGCGGCCAATGTACCCTGTTGAATTGCCTCGCGCAAACCAGCCATGAGGCGCTGATAGTGGCGCAAGTTGTGGATGGTATTGAGCATGCTTCCCAGCATTTCGCCGCACTTATCCAGATGATGCAGGTAGGCCCGGGAGAAATGCTGGCAGGTGTAGCAATCGCAGGACGCGTCCAGCGGCGAGTCGTCGTGCTTGTGCACCGAATTGCGGATTTTCAGCACCCCGGTCTCGACGAACAGATGGCCGTTGCGTGCGTTGCGCGTCGGCATCACGCAGTCGAACATGTCCACGCCGCGGCGCACCCCCTCGACCAGGTCCTCCGGCTTGCCGACGCCCATCAGGTAGCGCGGCTTGTCCGCCGGCAACTGCGCCGGCAGGTAGTCCAGCACGCGGATCATCTCATCCTTGGGCTCACCGACCGATAGGCCGCCAATCGCCAGACCGTCGAAGCCGATCTCGCTCAGCCCCTCCAGCGAGCGCATGCGCAACTCTTCGTGCATGCCGCCCTGGACGATGCCGAACAGCGCGGCGCTGTTCTCGCCATGGGCCTCCTTCGAGCGCTTGGCCCAGCGCAGCGACAGCTCCATGGAGCGCTTGGCCACGTCGAATTCGGCGGGATAGGGCGTACACTCGTCGAAGATCATCACGATGTCGGAGCCGAGGTCGCGCTGCACCTGCATCGACTCCTCCGGCCCCATGAACACCTTGGAACCATCTACCGGCGAGGCGAAGGTCACGCCCTCCTCCTTGATCTTGCGCATGGCGCCCAGGCTGAACACCTGGAAGCCGCCCGAATCGGTCAGGATCGGACCCTGCCATTGCATGAAGTCGTGCAGGTCGCCATGGCGCTTGATCACCTCGGTACCCGGGCGCAGCCACAGGTGGAAGGTATTGCCGAGAATGATCTGCGCACCGATGGCCTCGATGTCGCGGGGCAGCATGCCCTTGACCGTGCCATAGGTGCCGACCGGCATGAATGCCGGCGTTTCGACCACGCCCCGGGGAAAGGTCAGGCGCCCGCGACGGGCCTTGCCATCGCTCGCCAGCAACTCGAAAGACATGCGACAGGTGCGCGTCATAGTGTTTCCTCGGGGCCCCGCGGTGCGGGATTGCGGGTGACGAACATGGCATCACCGTAACTGAAGAAGCGATAACCCTCGGCGACCGCACTCTGGTAGGCCGCCATGGTTTCCGGGTAACCGGCGAAGGCCGACACCAGCATCAGCAGGGTCGACTCCGGCAGGTGGAAGTTGGTGACCAGGGCGTCGACCACATGCAGCGGACGGCCCGGGTATATAAAGATGTCGGTGTCACCGCTGAATGCCCTGAGCACGCCGTCGCGCGCCGCGCTTTCCAGCGAACGCACGCTGGTGGTGCCGACCGCGATCACCCGCCCACCTCGGGCCCGGCAGGCGGCCACGGCATCCACCACGTCCTGGCCGACCTCCAGCCACTCGCTGTGCATGTGGTGATCCTCGACCCGCTCGACCCGCACCGGCTGGAAGGTGCCCGCACCCACGTGCAACGTGACGAAGGCGGTCTCGACCCCCTTCTCGGCGATCGCCGCGAGCATCGGCGCATCGAAGTGCAAGCCGGCCGTGGGGGCTGCCACCGCGCCAGCGCGCGCCGCATAGACGGTCTGATAGCGCTCGCGGTCGGCGGCCTCGTCCGGGCGGTCGATATAGGGCGGCAACGGCATATGGCCGATGCGCTCGAGCAGCGGCAGGACTTCCTCGCCGAAACGCAGCTCGAACAGCGCGTCGTGTCGCGCCAGCATCTGCGCCTCACCACCGCCCTCGAGCAGGATGGTCGAGCCCGGCTTGGGCGACTTGCTCGAGCGCACATGGGCCAGCACCCGATGGCTGTCCAGCACGCGCTCGACCAAGATTTCCAGCTTGCCGCCCGACGCCTTCTGGCCGAACAACCGCGCCGGAATCACCCGGGTATTGTTGAACACCATCAGGTCGCCGGGACGCAGGTATTCGAGCAGGTCGCCGAACTGACGATGGGCGAGCTGGCCGCTGGGGCCATCCAGCACCAGCAGGCGACTGGCGCGGCGCTCGGCCAGCGGGTGACGGGCGATCAGGGAATCGGGCAGTTCGAAATGGAAGTCGGCAACGCGCATGGCGGGAAAGGGGTCGTATTTCAGGGCGGCAAAGCTTACCGGAATTCCTGCAAACTGACCACGCAGGTGGATTGACCGAGGACAACGGCCTCCCTATACTGCGCCGCCATTGTGCCCCGGTGGCGGAACCGGTAGACGCGGCGGATTCAAAATCCGTTTTCGAAAGAAGTGGGAGTTCGAGTCTCCCCCGGGGCACCATAGTTTCAGTCGCTTCAGCCACCCAGAAGCGACATCAGGCAGTCGTCCGAACTGCCTTCCCAGCGCTCTCGATTTCCAGCCTGAACAACCTCCTCGATAGTCCGTGAAAGCCCTCGATCCGCCACGATTCTCGGGCCGCGCAGGGGTTGGCATTTGCCCAAAACTTAGCGTAGAGTGATTGAACTGTGTTTGCATGGGTCGCCGTGAATCGTGACCTGATGCAGTAGATCCTCTCGATCCGCTACATCCCGCTCGACTTCTATTACTCTTTGCAACCAGTCTCAGTCCTCTATTATTTAGGGGCTGTCATCAACTCTAGTTTCAAGGAAATAAGACATGTCGAATCGTCAGAACGGTACCGTCAAGTGGTTTAACGACGAGAAAGGTTTTGGTTTTATCACTCCAGAAAGCGGTCCGGATCTGTTCGTGCACTTCCGCGCGATCGAAGGCAACGGCTTCAAGAGCCTGAAAGAAGGCCAGAAAGTCAGCTTCGTTGCAGTGCAAGGTCAAAAAGGCATGCAGGCTGACCAGGTTCAAGTCCTGAGCTAAACCTGCCGCTTTGAAGAACCCCTGATGTCATCATCAGGGGTTTTTTTATGCCTAAAGGTAGGCAAAAACGCCTGCTTAAGACTTAACCGCACTATTACCCGACGAGCCCACCATGCCGAAACACCTGCTGCGCCCGCAGGGTGAATTTCCCGCCGCCGGCCTGACTCGCCGCCTCGCGGCCCTGTTCTACGACTTCCTGCTGTGCGTCGCCCTGCTGATCGTCGTGACCTTCATCTACAAACTGGTGCTTATGGGCTTCTATGGCGAAGCACAGCTCAAACAGCTGTCCGACGCCGGCGCCCTGGACGGCGACCCCTTGCTGTCGACCTTGCTGCTGCTCAGCCTGTTCGGCTTCTTCGCCAAGTTCTGGACCCACACTGGCCAGACCCTGGGCATGCAGGTGTGGGGGATCCGCATCCAGAACCCCGATGGCAGTGCGATCAGCCTGTGGCAGGCACTGCTGCGCTTTCTGGTCGCCATCGCCTCATGGCTAAGCTTGGGCCTGGGTTTTCTATGGATTCTGTGGGACAAGGAGAAACGCAGCTGGCACGACATCTATTCCGACAGCCGCACCGTGCAACTGCCAAAGAACATCCACAAGAAGTAAGCCTTAAGAAAAAAGCCGGCGATGTGCCGGCTTTTTTCATGTGGCGGCGCCTTAACCAGCGCGTCGCAGCAGCACCATACCCACCAGCGCGCAGATACCCGCGGGAATCACCACCGCGAGCAGCGGCGAAAAGCCGAACACCAGGCTGGACGGGCCGAGCAGATCCTGGGCGATGCTGAACACGAACCCCACCAGCACCCCGGTGAATACCCGCTGCCCCAGGGTGACGGAGCGCAGCGGGCCGAAGATGAAGGAAATGGCCAACAACACCAGGGCGGCGGTCACCAGTGGCTGCAGCACCTTGGTCCAGAAGGCCAGCCAATACTGACCGTTGTTCAGCCCCTGCTCGCCCAGGTACCGGATGTAGCGCCACAACCCCGTCACCGACAGCGCATCCGGCTCCAACACCACAGTGCCGAGCAGCTGTGGATTGAGCTCAACGTCCCAGCGCTCGGTCGGCGTCTTGATCACCTCGGTGCTGCGTTCACGGAAATGCGTGGTCGCCACCCGCTCCAGCTGCCAGTGATCGCCCTGGAACTGGGCCCGCCGTGCGAAGCTCGAAGACAGCAGATGACGCTGCTCGTCGAAGCGGTAGCGGGTCACGCCATACAGCACGCCATTGGGCTGCACGGCGTTGATATGCACGAACTCCTGCCCCTGGCGGTGCCACAGGCCGCGCTTGGCGCTCTGCGCCTCGCCGCCTCCCTGCGCCATGGCGCGATTGGCCTGAGCCTGGTTCTCGCTCCAGGGCGCCAGGTACTCGCCGATCAGGATGCCGACCAGCATCAGCACCAGCATGGGCTTCATCACCGCCCAGACGATCCGCCCGACCGATACGCCGGCGGCGCGCATGATGGTCAACTCGCTGTTGCTGGCCAGACTGCCGAGGCCGATCAAACAGCCGATCAGCGCCGCCATCGGCAACATTTCATAGACCCGCCGCGGCAGGGTCAGCAACACATACCAGGCGGCCTCGCCGAGGCTGTAGCCGCCCTCTACGTCGCCCAATTCGTCGATGAAGGCGAACAGCAACGACAGGCCGACGATGATCCCCAGCACGGACAGGATGGCGTAGAACACCTGAATGCCGATGTATTTATCCAGCCTAACCACGAGCCACCTCCCGCGCAGTACGACGCGCTGCCCACTTCAAACGCAGCGGCTCCCAGTAGAGCAACAGCAGACCGATCAGCACGAACACTGCGTGCACCCACCACAAGCCCAGCTCCTGGGGAATCTTGCCCTTGTCCAGGGCACCGCGTGCGGCGATCAGCAGCCCCAGATAAGCCATGTACAGGAGAATGGCCGGCAGCAGCTTGAGGAAGCGCCCCTGGCGCGGATTGACCCGCGACAGCGGCACGGCCAGCAGGGCAACGACGAACACCAGCAACGGGATCGACAAGCGCCACTGCAGTTCGGACTGCAGGCGCGGGTTGTCGCTGCCGATCAGCTCGCGGGTCGGCACCGCCTCGCGCTCGCTGATCTCGCCCCTCACCGAGGGCTTGGGCAGCAGCACACCGTAGGTATCGTATTGAATCGCCCGGTAGTCCGCCTGACCGGGATTGCCGTCGTAGCGGTAGCCGTTTTCCAGAATCAGGTAGCGACTGCCGTCGGCCTGCAACTCCTGGCGCCCGCTTTCGGCCACCAGCACGGTGATGCCACGCTCCTTGCCGCCCTCGCGGGAAAAGCGCTTCTCGGAAATGAAGATCCCTGCCAACTCGCCGCGGTCTTGGGACAGCTCCTGGGTATAGGTCACCCGCGAGCCGTCCTTCATCGCCTGAAAGCGCCCCGGCACCAGGGTGTCGAACTCGGTCAGGGCATCCTGCTCGTTGAGAATCCGCATCTGTTCGGCCACGCCCTGGGGCGCCAGCCCCAGGCTCAGCCATGCAACCAGCAGCGCCACCAGCAACGACGGCGCCAGGCTGTAGACCATCAGGCGCTGCTGACTCATGCCGGTGGCCGACAGCACGGTCATCTCGCTGTCCAGATAGAGCCGCCCATAGGCCAGCAGGATGCCGAGAAACAACCCCAGGGGCAGGATCAGCTGCAGGAAGCCGGGGAGACGGAAGCCCATGATCAGAAACAGCACCCCCGGGTCCAGCAGGCCTTGCGCTGCCTGCGCCAGATACTTGATGAAGCGGCCACTCATGATGATCACCAGCAGCACGGCACTCACCGCACTCAGGGTCACCAGAACCTCACGGGACAAATAACGGAAGACGATCAAACCAGACACTCCAGGGTTGTCAGGCTCAGGCGGCTACGATCAAACTAGCCGCACTGCATGCCGGCTCGCCCACGGACGAACCACTGAAAAAATAGCCGGCATTATCCTGCAATACCGACTTCTTGTCTTGGGGACACTACGCCATGGAACTTCTTGCCAAAAGCGCTCGCCCGGAAACCTTGAAAACCGCCACCCTGGTCATCGCCGTCGGCGAAGGCCGCAAGCTCGGTGAAACGGCGACCGCGGTCGACAACGCCTGCGCCGGCGCGATCAGTGCGCTGCTCAAGCGTGGCGACCTCGCCGGCAAGCTCGGCCAGACCCTGCTGGCGCACAACCTGCCAGGCCTCAAGGCCGAGCGCGTGCTGCTGGTCGGCAGCGGCAAGGACGCTGAACTCTCTGACCGTCAACTGCGCAAACTGATCGTCGCCGCCCACGCGATACTCAAGGGCCTGGGCGGCAGCGACGCCGTGCTGGCGCTGCAGGACCTGAGCGTCAAAGGCCGCGACGCCTATGGCAAGACCCGTCTAATGGTAGAGACCCTGGTCGACGGCGACTATCAGTTCGACCAGTTCAAGAGCCAGAAGGCCGAGCCGCGCGCCCTGAAGAAAGTCACCCTGAGCTGCGACAAGGCCAACCTGGCGGATGTCGAGCGCGCCACCCAGCATGCCCTGGCGATCGCCGCCGGCATGGCCTTCACCAAGGACCTGGGCAACCTGCCGCCAAACCTGTGCCACCCCAGCTACCTGGCCGAGGAGGCCAAATCCCTGGCCAAGGCGTACAAGAACCTCAAGGTCGAGGTTCTCGACGAGAAGAAGCTCAAGGAGCTCGGCGCCGGCGCCTTCCTCGCCGTGGCCCAGGGCAGCGAGCAGCCGCCGCGGATGATCGTGCTCAACTACCAGGGCGGCAAGAAGACCGACAAACCCTTCGCCCTGGTCGGCAAGGGCATCACCTTCGACACCGGCGGCATCAGCATCAAGCCGGCCGCGTCGATGGATGAAATGAAGTACGACATGTGCGGCGCCGCCAGCGTGTTCGGCACCCTGAAAGCCGTGCTCGAGCTGCAGCTGCCGATCAACCTGGTGTGCCTGCTGGCCTGCGCCGAGAACATGCCCAGCGGCCGCGCCACCCGCCCTGGCGACATCGTCACCAGCATGAGCGGGCAGACCGTGGAGATCCTCAACACCGACGCCGAAGGCCGCCTGGTGCTGTGCGACACCCTGACCTACGCCGAGCGCTTCAAGCCCCAGGCGGTGATCGACATCGCCACGCTGACCGGCGCCTGCATCGTCGCCCTGGGCAGCAACGCCTCCGGCCTGATGGGCAACAACGACGAGCTCGTCCAGCAACTCCTGAGCGCCGGCCAGAACGCCGACGACCGCGCCTGGCAGCTGCCGCTGTTCGACGAGTACCAGGAGCAGCTCGACAGCCCCTTTGCCGATATCGCCAACATCGGCGGGCCGAAGGCCGGCACCATCACCGCCGGCTGCTTCCTCTCGCGCTTCGCCAAGAAGTACCACTGGGCTCACCTGGACATCGCCGGTACCGCCTGGATCAGCGGCGGCAAGGACAAAGGCGCCACCGGCCGTCCGGTGCCCCTGCTGACCCAGTACCTGCTAGACCGCAGCCAGGCCTGACCCGCGCCGGGGCGAGCGTGCCCGCCCCGGCCACCGCCGCCCATCGTCGAAACCGCCATGCCCCGAATAGAGTTCTACGTCCTCTCCTCCGCCACCCCTGCTGACCGCCTGCGCGCCGCCTGCCAGCTGGCGATGAAGGCCTGGCGCGCCGGCCTGCCGGTATTCCTGCGCGCCGCCGATGCGGCGCAATGTGCCGAGCTCGATGAGCTGCTGTGGCGCTTCAAGGCGGAAACCTTCGTCCCTCACGACCTGCATCAGCATGATCCGCAGGCTCCGGTGGTCATCGGCCTGGATGAGCAACCGGCCACCGAGCAGGGTGTACTGATCAACCTCAACCCGAGCCTCTCGCCCTTCGTCGACCGCTTCAGCCGGGTCATCGAGATCGTCAATCAGGAACCGGACCTGCTGACCGCCTGCCGGGAGAATTACCGCAGTTACCGCCAGCGGGGCTATGATCCGAAACGAGTCGAGCTCTAGTTGCACGCCATGGACAAGCCAACGCCACCGAAAAAACCCACCCAACTGCTGAACGACCTCGAGTCGATCCGCGAACTCCTGGGTGACGAGGGCCTCGAGCCGCCGCTGCTGGTCGACGCCCTCGACCCGGATGTCATCCCGGTGCTTTCGGACATCGTCAGCGCGCCGCCGCTCCCGGTGCCGACGCCAGCGCCCAGCTATCGACCCAAGGCCGCTGCCGAACCGCTCGAGCCTGCCCCCCTCGCGGACCTGCGCGGCACCCTGGAGCAGACGCTGCAGCGCGACAGCGGCGCCGAACTGAAGCGCCTGGACAGCGAACTGCGCGCGGCTGCCCAGCTGATCCTGCAGGATGTCATCGACGACTTCGTGCCGCAGATCGAAGCCGAGCTGAAACGCCGCCTGGAAGCGCGCCTGACCCGCTTGCTGCCACCCCGCCGCAGCTGAATCGCCGGCGGCGCACCCGCCCCACCAGTCAGCTTCCCCGCGCGCGGCCTTACGCCCCCCACGCCTTCCCCGTTATACTTGCCGGCTTTTCCGATCAGCCGTCAAAAGGGTCCCGCCGCGCATGGACAAGACCTACCAGCCGCACGCCATTGAAACCGCCCTGTATGAGAACTGGGAGGCGAACAATTATTTCGCCCCACAGGGTTCGGGCGAGCCCTACACCATCATGATCCCGCCGCCGAACGTTACCGGCAGCCTGCACATGGGCCATGGCTTCAACAACGCGATCATGGATGCGCTGATCCGCTTCCGCCGCATGCAGGGCCGCAACACCCTGTGGCAGCCGGGCACCGACCATGCGGGCATCGCCACCCAGATGGTGGTCGAGCGCCAGCTGGCCGCCGACGGCATCGGCCGCCACGACCTGGGCCGCGAAAAATTCCTGGAGAAGGTCTGGGAATGGAAGGAGCAGTCCGGCGGCACCATCACCCGGCAGATCCGCCGCCTGGGCAGCTCGGTCGACTGGTCGCGCGAGCGCTTCACCATGGATGAGGGCCTGTCCGAGGCGGTCAAGGAAGCCTTCGTGCGCCTGCACCAGGACGGCCTGATCTACCGCGGCAAGCGCCTGGTCAACTGGGACACCAAGTTCCACACCGCCATCTCCGACCTGGAAGTGGAGAACCACGACGAGAAAGGCTCGCTGTGGAACCTGCGCTACCCGCTGGCCGATGGTCACAAGACCGCCGACGGCAAGGACTACCTGATCGTCGCCACCACCCGCCCGGAAACCATGCTCGGCGACGCCGCCGTGGCCGTGCATCCGGAAGACGAGCGCTACAAGGCGCTGATCGGCACCTATGTGGAGCTGCCCCTGGTCGGCCGGCGCATTCCGATCATCGCCGACGACTATTGCGATCCCGAGTTCGGCACCGGCTGCGTGAAGATCACCCCGGCCCACGACTTCAATGACTATGAAGTGGGCAAGCGCCACAACCTGCCGCTGATCAACATCTTCGACAAGAACGCCGCGGTACTGGCCACCGCCCAGGTGTTCAACATCGACGGCAGCGTCAACGCCGAAGTGGATGGCAGCCTGCCGGCCGAGTACGCCGGCCTGGACCGCTTCATCGCGCGCAAGCAGATCGTTGCTGCATTTGAAGCCGCCGGCCTGCTGGAGAAAATCGACGAGCATGCGTTGAAGGTGCCGAAAGGCGACCGCTCCGGCACCATCATCGAGCCGTGGCTGACCGACCAGTGGTACGTCAGCACCAAGCCGCTGGCCGAGAAAGCCATCGCCGTGGTGGAAAGCGGCGAGATCCAGTTCGTGCCCAAGCAGTACGAGAACATGTACTTCAGCTGGATGCGTGACATCCAGGACTGGTGCATCAGCCGCCAGCTGTGGTGGGGCCACCGCATCCCGGCCTGGTACGACGACGCCGGCAACGTCTATGTCGGCCGTGACGAGGCGGAAGTGCGCGCCACCCACAACCTCGGCGACGCCAACCTGCGCCAGGACGAGGACGTGCTGGACACCTGGTTCAGCTCCGGCCTGTGGACCTTCTCCACCCTCGGCTGGCCGCAGCAGACCGACTACCTGAAGACCTTCCACCCCACCGACGTGCTGGTCACCGGCTTCGACATCATCTTCTTCTGGGTCGCCCGGATGATCATGCTGTCGACCCACCTGACCGGACAGATCCCGTTCAAGACCGTGTATGTGCACGGCCTGGTTCGCGACAGCCTTGGCCAGAAGATGTCCAAGTCCAAGGGCAACGTGCTCGACCCGCTGGACATCGTCGATGGCATCAGCCTCGACGCCCTGCTGGAGAAGCGCACCAGCGGCATGATGCAGCCCAAGCTGGCGGAGAAGATCGCCAAGCAGACCCGCGCCGAGTTCCCCGAGGGTATCGCCGCCTACGGCACCGACGCCCTGCGCTTCACCAACCTGGCGCTGGCCTCCACCGGCCGCGACATCAAGTTCGACATGGGCCGGGTCGAGGGTTACCGCAATTTCTGCAACAAGATCTGGAACGCCGCCAACTTCGTCCTGGAGAACACCGACGGCCAGGACTGTGGCGTCAACGGCGAGGAGGTCGAGCTGTCCTCGGTCGATCGCTGGATCATCTCCGCCCTGCAGCGCACCGAAGCCGAAGTGACCCGCCAGCTCGACGCGTTCCGCTTCGACCTGGCGGCGCAAGCGCTGTACGAGTTCATCTGGGACGAGTACTGCGCCTGGTACCTGGAGCTGGTCAAGCCGGTGCTGTGGGACGAGAACGCACCGCTCGAGCGCCAGCGCGGCACCCGCCGCACGCTGATCCGGGTGCTGGAAGTGGCGCTGCGCCTGGCCCACCCGTTCATGCCGTTCATCACCGAAGAGATCTGGCAGCGGATCAAGGCGCAGGCCGGCAAGGACGGCGCCACCCTGATGCTGCAGGCCTGGCCGGTGGCCAATGAAAGCCGCATCGACGCCGCCGCCGAAGGCGACATCGAGTGGGTCAAGCAGCTGATGCTGGGCCTGCGGCAGATCCGTGGCGAGATGAAGATCTCCATGGCCAAGCGCATCGACATCATCCTGCAGAACGCCAGCGACGAAGACCAGCGTCGCCTGGCCGACAACCTGCCGCTGCTGAACAAGCTGGCCAAGCTCGAATCGGTACGGGTGCTTGCGGCCGGCGAAGAAGCGCCGATGTCCGCCACCGCCCTGGTCGGCGACATGCAGGTGCTGGTGCCGATGGCCGGGCTGATCGACAAGGATGCCGAACTGGCGCGCCTGGACAAGGAAATCGCCCGTCTGGACGGCGAGGTCAAGCGGGTCGGCGGCAAGCTCGCCAATGAGGGCTTCGTCGCCAAGGCACCGGCCGAGGTGCTCGACAAGGAGCGCGCCAAGCTGGCCGAGGCGGAACAGGCCCTGGGCAAGCTGGTCGACCAGCGCGCCCGCATCGCCAGCCTCTAAGGCAACCCAAAGGCCCGCTTCGTGCGGGCCTTTTTGCATCTGTGGCCGAGCCTAGAGGTTCGCCACAGGGCACCCACGGCGGCGCAAGCCTTTCCATAACCCCCGTGGTTGAGGCATGCTCCCCGCCGCTTTCAGACCCGAATAACAACAACCTGCTGACGGGAACCCACCTATGTACGCCCTCATGGCCCTGATATTCATACTCGGCTACCTGTGTATCGCCCTCGAGCACCCGCTGAAGATCGACAAGGCCGCCTCGGCCCTGCTGACCGCCGTAATGGCTTGGACCGTGCTGGTGCTCGGCGCCGAAAGCATCACCCCCCTGATTGCCGCCGCCCTGGAGCATGGCAGTAGCGACAGTGCTCACTATGCAGTGAGCGAACTGCGCCATCACCTCGGCGAGATCTCGGAAATCCTGTTCTTCCTGATGGGGGCCATGACCATTGTCGAACTGATCGACGCCCACGAAGGTTTCAAGGTCATCACCGACCGCATCCGCACCACCAAGCGCGTACACCTGCTCTGGCTGGTCGGGCTGATCACCTTCTTCCTGTCCGCCGCGCTGGACAACCTGGCCACCACCATCGTCATGATCTCCTTGCTGCGCAAGCTGATCGCCGACCAGCACGAACGCTGGTTCTACGCCGGCATCGTGGTGATCGCCGCCAACGCCGGCGGCGCCTGGTCGCCGATCGGCGACGTCACCACCACCATGCTGTGGATCGGCCACCAGATCACCGCCAGCGGTATCGTAGTCAAGTTGATCGTGCCGAGCCTGGTGTGCCTGCTGGTCCCGTTGATCATCATGAGCTTCGTACTCAAGGGCGATATCAAGTCGCCCAAGCTCAAGGAAAGCCTCGAAAGCCGCCGCGACCCCACCACCCCCTTCGAACGCAATCTGGTGTTCTGCCTGGGCCTGGCTGCCCTGGTCTTCGTCCCGGTGTTCAAGACCGTCACCGGACTGCCGCCTTACATGGGCATACTCTTCGGACTGGGTATCCTCTGGATCACCACCGAAATCATCCACCGCAGCAAGAACAGCGAGGATAAAGACCCCCTCTCGGTGGTCGGCGTACTGCGCCGCGTAGACGTACCCAGCGTACTGTTCTTCCTCGGCATCCTGCTGGCGGTCTCCAGCCTGTCGACCGCAGGCCACCTGCTCGAGGTGGCCACCTACCTCAAGGACAGCCTGGGCAACATCTACAGCATCGCCATTTCCATCGGCCTGCTCTCGGCCCTCGTGGATAACGTGCCAATGGTCGCCGGCGCCATGAAGATGTACCCGCTGGTCAGCCCGCAGGCCCTGGCAGAGGCCGCGGCCGCTGACGTGCCGTGGCTGAGCAATTTCGTGGTCAACGGCAACTTCTGGGAGATGCTCGCCTACTGCGCCGGCACCGGCGGCAGCTGCCTGATCATCGGCTCGGCAGCCGGCGTAGCCGCCATGGGCATGGAGAAAATCAACTTTCTCTGGTACCTCAAGTACATTACCGGTCTGGCCTTTGCCGGTTATATCGCCGGCGCGATGACCTATATGGCCATCTTCGCCCTCTAGCTCAGGCGCGCCAACGGGTGCCTCACCAGGCACCCGTTGCCTTTCTCAAGGTGCATGCCATGGAAATCAGCAAAACCCGTAGCAGTTTCTACCGTCGCATCTACGTGGCCTGGCTGATCGACAGCGGCAGCGCGACCAGCGTGCCGGCGTTGATGGCGGCCACCGGCATGCCACGGCGCACCGCCCAGGACACCCTGACGGCGCTGGCCGACCTGGATATTAACTGCGAGTTCGTTCAGCAGCAGGGCGAGCGCAACAACGCCGGCCACTACGTGATACGCGACTGGGGCCCCATCGATCCGCAGTGGATCGCCAGCCACCTGGGGCGGATCAAGTCCATACTCGGGTATCCCTGAACCGGAGAGCGACATGCGCGGCTCTCTTCGTCTGCTGCTGGTGCTGCTGTTTCTCGTCGGCCTGTATGGGGCGTTCGAGGCCATGGGCCTGCGCGCCCGGTTCAACCTGCAGATGCTCCAGGAGCTGATCCTGATGCACCAGGTGATCGGCCTGCTGCTGTTCAGCCTGCTGTTCGCCCTGGGCAACCTGACCCAGATTCCCGGCTGGCTGTTCCTCGCCGCCGCAGTGCTGGCGCTGCGTCGGGTCCACGGGGGACTGGCCACCTACCTGGCTGCCAGCTTTTCCTGCGTATTCACCTTTTTCATCATCCGCCTGCTCGGCGGCAATGCCCTGCGCAAGCTCGACAGTCCCCTGGCCCAGCGTCTGCTGGCGCAACTCGACCGCCGTCCACTGGCCAGCATCGTCGCCCTGCGCATGCTGTTCCAGACCGTGCCGGCGCTCAACTACAGCCTCGCCCTGTCCGGGGTGCGCTTTCGCCACTACCTGCTCGGCACCCTGCTGGGGCTGCCGCTGCCGATTGCCCTGTATTGCCTGTTCTTCGATTACCTGGCGATGTGGCTGAATATCGCCCAGAGCTAGCCAGGGCCGCCCCATTGTGAATAATGCCCGGTCCTGCACTCGCCCAAGCGGACTGCCATGCCTCGCCGACCCTCGCGCCCCACACCGTCCCAGCCCGCCGCCCAGGCCGACAAGGGCCAGCTGCACCCGCGCAACCGCCACCAGGGCCGCTACGACTTCCCGGCGCTGATCGAGGCCAGTCCGGAATTGGCCGCCTTCGTCATTCTCAACCCCTATGGCAAGCAGAGCATCGACTTCGCCAACCCGGAGGCGGTGAAGGTGTTCAACCGCGCCCTGCTCAAGCAGTTCTACGGCATAGCGCACTGGGATATCCCGGCGGACTACCTGTGCCCGCCGATCCCCGGCCGCGCCGACTACCTGCACTACCTGGCCGACCTGCTGGCCGAGGGCAACGGCGGCGAGATTCCCCGCGGCGCCCGGGTCCACGCCATGGACATCGGCGTCGGCGCCAACTGCATCTACCCGCTACTGGGTCATCACGAATACGGCTGGCGCTTCCTCGGCGCCGACATCGCCGCCAGCGCCATCGCCTCGGCCCGGGCCATCGTGCAGAGCAACCCCGGCCTGAGCGAAGCCATCGAACTGCGCCAGCAGGATCACGCCGAGCACATCTTCCAGGGCCTGCTGCAGGCCGACGAGCGTTTCGACCTGAGCCTGTGCAACCCGCCCTTCCACGCCTCGGCGGCCGAAGCGGCCAGCGGCAGCAAGCGCAAATGGCGCAACCTGGGCAAGCTCGATCCCAAGCGCAAACTGCCGGTGCTCAACTTCGGCGGCCAGGCCGCCGAACTCTGGTGCCAGGGCGGCGAGGCGGCCTTTATCGGCCGGCTGATCCGCGAAAGCGCGCAGCACCCGGAGCAGGTGCTGTGGTTCAGCAGCCTGGTGTCCAAGGCCAGCAACCTGCCCGGCGTCCATGCTGCCCTGCAGAAGGCCGGCGCCCGCGACGTGCGCACCGTGGAAATGGCCCAGGGCCAGAAGCAGAGCCGCTTCGTCGCCTGGACCTTCCTCGACCCGCAGCAGCGGCAGGCCTGGCGCCAGGCGCGCTGGCAATAGCCCCTGACCGCGGCGTACGCGTCGAGTACGACGCGCACTGGACGCCTAGCTCGAGCGCCAGAAACGCTGCATCTCGACGAACAGGAAAGACGCGGTCCAGGTGATCAGCACCAGCCCGGTCAGGGCCTCGATACCGGTCAGGAAGCGCAGCTCACCCAGCGGCTCGATGTCGCCGAAGCCCAGGGTGGTGAAAGTGGTGAAGGAGAAATACACACAATCCATCAGGCTGCCGTCGAAGTTGCCCGCCAGGCGCCCCCAGCCCTCGGCGTCATGCATGAGGAAATAGGCAAAGGCGAAGATCCACACCTCGACCGCGTGGGCCAGCAGCGCGCCGCAGACCCCCAGCACAATGCGGAAGCGGTGACGGACCCGTAGTTTCGGCAACAGTACTGTCAGTCGAAAGAGGAATTCGTAGTGGATGACCACGGCACCGATCACCACCAGGCTGTTGACTAGAAATAGGCTGATCACAGGGGCCCCGACCTCCATGGAAATGACAGCTGCGCCGGCCCGCACCGACCACGCCTCAAACCAGCAGTATGCCGGTGCCGCAACCACCCGGCCACGCAAATGCCTCGATATATCGGCCGGTGCTGGAGATCGACCCGAAGCCCGTCAACCCGCGCCCAGCGGCTAGCTAGAATGCACAAGCGGCGCAGCGCGCCGGCCAAGTCCGCGCACGATTCGCTCAGGCCTGCGGCATCGACGCATCAGCGCGCGCCTCATCGCTGGGCAGGCACCTGGCAGCTACGCTATAAGTTCCCGTGCCACCGGCACGTCCAGAATGGCCGAGCCGGCTACAAAGCGGACCGCTGCATAAATCAAATCACCAATACGCAGTCTCAGGTGTAGGGAGTGGCTGGAGCCATGAGCAGTGACCCCGCTCGCAGCAAAGCAAGGCCCAAGACGAGGCGTCGGCTTCGCGAGTGGCGCGGACACTCGATCACCGCCGGTTTCGTCCTGCTATGGCTGATCGGCTCGCTGGCCATCTATCGCGACGCCCGGCAGATGATCGTCGACACCGAAGCCAAGATCCGCAAGGAAATGAGCCTCGAGACCCGGGCCATGGCGCAAACGCTGGCCGGGATGCTCGAGCGCACCTACCTCACCATCAGGACCGTCTCGCTCTTGCCGGCGGTGCGCGCCGCCGTGCCGCACAACCGCGCCAACACCGACGAAGACGTGGTCGAACAGGGCTACTTCAGCGACCGCGACACCACCATCATCCAGCAGCTGTACAACCACATCGCCGCCGACATCGACGTCTCGGAAATCTATCTGGTGTACGACGGCTTCGATCCCGAGCAGGGCCAGGTGCCCTTCCTGATGTTCGACGAAGTGCTGCTCGAGCGCATCGGTCTGGCCAAGGAGGCGGAGCCGACCCATGACGCCGACGAGCCCGAGGAATACGAGGCTGCCGAATATATGGAGTACGTCCAGCAGCTGGACCACCTGCGCCGCCACGCGCCACTGCTGCCTGTGGAGGCGCCCAATGGCATCGCCGCGGTTACCTCGGCGCTGCTGCGTACCTGCGACAACTCCCAGTACACCTCGCTGGCCAACGGCGACGAGCGCGACAGTCACGGTCTGCTGCTGTCCGTGCCGGTCTATGACCTGTCCAGCAAGCAGTTCAAGGGGCTGGTCACCGCCGTGCTGCGCGCCAACGTGCTGGAAGCCGCGCTGCTGGGCTGGCCGCGTCTGCCCATCACCGAACTGGACAAGCGGCTCCTGGCCCAGCGTCACACCGACCTGAGCACCGCGCCCGCCGAGTACGTGCTGGAAAACCGCGAAACCGGCGACCGCATCATGGACCGGCGCAGCGCCAGCCTGCCACGCTTTCTCGGCGGCCTGGAGCAGCCGGCGATTCATCTGGAACAGACGCTCGAGCTGCCCTACTCCTCGGCCTGGCACCTGCACCGCTACAAGTCGACGGCCCACCTCGACAGCGCCATCGCCCCGATCCAGCGCGACATGTGGCAGCGCCTCGGCCTGCTCAGCCTGCTGCTGGCCGGACTCGGCCTGGCGGTGGAGCGGGTCTTCGCGGTGCAGCGCAAGTCGACTCGCACGCTCACCCGCATGGCCAACTACGACGCCCTGACCGGCCTGCCCAACCGCCGCCTGGTGGCCGAGCACCTGTCGCACGCCCTCGATCGGCAGCAGCCCGGGAACAGCCAGTACGGCGTGCTGATGATCGACCTGGACGACTTCAAGGAAGTCAACGACACCCTCGGCCACCAGATCGGTGACCGACTGCTGATCGAGGTATCGCAGCGCTTCGTGCACAGCCTGCGCACCTCGGATCAGCTGTTCCAGCTGCACAACGAGGCCGCGCCGGCCGATGAGCACAGCGCCATGGTCGGTCGCCTGGGCGGTGACGAATTCCTCGTACTGCTACCCAACCAACCTGGCCTCGAGCAGATACTGGGCATCGCCGAACGCCTGCAGGCCAGCCTGCTCGAGCCCATCGACCTGGGCCAGGACCAGGTCTACGTACACGCCAGCATCGGCATCGCGGTCCATCCAGAGCATGGCAGCGACGGTCCGCTGCTACTGCGCAGCGCCGATACCGCCATGTACCTGGCCAAGCGCCAGGGACGCGGACAGACGGTGGTGTTCCAGCAGGACCTCGACGAGAAGTCGCGGCAGCGCCTGCAGTTGCTCACCGACCTGCACTCGGCCCTGACCCAGAAGCAGTTCGTCCTGCACTACCAGCCCGAACTGAACCTGGCCAGCGGCCGGATCGATTGCGTCGAGGCGCTGATCCGCTGGCAGCACCCGACCCTGGGCCTGATCTATCCGGCAGACTTCATCACCCTGCTGGAGCAATCGGCGCTGATTCTCGAGGTCGGCCAATGGGTTCTGGAGACCGCCTGCCGTCAGCTCAAGGCCTGGCAGGACGCCGGCTCGGGGATCGAACACATGTGCGTCAACGTATCGCTCAGACAATTGACCCAGCCGGGCTTTGCCGAAACCCTACAAAGCACCATCCGCCGGGCTGGCATCTCGCCTGGAAACTTGAGCCTGGAGCTGACCGAGTCGATGCTGATGCAGCATCCGGAGGCGAACATCCGCCTGCTGCACGAGCTGCGCAAGACCGGCGTGAAGATAGCCCTGGACGATTTCGGCACCGGCTACTCATCGTTCAGCTACCTGCGCCAACTGCCGCTGGACGTGCTCAAGATCGATCGCAGCTTCGTCATCGACACCGCCACCGAACAGGGCCAGGCCATCTGCCAGACGCTGGCGGCGCTGGCGCAACGCCTGGGCCTCAAGGTCATCGCCGAGGGAGTGGAGACGACCGAGCAGTTCTTCAACATGAGCGAGGTCGGCAGCGACTGGATGCAGGGATACCTGATCTCCCGGCCTCTGGCAGCGGAGCGGACCGAGCAGTTAGCCCGGTCCTTCGACTGGCAGGCGTTCAAGACCGACAACGGCCTGCACGGCCACAGTCCCGACTGGGCGCCCCGTCACCCGAGCAGCGCCACGCAGCCGTCATAGCTAATGACTGCGGCCGGCCGCCGGCGCCCAATTAGCAGGCAAAGCGGCAATCCAGGCCGCTGTAGCCCATGCCGATGCCCTTGTGCACCTTCAGCTGCACCGGGATGCGTTCCTTGAGCGCCTCGACATGGCTGATCACCCCGATCATCTTGCCGCTGGCATTGAGGCTGTCGAGGGCATCCAGGGCTACCTCCAGGGTTTCGCCGTCGAGGGTGCCGAAGCCTTCGTCGAGAAACAGCGAGTCGATGCTGGTCTTGTGGCTGACCAGATCGGACAGCGCCAGGGCCAGGGCCAGGCTGACCAGGAAGCTCTCGCCGCCGGACAGCGTCCGGGTGTCGCGGGCCACATCCGCCTGCCAGGTGTCGATCACCTGCAGCTCCAGCTCGCCGCCGTCCTTGCGCGCCAGCTGGTAGCGGCCATGCAGGCGCTCGAGCTGCCGGTTGGCCAGGTAGACCAGATGATCGAGGGTCAGGCCCTGGGCGAACTTGCGGTACTTGGCGCCGTCGGCCGAGCCGATCAGGCTGTTGAGCTGCTGCCACAGGTCGTAGTCGGCCTGCTGGGCGTCGATCGCCGCGAACAGCGCCTGCTGATTCAGCCGCCGCGCGGCATCGCCCTGCAGCAGCGCACGGATTTCGCCCTGGCGTTGGCTCAGACCCTTGAGTTGCCCGCTGACCTCCAGCAGGCGCGCCTCCAGCTGTTCCCGCGGCCTTGTGTGCTCGGCACCGGCTTGCTGCTCGGCCAGTCGCTGCATGGCCGCCTGGGCCAAGGCCTGGGCCTCGTTCAGCGCACGCTGCAGGCGCGCGTGCAGCTCGCGCAATGCGCGGCGCTGCGACTCGTCCAGCACGGCCGCGAGGAAGGCCGCTTCGTCGCCAAACGGACTGGCCTGCAGCGCCGCCTGCCAGGCGTCGGCGGCCGCCTCCTGGGCCTGGCGCTCGACCGCGAGGCGCCGCTGCAGCGACTGGGCGCCGCCCTGCAGCTGGAGATGACGCTGCTGCGCCTGTTCCCACTCGCCTTGTAGCCGCTGCACCTCGGCCTGCGGATCGGCCGCCGGCGCCAGCGGTGCGAGTGCTGCGCGTTGCTGCTCGCGCCAACGCTGCTGCCACAGCTCGGCCAGCTCCTGCCCGCGGGTCAGCCGGTGGCGTTGCTCGCCCTGCTCCTGGGTCAGTTCGCGCAGGCGCTGCTGATCCTGCTGCCAGGTCTGCCACTCCTGCTCCCGCGCCTGAAGCCAGGCGACGCCCTCTTCCGGCAGCGCATAACCCAGCTCGGCCAGGCTCTCGCCCAGGCGCTGGCGCTCTGTTTCCAAAGCGGCGCCCAGCTGCTCCAGTCGCGTGCCGCCGGCCTCCGATGTCTGCTGCAGGTTGAGCCGATCCTTTTCCAGCATGGCCAGGCGATTGCCGCAGGCGGCCAATTCCTGGTCGCGCCGCTGCAGCTCATCGCCCGTCTGCTGCAGCGTGCCCTTGCAGCCATCGAGCTGATCGAGACGCGCCTGCAGGGCGGCCTGGCGCGCGGCGCTGCGTTGTAGCGCGGCGGCAAGCGCCGTTTCATCGTCCGCCGACAGCTGCGCTTGCCGGCATCCCTGCTGCCAGCGTTCCTCGGCCTGCCGCATCTCCTCCCGGCAGCGCTCGCGGTTCTGCCGGGCCTGCTCGATCTGCGCCTCGACCCGGGCCAACTGGCGGTTCAGCTCGTCACCCTGGCCATGCACCTGCTCCAGCGCCTGCCGCTTCTCCTGCAGCGCCTGCGCGGTGGCCGACAGGTCCAGCGCCTGGTACTCGGCAATCGCCGGGTGCTCGCGGGCGCCGCACAACGGGCAGGCTTCGCCCGGCTGCAAGGCGGCGCGGTAATGCTCGAGCTGCTCGATGCGCCGCTCCTGTTCGAGGAGTTTCTGCTTGTCCTCGATCTGCTGGCGCAGTTCGCCGAAGCGCCTGCGCAACTCATCCCGCTTTGCCCCCAGCCGGGTCCGTTCGGCCTGCTGCTGCGCCAGCTGCGGCTCGAGCGCGGCGAGCTGCGCGGCCAGCTGCCGACGCTCCCCGGTCAGCTGCTCAAGGCGCTCCAGCTGACGCCCCTGCTCGAGCAGCTGCTGCCATTGCCCGCGCAGGGCGGCGTCGTCCTGGCCATCCAGCAGCCCATGCAGCTGCGCCTGCTGGCTGGCATGGGCCTGTTGCGCCTGGTTTCGCGCCGCCTGCGCAGCCTGGAGCGTGGCCTGCTGCTGGCGCAGCGCCTGCGCCAGCTCGTCGAGCTGTCGACTCAGCTGCTGCTGGCTGGCCTGCAGCTCGCGCGTATCCGCTCGCCCCTTGTCCAGCGCGGCGAACTGCCCACGCCAGGTTCCGAGACATTCGCCCAACCGAGCCCGCAGCGGGTGTGCGGCCAGGCGCTGCGACAGCTCGGTCTGGCGCTCGACCAGTTGCTGCAACGCCTGCTGCTGCGCCTGCAACGCCTGCTGGCTCCGCTGCTCGCCGCGCCAGGCCGACTCGCACAGATGCTCGGCCATCTCCCGCAGCCCCTGCTCGGCCAGCTGCAGCTCGGCCTGGCTGCCCTGCAACTGCTGACGGGCGCGCTGCCACTCGCGATAGGCCGGCTGCAGCTCGGTCGCCGGCTCGCTGGCGGCCAGCCGCGCCAGTTGCGGCGCAGCCGCCTGCCACGCGGCCTGGGCCTGCTGCTCGGCCTGCGCGGCCGTCTGTTGCTGGGCTTGCGCCTTGGTCAGGTCCTCGTACCAGCGCAGCTGGCGTTGCAGCTCGACCTGCTCGGCGCCCAGGTGCCCCTCATCGGCGCCGAGGCGCTCGGCCTCGGCCTGGAGTTCGTCGCGCTGCTCGTCGCCGAGCAGCTCCACGCCCTCGGCCCGGGCGCGCAGCTGATCCAGGGCCGCCTTGACCTCGCGGGTCTGCTCGAACACCCGCTGGGAGATCTGCCCGTAGATGTCGGTGCCGGTCAGCTCCTCCAGCAGCTCGGCGCGCTGGTTGGCATTGGCCTCCAGGAACGCGGCAAAGCCGCCCTGGGCCAGCAGCATGGACTTGGTGAAGCGCTCGAAATCCAGACCGGTAAGGCGCTCGGTCTCGCGCAGCTTCTCGCCCACCTTGTCGGTGAGAATCTGCCCGTCGGCCGCGGCCAGCTCCACCTTGGGCGCCTGCAGCGCGCCGTCGACCTTGTCGCGGGCCCGGCGCTGGCTCCAGAACGCGCGGTAGCCGACGCCCTTGACCTCGAACTCGACCTCGGCCAGGCAGTCGGCGGTGTGCCGGGTCATCAGCTCGTTGCCGCTGGCCGACAGCGTGCTCATGCGCGGGGTGCGGTGGTACAGGGCCAGGCAGATGGCATCGAGCAAGGTGGTCTTGCCGGCACCGGTCGGCCCGGTGATGGCGAACAGGCCGTTGCCGGCGAAGGGTTCGGTGGTGAAATCCACCTTCCACTCACCCTTGAGCGAATTGAGGTTCTTCAGGCGCAGGCTGAGGATTTTCATGTCAGGGTCGGGGAACGTCGGAAAACGGCCATTCTGCCATCGATGGGGGACTGGCGCAGACGCTTCATGCACGGATTCAGGCGAGTCCTGCAGCGGAACAAGGCCGATAACAAGTGTGATCTTCGCGATCGTTTGAACGCTTCGCCCCCGCTGTGCGAACTACAGAATGGCCAGGGCATGACTGCCCACAACAGGCCGGATATACGAATGCAACCGCACTGACGACAGGCTTGAAAAGCGATTCCTCACTGCTTGTGGGGAGCGTCCATATACCTGTTGTTATGCGTGCACTTTTTTCGGTTTCCAAAGAGCGCGAAGTGCTCTCCAAGTGAATCCATTTTGAAAACACCTGTTTTTTAATTCTTGCTCGGACAATACGCTGTCTTTTTCAAAGCCATTAAGACGAGTTCTATGTATATCCCAGTCCGAATTGACAAACATACGGTCTGCATTGCCACCCAGGTCTCTTATTTTTCGTGCGGCAGCACGGTGCTTTCTCCGTGTTTTCACTAGAAACAAAGCTGCAAGGATGCTGACAGGCTCATTGAAATCAATATTTATGGGTAAGCAGACAGGTCCTGCATATTGAATGAAGTGCAGATTTTTCTTTTCTAGACAGGTGTCGTTATTTATTGAAATTCGTATATATAAGACATTGAATGTGGTGTTCTCGTTGCGGGACTGCCAGAATGTGTGTAGCGACCCTATTTGAGAATCATCGATGAGAATGCCTCTGGCTCCAGTTAGCGCATCAAGTATAGGTTTTGTTATGTTGTCAATGTCGCCAACTTTATCTGTTTCTTGGCGATCAACGCCGTGAAGATACCACGTGAATTCTACATTTACGCTTCCCGCAACAATCCATGCAAATTTAGAGAGCTCTTCTTGTATTGCTCTGCAGATTTCGGTTTTCTTTTCGTTGCGTGATTGAACGCTGATAATCTGCTCAATTTCCAGCTTTAATATAACTTCGCTGTTGGCGGACTCTTCGATCAGATACCAATTTTTTAAATCGCAGTTATCTGTTGTTATCGAGATATTCATGTGCAGCCCAAGCTAAGTGCATAACGTTTGGTTAAGGGGCGGGCTTTAGCCCGTCCCAGTGAGCGCAGCGAGCGATTTGAATGCTGTAATGGACACTCCCCGCGCCACGCTTCTATACCGATAGCGGTGCTGACTGTTCGCTGGGAGGGTGTGATGAAACGCATAGCGGTTGATCTGGCCAAGTCCGTTTACCAAGTTGCCGAGAGTGTCCGTGCCGGCGTGGTGAGTCAGCACAGGCGGCTGAGTCGTGAGGCGTTCGGGCGATATATACAGGAGCAGGCCGAGTCGGTCGAGTGGCTGATGGAGGCCTGTGGCACGGCGCACTATTGGGGGCGGCTGATGCAGGCGCGCGGGCATCGGGTGGTGCTGCTGCATGCGCGCCATGTGCGGCCCTACCGGCGCGGCAGCAAGACCGACCGCAACGACTGCGAGGCCATCCTCGAGGCCGGGCGCTGCCGGGGCATGCGCCCGGTGCCGGTGAAGAGCCTGGAACAGCAGCAGTTGCAGCAACTGCACAAGCTGCGCGAGGCCTGGAAAAAGTCGCGGGTGCAGCGCATCAACCTGCTGCGCGGGATCTTGCGCGAGGCCGGCCTGCAGGTCGCCGACGGCCCGCGGGCCTTTCTGCGCCAGGCCGGCGAACTGGTCGAGCGGCCGGAGGTCGGCGCCCTGCGCGGCGCGCTGCAGGTGGTGCTGGCCGAGATCAGCCTGTACGAACAGTCGATGCACGAGTGCGAGCAGCAACTGGCACGGCTGCACGCCGACGACGCCATCGTGCACAAGCTCGACGAGGTCAGCGGCATCGGCCTGCTCACCGCCAGCGCCCTGAAAGCCGCGGTCGGCCAGCCTGAACGCTTCGCCAACGGGCGCCAGCTCAGCGCCTGGCTGGGCATGACCCCGAGCGAACACAGCAGCGGCCTGCGCCGGCGCCTGGGGCGCATCAGCTGCAAGGGTAACGTCTATGTGCGCACCCTGCTGGTTCACGGCTCGCGCGCCAGCCTGTTGGCGGCCAGGCGTTGCCAGGCGCGCACGCCCGAACGCCTGACCCACCTGCAGCGATGGGCGTTGGCGACGGCCGAGCGTATCGGCCACAACAAGGCGGCGGTGGCCCTGGCCAACAAGCTGGTACGGATCTGCTGGGCGGTGTGGTGCCACGAGCGACGTTTCAGCGGTGACTGGCCCAGCGCCAGGCCCGCCTGACGGCGGGAGTAATCAGGAGGGAATGCAGGTTTTCCAGTGGTTGTGGTGAGAGGCGAGACTGTCGAAACAGGCGAGTCCTGCAGCGGAACAAGGCCGATAACAATGCTGATCTTCGGGATCGTTTGAACGCTTGGCCCCCGCTGTGCGAACTACAGAATGGCCAGGGCATTACAGCCCACAACAGGCCGGATATACGAATGCAACCGCACTGACGACAGGCTTGAAAAGCGATTCCTCACTGCTTGTGGGGAGCGTCCATATACCAGTTGTTAGGTGCTCTACTCATCAGGTTTTGATTTTGCGTCCCGTTTCTCAATGCCCTCTAATTTTGCTTTTGGCAAATCACTGTAAAGTTCATTTATTTGCTTAGGCTGGGAAATCATTTGCTCGCAAATTATATTGACGAGTCCAAAAAGTTTTACGGCTATTTCTTTGTTGTCGTTAAGATTTATTTCGCCAGGGTGAACTGACTCGTTCCCAATAACTCGGACAACGTCTAGAGCTTTTTGGATTAGAGGATTCAACCCTTTTGCTACAAGAGCCGCTATATCCTTGTCAATATTTTTCCCGCTTTCTCCTAGCTCTTTGCAGAGATACTGGACGCACAACCTTAATAGTGCAGCAGCTCCTTTTGGTGAACAGCTGACAATTTCTCTGGCTTCTTCAAAGAGCTGTTTAATGTGCTCGGGAAGGTCGTTGTTGGCGGGGATGTCGATTTTTGTATTTGGGTAGACTATATGGTCATGGACCCATACTGATATTTCTTTGCAGTTGTAACACTCGGAAATGTTGCAGTTTTGAACGATAGGGCGGCTGTATAGACTGTTGTTGTTGTTTTCAAAGAAGGGTTTTTCACGGAGCATTTTTTCGCAAAATGACACCAAGTTGTCTCTGGTTTCCTTCGGTATTTCTCTGTCAGCCTTGAACTCCTCAATCATTTCCAATGTTGGTATGGATGGTGTTCTATGTTTCTCGCCGTATGCGTCAGCTACAAGCTGATACCAATGCTGCGTAGTGTAGGCGCCGCAATGAGGGCAGTTAAATGCCGTTTTCGTAATAAGCGGTATGGTGTTTTCACTTGTCACTGAGAACTCCTTTGACACCTAACGTTTGGTTAAGGGGCGGGCTTTAGCCCGTCCCAAGGAGCGAAGCGAGTGATTTGAACCAATTGTTATATGCGTATCACGATGCTTCATTGATATAAATTTTGTGCTCTGTGCCTTTGTTGTCGATGGCCTGCATATATTTGCTTTGGCTGGCAGGCCATACAAGCAATAAAGATGAAAGACTTTCCAGATTCACATTGTGGGATGAACAATGTTTTTTTAAGGAATCGCCCCAATAGCCAATTGATTTCTTGATTCTTTCTGACTCAAGCTGAGCTGGACTGAACTCTCTTGTTAGCCAGTTTATTTCGATGTCGTATCCCTGATTATGAATTTTACCAATTTCATCAATGACGTAATCTTGATCAACGTAATTCATTAAGCTGACAAAGCTATGGCCAAAGTTATGAATTGCAGACTTGATGTTTTTATACTTCATGGCTAGATCAGCATATAACGCCAAAAACAGCGGCGCATTTATGCGTCCGGCTGCTTTTTCTTGTTAGGGCTTTGCGATTCTTCACGCACGTAGCTGACTGCAGATGAAAAAAGCATTACCACATAAGCCAAACTCAGAATAATTTGAAACATTACCACCAACCTGGATGATCCACTCGTGGGCGTAATATCTCCGTAACCGACAGTTGTTGCTGTTACTAATGAAAAATACACCCCATCGATAAAAGAAAGAGTTCCGCTAGAGAAAGCATCTTCGGTAATGTTTGAGATAAACGTATATATCACTCCAAACCCATATACCATGAACAAGAATGAAAGAAATGCTAAAAATAGAACTCCAAATCCACTCTTTTTCTCTACGCCCTTTTCCTCATAGCGATGTAAATCTAAAAAGCTAAAAAGTCGTTTTCTTTCAAAGTGGAACACAGCAGCTGCGGATTCGTAAGCAAATTCGGCAATTAACATCCAAAGCTGGAATAACATAAATGCGGCAAACGCTGTATTGCCTACGGAAATCTCCATTGTTCCAGATGCAACTAAAGCTGGCAGGACAAAAAGATAGAAAATCGCCGCTATGCTAACGATAGGTAAAAATACAATTCTAAATACTCTTTTCATACTCTCGATGTGCTTCCTTGTGCCCTAACGCCAATATTAAGCGGCGCCCGACTGGGGCGTCCGGTGGACGGCCGCCAGGCCGGGAACGAACTTGAATGAATGGTTAGGCATAGATTACTCCGGCGACTCCGAGTCTCGAACAGGTACCTCGTTAATTCCGGTAAAAACGCTCAGAATGCCGGCACCAAGAATGAAGCCGAATGCCAAATTTTGGGATAGGCTAAACAAGAATAGCGTGAGCGTGACCATCCCTAGACCTATACCTCCCATCGCTGCGATCGCCATTGCTTCCGGTGAATGCGAAATGAGGTGAAAACCAAATATCTTTCGCGGCTCTATCCGGAACTCCGAAAGCCATGCTCCTACAATACATAGTGGCATGCTGAGCCCTAGCATTAGCGCTATACCAGAGTGTTGGTCCCACCACTCTGGTGTTGTTGCCATGGTAAGAGTGACTGCAAAGCAGGCTCCGGCCACTGCATACGATATTTGAGCAACTCGCTTCATCCTGATGCGCCATTTCCGAATTCAATTTGTGCCTAACGTTTGGTTAAGGGGCGGGCTTTAGCCCGTCCCGAGTGAGCGAAGCGAGCGACTTGAACCATTTGTTAGAAGGCTACACGCTGAATGCGTTCGTGCGGCTCTACTAAGGTATTTAGGGCGATTAGCCTATTAATTGTTATTTGAAACTGCCCGTTAGTTGGTGGTTTCCGCCCTTCAAAATTACGCCACACGCGATCACCAAGGCCATTATATATTTCTGTAAAACTTCCATCTTTATGGATTTTAAGAACAAGAACGTATTCAGGAGATGATCTGAAAGCCACGCTTGAGCCTTGCGTGGCTTTTATTTCGATTGATTTTCCGTCTTTTATTGCGTCGCGACCTTTCGATGAAGCGGTAAGAAGCTGAAGACCATAGTAATGCGCAGCTAGAGCTTCGCCAATACTTCCGACCATGTGACCGTCAGGGGTGAAATGCCGGCCTTCAAACATAACTTCAAGCTCAGATACCAAGCTATAGATTTGTTGGATTATCTTGGGGAATCGCTCGGTATCCATATTGCCTTCTAACGCTTGCAGTTGCGGCTTGGGTAAGCTGGCGGCTTTTTTGCTGCGCAGCGCGAAAAAGGTGACAGTTTACCCAAGTCCGGCAAGCTGCACTTGTTAGTTGCTGTCACTAGATAGAACCCTATCTTTAGCTAGACATTCTTTTTCAAATTTTAGAGCTTCTTTTCTATCGCCGAGATATCGAGAAACTCCACCAAGAGCCATAAAACCGCCTATTTGATGCTTATGATACCCAATGAGCAGGCCACCAGAACAATTATGAGCATGGCAGCCTTGTAACACCGTTGCATTATTAGTTATTAGAATATTAGTGGGTCGCACCAAGATTTCGACGCCATTGTGAAGGAAACGACCACGATTTATTACAACCTTATTAGGTGGTTGAAAGTCTATTTCAATAAGTATTTTTCGGTGAGCTTCCCTGACAGTCAAGGTTGTTCCTACCAGCTGAATGTCCCATGGTTCTGTTGAATAGAACAGCTGGTTATTTTTTATATGCAGAATTGGGTTATTAACTTCATCAAATACAACCAAATTTAACAAGAAATGACCATCGGCTAGAATCAGTCCGATTAGAGGAGTACCGTCAACACTAATTGGCGCCATCGCTGTCCCGTAACCCTGATCTTCACAGGTAAAGCTGTTGCCACCAATTTCAACACAAGCCTGCTTCCCAGAAAAGTGGAGGTCGTATGGTTTTGACGCATTTTCTTTAAGATTGAAAGGTGATGAGTTGGCCTCCCTCACAGCTTCTTTTGGCAGAAGACCACCCGTTTTCTCACGATGATGCTGATCGCAAAGAAGAGTTATTTCTTCAGCAATATGGCGCTTTACTTGAGCCCATTCTTCCATATGCTCATACTCATATAAAGGCATGCCACATATCACACAACCAAAGCCGCAACGCTGTCTTACCTCTCTTTGAATGGGAAGCGGAATATTCCGGCTATTGCATTCCTTTATTTCATCCATGGATACCTCGATGTCTTTGGGCAACTAACGCTTTGCTCAGCCGAATTTTGGCTGGAATGGAGTTTTGGGGTAAAGTGGCGGAGCCACCCCAAAACGGAAAGTAAGCCAAAATGTCGGATGCAGCAACTTGTTAAGTGTTGACGCCATACACGTGTAATTTAGGTTGATTATCAGGACACCAGACCGCCTCATTAAGTATCTTTTCAAGCCCATACTCGACCGATACATCATTTTGAAAGTTGCTGGTGTAATCAAGCTCGTAAAAAAGAACTTCTCGACTGGCTATTTTTTCTTCAAGTCTTTCGATTAAATAGGACTTAAGACTATCTCGGCTCATCTCATCGCCGAATCTCTGAACCAACTCACTAAGAATCTCTTCGACATGAGACTATTCGTGAATATTAATATCCACGATACCTTCTTTAGTTTTCGGTGATATATCCATAAACACTTAACAGTGATTAGATGGAATTCTGCGTTAATCCGATAGTAGAGAATTCTGCATAACACCGCATCACTTTGCCTATCCCCCAACAAAAATCAAAAGCAAATCAATGGGTTAACCATACCTCGTCAATCGAGACGCGTATTCGCTTGACTTCTCTATCGTGCCCTACCATTACTACTGTATAAAAACACAGCCAGCAGGATGCCGAAATGGACAGTTCAGCCTCCAAACCCCGACTGCAGGAGCAGGTCAGAGCGGTGATGCGCGTGCATCACTACAGCATCCGCACAGAGAAGTCCTACTGGTACTGGATCCGCTACTTTATCCGCTTCCATCAGTTGCGCCATCCTCTTGAGTTGGGCGCGGCAGAGGTGAATACCTTTCTCACCTGGCTGGCCGTCGAGCGCAAGGTGGCAGCCGCGACCCAGAATCTGGCGCTCAATGCCTTGGTGTTTCTCTACGACAAGGTGCTGCAACAGCCACTGGGCCAGGTCGGCGAGGTCGTACGGGCCAAGCGTTCCGCGCGCATTCCCTGCGTACTGACCCATGCCGAGGCGACCGCGCTGATAGGCCTGCTGGGTCAGCCCTACCAATTGCTGGCCTCACTCATGTATGGCGCCGGCTTGCGAGTGGTAGAGGCGGCACGTCTGCGCATCAAGGATGTGGATTTCGACAAGCAGGTGATTACCGTGCACGACGGCAAGGGCGCGAAGGACCGCACCACCTTGCTGCCGGCCGCGCTGATCACGCCGCTGCAGGAACGCCGGCAGCGCATGTTCGCGGCCTGGAAGCAGCAGGACAGCTTCTACCAGGCCCCCGTCAGCCTGCCCTTCGCGCTGCGGCGCAAATACCCGAATGCGGCGCGTTCGTTCGAGTGGCAGTGGCTGTTTCCTTCCACTGGCCTGTGCATGGATGAAGATGGCCGCGTGGTGCGCCATCACATCCATGTCAGCTCCATCCAGAAGGCGGTCAAGCAAGCGGTGCGGCGCTGCGCCCTGCATAAGCCGGCCGGCTGCCACACCTTTCGCCATAGCTTTGCCACCGAGCTGTTGCGCCGCGGCAGCGACATACGCACGGTGCAGACCTTGCTGGGCCACGCCGATGTGCGCACCACCCAGATCTATACCCATGTGCTGGGCCAGGCCTTTGCCGGGGTGCAAAGCCCGCTTGGCTAGGAGTCAGTCCGTTCGCCCTGCACGGCCTCCAGCACCTGGCGGTAGAGCCCCTGCAGCCGCTGTGCATCGGCCGCGTCCAGTTGCTCGTGCTGCAGGCGCTGGGCGAACACCTCCTCCACGCTCAGCTCATCCAGGGTTTCGCGGCCCTGGCTGCGCAGGCCAACGGCGGCATTGGCGCGCTCGCGGCGAATGCGCAGCACCTCCACCGGCAGGCCTTCGCACAGCGTGGCGACGCGCTGCTGCAGGTCGCTGAGGTAATCGTCGCCGCTCACGCGGACCTCCAGCCAAACCGGCCGCTCGGCGCTGCCCTGGGCGGCCGCCTCGACTATCGCCTGCTGCAGTTCCTGGAGCGATCCAGCCACCGACAGCAGCGGCTGGAAGCGCGGCACCGACAGTGCCCTGACCGCTCCCAGGCCCTGCCCGTCCAGCTCGACCAGCAGCACCTCCTTCAGCTGCCGGGCCTCGTCGAAGCTCAAGGGGATCGGCGAGCCGCAGTAGCGGATGTGCGCCAGGCCGCCGACCTTCTGCGGCCGGTGGATATGCCCCAGGGCGATATAGGCGGCCGGCGGGAAGGCGCTGGTGGGAAAGGCCTCGAGGCTGCCGACGTAGATCTCGCGCACCGACTCGCTGGCGCTGGCGCCGACCGTGGTCAGATGCCCGGTGGCGATGATCGGCAGCTGACCGCCGAGCGCATCGCGCCTGGCCTCGGCCAGGTCATAAAGGTCGCGGTAGTGCGCCTGGATCGCCTGCTGCAGGGCGCCCTGCTTGTCCGCCGCGCTCTGCCCGGCCTGGCTCAGCAGCACATCGCGGGGACGAATGAAGGGAATGCCACAGAGAATGGCGCCGGGCTCACCATCGCGGCGTTCGAGCACCAGCAGCTGCTCGTCGAGGTCCGCGCATACGCCAGGAATCACCCGGGTCCCCAGGCGCTCCAGCAGGGTCTTGCTCTCGCCGAGCATGGCCACCGAGTCGTGGTTGCCGCCGAGCACCACCAGCGCGCAGCCGGTGGCGGACAGCTCGACGACGAAGCGGTTGTACTGCTCCCGGGCGTAGCTGGGCGGCGCGCCGGTGTCGAACACGTCGCCGGCGATCAGCAGCGCGTCGACGGCATGCTCGCGGACCTGATCGATCAACCAGGTGCAGAAGGCCTGATGCTCGGCCTGGCGGGTCTTGCCCATGAAGTGCTGGCCCAGATGCCAGTCGGAGGTGTGGAGGATGCGCATGGAACCGCTCACATCGGCCAATCCGTGACCACCATGTGGGTCTTTACCTTGTGCATGCCGGGGTAGTTTTCGATCTGCCCGCGGATCTCGCTGAGCCGCTCCATGGACGGCGCCTCGATATACACCAGCATGTCGGTCTCGCCGCTGATGCCGCTGCAGCGACGTATCTCGCTGAAACTGCGCATGCGCGCCACGTAGTTCTCGCAGCGCCCGCCCTGGTAGAACAGCTCCAGATAGGCCTTGACCACCGCGCCTGCCGGCTCGGCGACCCGGGCGTGGTAGCCCTTGATCACCCCGGCCTGCTCCAGATGTCGGATGCGCTCGCTCACCGCCGAGCGTGACAGATTGACGTCGCGGGCGATCTGGCTCACGGCCAGACGGGCATCGGCGCGCAACAGGGCGAGGATCTGCTGATCGAACTTGTCCACTCGGGGGTCTCACGCAAAGAACGGATTGACGGGCAATACCGCCATTTTGCCGGTCAAAGCCGGCGCTTCGCCAGCCATCGAGGGGCGCGAGGCGGCGTAACATGGCGGGGCCAGAAAAGGATCGCACGAGCATACATCATGAGTCGCCTCAACCAAGAACTGGGTCTGTTACAAGGCATCGGCCTGCTGAGCACATCGCTGCTCGGCACCGGCATCTTCGTCGTGCCGGCCCTGGCCGCCACCGCCGCCGGCGACGCGTCGCTGTGGGCCTGGCTGATCCTCATCGCCCTGGTGCTGCCGGTGGCCTTCACCTTCGCCCAACTGGGGCGCCGCTTTCCCCACGCCGGCGGTGCGCCGCACCTGATCGGCCGCGCCTTCGGCCCGCGCCTGGAGCGCGTCAGCGCCTGGCTGTTCCTGGCCGTGCTGCCGGTCGGCCTGCCGGCGGCGCTGAACATCGCCAGCGGCTTCTGGCAGGTGTTGTTCGACCTGGGCCATGGCCAGCTCCTGGCAGTGCAGCTCGCCACCCTGGCGGCCATCCTGCTGCTCGGCCAGCGTCCGGCCAAGGCCTCCGGAGCGGTGCAGGGCGCCATCGCCCTGGCGATCATCGCCACCGTCGCGCTGGTCTGGTGGCTGGGTGATCTGCCGCGCGCCAGCCAGCCGCTGCTGCCGCCCCTCGCCGGTTCCTGGCAGCTGCTGCCGGCGGCGCTGGGGGTGATGTTCTGGTGCTTCGTCGGCATCGAGGCCTTCACCCACCTGGGCGAGGAATTCAAGCGGCCGCAGCGCGACTTTCCCCTGGCCCTGCTGCTCGGCGTGCTGCTGGCCGGCGGGGTGTACTGGGCCTGCTCGGTCGCCGTGCTGAGCTTCAACGCCTACGGCAACGTGCATTCGGACGCCGCCTCGCTGCCGCGCATGCTCGACCTGCTGCTGGGCGAGAAGGCGCGCTGGCTCAGTGCGCTGGTCGGCTACCTGGCCTGCTTCGCCTCGATGAACGTGTATATCCAGGGCTTTGCCCGCTTGATCTGGAGCCTGGCCGACGAAGGCAAGCTGCCGGCGGCCATGGCCCAGCGCAATCGCCACGGCGTACCCGGCCGCGCCCTGCTGCTGGTGGTGGCGGCCTGCGCCCTGTGCGCCACCCTGGCCTGGAGCCTGTCGCTGTCGGTGGACCAACTGATCCGCTACGCCAACGGCAACTTCGTGCTGATCTACCTGCTGAGCATGGCGGCCGGCTGCTACCTGCTCAGGGGCCTGTGGCTCTGGCTGGCTGGACTCAGCACCCTGCTCTGCACCGGGGTGTTGGCCATGCTCGGCCACGACGCCTGGTACGCCCTGGGCTTGCTGGGCCTGCTCGTGCTGCTCGACGGCGTTCGCAGCCTGCGGCCGCGCAGGTTGCCCGGTGCAACGCATCCCTCGCCCTAGACTGGAGGGGTGACCCCGTGCGGCCGTGGGTTCTATGCTTGGGGCGAACCCGCCGAAAGGACGCCCCATGCGCCGTGTGCTCAAAGACCTGAAGATCGTTCTGCTGGCCAACCTGTGGATAGTGCCGGTGGTGGCCGGCCTGGTCGGCGCCTTGTTCTACTTCGTCGCCCCGCCGCCGCCGATGAGCGCCACCATGGCCACCGGCGCGGAGGGTGGCGGCTACCGGGCCTTCGCCGAGAAGCTCAAGGCGGAGCTGGCCAAGCAGGGCTTCGAGTTGACCCTGCAGCCCAGCGCCGGCTCGCGGGACAACCTGCAACGGCTGCTGACCGCCGAGCCGCAGGTGCAGATGGCGCTGGTGCAGAGCGGCCTGGAGCGCCAGCTCGAGGCCGCCGAGCGCGCGCGCCTGGAAAGCCTGGGAGCGGTGTATCAGGAGCCGCTGTGGCTGTTTCACCGGGCAGACATCGGCTTCGAGCAACTCAGCGACCTGCACGCCCTGCGGGTGAGCCTGGGCGGTGTCGGCAGCGGCACCCGCGCCGCCAGCGAAGCACTGCTCGCCGCCAATGGCATTACCGCTGACCAGTACCCGGCCGGCTGGCAACCCTTGGGCGGCAACAAGGCCGCGGATGCCCTGATCGCCGGCGAGCTGGACGCCGCCTTCTTCGTCAGCCCGGCGGAGAATGCGCGCATCCAGCGCCTGGCCGCCACGCCCTCGCTGACGCTGGCGCACTTCAGCCGCGCCGCGGCCTACCAGGCGCACCTGCCCTTCCTCAAGCGCGTCACGGTCGCCGAGGGCCTGCTCAACCTGGGCCTGAATGCACCGGCCAGCGCCACCGACATCCTCTCGCCGGTCGCCACCCTGGTGGTCAACCAGGACTTCCACCCGGGGCTGGCACCGCTGATCCTCGAGGCGGCACGGGAGGTGATGAAGGACGGCAGCCTGCTCGACCCGGCCGGCAGCTTCCCCAGCGCCGAGCCGCGTACCTTTGCCTTGTCCGGCGACGCCGCGCACTACTACCGCAACGGCCTGCCGCTGCTGCAGCGCTACCTGCCGTTTCGTATCGCTTCCCTGGCCGATCGCTACATCATCCTGCTGATTCCCCTGCTGATGGTGCTGATCCCCCTGTTCAAGGCGGTCGGACCGCTCTACCGCTGGCGCATCCGTGCGCGCATCTACCGCTGGTACAAGCACCTGCGCGAGATCGACCGGCAGCTGGACGCCGGCACCCTGCCGGAACGCCTGGGCAGTGAAATCCAGCGCCTGGAGCGTCTGGAGGACAGCCTGTCGAAGGTCGAGGTGCCGCTGTCCTACTCCAACGAGCTGTACCAGCTGCACATGCACCTGCGCTACGTCATCGAGCGTTTGCAGGCCTTGCAGCGGCGACGGGCGACCCAGGACGAGCCGCTCGGGTAAACTGCCCGCCATCTCCGGGGCGTCGACTGCCGATAGCGCACTGCCACGCCCCCGCTTACCGCTGAAGCTTGCCAAGAGAGTCACCCATGCCGATCCGCCACTGCATCGTCCACCTGATCGACAAGAAGCCCGATGGCACCCCCGCCGTGCTGCACGCCCGCGACACTGAGCTGGGGGCCTCCCAGGCCATCGAGAACATGCTCGCCGACCTCAACGAGAGCTATAACGCCAAACAGGGCAAGGCCTGGGGCTTCTTCCACGAGGAGTCCGGCGCCTACCCGTTCAGCGGCTGGCTGAAGGCCTATGTCGAGGACAGCCAGGACTTCACCGCCTTCAGCCGCCAGGCGGTCGAGCACCTGCAGAAGCTGATGGAGGAGTCCAACCTGTCGGTCGGCGGGCACGTGCTGTTCGCCCACTATCAGCAGGGCATGACCGAGTACCTGGCCATCGCGCTGCTGCACCATAGCGAAGGGGTGGCGGTGACCGACGCGCTGGACGTCACCCCGGCCAAGCACCTGGACCTTGGCCAGCTGCACCTGGCGGCTCGGATCAACCTGTCGGAGTGGCGCAACAACGCCCACTCCAAGCAGTACATCTCCTTCATCAAGGGCAAGAACGGCAAGAAGGTCTCGGAATACTTCCGCGACTTCATCGGCTGCCAGGAAGGCGTCGACGGCCCGGGCGAGACCCGCACCCTGCTCAAGGCCTTCAGCGACTTCGTGGAAAGCGAGGACCTGCCGGAAGATGCGGCGCGGGAGAAGACCAAGACCCTTGTCGACTACGCCAGCAGCCAGGCCAAGCAGGGCGAGCCGATGACCCTGCAGGAACTGTCCGGACTGATCGACGAGGAGCGCCCCCAGGCGTTCTATGAGCACATCCGCAACAAGGACTACGGCCTGTCCCCGGAGATCCCGCCGGACAAGCGCACCCTCAACCAGTTCCGCCGCTTCACCGGGCGCGCCGAAGGCCTGTCGATCAGCTTCGAGTCGCACCTGCTGGGCTCGAAGATCGAATACGACGAAGCCCAGGACACCCTGATCATCCGCAACCTGCCGACCCAGTTGACCGATCAGCTGAAGCGGCGCAAGGACTGACCCCCGGCGCGCCAGGCTGAGCTAGAGTCAGAGGATCGGGGTCCAGCCTCTGTCGCCAGGAACCGGAAATGAAGTTCCCCCGCCGCCGGGCAAGCATGCGCTCGCATGACCGCCACTGGCTCATGCAGGGGCTGCTGTGCCTGACGCTCCTGGCCACCCCGGTGCCCCTCATGAGCTCGGATGAGCCACCGCCGGCGGCCTTGCGCAGCGATACCGCGCGCTTCGTCGCGGTGAACGTGGAGTTCACCCTGCTGCACGAGATGGGCCACCTGCTGATCGCCGAACTGGGTCTGCCGGTCCTCGGCCGCGAAGAGGACGCCGCCGATCAGCTCGGCTTCATCAGCCTGTTCCTCTCCTCCGGACGCCAACGCGACGCCGGCTTCTACGCCAAGCTGCTGGACGTCGCCGACTACTGGCGCCTGGAATGGCAGCGGCCGAAACCGGCGTCCGAAGAGGTCTATGTCTGGGGTAGCCACGGCCTGGACGCCCAGCGCTTCTACAACCTGGCCTGCCTGATCTACGGCAGCGATCCGGATCGCCTGGAATGGGTGCCCAAGGTCACCGGCCTGCCGGTGGAACGCGCGCTCTACTGCGATCAGGAGTACGCCCAGGTACGCAAAGCCCTGGCCTGGGTCGAATTGCAGCACGGACGCCGCCCTGGCGAGGCCGACGGCCATGTCATTCGGGTGGTCTACGAACCAACGAGTCTGCGTAGCGGTCAGTACCTGCTCGAACAGCTGCGCCGCTCCGGCGAGGTGGAGGCGATCGCCCGTCGCGCCAGCGAGACCTACCGCCTACCGCGCGACCTGGTGCTGCGCCTGGCCAATTGCGGCGCACCGGATGCCTGGTACAGCCGTACCGGTGCCGAACTGGTGCTCTGCTACGAGCGCCTGGAACATTTCCAGACCCTCGCCGCGCAACTGCCCGATCTGCGCCAGGCAAAGGCGCCAGCGCGCTGCGCCCTCTGCGCCAGCCCCTAGTCGCCGCTTGACCTGCCGTCAGCCTGGACCCCGACCGCGCGAGCCCTGCGACCTCTGCTAACGCGCCTCGATGCGAAAGCCCATGCGCGGGAAATGTACATGCACGCAGCCGGCACGCGGGTCTTCCCGGCGCAGGATCAACTCCTCGCTGCCGCAGAACAGCAACTCGCCCTCGACCGGGTCGACGCCGTAGTCGGTGGCAGCGATCGCCACCTGCTGGCCCGGCTGAAAGCCGTTGGGGTCGACGAAGGCCTCATCCGGCAGCGCCGCCGGCGTAGCCTCGCGCGCCACGGCGATGGCCTCGTCGGCGCTCATGTCGCTGAGCGAGCCGTGACCGAAGCCCAGCACCCGGGCCAGCCACGCGGTTACAACCGGGTAGTCGTCGACCAGGGGCGCGGTCACCGGGGTGCCACGCAGGAACCACAGCGGATGGGCCATGGCGAAGTCAGCCAGCGACGGCTCGCCGAACAGAAAATCGCCCTGCTCCCGCGCCAGCTGCTGGTGCAGGCGGGCCATCAGGCCCGGCCACTGGTGCTTGGCCTGCTCCAGCGGCAAGCGGGTGGCCTGACCGCCGCTGAACAGAGCGCTGCGGTCGGCGACAAAGGCCTTGAGGAACTCCGGCGGCAGCGAGCCGAAACGCGCGGCGACGGACTCGGGCTGGAACACCAGGCTCACCGCATGCTGGAACACCAGCGTATCGGCCCATTGGGCGAAACTGGCGACATTGAACTCCTGGCCCTCGGGAAACAGCGCCGGAATGGCCTTTTCCGCCTCCAGGCGGCGGGCAATCACGCCGGTATCGCAGTAGATGTCGGCACCGACCTGCAGCACCGGGGTCTTGCGATAGCCACCGGTCAGCGCGGTCAGGTCCGGTTTGGGCATCAGCGGCGGAATCATCACCGAGCGCCAGGACAGCTGCTTGAAGCCCAGCATCAGGCGGGTCTTCTCGGCGAACGGCGAGGTCGGGTAATGGTGCAAGATCAGCTCGTGCATGAAGGGCTCCGCAACGCGTGGATAAAGTTCAAGCTTAGCCGGCTGCGCCGCGCCGGCCTACCCGGCTAGCCTGATAGCGCCTCATCAACTGCACCGATAGCGCCGGCAGTGGCCACCAGGGTTTCCTTGGCAGCCTTGCCGAGACGTTTGATGGCGCGCTCGCGGCGCAGCGCATCCCCCTTGCCGGCACAGGCCTCGGTGTAGACCAGTGCCTCCGCTGGGCTGGAGTGGAAGAACCGCGCGCCCTTGCCGCTCTGATGCTGGGCGAAGCGGCGCTGTGGGTCGTCGCTGATGCCGCAGTAAAGCGCGCCGTTAGCGGCACGCACCAGGTAGACGAACCAGGTCTTGTCGCAGGCTTCAGTCATCGACCGCAAACCACTCCCGGGCCGTACGCCACAGGCAGATGCCGACGAAATAGGCCGATGCCAGCAACCAGACCGCCAGCAGCCAGGTCGGGTTGACCGGATACTGCACAATCAGCAAGCCGCAGGCGAGCATCCACACCAGGGTGACCGTGATATTGATCGGCATGAACTGGCGTACCCGGAACGGGTGGAGGAACTTCATCCGCGTCAGGGTCAGGCCCGACAGCAGCAGGATGGTGGCAACGCTCAACCAGGGCGAGAAGTCCAACAGGTACAGGTACACCACCACCACGTTCCACGCCGCCGGAAAGCCGACGAAGTAGTTGTCCTTGCTCTTCATGTTGACGTTGCAGAAGCAAAACAGCGAGGACAGCAGAATCAGCCCGACAGCCGGCAGCAGGGTGTAGTCGGGCAAGGGCACGAAGCGGTAGACGAAGATCGCCGGAATGAACACATAGGTGAGGTAGTCGATCACCAGGTCCAGGGTCACCCCATCGAAATGCGGCAGCACCCCCTTGACGTCGAACTTGCGCGCCAGGGTGCCATCCAGGCCATCGATCAGCAGCGCCAGACCGAGCCACAGGAGACACACCTCGGGCCGCCCATCGAGCACCGCGACCAGCGCCAGCAACGCGAGAATGACCCCACTGGCAGTCATCGCGTGCACGGTCCAGGCCTTGGCCTTGTCTAGGGATAGCAACAGTTCATTCACGGTCGGGCTTCCTGGAGGGCGGCGCTCATGCTCATCGGACAGCGCAACCTTGCACGCTGCGCCTATATCGGATGAAAGCACGGGGCACAGAGATTACCACTGCGCCAGCACACAACCTAGGAAGCCGACCGCCGCCTACCTAACGCGCCGCCCTGAACTGCGCCAGCCCCTTGAGGGCCTGGCGACGAATGGCCTGCTGCACCGGCGGCGCCCAGCCCAGCAGCCACCCCTTGAGCCCCAGAGCCTGACGCGACCAGCGCCACAGGTCGAAACTGTCATGGTGCTCGATGATCTTGCCGTCGCGGAAAAGAAAGCGGGCCTCGATCCGGTTGACCACGTGCCTGCCGGTCTGGCTGAACAGGTAACGGGCGACCCAGCGCGCACGGCCCTCATGTTCGTCCGCCTGCACCTGGTCGAAGGTCAGGGAAAAATCCTGGGCCCGCGCCGCGAGCATGCGCCACATATCGGCCGCCTCGGCGCCGCGCAGGTCTTCGAACACCGGGTCGCTGAAGCGCACCCCTTCGGCGTAGCAGGCGGCCATGGTTTCGGCATCCAGTTGCTGGAAGGCCTGATAGAAGTGCGTGATCAGCTCGGCATTGGCATGGCTCATCGGCCCGGCTCCGTAAACAAGACGCCACCAGTATGGTCATGCATTGGCGGTACCGCGATTGGCGAAACGGACAACAATGTGGCAATAATCGCCAACCTGCTGCCAAGGCTCGCCCCCATGCTCGAGATCGCGCTCCATGTCTGCCCACAGACGCTGTGCTCCAGCCTGAGCATGGCTCACGACACCTTCGCCCTGGCCAACCGCCTGGCCGGACAAGCACTGTTCAACCCGCGTCGCTTCAGCCTGGATGCCCAGGCGGTTGAATTGGAGTTCGCCCGTATCCGGGTCGACGGCGGCCTGGAGCTGGCGGCCCGCGCCGACCTGCTGATAGTGCCGGCAACCGGCAGCGCCATCGACGCCAGCCTGGCGGCGAATGCAGCATTTCTGCCCTGGCTGGCGCAGCGCCCCGCGCGCCAGCAGGTCGCCAGCCTGTGCAGCAGCGCCTTTCTGCTCGCCGCCGCCGGCCTGCTCGACGGGCGTCGCGCCACCACCCACTGGGCACTGGCCGACGCGTTCCGCAGACGCTTCCCAAGGGTTGAGCTGGACATCGAGCAGTTGCTCTGCCACGACGGCAACCTGCTCACCTCCGGCGGTGCCCATGCCGGCCAGGACCTGTGCCTGTCCGTGGTCGCTCGGCATGCCGGCGACGACCTGGCGCGACGGGTCGCCAACGCCCTGGTATTCGACAGCCCGCGCGGCCAGCAATCGCGCTTCGCCCCGTTGCTCCCCCAGCTCAGCCGCGAAGACGCACAGCTCGGCCCGCTGTTGCACTGGCTACATCAGCATCACGCCGAGCCGATCGACCTCAACCGCCTGGCCTCCCTGGCCAACTGCTCGCCGCGCACCCTGCTGCGGCGCTTCAGGGCGGGCACGGGCCTGACGCCCAACGACTATCTGCAGCGCCTGCGTATCGCCGCCGCGCAGCGCGCCCTGGGCAACCCGGCATGTTCCCTGGAGCAGGTGGCCGAGCTGGTCGGCTACGCCGACCGTGCGTCCTTCGCCAAACGCTTCAAGCAACTCTGCGGGGAAACCCCTGGAGCCTTTCGCCGGCGCCTGCGTCAGGCGAACTGAGACCGCCAAGAGCAGGCTTGAGGCAAAGAAAAAGGGGAGCCCTGAGGCTCCCCTTTTCTTGCTGCGAGTCGATCAGTGCAGGATCTGGCTGAGGAACAGCTGGGTCCGCTCGTTCTTCGGGTTGGTGAAGAAGGTGTCCGGATCCGCCTCCTCGACGATCTCGCCCTTGTCGAGGAACAGCACGCGGTTGGCCACGGTACGGGCAAAACCCATCTCGTGGGTCACGCAGAGCATGGTCATGCCGTCTTCGGCCAGCCCCACCATGGTGTCCAGCACCTCCTTGACCATCTCCGGATCGAGGGCCGAGGTCGGCTCATCGAACAGCATGATCTTCGGCTTCATGCACAGCGCCCGGGCGATCGCCACGCGCTGCTGCTGGCCCCCGGACAGCTGCCCGGGATACTTGAGCGCCTGCTCCGGAATGCGCACCCGCTCCAGGTAATGCATGGCCACTTCCTCGGCCTCCCGCTTGGGCATCTTGCGTACCCACATCGGCGCCAAAGTGCAGTTCTGCAGCACGGTGAGGTGCGGAAAAAGGTTGAAGTGCTGGAACACCATGCCAACCTCGCGGCGCACCGCCTCGATGTGCTTGAGGTCGTGGGTCAGTTCGGTGCCATCGATAACGATGCGCCCCTGCTGGTGCTCCTCCAGTCGGTTGAGGCAGCGGATGGCGGTGGACTTGCCCGAGCCGGACGGCCCGCAGAGGACGATGCGTTCGCCCTGCTGCACGTTCAGGTTGATGTCCTTGAGCACATGGAACTGGCCGTACCACTTGTGCACGCCGTCCATCTGGATGATTCCCGGCGCGGCGCTGATCGATTGCTTGATAGCTTCACTCATGTCGAAACTCCTAACGCTTGTGGCCGGTGTCCAGCTTACGCTCCAGATTCATGGAGTAGCGGGACATGCCAAAACAGAAAATCCAGAAAATCAGCGCGGCGAACACATAGCCCTCGGTGGCCATGCCCAGCCAGGCTGGGTCGGTGGTCGCCTGCTTGATGCTGTTGAGCAGGTCGAACAGACCGATGATGATCACCAGGCTGGTGTCCTTGAACAGCGCAATGAAGGTGTTGACGATGCCGGGGATTACCAGCTTCAGCGCCTGCGGCAGAATCACCAGGCCCATCATCCGCCAATAACCCAGGCCCATGGCTGCAGCCGCCTCGTACTGCCCCTTGGGGATGGCTTGCAGGCCACCGCGTACCACCTCGGCGATGTAGGCCGACTGGAACAGGATCACCCCGACCAGGGCGCGCACCAGCTTGTCGAAGTGCATGCCTTCAGGCAGGAACAGCGGCAGCATCACCGAGGACATGAACAGCACGGTGATCAACGGCACACCGCGCCAGAACTCGATGAACGTCACGCAGATGACGCGTATCGCCGGCATGTCCGAGCGCCGCCCCAGTGCCAACACGATGCCCAGTGGCAGGGCGCCGACAATGCCGACCGCAGCGATCACCAGGGTCAGCATCAGGCCGCCCCACTGGCTGGTTTCCACCTCGCTCAGGCCGAAGAAGCCACCATGCAGCAGCCAGAAGGCCAGCAGCGGATAGGCGACCAGAAAGCTCAGGCCGTAAACAGCCTTGCGCGGCATCTGCGGGATAAACAGGGGGGCCGCCCCGATCACCGCCATCCACAGCGTCAGGTCGACACGCCAACGCAGGGTCTCCGGGTAAAAGCCGTACATGAACTGGCCGAAGCGCTGCTGCACGAATACCCAGCAGGCGCCCTCCTTGGTGCAGTCCGCACGTGTGGTACCGACCCAGTTGGCGTCGAGGAACGCCCACTGAATCATCGGCGGCACGATCAGCCAGACCAGATAGATGGCGACGAAGGTCAGCAGCGTGTTGAACCAGTTGGAGAACAGGTTTGCGCGCAACCAGCCGAGCACGCCGACGCTCAGCACCGGTGGCGGCATGTCCGGTTTGAAAGTATGAGTCTGCATGGGCTGCTCCTTACCGCTCGATCAGCGCGATGCGCTTGTTGTACCAGTTCATCAGCATGGAGATGCTGATGCTGATCGCCAGGTACACGCTCATGGTGATGGCGATGACCTCGATCGCCTGGCCGGTCTGGTTGAGCACCGTGCCGGCGAACAGCGAGACCATGTCGGGATAACCGATGCCGGCCGCCAGGGAGGAGTTCTTCGCCAGGTTGAGGTACTGACTGGTCAGCGGCGGAATGATCACCCGCAGCGCCTGGGGGATCACCACGAAACGCAGCGTCAGGCCGCGACTCAGACCCAGGGAGTGGGCCGCCTCGCTCTGGCCATGGCTGACCGCCATGATCCCGGAGCGCACGTTCTCGGCGATGAAGGCAGCCGTATAGATGGTCAGCGCCAGGGTCAGCGCGATCAATTCGGGGATCATCACCCAGCCGCCGCGGAAGTTGAAGCCGGCCAGCTCGGGCATGCTCCATACCAGCGGATTACCCGTCACCGCAATCGCCAGACCTGGAAGCCCGATGATCAGCGCCGCCGCAGCGATCGACACGTGGAAGACCTTGCCGGTCGCCTCGCGGCGGGCCTTGGCCCAGCGCCCGATCAGCACGGTAGCGACGATGGCGATCAGCACCGCGCCAATAAAGGTGCCGAAGGCGTCCGACGCGCCTGGCGCCGGCATATAGAGGCCGCGACTGTTGAGGAAGAAGGACTGGCCGACCTCCAGGCTCTGCCGAGGCCCGGGCAGGGACAGCATGACCGCGAAGTACCAGAAGAAGATCTGCAGCAACGGCGGAATGTTGCGGAAGGTCTCGATGTAGACCGTGGCCAGCCGGCTGATCAGCCAGTTGTGCGACAGCCGCGCGACGCCGAGGATGAACCCCAGGATGGTCGCCAGCACGATACCGATGATCGACACCAGCAGCGTGTTGAGCAAGCCGATAACAAATACGCGTCCGTATGTATCGCTCTCGGAATAATCGATCAGGTGCTGGGCAATACCGAAGCCCGCGCTGTTGTTGAGGAAGGAAAAGCCGGAGGTGATGCCGCGCTTCTCCAGATTAGTCTGGGTGTTGTCGAACAAGTACCAGCCGATCGCGATCACGGCGATGACGGCAAGAATCTGGAATATCCATGCGCGTACCTTGGGATCGGTCCAGACCGAACCCTTGGGGTGCGAGGTATCTGCGGTGTTTTGCATAGGAGCCCTCATGGAACTCCCCGGCCCGCACCGGCGGGCCAGGGGTTCACTTCACAGAACGATGCCGATGGCCCAGGACGGGCCATCGGCAAGGACGGTCAGCGCACCGGCGGTGCGTACTGCAGACCACCTTTGTTCCACAGGGCGTTGAGGCCACGCTCGATCTTCAGCTCGCTGCCGGCACCGACGTTGCGATCGAAGCTCTCGCCGTAGTTACCCACTTGCTTGACGATCTTCACCGCCCAGTCTTTCGGCAGCTTCAGGTCCTTGCCGAACTCACCCTCGGCGCCCAGCAGGCGAGCGATGTCCGGGTTCTTGGTCGACTTGGCCATCTCTTCGACGTTCTTCGAGTCGATGCCCAGTTCTTCGGCGTTGACCATGGCGTACAGCGACCAGCGCACGATGTCGAACCACTCCTCGTCACCCTGACGCACGACCGGCCCCAGCGGTTCCTTGGAGATTACTTCCGGCAGCACCACGTACTCTTCCGGCGCGGCCAGCTTGATGCGCTGAGCGTACAGCTGCGACTGGTCGGAGGTCAGTACGTCGCAACGACCGGCTTCCACCGACTTGGCGCTCTCGTCGGAGGTGTCGTAGGTGATCGGGGTGTACTTCATTCCGTTGGCACGGAAGTAGTCGGAGAGGTTCAGTTCGGTGGTGGTACCGGCCTGGATGCAGACGGTGGCGCCATCGAGTTCCTTGGCGCTGGAAACGCCGAGTTTCTTGTTCACCAGGAAGCCCTGGCCGTCGTAGTAGTTGACGCCGGCGAAGTTCAGGCCCAGGCCCGAGTCGCGCGAGCTGGTCCAGGTGGTGTTGCGGGAGAGGATGTCGACTTCGCCGGACTGCAGCGCGGTGAAGCGCTCCTTGGCGGTCAACGGGCTGTACTTGACCTTGGTTGCGTCGCCGAATACGGCAGCTGCCACGGCACGGCACACATCAACGTCGAGGCCCAGGTAGTTGCCTTTCTCATCCGCATAGGAGAAGCCAGGCAGACCATCACTGATACCGCACTGCACGAAGCCTTTCTTCTGCACCGCGTCCAGGGTAGCGCCCGCCTGCGCGAAGCTGCTGACCCCAAGTACGGCTGCGGTAGTCAGTACCGCCAGGGTGGATTTCACCATCTTCATCAAAACCTCCAGTTGCTTTTGTTGTGTTGGAGTCTCGGCCCTACCACCTTGCCCTTGTGGGGCATCTCGAACGCGTCGGCAGCAACGCGTCAAACAGGCGGATCAGACCTCTGCGAGAGTCTAGTTGGCGAATCTTCCTTCAGCCACACAACTCTCGCTCACCCACTGGTCGAGTGGGTCGGAGACGGATAGCCATCTGCTCATCGCCACACATGCAATGCTAGGCGAACTTTTTGGAAACCCCCATCAAACTGGCTTCCATCTGTTCCGCGCCCGGCCTGGCCAATGTGTTACCGCGTCCGGGCAACGTCTTCAGTCCTGTTGGCATCTGCAAGGCCCGTACCAGCACCTTGCCATTACCACCATACGGACAGGTCAAGCGTAAAACTTGTAACCTTGCGACATCTTCTTCCCATATTAGTCACTTAGCGGAACGCCGGACGCCCCACAGGCGCGCGACCGCACCAGTCTGGAGCCCTCCATGAGCGAACCCTTGATCCTTCACCCCACACCCAGCGCCGACGCCTGCGTCATTTGGTTGCACGGACTGGGTGCCGACCGCTACGACTTCCTGCCAGTAGCCGAGGCCTTGCAGGAACGCCTGCCCAGCACCCGCTTCGTGTTGCCCCAGGCGCCGACCCGGGCGGTGACCATCAACGGCGGTTGGGCGATGCCCAGCTGGTACGACATCCTGGCCATGAGCCCGGCCCGGGCGATCAACCAGGAACAGCTGGAGGCCTCGGCGCAACAGGTGATCGCGCTGATCGAAGCGCAGCGCGACAGCGGCATAGACCCGGCGCGGATAGTCCTCGCCGGCTTCTCCCAGGGCGGCGCGGTGGTGCTGCACGCCGCGTTCCTGCGCTGGCAAGGGCCACTGGGCGGCGTGCTGGCGCTGTCCACCTATGCCCCGACCTTTGCCGACGAGATCCGCCTCGCCGACAGCAAAAAGCAGTTGCCGGTCTTCTGCCTGCACGGCACCTTCGATGACGTGGTGCAACCCACTTTGGGACGCGCCGCCCATGACTACCTGGCCACCCAGGGCGTAGACGTCGCCTGGCGCGAATACCCCATGGCCCATGAAGTACTGCCCGAGGAGATTCGTGACATCGCCGAGTGGCTGGCACAGCGGCTCGACAGTGAAAGCCCTTCTTCCTAGCCGGCGCAGAACGGCGAAGGGGTACGAACGCCGCGCGGAGGTCTACCCGAGCAGGCGCCACTGGCGCAGGGAGCGCCAAAACGTGACGCGCTAGTCATAAACCGTGGCCGCCGGCCACGCGGACAGGCACTTAGCATTGCCAGTCCCGGCTTGTCGGCATACTGTCGGGGTTGGAAATCGCCTTACAACAGGGAGTGTTTGCGATGCCCACCCACTCTTATTGCCGTCCGCCCTCGCCATGAATCAGGCGCATTGGCAGGCCGACCTGCAGCACGTTCGCCAGTGGCGACTGTTCAATAACGTCGCCGCCAACTGCGTGGATCAGGTGCTCAAGGCCTTTCATGCCTGTGAGCTGGAGACGGGCGAGGTACTGCTCTCCCCCGTCAGCCGCAACCAGCACCTCTATCTGCTGATCAAGGGCCAGCTCAAGGTCTATCTCGGCTCCCTGGACAGCCATCCGGTGTGCACCTTGGCGGTCGGCGACTGCGCCGGGGAAATCAGCTTCATCGACGACCAGGCGCCCTCGGCCTATGTGGTGGCCAGCGAACCCAGCTGCGTGCTGCGCTTGCACAGGGAGTCGATGGTCACGCTATTCCAGCAATCGCCGCAGCTGATGCACAACTTGCTCGATCTGCTTTGCCAGCGGGTACGCAGCGGTAATCGTGTGCTGCTGAACAGCGAACAGAACGCCAATATCGACACCCTCACCGGCGCCTTCAACCGCCGCTGGCTGGAGCATGTGTTCGAGCGTGAAAGCACGCGCTGCGCCTATAACCAGCAGCCGCTGAGCATGCTCATGCTGGATGTCGATCACTTCAAGGCCTACAACGACCAGCACGGTCACCTGGCCGGCGACTTCGCCCTGTGCCTGGTCACCCAAACCTTGCGCAAGCAACTGCGCCCCAAGGACAGCCTGATTCGCTACGGCGGCGAGGAGTTCGTCATCCTGCTGCCGGAAATCGACGAAGAGGAGGCGTGGCGCATCGGCGAGCGCCTGCGTCAGGCGTTGCAACAGGTGTCCTCCTTCTATGCGCCGATCGGCGAGCTACCTGGCGTAACCCTGTCCATCGGCCTGGCACTGATGCACCAACAGGACAGCCTGCAAAGCCTGATCGCCCGGGCCGACAGCGCGCTGTACCGGGCCAAGCAGCAGGGGCGCAACTGCCTATGCAGTTGAGCCAGGACGGGTTAGGTCGCAAGCCGCGCACAGGCTCGAGCAGTCGGCGTTCTTTATATCGTCATCCAGCGCCATTCAACTGGCCGGCGTTCGCATTCACCCGTCGCCGAACTCTTGTAGAGTGCCCGGCATAACAAAAAGCCTGGATGGCCTGCTCATGCGCAAACTGCTGATCGCCCTGCTGCTTCTGGCGCTTTCGACCCTCGTCTTCTTCAGCCTGCCGCACCTGCTCGATCGCACGCTGAACAGCGTCGCCAGTGCGCCGCCCTACCCGACCGGCGAACCCGCCAGACAATTGCATGAGCAGCTGTTCGTCGCCGACCTGCACGACGATGCGCTGCTGTGGCAGCGCGACCCGCTCGAGCGCCATGACTATGGCCACTCCGACCTACCGCGCCAGCTCGATGGCCGCGTGGCGCTGCAGGTGTTCTCCACCGTGACCAAGTCTCCGCGCGGGCTCAACTACGAGAGCAACGGCGCCGACAGCGACAACATCACCCTGCTGGCCATGGCCCAGCGTTGGCCCAAGGCCACCTGGGACAGCCTGCTGCAGCGCGCGCTGTACCAGGCCGGCAAGCTGCAACAGGCGGCAGCCGATAGTCATGGACGCTTGGTGCTGATCCGCTCTCGCGGCGATTTAGCCGCCTTCATCCGGGCCTGGCACCAGGACCCGCAGCGGGTCGCGGCGCTGCTGGCCACCGAGGGACTGCACCCGCTGGAGGGCCGCCTGGAGAACCTCGACCGGCTATACGACGCCGGCTTTCGCATCGCTGGCCTGACCCACTTCTTCGACAACGAAGTCGGCGGCTCGGCCCACGGCCTGGACAAGGGTGGCCTGACGCCCCTGGGCCGCCAGGTCATCAGGCGCCTGGAGGACAAGGCGATGTTGATCGACCTGGCCCACGCCTCCCGCGCGCTGATCGACGACGTGCTGGCCATGGCCCAACGCCCGCTGCTGGTCTCCCATACCGGCGTCGAAGGCACCTGTCCCGGCACGCGCAACCTCAGCGACCGGCACCTCAAAGCCATTGCCGCCACCGGCGGGGTGGTCGGCATCGGCTACTGGGACACGGCCGTCTGCGCCACCTCGGTGGAGGCCATCGTCCAGGCCATCCGCTACAGCGCCGAGCTGATCGGCGTCGAGCATGTCGCCCTCGGCTCGGACTTCAACGGCACCGTGCACACGCCCTTCGATGTCACGGGCCTGGTGCAGCTGACCGAGGGCCTGCTGGCGGCCGGTTTCAGCCACGCCGAAATCGCCGCGATCATGGGCGGCAATGTCCAGCGCCTGCTGCTCGCCAGCCTGCCGCAGGACTGACCGAGGAGCCCGCCACGCGCTCTTCAGGCCCGGGGCGCAGCGGGCATTGACAAGTGCGCCCGGCATGGTACTTCGCCGCGCCCGCTTCTTGCTTTACACTGGCCGCCGTTCACTCCTTAACCAATTGATGAGATGACCGTGCTCAAAGCACTCAAGAAAATGTTCGGCAAAGCCGAAGGCGAGCAGCCCAGCACGCCCGCCACACCCGCAACGCCTCGTGGCAACGACGCCTCGCACGAAACAGCCAGCCGCCCCGCCAAGCCCAAGCGCACCGAAGACGTGGCGCCCTCCACCGCTGCCGGCGAAGAACCTGCGAGCAAACCGGCCAAGCCGCCCCGCAGCGACAAGCCGCGCCGTGAGCGTCCGGCCAAACCCGTCGACACCTGGAAGCTGGAAGACTTCAAGGTCGAGCCGGCCGAAGGCAAGACCCGCTTCCATGATTTCAAGCTCGCCCCCGAGCTGATGCACGCGATCCACGACCTCGGCTTTCCCTATTGCACGCCGATCCAGGCCGGCGTACTGGGTTACACCCTCAAGGGTCAGGACGCCATCGGCCGCGCCCAGACCGGCACGGGAAAGACCGCGGCGTTCCTGATCTCGATCATCACCCAGCTGCTGCAGACCCCGCCGCCGAGAGAGCGCTACATGGGCGAGCCGCGGGCGCTGATCATCGCGCCGACCCGCGAGCTGGTGGTGCAGATCGCCAAGGACGCCACCGAGCTGAACAAGTACACCGGGCTCAACGTCATGCAGTTCGTCGGCGGCATGGACTTCGACAAGCAGCTCAAGCAACTGGAGTCGCGCTTCTGCGACATCCTGGTCGCCACCCCCGGCCGCCTGCTGGACTTCAACCAGCGCGGCGAGGTGCACCTGGACATGGTCGAGGTGATGGTGCTCGACGAAGCCGACCGCATGCTCGACATGGGCTTCATTCCCCAGGTCCGCCAGATCATCCGTCAGACCCCGATGAAGGGCGAGCGCCAGACCCTGCTGTTCTCCGCCACCTTCACCGAAGACGTGATGAACCTGGCCAAGCAATGGACGATCGACCCGGCCATCGTCGAGATCGAGCCGGAAAACGTCGCCAGCGAAACCGTCGAGCAGCACGTCTACGCCGTCGCCGGCGCCGACAAGTACAAGCTGCTGTACAACCTGATCACCCAGAACGACTGGAGCCGGGTCATGGTCTTCGCCAACCGCAAGGACGAGGTGCGGCGCATCGAAGAGCGCCTGACCCGCGACGGCATCAGCGCCGTGCAGATGTCCGGCGACGTGCCGCAGCACAAGCGCATCCGTGCCCTGGAAGGTTTCCGCGAAGGCAAGATCAAGGTCATGGTGGCCACCGACGTGGCCGGCCGCGGCATCCACGTCGAAGGCATCAGCCACGTGATCAACTTCACCCTGCCGGAAGATCCGGACGATTACGTGCACCGCATCGGCCGTACCGGCCGCGCCGGTACCAGCGGCACCTCGATCAGCTTCGCCGGCGAGGACGACGCCTTCGCCCTGCCACCGATCGAAGAGCTGCTCGGCCGCAAGATCAACTGCGAAATGCCGCCGGACGAGCTGCTCAAGCCGGTGCCGCGCAAGCACTGACGGCCCATGCAAAAAGGCGAAGCGGATGCTTCGCCTTTTTTGTGCCCCGCAGCGGCGCAACCGGCGTCCATCAGGGAAAGGGAGGACCCACAGCATGTCCGTCAAGCTCACCGCCGCCGACCTCGACCGGGCGACCGCCGCCGGTATCCTGCAGCCCGGCCAGGCCCGGGCCCTGCTGAGCTTCCTCGAGCAAAGCGCGCCACCGCGCGCCAGTTTCCAGCTCGCCCACGTCAGCTACTACGGTGGCGCCCTGCTGATCATCGGTGCCCTGGGCTGGCTGCTGACCGAGGCCTGGATGCAGGTCGGCGACATCGCCCTGCTGGTGCTGGCCCTGGGCTACATGGCCACGTTCACCGCCTGTGGCCTGGGCCTGTGGCGCCATGACCAGCATATCCCGGGCGGGTTGCTCGGCGCCCTGGCGGTCAGCCTCACGCCACTGGCGGTATTCGCCGTGCAGCGCCTGACCGGCCTGTGGCCGCTGGAGGACGAGCAGCTCGACTACCAGAATTACTACCGCTATGTGCAGGGCGGCTGGCTGGCGATGGAGGCGGCGACTCTGCTGGTCGGGCTGCTGATGCTGCGCCTGCTGCCCTTCCCCTTCATCGTCATGCCGATCGCGGTGGCGCTCTGGTTCATGTCCATGGACCTCACCGAGCTGGCCTATGGCAATGAGTTCGACTGGGATCAGCGCCGCTGGGTCTCGCTCTGGTTCGGCCTGGCACTGCTTGTGGCCAGTCTCTGGCTGGACGGTCGCACCCGCCAGGATTACGCCTTCTGGGGCTATCTGGCCGGGCTCGCGGCGTTCTGGGGGGGCCTGAGCCTGATGGACAGCGACAGCGAGCTGGGCAAGGCGCTCTACTGCCTGATCAATCTGGTGCTGATAGGGCTCGCCGTGCTGCTGCGACGGGTGCCCTTCCTGGTGTTCGGCGCCCTGGGCGTGGCGGGCTACCTGGGCCACCTGGCCTACGAGGTGTTCGCCGACTCGCTGCTGTTCCCCATCGTCCTAAGCCTGATCGGCCTGGCGGTGATCGGCCTCGGCCTGCTCTACCAGCGCCATCGCCAGCGACTCAGTAGCGGCCTGCGCGCACGCCTGCCCAAGACCCTGCTGGCCTACCTGCCGGCGCTGCGCCGCTAGCGGCCAATGCCGGACGGATTATCATCGACAGCGTTGCAACGCACGGAGCGCCTGCCATGCATGACGCGGACTACCTGATCATCGGCGCCGGCATCGCCGGCGCCTCCACCGGCTACTGGCTCGCCCCCCACGGGCGGGTGCAGGTGCTCGAACGCGAGTCGCAGCCCGGCTATCACTCCACCGGACGCTCGGCCGCGCTCTATACCGTGGCCTATGGCCCACCCCATGTGCGGGCGCTGACCGCCGCCAGTCGGCCCTTCTTCGAGGCCCCGCCGCCGGGCTTCGCCGAGCAGCCGCTGCTGAGTCCGCGCGGCGAGCTGACGGTGGATTTCAACGGCGACCCGGATGAACTCGAGCGCCAGTACCAGGCCGCCACGGCCTGCGTGGCCGAGACCCGGCGGCTGACGCCCGAACAGGCCTGCGCCCTGCTGCCGGCGTTGCGCCGGCAGCAGGTATTCGGTGCCTTCTACGACCCGACCGCCGCCGACATCGACACCCACGCCCTGCATCAGGGCTACCTGCGCGGCATCCGCCAGCAGGGTGGGCAGATCACCTGCGACAGCGAGGTGACGGCCATCGAACGCCGTGACGATGCCTGGGAGGTGCGGTGTGGCGCCCGGCGCTACCGTGCCCGGGTGCTGATCAACGCCGCCGGGGCCTGGTGTGACCGCGTCGCCGAGCTGGCCGGGATCAAGCCCCTGGGCCTGGTGCCCAAGCGCCGCTCGGCCTTCACCTTCGCCCCGCCGGAAGGCCTGGATGTCCAGCACTGGCCGATGCTGCTGGCCCTCGACGACGCCTTCTACCTCAAGCCGGACGCCGGCATGCTGCTCGGCTCGCCGGCCAACGCCGACCCGGTCGAGCCCCACGACGTGCAGCCGGAGGAGCTGGATATCGCCACCGGGATCTACCACATCGAACAAGCCACCCAGTTGCATATCCACCGCCCGCAGCACAGCTGGGCCGGATTGCGCTCCTTCGTCGTCGACGGCGATCTGGTCGGCGGCTACGAGCCTGAGGTACCGGGGTTCTTCTGGGTCGCCGCCCAGGGCGGCTACGGCATCCAGACCTCGGCGGCGATGGGCCAGGCCTGCGCCGCCCTGGTGCGTGGCGAGCCGCTGCCGACGCAGCTGACCGGCTTCGGCGTCAGTGCCGAGTCGCTGTCACCGGCGCGACTGCGCTCCCAGACGCGCTAAGCCTTGCGCCAGCGCTCGGCGGCATCCTGGTCGCTGGCGCGGCCTTCGACCCAGCGCGGGCCTTCACTGGTGTCTTCCTTCTTCCAGAACGGCGCGCGGGTCTTCAGGTAGTCCATGACGAAGGCGCAGGCGTCGAACGCAGCCTGGCGGTGGGCGCTGCTGGTGCCGACGAAGACGATCGGCTCGCCGGGCTCCAGGCGACCGATGCGGTGGATGATCTGGATGTTCAGCAGCGGCCAACGCTGTCCGGCTTCTTCGGCGATCTTGCCCAGGGCCTTCTCGGTCATGCCGGGAAAGTGCTCGAGGAACATGCCGCCGACCTCGCGGCCCTCGTTGAAGTCGCGCACGTAGCCGACGAAGCTGACCACCGCGCCGACGCCAACGTTGGCCGCGTGCAGCGCATTGGTTTCGGCGCCCGGATCGAACGCCTCGAGCTGCACTCGGATGGCCATGCTCAGCCTCCGGTCACGGTGGGGAAAAAGGCCACTTCATCGCCCTCTTCCAGGGGTTCGTCGAGGCTGCACAACTCCTGGTTGCGCGCACACATCAGGTTCTGCTCGGCCAGCACCTCCCACACCCCGCCGCGGGCCAGCAGGTGCCGACGCAGGTCGTCGAGGGTGGCGAAGTCCTGACTGTCGCGCAACTGCTCGCCATCCAGGCCCAGCGCCTCGCGGTAGCGGGCGAAATACTGCACACGGATCATTGTTCGTCCTCGGCCAGGAAGTGGCCGCTCTTGCCGCCGAGCTTCTCCAGCAGGCGCACGCTTTCGATGACCATGCCACGGTCCACGGCCTTGCACATGTCGTATATCGTCAGCGCGGCGACGCTGGCGGCGGTCAGCGCTTCCATTTCCACCCCGGTCTGCCCGGTCAGCTTGCAGCGCGCGCTGATGCGCACCGCATCGCTACCCTCGGCGGACAGCTCGACCTTGACGCTGGTGAGCATCAGCGGATGGCACAGGGGGATCAGGTCCGAAGTCTTCTTCGCCGCCTGGATGCCGGCGATACGCGCGACGGCAAACACGTCGCCCTTGGGGTGATCGCCGTCGACGATCATCTGCAGGGTCTGCGGGCGCATGCGCACCCGGGCTTCGGCCACCGCTTCACGGACGGTCAGCGCTTTGTCGCTGACGTCGACCATATTGGCGCGACCTTGGGAATCGAGATGGGTTAACACAGCGTTGCTCCAGGCGGGTATCGGCCGATTGTAAACCTGCGAGTCAGGTTTCGGCACCTGTGAATGCCAGGGATCGGGTAATGGATGCAGCGCGGGGGGCAAACACAGCCGCGCCGGGCAATGCCCGGCGCGGTGGATGGAGAGGAGGCTTTGCTACATGTGGCTTTCGGCGAACTCGGCGAGAATCGAGCGCGGCACCCCTTGCAGGGTGATGTGCACGCCATGTTCGAAGTCCTTGAAGCGCTCGGTAAGGTAGGTCAGGCCGGAACTCGGCGCCGACAGGTAGGGCGTATCGATCTGCGCCAGGTTACCCAGGCAGACCACCTTGGAGCCGCTGCCGGCGCGGGTGATGATGGTCTTCATCTGGTGCGGGGTGAGGTTCTGACACTCGTCGATAAGGATCAGACTCTGCTGGAAACTGCGCCCGCGAATGTAGTTCAGCGATTTGAACTGCAGCGGCACCTTTTGCAGGATGTAGTCGACGCTGCCGTGGGTGTTCTCATCCTCCATATGCAGCGCTTCCAGGTTGTCGGTGATGGCGCCGAGCCAGGGCTCCATCTTCTCCGCCTCGGTGCCGGGCAGGAAGCCGATCTCCTGGTCCAGCCCCTGCACGCTGCGGGTGGCGATGATGCGCCGGTAACGCTTGCTCACCATGGTCTGCTCGATGGCCGCGGCCAGGGCCAGGATGGTCTTGCCCGAACCGGCGGCGCCGGACAGGTTGACCAGGTGGATGTCCGGGTCGAGCAGGGCATAGAGCGCCAGGGCCTGGTAAATGTCGCGCGGGCGCAGGCCCCAGGCCTCCTGGTGCATCAAGGGTTCCTGGTGCAGGTCGAGGATCACCAGTTCACTGGCTTCGATGCCCTTGATCCAGCCGACGAAGCCCTGCCCGTCGACGATGAACTCGTTGACATGCACCGCCGGCAGGTTGTCGATCAGCTGGACCCGGTGCCAGGTACGGCCGTGATCCTGATGGGTTTCCACGGTGCTCACTCGGTCCCAGAACGAACCCTCCATGCTGTGATAGCCCTGGGACAGCAGGGACACGTCGTCGACCAACTGGTCGGTGTGGTAGTCCTCCGAATCGATGCCGCAGGCCCGCGCCTTCAGGCGCATGTTGATGTCCTTGGTCACCAGCACCACGGCCACCCCGGGACGCCGCGACTTGAGCTCGACCAGCTGGTTGATGATCTTGTTGTCGTTGAGGTCTTCCGGCAGCCAGGTGATCGGCGAAGCGCTCTTGCTCATGAGAATCGACAGGAACCCGCAGGGCCCGCTCTTCTCTCGCTGAATGGGTACGCCAAGCTCAACTTCGTCGGGCGCGGCACTGCCGAGAATCTTGTCGATCAGGCGGATCGCCTGACGGCATTCGGCGGCGACGCCTGCCTTTCCGGTCTTCAGCTTGTCCAGTTCCTCCAGCACGGTCATCGGAATGGCCACGTGGTGTTCCTGAAAATTCAGCAACGCATTGGGGTCGTGGATCAGGACATTGGTGTCGAGAGCGTAAAGGGTCGGAGCGGTGGGCTTGGTGCGTCCATGGTCATCCATACGCGGTCACCTTCTTCTAGTAGCCATGCGACGGAATGCCAGTGCAGCGCTCCGCCGCGGGAGGCCGCCGACGACTCAGTTTGGGGCTGAGGAGGTGCAAGCAGGATGAGGGTCGAAGGACGCCACCTGTCTGCAGGGTTCGGCGGTCTTGCCTTTTTAATTACTCCAAAAAAGATGACAGGCAAACGATCTTTTCAGTTTTTTTAACTTTATTTTGCCTCACGACGAATAGTGCTTGGCGAGCCCCCCCTGCCTCGTTAAAGTCGTAAGTCCTATCGGCTCAATTGACGCCAAAAAACGCACTTTCTGCGTATTTCAACCCTGCACTTCGGCACAGCGATTGACCTCGACCGTGACGTGCACCAGTTCGCGAATGCCTGCCAGACGCGCCTTGTAACGATCCGCCGAACCATTGCCGTGGGTCACCACGCTGACGATGCAGGCGAACTGCGCCCGTCCCACCCGCCACAGGTGCAGGTCCGCCAGCTCGGTATCCGGCTCCTGCTCCAGGGCCTGCCGTACCCGCTGCACCACCGGGCTGTCCATCTCCCGATCGAGCAGCACCTTGCCGGTCTCCAGCAGCAGGCCCTTGGCCCAGACGGCGATGATCACCGCGCCTATCACCCCCATCAGCGGGTCCAGCCAGTTCCAGCCGAACAACCAGCCACCCAGCAACGCGACGATGGCCGCCACCGAGGTCAGGGCGTCGGCCAGCACGTGCAGGAAGGCGGCATGACGGTTGAGGTCGCGCCCATGGGAATGGCCATGGGCGTGATCGTGGCCGCCGTGGGCGTGGCCATGGGCATGACTGTGTTCGTGCTGGTCGCGCAGCAGCCAGGCCGATGCCAGGTTGACCAGCAGGCCGATCACCGCCACCAGCAGGGCCAGGTCGAAGGCGATCTGCTGCGGTTGCCACAGGCGCCACAGCGACTCGAACGCCAGCATGACCACCACCACCAGCAGCAACAGCGCGCTGGCGAAGCCGGACAACACCTCCACCTTCCAGGTGCCGAAGGCGAAGCGCGGGTCATTGGCATAGCGCCGCGCCAGCAGGTAGGCCAGCGCCGTCAGGCCGATGGCGAGCATGTGCGAGGCCATGTGCCAGCCGTCCGCCAGCAGCGCCATGGAGTTGAAGGCATAGCCGGCGGCGATTTCCACCAGCATGGTCGCCCCGGTCAGGGCCGCCACCTGCCAGGCCTGGCGCTCGGCGCGGGACTCCAGCGGGCGGTAGTCGTGGGAAGGTTCCCAGCGCGAATGGTTGCAAGCGGTCATCACGGCTCCTTGTTGGCGAGGGGTTCCTGCTCACACTAAAAGACCGTGGCGGCCCCCAGGTCAACCCTGCACAAGCAGGGACACGACAGCGACCGCCGGGCAATCGATCGAGTCGATAGGTAGAGCCATGGGCACCACTCGGCCTAGAATCGCCACCAAGACCTCAAGGAGCCACTCCATGCTGATGGTGATTTCCCCGGCCAAGACCCTCGACTACGAGACGCCGCCGGCGACCCAACGCTACACCCAACCCGAACACCTTGACCACGCCCAGGACCTGATCGCCCAGTTGCGCGACTTCAGCCCCGCGCAGATCGCCGAGCTGATGCACCTGTCGGACAAGCTCGCCGGCCTGAATGCCGCGCGCTTCGGCAGCTGGACCCCCGGATTCACCCCGGAGAATGCCAAGCAGGCGCTGCTGGCGTTCAAGGGTGACGTCTACACCGGGCTCGATGCCGAATCCTTCAGCGAGACCGACTTCGACTTCGCCCAGCGCCACCTGCGCATGCTCTCCGGCCTGTATGGCGTGCTGCGGCCGCTGGACCTGATGCAGCCCTATCGCTTGGAGATGGGCACCAAGCTGGCCAACCCTCGCGGCAAGGACCTCTACGCCTTCTGGGGCGAGCGCATCAGCGGCTGGCTGAATGAAGCCCTGGCTGCCCAGGGCGATCAGGTGCTGCTCAACCTGGCCTCCACCGAATACTTCGGCGCGGTCAAGCGCAAGGCCCTCGACGCGCGGATCATCGACACCGAGTTCAAGGACCTGAAGAACGGCCAGTACAAGATCATCAGCTTCTACGCCAAGAAGGCCCGCGGCCTGATGGCCCGATACGTGATCACCGAACGCCTGACCGACCCCGAGGGCCTGAAGGATTTCGGCTCCCAGGGCTACCGCTACTCGGCAGAGCAATCCAGGGTCGACAAGCTGGTCTTTCTGCGCGATAGCCCCGAGGACTGAGCCCGGCGGCGCTTTTTCCGCCGCCGCACATGCCCGCCGGCCCGGCCTTGTGTAGGATGGGCCGGTGTCCGTCCACCAAGGTCGTCCCCCATGCTAATCGGCGTGTTTCTGCTGCTGACCTGGCTGATCCTGCTGATCCGCTACCCGAGCAAGGCCCTGCCGATCTCCATGGCCGCGCTGCTGGGCCTGGGGCTGGTCGCCAGCTGGGTGATCTGGCAGGAGAGCCGTGAGGCGTATCGCCTGGACAACCTGCAGCTGCGTCTGAGCTACGCCCCCGAACGCTGCCCGGGCAATCGCCCGTTGGCCCTGGAGCTGACCAACGGCAGCGACGCGGCACTGCAGGCGCTGCGTTGGCAGATCGCCGCCTACCGTCCTGGCGAGAGCGTCAACCTGGCCCGCCAGCTGTACGAATCGCCGCGCTACAGCGGCCCCGGCGACCTGCTTCCCGGCGCCACCTGGCAGGATTGCCTGCCCCTGCCGACCCTGCGCAGCGGCTACCGCGCCAGCACCCTGGAATTCCGCGCCGAGCGCCTGGAAGGCAGTTTCGCCCACTGATAACGGCCCGCACGGCGAATCGCGCCCCGCCCCCCTGAACAGTCGAAAGGAAGCTCCATGACCCAGCCCAGCGTATTTATCAGCGGATGCTCCAGCGGCATCGGCCGCGCCCTGGCCGCGGCGTTCCAGGGCGCCGGCTATCGGGTCTGGGCCAGCGCGCGCAAGGCCGAGGACCTCGTCGCGCTGGAGGCCGCCGGCTTCAACGCGGTGCAACTGGATGTCAACGATGGGGCCGCGCTCGAGCAACTGGCCAGCCGCCTGGAGCAGGAAGCCGGCGGCCTCGACGTGCTGATCAACAATGCCGGCTATGGCGCCATGGGGCCCTTGCTCGACGGCGGCGTGGACGCCCTGCGCCGGCAGTTCGAGACCAATGTGTTCGCCCTGGTCGGGGTCACCCGCGCGCTGTTCCCGCTGCTGCGCCGCAACCGTGGCCTGGTGGTGAATATCGGCAGCGTCTCCGGCGTCCTGGCGACTCCTTTCGCCGGCGCCTACTGCGCCTCCAAGGCGGCCGTACATGCCCTGTCCGACGCCCTGCGGCTGGAGCTGGCGCCCTTCGCCATAGAGCTGATGGAGGTACAGCCCGGCGCCATCGCCTCGAGCTTCGGCGCCAACGCCAGCCGCGAGGCCGAACAGCTGATTGCCGAAGGCTCGCCCTGGTGGCCGGTCCGCGATGGCATCCGCGCCCGCGCCAACGCCTCCGAGGACAACCCGACGCCGACCGAGCGCTTCGCCAGCGATCTGCTGGCCGCTGTGCAGCGGCGCAAGCGCCCGCAACTGCTGCGCCTGGGCAACGGTAGCCGCACTATGCCGCTGATGGCCGCGCTGCTGCCCAGGGGATTGCTGGCCCTGCTGCTGAAAAAGCGCTTCGGCTTGAACGTCCAGCTCTGAATCGGCCGCATGCCCCTGATCCTGGCCAGCCCGTAAAGCGCTGGTGTATAAAATCGACGCTGCCCGGGGTTGGGTAGCCGAGCAACAGACCGGCCACCGAATGGGAGACCGCCCATGAGCCAAGACTTCGACGCCGCGGCCAGCCGCCAGGCCGAACGCCTCGCCCTGACCTTCCTCGACCGGGTGTGGCAGCCGCCCCACGACCTGGACGCCATCGACGAGCTGATGACCGAGGACTACGTCATCACCTCCGGCGGTCAGACCATTCGCGGACGCGAGGCGTTCAAGGCCTGGGTCAAGGCCTTCCAGGGCCTGCTGCTGGATGCCCGCACCGACAACCAGGACGTATTCGCCAGCCCCAGCGGCGACCGGGTGGTGTCGCGCTGGCTGTGCTCGGGGCGCAACAACGGCATGCTCGGCACGCCGGCCGACGGCCGCCCAATCGCCTTCAGCGGCGTCGCCATCTGGACGGTACGCGACGGCCGGCTGGCCGAATGCTGGGTCGAGCGCAGTGCCTGGGAGCTGTATCAGCAGCTGTCATCGCCCGAGTGAGCGCGCTCGCCACACACAGCCACAGCCGCCAGCAGTCGATTGCCGAACCGACATAGGATGCCGGGAGCCTGCGCCAGCGCCTATGCTGAGCTGACACCCCGACAAGCGAAGCGCCCGCCCCGTGAAGCCGCGCCCGGCCCTACTGCTGCTGGTCCTGACTCTGTTCGGCTGCGCCAGCACGCCGCCCCTGCCAACGGGCGCCGCGCAGAACGGCGAGGGGCGACGGGTTCTGGTGCTGGATCACGGCCTGCATGCCGGCCTGCAGATCGCCCGCGGCGATCTGCTACGGGCGCTCCCGGCACTGGCCGAGTCACTCGGCGACGGCGACTGGATCGAGCTTGGCTGGGGTGACGAGGCGTTCTACCGAACCCCGCAGGCCGGCGTCGGCCTGGCGCTGCAGGCGCTGCTCAGGCCGACGCCGGCGGTGCTGCATGTGCGCGGCATCGGGGCCGATTCGCCGCGCCTGCCCGCCCACGCGCGCATCGAGTTGCGGCTGGACGAAGCGGGATACCAACGGCTGCTCGCCTTCATCGACGCCAGCTTCAGCCGCGCAGCGCCGGGCGGCTTGGTCGATCTCGGGGCCGGACTGTACCGCGACAGCCGTTTTTATCGGGCCGAAGGCCGCTATTCGCTGCTGCGCACCTGCAACACCTGGCTGGCCGAGGCGCTGGCCGCAAGTGGCTGCCCACTGCGACCGGCCACGGTGGTGACCAGCGGCCAGTTGCTGACCCGCCTGCGCGCCATGCCGGCTGCAGGCAAGGGCTGTCGACCGGAGCCCTGAACCCTGAGCCTGAAAGGCCATACCCTGGCGTTCTTGGCCTGTTCCAAACTGGCATAAACAGCCGCCTGGCCTTCGGCTATCGTCACCAGGAGAACTCGATCGCACAGAGCCTCCTCGTGTGCACTGACTCCCTGGTTGCCCTCTGGCGATGAGCCCCGCCCCACCCGGCTCAACCCCTGCAAGAGGAAACCACCATGAGCCCCTTAAGCAACGTTGCAGTCACCCTGGTCCTGCTGAGCGGCGCCTGGCTGACGCAGGCAGCAGCGGCCGAAGAAGCCGCCTTGATCGCCGCCCGGGCGTCCGAACTGCAATGGACCGCGGCGCCCTCCGTGGGCCCGGGCGCGATGATCGCGGTGATCGAGGGCGATCCGAAGGCGGCCGGCCCCTTCACCTTCCGCCTGAAGCTGCCCGCCAATTCGAGCGTCGGTGTGCACACCCACCCCGCGACCGAACGCGTCACCGTGCTCTCGGGCAGCTTCTACCTTGGCACGGGCGACACGCTCGACCCAGCCAAGGCTGCGACCTACCAGGCCGGTGACACCCTGATCATCCCGGCTGGGGTGGCGATGTCCGCAGGCACCCGCAGCGAGGCAGCCGTCCTGCAGCTGCATGGCACTGGCCCCTGGGGCATCAGCTACCACGACCCGGCGGATGACCCACGCAACCCGTGATCGGCCGCTGTGCATCGATCGGCTGCGGCGACGCGCGGAACCTGGCGGCCACCCGGCGGTTCTATACTCAACCGAGTCGTGCATGGGTTGGAGGCCCGCCATGCCAGAGCCAAGCGCCACCCTCCAGGAGCACCAGTACCTCACCCGCGCGCTGCGCACCCTCAGCGGCTGCAACCGCGCCCTGTTGCGCGCCGAGGACGAAGCGAGCCTGCTGCAGGACATCTGCCGGGTGATCGTCGAAAAATGCGGCTACCGCATGGCCTGGGTCGGCCGCGCCGAGCGGAACGAGGCGAAAGCCGTCACTCCGGTGGCCTTCGCCGGGGTAGACAAGGATTACATCGAATCGCTGAACATCAGCTGGGCCGATAACGCCCGCGGCCGCGGCCCCAGCGGCACGGCGATCCGCAGCGGCCGGCCGAGCCTGTCGCGCAACCTGCTGACCGACCCCAATACCGCACCCTGGCGCGAGGGCGCCATTCGTCACGAAATCGCCTCGGTGCTGTCGCTGCCGCTGCGGGTCGACGGCGAAATATTCGGCTCCCTCGGCATCGGCGCGCCGGAACCGGACGCCTTCGGCGAGCAGGAACTGGAACTGCTGGGCGAAGCGGCCGAGGACCTGGCCTTCGGCCTCCAGGCCCTGCGCAGCAAGGCCCGCCGCGCCCAGGCGGAGGCGGAAGTGCAGCGACTCAACCGGGCCATGGCGACCCGGGTGGCGGTCAACCATGCGTTGATTCACGCCGGCGATGAACCGGCGCTGCTCGAGGAAATCTGCCGGGTGCTGGTGCAGGACTGCGGTTACCGCCTGGCCTGTGTCGCCTACCGCCAGGACCAGCTGCCGCAACGCTTTCGTCCCATGGCCCACGCCGGGCTCGATCAAGGTTTCCTGGCGCTTGGCAATGCCTGGGCCGCCAGCAGCGAAGGCCTGGCCTTCGTCCTCAGGCTGGAGGCGATGATCGAGACCGGCCGCCCCTTGGTGCTGCGCAACATCCTCGACCATGCCGAGGCGCCGCTGCGCGACGAAGCGCACGCCCGCGGCTTCGCCGCAGCCATCATGCTGCCGCTGCGCGCCGATGGCGCACTGATCGGCCTGCTGGGGATCATGGCCACGGAAGCCGATGCCTTCGACCCCCGGGAAGTCGAACTGCTGTTCGCCACGGCCAACGACCTGGGTTTCGGCATCGCCACCCTGCGCACCCGTGCCCGGGCCGCCGAGGCCGAGGCAACCATCAGGCGCATGGCCTATACCGACTGCCTCACCGGCCTGCCCAACCGCCTGCACCTGGGCGAGCAGCTGGAGGCGGCGATTGCCCGCGCCAAGCAGGAACACCACCCGCTCGGCCTGCTGCGCCTGGAGATCGGCAGCAACCAGGAGATCAGCGATACCCTGGGCTATCGCGAGGGCGACCGCCTGCAGCAGGCCATCGCCGCACGCCTGGTTCAGGCGGCCGGCCCCGGCACTGCGGTGGCGCGCATCGGCGAACAGGAATACGCCGTGCTGATGCCCCAGGGTGGCGCCGAGCAGGCCACGCAGCTTGCGCAACAGATCCTGGTGGCGCTGTACGAGCCGATCGACCTGTCCGAGCTGCGTCTCGATGCCCGCGCCAGCGTCGGCATCGCCCTCTATCCCGGCCACGGCACCGAGGCCGACGCCCTGTTGCGCCGGGCCGGCAGCGCCCTGGACCGGGCCAGGCGCGCCAGTACCGGCTTCGCCCTGTACCAGGGTGGCCAGGACCGCGAATGCGCCCAGCACCTGACCCTGATGAGCGACCTGCGCCGGGCCATCGACGGCAATCAGCTGCGCCTGCACTACCAGCCGCAGCTGCTGATCGCCACCCACAAGGTGTGCGGCACCGAGGCCCTGGTGCGCTGGCAGCATCCCAAGCGCGGCCTTCTGTCGCCCAACCAGTTCATCCAGCTGGCGGAAAGCTCGGGGCTTATCACCCCGCTGACCTACTGGGTGCTCGACAGCGCCCTCAGCCAGGGCTACGCCTGGCGCGAGGAAGGCGACTCGCGGCCGATCTCGGTCAACCTGTCGGCCCGCGACCTGCGCGACCCCAAGCTGATCGAGCGCATCCGCAGCGCCTTCGCCACCTGGGGAGCCGAACCGGACTGGATCGAATTCGAGCTGACCGAGAGTGCGCTGATGGACGACCCGGTGACCGCGCTGGAAACCCTGGTGCAGCTGCGCAACCTCGACTCGCGCCTGACCATCGACGACTTCGGCACCGGCTACTCCTCCCTGGCCTACCTGCAGCGGCTGCCGGTGGACTCGCTGAAGATCGACCAGTCCTTCGTCACCGGCATGTGCAGCGACGACGATGACTCGGCGAAGATCGTCCGCTCCATCGTCGAACTGGCACACAACCTCGAGATGGAGGTGGTCGCCGAGGGCGTCGAGGATGAGGAGACCCTGACCCGCCTGGGCAACTTCGGCTGCGACATCGCCCAGGGCTATTCGATCTGCCGGCCGCTGCCGGGCAACCGGGTGCTCGCCTGGGAGGCCCGCTCGGCCTGGCAATGAGGCGCGCCGGGCCGGCCTATCCGGCCTTGCCCTCCAGCCCCGAGCCTGGCGCCAGCGGCAACAGCGGCTTCGGCTTGCGGAACACCAGCACGTTGCCGAGCATCACCAGCAGCAGGCCGAGCAGTGCCGGTGCGGTCCACTGGTAGCCCTCGGCGAACACCGAGATGTTCAGCGCCACCACCGGGAACAGCACGGTGCAGTAGGCCGCGCGCTCCGGACCCAGGCGGCCGACCAGGGTCAGGTAGGCGGTAAAGCCGATCACCGAGCCGGGAATGGCCAGGTACAGCAGCGAGCCGACGTAGCGCGTACTCCACTCGAAGCCGAACGGCGTGCCGCTGACCAGGCAGATCGTCACCAGCATCAGCGCGCCGTAGAGCATGCCCCAGGCATTGGTGGTCAGCGGCTTGAGCCCAGCCTTCTGCTGCAGGCTGGACAGCAGGTTGCCGGCGGAGAAGCACAGGGTGCCGAGCAGGGCCAGGCCGATGCCCAGCAGCGACTCGCGGCTGGCCGGATGACCGGCCACCTCCGGCCAGAACAGCAGCAGCAGGCCGGCCAGGCCCAGCCCCCCACCGGCCAGCACATTGGCGGCGATCCGCTGTTTGAAGAACAGCCGCGCATTGAGCGCGTTCCACAGCGTCGCGGTGGAGAAGATCACCGCCACCAGGCCGCTGGGGATCCACTGGCTGGCGGTGTAGAAGCACAGGAAGTTGATGCAGAACAGGCACAGGCCCTGCACCAGGCAGATCAGCTGACCGCGGCGGTCGAGCGGCTGCAGCCTGCCGCTGAGCAGCAGGACGCCGAACAGCACCGCCGCGGCCAGGGCGAAGCGGTAGGCAATGGACGCGGCGATCGCCACCTCGCCCATCTGCAGCTTGATGGCGATCCAGGTGGTGCCCCAGATCAGGACGGTCAACAGATACAACGACAGGCTCATTCGCGCGACTCCCGGTGAATGGCCACCAGTCTGCGCCGCCCCTTCGGCCCGCGCTTGCACAAAGTTGCGGCTTTCTGCTCCCGGCCTGCGAGTGCCGCGCCTTGAGCCATTGCGGCCAGCGCCCATACTGAGGGGTATATGGCCAGTACCCGCAACAGCGCAGCGGCGGTGTTCCGCACCCGAGGGGTGACCAAGGTCTATGGCGAAGGGCCGGGCGCCGTGCGCGCGCTGCGCGGGGTCGACCTGGAGCTGCCCGGCGGCGAACTGGTGGTGTTGCTCGGCGCCTCCGGCAGCGGCAAGTCGACGTTGCTCAACATCCTCGGCGGCCTGGACCGGCCGAGCGCCGGCAGCGTGCACTTCTTCGAGCAGGAGCTGACGACCATGAGCGACGGCCAGCTCACCCAGTACCGGCGCCGGCATGTCGGCTTCGTCTTCCAGGCCTACAACCTGATGCCCAGCCTGACCGCCGAGGAAAACGTCGAGCTGGTCACCGAGATCGCCGAAGAGCCGCTGGCCCCGGCCGAGGCCCTGGCCCTGGTCGGCCTGCAACAGCGCCTGGAGCACTTCCCGGCGCAGCTGTCCGGCGGCGAACAGCAGCGCGTGGCCATCGCCCGGGCCATCGCCAAGCGCCCGACCGTGCTGTTCTGCGACGAGCCCACCGGCGCCCTCGACAGCGACACCGGGCGGGCCGTGCTGCGGGTGTTGCAGGACATCAATCAGGAGCTCGGCACCAGCGTGCTGATCATCACCCACGCCGCCGCCACCGCGGCCATGGCCGACCGTGTCCTGCACTTCGCCGACGGGCGCATCCGCGAGGTCGAGTGCAACGCCCACAAACGACCGGCCGAAGAGATCGTCTGGTGAAGGCCAGGCGGCGCGGCCCATGAGTCCCCTCGACCGCAAGCTGCTGCGCGACCTGCACCGGGTGCGCGGCCAGGCCCTGGCCATCGCCGTGGTCATCGCCCTCGGCGTGCTGCTGCTGGTGATGATGGACGGCCTGGTCAACTCCCTGGAGGACAGCAAGCGCGCCTACTACCAGCGCTATCGCCTGGCCGAGGTGTTCGCCCCGGTCAAGCGCGCACCGCGCCAGTTGCTCGAGCAGATCGCCGCGCTGCCCGGCGTCGCGGCGGTGGAGGGGCGCATCAGCGGCGGCGCGCTGATCGACCTGCCGGGCGTGGCGGTGCCGGTCCGCGCCCAGGCCGTATCGCTGCCGGACTTGCGCCCGCCGCGGCTCAATGCCGTGCACCTGGTCGCCGGCCGTCACCTCGACCCGACCCGGCGTGACGAGATCCTCCTGCTCAAGGGGTTCGCCGAGGCCCGGGGCCTGTCCCCGGGCGACCAGCTGCAGGTCAACCTGAATGGCGCGCGGCGCAGCCTGCGCATCGTCGGCCTGGCCCAGGCCCCGGAATTCCTCTACGCGGTGGCGCCGGGCGAGCTGGCGCCGGACGATGCCCGCTTCGCCGTGCTGTGGATGAACGAAGAGGCCCTGGCCGCGGCCTTCGACCTGGACGGCGCGTTCAACCAGGCGCTGCTGGCATTGAGCCGCGAGGCCCGTCTGGCCGAGGTGCTCGAGGGCCTGGAGCGGCTGCTCGCCCCCTACGGCAGCAGCGGCGCCTTCGGCCTGGCCGACCAGCTGTCCAACCGCTTCATCAGCGAGGAAATCGAGGGCCTCAAGGCCTCCAGGCGCGTGGTGCCGCCGATCTTCCTCGGCGTCGCCGCCTTCCTCCTGTACATCGTCATCTCGCGGATGATCCAGGCCGAGCGCGAGCAGATCGGCCTGCTCAAGGCCTTCGGTTACAGCAGCGCCGCGGTGGGCCTGCACTATGCCAAGTTCGTCCTGTGCATCGCCGTGGCCGGCGCCCTGCTCGGCTGCCTGTGCGGGGTACTGGCCGGCCGCAGCCTGGTGGATGTCTACCTGGCCTACTACAAGTTTCCCTTCCTGCTGTTCCGGGTCGACCCCGGCGTGTTCATCACGGGCCTGGCGGTCAGCGTGCTGGTCGCCTCGGCGGGCGGTCTGCTGGTGCTGCGCCGGGTCTTCGCCCTCACCCCGGCCGCGGCCATGCGCCCACCGGCCCCGGCCGACTACAGCCGTTCGGCGCGCCTGGGCCGCACCCTGCTGCGCCTGCTCGACCAGCCCAGCCGCATGGTCCTGCGCCGCCTGCTGCGCCAACCCGGGCGCACCCTGACGGCCGCCTGCGGGATCGGCGCCGGCATGGCCCTGTCGGTGGCGATGCTCAGCCTGATGAGCGCCTTCGAGCGCAGCCTGGAGCTGAGCTTCAGCGTCATCGACCGCAGCGACGCGACGGTCAGCTTCATCGAGCCGCTGTCCGACAAGACCCTGCTCGAACTGGGGCGCATGGCCGGGGTGATCGAGGTCGAGCCCTTTCGCAGCGTGCCGGTGATGCTGCGCCACGGTCGCCACAGCTACCGCGGCGCGATCAGCGGCCTGGTCGGCCAGCCGCGCCTGAACCGTGCGGTGGATGCTCGGATGCAGGGCATCTACGTGCGCGCCGATGGCCTGATCCTCTCCGAAGCCCTGGCGCAGATCCTCCACATCCAGCCCGGCCAGCGCCTGACCGTGGAGGTCCGCGAGGGCCGCCGCCCCCACCTGCAACTGCCGGTGGCCGGTATCGCCCAGACCCTGCTCGGCGCCCCCGCCTACCTCGAGCTGGGCGCGCTGAACCGGGCGCTGCGCGAACCCGGCCGGGTGTCCGGCGCCTACCTGCGGGTCGACAGCCTGCAGGGCGAGCCCCTCTACCGCGCACTCAAGGACATGCCGGCGGTGGCCGGCGTCAGCCTGCGCAGCGAAGCGCGGGCCGCGTTCAAGAAGCTGCTGGACAGCGGCGCCGGGGCGATCCGCTACATCATGGCGGCCATCGCCGCGGTCATCACCTTCGGCATCGTCTACAACAGCGCGCGCATCGCCTTCGCCGAGCGCGCCCGCGACCTCGCCAGCCTGCGGGTGCTCGGCTTCACCCGGGGCGAAACGGCCTTCGTGCTACTCGGCGAACTGGCGCTGATCACCCTGCTGGGCCTGCCGCTCGGCGCGTTGCTCGGCTACTACTTAACCGAGGCGGTGGCGGTCGGCTTCAGCACCGACCTGTACCGCATTCCGCTGCTGCTGGTCCCGCAGAGCTACGGCAGCGCCGCCCTGGCGGTGCTGGCGGCGGCGGTGATCTCCGGCTGGCTGGTCAAGCGCGACATCGACCGCCTCGAACTGGTCTCGGCCCTGAAGACACAGGAGTGAAGCGACAGGTGGCCCACAGCAGATCACGCACCTGGATCAGCCTCGGCCTCGGCGCCCTGCTCGCCGCGGCGCTGGCCTATGCCTTCTGGCCGCGTCCGCTGCAGGTCGACGTCGGTACGGTGCGGCGCGCGCCCATGCAGCTGAGCATCGACGAGGAAGGCCGCACCCGGGTGCGCGACCCCTATGTGGTCTCGGCGCCTTTCGCCGGACGGCTGCTGCGCGTCGAGGTGGAGCCCGGCGACCGCGTCGAGGGCGGCAGGAGCGTCGTCGCGCGCCTGTTGCCGAGCCTGCCGGCGCCGCTGGACAGACGCAGCCGCGAACAGGCCCGCGCCCAGCTCGACGCCAGCAAGGCGGCCCTGGCCGAGGCGCAAGCCACACTGAGCGGCGCCACCGCCGAGCAGCGCCTGAGCGACGTCGAGCTGAGTCGCACCCGGCGCCTGCGCGCCCGCGACGCCGTGGCCCCGGCCGAACTGGACCGCGCCGAGCGCGCCGCGCGCATCGCGGCGGCCGAGCGCGAGCGGGCGCAGGCCGGCGTGACCCGGGCCGAGGCCGAGGTGGCCAGCGCCCGTGCCCGCCTGCTCAGGGTCGAACCGGAGGCCCGGGACGCGGCCACGGCGCCGGCCGACGGCGGCCCGGTGGCGATGCGCGCGCCGGTTTCCGGCCAGGTCCTGCGGCTGTTCCAGGAGAGCGCCAGCAGCCTGGCGGACGGCGCGCCCATCCTCGAGATCGGCGACGTGGCCAACGACCTGGAGGTGCTGGTCGAGCTGCTGTCCAGCGATGCGGTACGGGTCGCCCCCGGCAACCCGGTGATCATCGACAACTGGGGGGGCGCCGATCCGCTGCAGGGGGTGGTCGAGCGCATCGAACCGGCCGGCTTCACCAAGTTCTCCGCCCTCGGCGTCGAGGAGCAGCGGGTCAACACCCTGATCCGCCTGAGCGATCCCCCCGAGCGCCGTGCCGGCCTCGGCCACGGCTATCGGGTGCTGGCGCGGATCATCGTCTGGCGCGCCGCCGAGACCCTCAGCCTGCCCTCCAGCGCCCTGTTCCGTCATGACCGCGACTGGGCCGTATTCGCCGTCGAGGCCGGGCGCGCCCGCCTGACCCTCGTCGAGGTCGGCGCCAACAACGGCCGCCAGGCGCAGATCCTCGGCGGCCTGGACGCCGACGCGCGGGTCGTTCTCTATCCCGGTGCCGAACTGAGCGAGGGCGCCCGCGTCGAGCCGCGCAGCCTCGCGCAAGGCCGCTGAACGTGTCGATACACGCCAGTCACATGGGGCTGGCATGCTAAGGTGCAGGTCGATAACCGCTTCGCGTCCCCCAGAGAATGCCCCGCCATGCCGAAGATCGAGTCCCTGCTGCTCACCGCGGCGCGCATCTGCACCTACGACGGCCAGCGCCAGCTGACCAATGCCAGCGGTTTCTTCTTCGCCCGCGGCAAACGCCTGTTCCTGGTGACCAGCCGCCACGTGATGATCGACGAGCCGAGCAAGCACTTCCCCGATCGTATCGTCATCGAGGTGCACACGGCCGAGGCCAACATGGCCAGTTCCACCGGCTTTTCCATTCCCCTGTACCGCGACGGCAAGAGCATCTGGCGCCAGGGCCTGGATACCGCCGGCGAGATCGACGTGGCGGCGATCGAGCTGGACCGCGACGCCCTGCCCGAGGCCATGGTCTACAGCGCCTTCACCCCCGACCACCTGCCGGGGCCGGAAGAGCCTATCGAGGTGGGCTCATCGGTGCTGGTGGTGGGTTTCCCCCTCGGTTTCCACGACACCCTGCACCACATGCCGGTGGTGCGCCACGCGGTGCTCGCCTCCTCCTTCGGCCTGCGCTTCCAGGGCCAGGGCTACTTCCTCACCGACGGCCGCACCCACCGCGGCACCAGCGGCGCACCGGTGGTGCTGCGCGTGGCCGATGCGCCGGGCAAGCCCAGCGACCTGCCCTGGCGCCTGCTAGGCGTGCACTCGGCGCGCCTCGACCTGGGCACCCGCGACCTGGAACTGGACGAGGCGCTCGGCCTGAACTGCACCTGGTACGCCGATATCCTGCTGACGCTGACGGAGTGACGGCGGGCTCAACGCTCGAACGGTAACGCCCCGGTCGCGCCTGTGTTGGCGTGCATGCAGCCCTGCACGGCGCTAGTATGGCTATCCCTACGCCATCAAGGGGACACCATGAACGCCGGCCCACCATCTGGTGCGGGTGCGCTGAATTGGGACGATCTGCGCATTGTCCTGACGATTGCCGAGCACGGCACGCTGTCCGCTGCGGCGGCGCACCTGTTCATCAGCCATCCGACCCTGTCGCGTCGCCTGCAACAACTCGAGCGGCGGCTCGGCACGCGCCTGTTCAAACGCACGCCACTGCGCCTCACGGCGGCGGGCGAGGAGGTGCGCGAGCTGGCGCTGAGCATGCGCGAGCGGGTGACCACCCTGGAGCGCAGCATCGCCGGCCGGGACACTCAGCAGGCGGGCCTGGTGCGGCTGACGGCACCGGATGCGGTGGCCGAGTACCTGTTGCCGGATATTCTCGCCACCCTGTGCCGCGAGTTGCCGGGGCTGACGATCGAGCTGGTGGTTTCCAACCAGGTCGTGTCGCTGGCACAGGGGGCGGCGGATATCGCCTTGCGCGTCACCGCCAACCCAACCGATACCCTGCGGGGACGGCCCGTGGGCACGGTCGACATGGCGGTCTACGCGGCCCAGGATCGTGAGCCGGATCGCGCGGCGGCGCCCTTCTTCGATACCGACTGGGTCGGTTTCGACGCGGCCCTGGCCTGTAGCGGTCCCGGCACCTGGATCAGTCAGCATGTACCGGAGCGCAATGTCCGGTTTCGCGCCAACACCCTGCTGGGCGCCGCCCAGGCGATTCGCTCAGGGATAGGCATTGGCCTGCTGCCGTGCTTTGTCGGCGGCTCCCTGCCTGGGCTGATGCGCATCAGCGAGCCACTGCCGTCCCTGGCTGTGCCGCTTTGGCTGCTGTTTCATCCAGAGGCCGCCGAACTGCCCAGGGTACGGCGGACCTGCGAGGCCCTGGCCAACCAGTTGAAGGACAAGGCGCCCTTGCTGGCCGGTACCGCCTAGGCGGTTGCCGGTTCCGCGAGCAGCCCCGCCAGGTGGCTACCGCGGCCACGCAGGTAGTGGCGGAACACCTCGGGATAATCGGCCACCACCACCGCTTGCACGCTGGCGCGATGCGCCAGGGCGGCGCGATAGGCCGCAACGCGTTGCAGGCCCTCGAACAGCTGGTGGTCGACCACCTCATCGAACACGTCGAACAGACGGAAGATCGGCGCAAAGGCCGCGTCGACCAGGCCGAAGTCATCGCCGGCGAAGTAGGGCCCCTGCCCCAGGTGTTGTTCCAGCCAGCGAAAGCGGGCCGCGAGATCCGCACACTTGGCGGCGAAGGCCGGCTGATCCGGTGCCATGTAGAAGCCGTAGATATCGGCGATGATGGCCGAGGCGAACTCGGCCCAGCCCCGCTGATGGGCGCGCGCCAGCGGATCGGCGGGGAACAGCGGCCGCGATGGGGTCGCCTCTTCGATGTACTCGCAGATCACCGCCGTCTCGAATACCACGCTGTCTTCGACCTGCAACAACGGCACCTTGCCCAGGGGCGAGAGGCGCACAAACCAGTCCGGCTTATTGGCCAGGTCGATATAGCTGCGCTCGAAGGCAATGCCTTTTTCCGCGAGCAAGATCGCGGCGCGCTGGGTGTAGGGGCATAGGGTGTTGCTGATCAGCTTGAAGGTGGGCATCAGAAAAGCTCCTGCTCAGGGCGTGCACGCTGGCACCGACCGGGTCAATCTAGGAGCGCTGGGGCGGTGCGGCGATAGAAAGGATTTACAGCCTGCTGTGCAGAAATGTGCAGGCGCACTTGCTTGTACCTGGGTGCAGCCCTATGAGGGGCTCGCGACCTGGCGCTGGCCGAGGCGCCACCGCCCTGCGTGGCCTCGCGCACCCCGTCCGGTTGCCGGCAGCCCGTTTTCCCCGACGTAGTGCCAGGCTATTACCCGCCCGTTCGCTCGGCGGCGGAAACTCACCGCGTCATCAACCTGTCAGGAGAACAGCATGACTGCGAAGAATATTTTGATGCTGGTCGGCGACTACGTCGAAGATTACGAAGTGATGGTGCCGTTCCAGGCCCTGCAGATGGTCGGTCACGTCGTGCATGCGGTCTGTCCGGACACAGTCGCCGGACAAAGCGTGCGCACCGCCATCCACGACTTCGAGGGTGATCAGACCTACAGCGAAAAGCCCGGGCACAACTTCGTGCTGAACTACGACTTCGCCAAGGTCCAGGCCGAGCATTACCAGGGACTGCTGATTCCTGGCGGTCGTGCTCCGGAATACCTGCGGTTGAATGAACAGGTGCTGGAGCTGGTCAGAGCCTTCGCCAAGGCTGACAAGCCGATAGCCGCGATCTGTCACGGTGCCCAGCTGTTGGCGGCGGCGGGTGTGCTCGAAGGGCGTGCCTGCAGCGCATACCCGGCCTGCGCCCCGGAAGTGCGGCTGGCCGGTGGCGAATATATGGAAATCGCCGTGGATCAAGCGCATATCCAGGGTAACCTGGTCACCGCACCGGCCTGGCCGGCGCACCCGGCCTGGCTGGCCGGTTTCCTCACGCTGCTGGGCACCCGAATCAGCCTGTAGGTGTGACGTTTCAATTGTGGCAGCGGCCGCAAGGCGGCCCAGTAGGCGACAATCGGCTCCCCTTCGCTGCCACAGCATCCCGATCGAGAGGCCCTGGACTATGTGCGAGCTCTACGTCAAAGCCGATCCGATTCTCTACGAATCGCGCTCGCGGTCGCTGCGCATTCGTGGTGTGGTCACCACCCTGCGCCTGGAGAACCAGTTCTGGGACATCCTCCGCGAGATCGCCGAAGTCGACGGCATGACCACCAATCAGTTGATCACCAAGCTGTACGAGGAGGTCATCGACTACCGTGGCGAGGTGGTCAACTTCGCCTCCTTCCTGCGGGTCAGCTGCACCCGATTTCTCAGTCAACGGCGTGGCGCGGTCAGTGAGTTGAGCCTGGTGCCGGGGCGTGCCCTGCCCTGAGCGGCAGCCGCTCGACGATATTCGGCGTGCTCGCTAGGAAGCCGCCCGCTGACAGAATGACCGGTGCCCGGCTCTGCACGCCGGGCAGCTCATCAACAATCGATCCAAGGAGGCTCCATGACCACCCCACCGCAAGCGCTGCGAATCGACATCGTCTCCGATGTGGTCTGCCCCTGGTGCATCATCGGCTACCGACAGCTGGCCAAGGCGCTGCAGGCGACCGGCACGCCCCATGAGATTCACTGGCATCCGTTCGAGCTGAACCCCGACATGCCGCCCGAGGGCCAGAACCTGCGCGACCACGTGGCCGAGAAGTACGGCACCACCCGGGAGCAATCGGAGGACAACCGGGTCAGGTTGACCGCGATCGGCGCAGAGCTCGGCTTCGCGTTCCGCTTTGCCGACGACATGCGCATGCACAACACCTTCAACGTGCATCAATTGCTGCATTGGGCCAATCAGCACGGGCACATGAACGCCCTTGAACAGGCCCTCTTTACCGCTCACTTCACGCATCGCCGGAACCTGTCTGACAACAGCGTGCTGGCGGATGTGGCTGCGGAAGTCGGGTTGGATCGAGCCGAAGCCCTGGCCATTCTGCACGATCAGCGTTTTGCCGCAGAGGTGCGCACTGCCGAAGAGTCCTGGCTGAACCAGGGCATTCGCGGCGTTCCGGCGGTGATCTTCAACCGTCGCCACCTCGTGAGCGGTGCGCAAGGGGAAGAGAACTACAGGCGAATTCTAGAGCAACTGGCCGCCGGGAATGACTGAGCGCGTACCTGGCATGCCGTGCCTCGGCCTCGAAACGCAGCAGGCCCCGTCGCGGCCATTCGCAGAAGCTGGCCGACCCGCAAAGGTTGGCCAGTCTTAGCAACGCCTGATACAGGCCAGTCTTAGTTCCGAGAAAGGTCGGTCAGCAGCTGGCCGGGACTCACTTGAAGTGTTCGAGATGGGCCTTGGTGAACTCCTGCAGGTAGTGCATGAGCTCGGCGGAGGCCGCCACCGCGCCGTCCTTGTCCTGGTTGACCAGGGCCTGCATCTGCTTGATGTAGAGCTGGATGCAGTAAGCCTGGTCTTCGCTTGTCGCGTAGTAACACCAGAAGCGCCGGGAAAGACCCTGGGTGGTCTTGATGGTGGCGAGAATGAACTCGTTCTTCGAGGAACGCGCGAGGATGTGGTGCATGCGTCGCAGCAAGGCCATGAAACCTGCGCGATTATCGCTGGCCAGGCCTTGAAGCGCCTGGATCACCTCGCGGATGGGTGGCTTGTCGTCTTCGACCAGGCGCTCGACGGCTTTCTCGATACACAGCCGCTCGATCAGCACCCGAGGCTCCAGCAACTTGAGCATGGTCAGCGGGTTGAGCTCGGGGATCACCACGCCAGCGCGCGACAGGCGCACGAGGTTCTCGTTCGCCAGCTTCACCAGCGCCTCGCGCACAGGGGTGCGGCCCAGGCCGAGAAACTCGCTGATCTCCGTTTCGGTCATCACCGAGCCCGGGGCAATCCGGCAATCGACGATCGCCGCCTCGAGCTCGTCATGGGCAATTTCAGCTTTGCTTCGTTTATCTACGGCGTTCTGCATGCGTTGACCAAGTCCCAGTTGAGCTCGAGCCCAAGCCCGTGTGCGCTCTCATCGAGGCTGATCATACCCTGCTCGTCCGGGCGAAGTGGATTGAGCAGCAACTGGCGGCGAAGAATCGAGGGACTGGTCGAGTACTCCAGCGGCTCGATACGCGCCTGGGTGCAGAGAAACTGGGCATTGACCGCGATGGTCAGGTCGGTGTTGTAGGCGTGGGGCACGATCCGCTTGCCCTTGGGCGCGAGCAGGTCCCGCAGCTTCATGACCTCACTGACGCCACCGAACATGGTGATATCCGGCTGGGCGATGTCGAACGCATCGGCCGCCAGGTAAGGCTGAAACTCCTTGCAGGTGGTGAAACCCAGGTCGCCCACCCCCACCGGGATGCTGGTTACGGCCCGCAGTCGACGATGGTCGTGCAGATTGTCTGCGTCGAAAGGCGCCTCGATCCACTTGAAGTCCAGCGCCTGCAAGGTGCCGAGAAACGGCTCGAGCTGCTCGAAGCGGGTGAACTCCATGGCCACATCGAGCATCAGCTCGATGTCGGGACCGACAAACTCACGCAGGCGGTGAAGATTGCCGATGGCCTTCGCCTGGTCCTGCCACCAGGGCTCCACGCAGATCTTGATACGCTTGAAGCCTTGCTCCAGGCACGCCCCGACCTGTTGCTGGAACAGCTCCGGCTCCGCCTGCATCGGGTAGAGGGTGGCGTAGACCGGCAGCCGTTTGTGCCTCACACCGCCGAAGTAGCTGTGCAGCGGCCGCCGTTCGGAGCGGGCATGCAAATCCCACAGGGCGATATCCAGGGCGCTGATGGCGTGGATCGCCACGCCGTAGCGGCCATGCCAGTTGGTGCTCTGGTACATCTTGTTCCACAGACGCAGCGGATCATCCAGCACCTCGCCGACCAGCACGCTGGCCAGTCCCGAGGACAGGTAGTTGTAGGGCCGCGACTCGACCAGGGCCTTGATCACCTGCGGCGGCGAATCGGTTTCGCCGATGCCGTACAGGCCGTTGTCGCCGCGCACCACGACCAGGGCGTTCTGGTAGCTGCCCTCGAAGCGGACAAAGTCCGCTTGTGGGTCCTGCAGGCAAATCACCTCGACGCTTTCGATCCGCACGCTCATTGCGCGCCACCCAGGCTGAACTGACGCTTCTGGTAGATGAACGGCTCCAGCACATCCCAGTCCAGCTCGACGCCGAGGCCAGGCAGGCCGGTGGGATGGATGAAGCCCTCGCTGTCCGGGCGAAACACCTGCCTGGCGCCCACTTCGTACTTCTCGTAGGGTGCGGCCTGCTCGAAGAACTCGCAGTTGTCGTAGGCCAGCATCATGTGCAGGTTGGCCGCCTGGGTCAGGGTGTAGCCCCAGGACTGCAGCTCGGCCTTGAGGCCCTGGGCGCGGGTCACACCCATCACCTGGGTGGCGCCGGTGTAGCCGCCGATGCTGGTGACATCGAAACGGCTGCGGTCCCAGCAATGGTGCTGCAAACCATGCTTGATCAGCTGCAGGTTGGGCAGCGAGTTGCCGCCGCTGATGACGTCCAGGTCCAATGCCGCGGCCAGCTTCTTGTAGCCATCCAGGTCCGAGTCCGGCAGCGGCTCCTCATAGAACTCCCACTGGTAGCGATCGAGCAGGCGGCCCATCTGCAGGGCCTCCTGGAAGCCGTAGTTGGCGTCGATATCCAGACTCCAGCCGATGCCTCTGCCACCGAACTCCTCATGCAAGGCATGCACCAGCGCGGTGTCCTCGGCGAACACGCAGCGCGGGTGGATCTTGATGGCGTTGAAGCCCTGCCCGAGCATCCGGTGGCAGTACTCGATGTACTCATCGACACCGGCCATGACCGGGCTGGAGGCGTAGGCGCGGACCTTGTGCTTGGCGGCGCCCAGCATCTGGTAGATGGGCAGGTTCAGGGCCTTGGCCTTGGCGTCGTGCAGGGCGATGTCGAACAGGGACATCGACAGGTGCTTGAGCGGCACGTACTTGCCAGCCATGGCCTTGGCGATCTGCGGGGCCTCGTGCAGCCCCTTGCCCAGCAGGAACGGGGCCATCAGCGCCAGGCTGTGGAAGGCGGTCTGGTCGAACTCGTGCTCGGTGTAGGTGGTCAGACCGGCGATGCCCTGCAAGCCGTTATCGAAGGTCAGACGGGCGACGATCATCGCTTCGTACATCGGCCCCAGGTGAGAAGACCAGCTGATCTTCTCCCCGTCCGGGCCTATCGCGAATATCTCGATGTTTTTCACAATAGGCTGCGACATATCAGGCGTGGTCTTCTTTGATGTATTTGATCGTGGTGTACATCATCAGGCTGATGACCACCAGCAGGGGCAGCGCGGTGATGACCGAGGCCGTCTGCATGGTTTTCAGCCCGCCGAGGAACAGGAACACCAGCGGCACGATGGCGATGGCGAAACACCAGAACAGGCGGTTGGCGCGCTCCGGCTCCTGGCCTTCGCCCAGCTGCTTGGTGGAGGCGCACGCCATGACATAGGCTGCCGAGTCGAAGGTGGTGGCCAGCATCACGATGCCGGACAAGGCCACGGCCAGCAGCACCAGGCCGCTCAGGGGCAGGGTCTTGAATATTTCGATGATCGCCGGGGCAACGCCCTGGGTATTCACCAGTTCGGAAACCGCCAGGGTCTCGGTGATCTGCAGGTTGATGCCATAGCCGCCCAGCACGATATAGACAATGGCGCAGCCAAACGTCCCCCAGCACAGCATGCCCAGCACCACCTCACGAATGGTCCGGCCACGGGAGATGCGCGCAGTGAACAGGCCCACGAACGGCGCATAGGCGATCCACCAGGCCCAGTAGAACACCGTCCAGGCCTGCGGGAAGCCGCTCTGGTTGACGCTGTCGGTCCAGGTGCTCATGCGCATGTAGTTTTCCACCGCATAGCCGACCGAATCCATGCCGAGCGCCAGAATGAACTTGGTCGGGCCAACCACCAGCACATAGACCACGATCGCCAAAGTGATCACGGTGGCGAAGGTACTCAGGCGCTTGATGCCCTTGCTCAGGCCCAGGCCGCTGCTGACGGTGAACACGGCCGTACAGACCAGGATGATGGCGGCGTCCAGGTAGACACTGGCGTTGATCCCCAGCACCGATGCCAGGGCTCCGCCGATCATCGGCGTACCCAGCCCAAGCGAAGTCGCAGCGGCACCCAGCACACCGAAGATGACCAGATAATCGATAAAGGTACCGACCGGGCCATCGACCAGATCACCGAGCGCACCGCGGCAGGCCTCGCTGATCTTGTAGATGTGCTTCTTGCGCACGTAGTAGATATAGGAAATGGCAATGCTCGGGATGCAGAACACGGCCCAGGCGCTTGGCCCCCAGTGGAACATGCCGTACGCCTGACCCACGGCGTACATCTCCGTGGTCTTGGCTTCCAGACCGAAGGGCGTCCACGCGTAGTGATAGCCCCACTCGGTGCCGGCCCAGAGCATCAGGCCGGAGGCGATACCGGACAGGAACACCATGCTGGTCCACGCGAACTTGGAGAAATCGGGAGCCGCCGTTTTGTCCGCGCTGAGCTTGATGTCGCCGTAACGAGAAAAGGCCAGCGCGACGGAAAAGATCAAAGAGATCAAACAGACGCCGAGATAGGCGAAGTCAAAGGTGTGAGTAGTCCACTTGAACAGATCGTTGATTACCGCCGAGCCCTGCTCGGGAAACAGAATCAGGGGGATGGATACGGACAACACGATCAGCATGCTGACGATCTGCATTGACCTGTTGGTTTCGAGCCCTGTCGACAGGACTGCGGCCACCGGTGCATCCAGTGGCACGTCCGCTACTTTCACATTCATTGCATGACCTCTTAGTTCTTGTACTTGTTGAGAGTTGCCGCGATTGGAAGACTCTGAAAAATCCGGTTATTGCCAGATGGCACCCAGACTTTTTCAGACCGTTCCAGGTTGCAGCGCCTGCCTGACTCCAGAGCCTTTTCCCTTCCGCCCAGCGGGCTTGAGGGGTAACCGTTACGGTGCTCGGCGATCAGTCAGAACGATGCGAACCGGATTCTCTTGGAGATGCAAAATCATCGGAATCAATAAATTAGCCACCATTGCCCACTGAAAATTTATGGCTGCTGCATCAGGTAGGCCATATGCCCGCCTTCGAGCGCCTGGAAGGAAATTTCTTCCTTGATCGCCAGGTCCGCCGCCAACGCGGCCGCCCGGCCATATTCGAAGCACTGCGCGGTGACCCGGCAGCTGGCCAGCGCCTCGTGTTCGCTGCTCAGGCAGCGGCCGGCGACGATGAGGTTCCTGCCGACCTTGGGTACCAGGGTGTGGAACGGCACTTCGTAGTAGTCGTCGACCAGCCACTCGGTCTTCGGCTTGGCGCCGTAGTGCAGCTCGATCGGCCAGGAGGTCCTGGCGATGGCGTCGCTGAACTTGCGCTTGCTGATCACATCGTCGTTGGTCAGGCGCGCCACCCCGTCGATGGAGCGGGTCTGACGCACGCCCACTTCGGTGGCGTAGTCGATGAAGTAGCTGTCTTCACAGCCGGGCACGTTGGCCTTCATGAAGTCGAAGAAGGCCTTGGCCTGATAGATGGAGAACTGCTCCGCCTCGCTGTGGTCGACCGGGTCGGTGACGTCCAGGGCACGCTTGTCGAAACCGGTGATCTTGGTGGCATTGACCAGCAGTTCACCGGGATTGACCGTGGGGAATAGCCAGACCTTCTTGCGCAGCAATTCATCCTGGGCTTCGAGCATGCTCACCACCTTGGGCGGCGAGATGGTGTCCTGGCCCCAGTAGGCCAGGTACTTGGGCAGGTCGACGTTACCGACCTTGAACATCATGGTGGGGTTCTGAATGACGCCGTTGTTACCCTTGGTGGTCTTCAGGCCCATCTTGTAGACCACATCCGCATCGCCGCTGGCATCGATGACCTTCTTGGCGTAGACCGCGGTGAACCCCGACTTGGTGTGCAGCACCATGCCCTTGAGCTCTTCCTCCTCGGCAATCACATCGATCATCTGGGTGTGATACAGCACGGTGACCTTGGCCGCGCGCAGCATGTCGGTGGCGACCTTCTTGTACTTGGCGCAGTCGTGGGTGGCGACCCAGGTCTTGCCGTAGATCTGCGGCTCGGTCAGCCCGCCCTCGCGGTACAACGCATCGCGGAAGCGTTCGGCGAAGCCGAAGATGATCTGTTCCGGCGTAGCTTTGCTCGGGTCTTCGACCGTCATGTACAGGCCGCAGATGGTGCCGGACAGACCGGCGACGGCCGCGCCGCCACAGAATCCCAGGCGTTCGATGAGCAACACGCTGCGCCCGCCCTCACCCGCCGTGACGGCCGCGGCGATGCCGGCCGGCCCTCCGCCGACCACCACGACGTCGAAGTGGCCGAAGCAGTTCAGCTCGGCCTTGAATCCGGAGGGAAGATTGCGGGTGTAGGTCATCTGGTTACTCACTCATCACGAACAATATTTGAAATATATCTTGAATATACTCAAATAAGACTCCCTTGAGAGCGCCTTGTCAACGACCAGTTATCCACTCGCCATGCGCGCCAGTGACCCCACTGCCTGAGGGGGAGCAAACGGCGTCCATGAGTCAGCCGGGCTTTGGCAAAGCGCGCGTTCGCGATGTGAGCGGAGCCCCCAGCGCAAGACGCCGACAGGCCCCAGAGCGAATCGTTTGGAGGGAAGAATGGTTTGGAGAAATTCGCCGAGTACCTGCCCGGCGCGATGAGACCGGTCGAGGGTGGGGCTGCCTGGCCGAAGGCCGTTATCCGAACGACAGGGAACGGCGGCGCCGGCCAACGGAACACTGGCGCCAGATCCCTACGCACTCGGCCCTCGGCGCCTTGGCTGCCGCAACCTGAAGCCAGGCGTCAGGCACCGAATCCGGGCTTTCCTGTCTATATGCGGTTGAGGTGTCGACGCCCTGGACCGCAGATTTCCGGCCGGATCTGCATGTTCCAGGCATGGGACTGAAGTTCAGTGGCTACTATAAATCTGATACCCAAAACTTATTGGAGCGGTCGCCCCCCAGACTCCAAGCTGAGCCTGGTCAGATGAAATCACGCAAAGGAGAGAAGCATGACAACCGAAGCCAAGTGCCCATTCTCAGGTGGCTCCCGCGGTCAAACCGTAGCGGGCGCGACCGGCAATGCAGACTGGTGGCCCAACCAGCTGAACCTGAAGATCCTGCACCAGCACTCCTCCCTGTCCAGCCCGATGGACCCGGAGTTCGACTACGCCAAGGAATTCAAGAGCCTCGACCTGGATGCCGTGATCAAGGACCTGCATGCCTTGATGACCGATTCGCAGAGCTGGTGGCCGGCTGACTACGGCCACTACGGTCCCTTCTTCATCCGCATGGCGTGGCACAGCGCCGGCACCTACCGCGTGGCCGACGGCCGCGGCGGCTCGGGCACCGGCAGCCAGCGTTTCGCGCCGCTCAACAGCTGGCCGGACAACGTCAACCTCGACAAGGCACGGCGCCTGCTCTGGCCGGTCAAGCAGAAGTACGGCCGCAAGCTCTCCTGGGCCGACCTGATGATTCTCGCCGGCAATGTCGCCCTGGAGTCCATGGGCTTCAAGACCTTCGGCTTCGCCGGCGGACGCCCGGACATCTGGGAGCCGGAGGAGTCGGTTTACTGGGGCCCCGAGTCCGAATGGCTGGGCGACAAGCGCTACAGCGGCGACCGCGAGCTCGCGCAGCCGCTGGCCAACGTGCAGATGGGCCTGATCTACGTGAACCCGGAAGGGCCGAACGGCAACCCGGACCCGCTGGCCGCGGCGCGCGACATCCGCGAGACCTTCAAGCGCATGGCGATGAGCGACGAAGAGACCGTGGCGCTGATCGCCGGTGGCCACACCTTCGGCAAATGCCACGGTGCGGCACCGGAATCGCACAAGAACCGCGAACCCGAGGGCGCCGGCATCGAGGAGCAGGGTCTCGGCTGGACCAGCAATTTCAACAGCGGCGTCGGCGTCGACACCATCAGCAGCGGCCTGGAGGGCGCCTGGACCAAGAGCCCGGCCACCTGGGACAACAACTACCTGGAGAACCTGTACGGCTACGAGTGGGAGCTGACCAAGAGCCCGGCCGGCGCGCACCAGTGGACGCCCAAGGATGCGGACGCCCAAGGCACGGTGCCGGATGCTCACGACCCGTCCAAGCGCCACGCGCCCATGATGCTCACCACCGACCTGTCGCTGCGGATGGACCCGGCCTACGCGAAGATCTCGCGGCGTTTCCACGACAACCCGCAGGAGCTTGCCGACGCCTTCGCCCGCGCCTGGTACAAACTGACGCACCGCGACATGGGGCCGAAAGCCCGTTACCTCGGCCCGCTGGTACCGCAGGAGGAGCTGCTCTGGCAGGACCCGATTCCGGCCGTCGACCACAAGCTGATCGACCAGCAGGACATCGCCGCCCTGAAGGCCAAGCTCCTCGCCTCCGGCCTGTCGACCTCCCAACTGGTCAACACCGCCTGGGCTTCGGCGGCGACCTACCGCGACAGCGACAAGCGCGGCGGCGCCAATGGCGCGCGCATTCGCCTGGCGCCGATGAAGGACTGGGCAGTCAACCAGCCGGCCGAACTGGCGAAGATTCTGCCGGTGCTGGAGAAGATCCAGAAGGACTTCAACGACGCCCAATCCGGCGGCAAGAAGGTCTCGCTCGCCGACCTGATCGTGCTGGGCGGCTGCGCAGCGGTCGAGGAAGGGGCGAAGAAGGCTGGCGTCGAGGTCAAGGTGCCCTTCACCCCGGGTCGTATGGACGCCACCCAGGCGCAGACCGATGTCGAATCGGTCAATGCACTCGAGCCGCTCGCCGATGGCTTCCGCAATTACGTGAGCAAGGCGTGCCAGGGCCTGGCCGCCGAGTTGCTGATCGACCGGGCGAACCTGCTGAAACTGACCGCGCCCGAGATGACCGCGCTGATCGGCGGCCTGCGCGCGCTGAACGCCAACGTCGGCCAGGCCGAGCACGGCGTCTTCACCAAGCGCCCCGGCACCCTGACCAACGACTTCTTCGTCAACCTGCTGGACATGGGCACGAAGTGGCAGAAGTCGGCGTCCGCCGAAGGCGTGCTGGAAGGCCGTGATAGAGCCACCGGCGACCTCAAGTGGACCGGCACCGTGGTCGACCTGGTCTTCGGCTCGAACTCCCAGCTGCGCTCCCTCGCCGAGGTCTATGCCTGCGCCGATGCTCAGCAGCGGTTCGTGGGTGACTTCGTGGCGGCCTGGGACAAGGTGATGAACCTCGACCGCTTCGACCTGAAGTAATCGCAGCGCGCAGGCCTCTCGGGGCCTGTCCATCTGCGCTGCCGCGACCTGGCCCGGATCACCCGGTTTCAGGCTGCGGCTTCCAAAAAAGCCGGGCCCCTGGGGCCCGGCTTTTCCGTTTCTCAACCCTCGTCATCGCCGCCTTCAGCGACCCGCCGCACAGACCTCCCAGACCAGCCCACGCAGCCAGCGATGGACCGGATCGGCGTCCATGCGCGGGTGCCAGAGCATGGCAATGGTGATCTCCGGCGTAACAATCGGCAGGGCGAAACTGTGCATGCCGGCGCGCAGGTTGCCGGTGTGCAGTTCCGGTACGGTGGCTATCAGGTCCGAGGCCTGGGCGAGCGCCAGGGCGGCCGCAAAGCCGCCGACGATGGTCGCGATCTCCCGCTCCAGCCCCTGCGCGCTCAAGGCGTCGTCGATCAGTCCCTGGTCGCGTCCGCGCCGCGTCAGGCCGATGTGCCGGCCGGCCGCATAACGGGCCGGCGTGATCGCGCCCTGACTCAAGGAATGCCCCGCCCGCACCACGCCCACGAAGCGGTCGCGGAACAGCGCCCGGGTGCGCACTTCCGGCCCCATGGCACCGCTCACGACGCCGGTTTCCAGGTCGACGGAGGCGTCGCGAAGCGGCCCGCTGTCCTTGTCCAGCTTCGGCACGAAGCGCAGCCGCACGCCGGGCGCCTGTTCGCTGACGCGGGCAATCAGCTCCGGCCCGAAGTTTTCCACGAAACCCTCGCGGGTCCGCAGCGTGAAGGTGCGCACGAGGTGCTGGAGGCTGGGCGCCTCGGCAGGTCGCAGAACCGCCTCCACGTCCTGCACCAGCTGGCCGACCCGCTCGCGTAGCTCCAGCGCTCGGGGCGTCGGCACGAGGCCGCGGCCGGCCCTCACCAGCAGCGGATCGCCAGTGGTCTCGCGCAGCCGCGCCAGTGCCCGGCTCATGGCCGAGGGGCTCAGGCGCAGGCGCTCGGCGGCGCGGGCCACGCTGCCCTCGGCGAGCAACACATCCAGGGTGATCAGCAGATTGAAATCGGGCGTCGACATACCGCAACCCTAGCAGGGTCCAGCCAATATATGGCGTCAAACGCAACAATAAACTGCAAATGCTGCGCCTTCCGCCCTGTCCCGTACCGGCCTAGGATCCTGAAACCACCCAGTGCCAGAGGTCGACATCATGAAATGCATCGCAGAGCCAGGCGCAACACGAGAGCAGACCGCAGTCGCCGGACGTTCACTGCCCCCCGCCGCCACCTGCAGCGCCGAGGAGGTGGTCACGGCCTTGGCGGGCGAACTCAGGATCGAGCAGGCCGGTCGGCTCGGGCGCGTAATAGAGATCGACGCGGGCAGCCGCACCGCCATCGATCGTCGGGTGCGGGGCGTACGGTCATGAAAACACTGGTCGATAGCATGATCGGGGACGGTGCGCTGCGGGCCCCTTCGGCTGCCTGGGCGCTGACAGCTCTTTCCCTGAGCATGCTGCTGTCCTCGCTGGGCGTCAGCATCGCCAATGTCGGTTTGCCAACCCTGGCGAGCGCATTCGACGCCGCCTTCCAGGACGTGCAGTGGATCGTCCTCGCCTATCTTCTGGCCGTCACCAGCCTGATCGTCAGCGTCGGACGGCTCGGCGACCTCAGCGGCCGGCGGCGCCTGCTGATGGCCGGCATCACCTTGTTCACCCTGGCCTCGCTGCTGTGCGCCCTGGCGCCCACGCTCTGGCTGCTGATCGCCGCCCGGGCGATGCAGGGGCTGGGCGCGGCGATCATGATGGCGCTGACCCTGGCCTTCGTCGGTGAAACGGTGCCCAAGGAAAAAACCGGTAGCGCCATGGGCCTGCTCGGCACCCTGTCCGCGATAGGCACCGCGCTCGGCCCGTCGCTCGGCGGCATCCTGATCGACAGTTTCGGCTGGCCGGCGATCTTCCTCATCAAGATCCCCCTGGGCATCCTGGCGCTGCTGCTCGCCTGGCGCTTCCTGCCGGCCGACCGCCGGGACTCATCGGCAGAGCGGCCACGCTTCGACCACCTGGGCACCCTGCTGCTGACCCTGACGCTCGCGGCCTATGCGCTCGCCATGACCATCGGAGGGGGCCGTTTCGGCCCACTCAACCTGGCGCTACTGCTGGCTGCAGGCTGCGGGCTGGGCCTGTTCCTGCTCGCCGAAGCCAGGGCGGCGTCGCCGCTGGTGCGCCTGGCGATGTTCCGCGATCGGCAGCTGAGCGCCGGCTTCGTGATGAGTGCGCTGGTCACCACCGTGGTGATGACCACCCTGGTGGTCGGGCCGTTCTACCTGTCCGGCGCGCTGGCGCTCGACGCGGCTCAGGTCGGCCTGGTGATGTCCTGCGGTCCGCTGGTCGCCGCCCTGACCGGCGTACCGGCCGGCCGCCTGGTGGATCGCCTCGGCCCACCGCGCATCAGCCACCTCGGGCTCGGCGCCATGGCACTCGGCTGCGGCGCGTTGCCCTTGCTGCCGACGGCCTCTGGCGTGCCGGGCTACATCGTCCCGCTTCTCGTCATCACCGCCGGCTATGCGCTGTTCCAGGCTGCCAACAACACGGCCGTCATGGGCAACATCAGCGCGCAGCAACGCGGCGTCGTATCGGGCCTGCTCAACCTGTCGCGCAACCTCGGCCTGCTCACCGGCGCCGCCGTGATGGGCGCCGTGTTCGCCCTCGGCGCGGCCACCACAGCGGTTACAACGGCGCAGCCCGCGGCCGTTGCCAGCGGCATGCGCATCACCTTCGCCGTCGCCGCGCTGCTGGTTCTCGTGGCGCTCGCCATCGCCGTCGTCAGCCATGCCGCCGCGCGGCCAGAAGCTCGACTGGAGGCAGGCCCTGGCCAAGGGTAGAGGCTGAGGCGTCGGCGCCACTGCCATCGGGCTGCGGGTCGGTTGTCGCCGTTTATATCAGAGGCGCCTATCGACCCGAAGCGACTGGTCGCGACAGTCTATTAATGGCCGGAAGCAACGGACGTGTAGAGCAGGAAATAATCTGCCCCCTTTGGCCCACGGACCCAGCCAAGACTGAATACAATTGGCGCCCGATTACCCCGGGCCATGAATATGGCTGCATCGCACAAGGAACTCGCCTCCATGGCCTCCCCAGATAAACAGCAAAAACGCGCCCAGCGGGCCAAAGCCAAGGCCAAGCAGAACCGTTCGGGCAAGGCCAGAGCCAAAGCCCATGTCGTACATCCGCTGCTGGCCGACCCGCTGATCAACGAGCCGTTCGATGATGTCGAAATCGACCTGAGCACCTTCGACTTCAAAGACATCGCAGATAATGGTTTCGACCCGGCGGACTTTTACGATCTGTTCCAGGCGATGAAAGTCGGCGAAGGCATCAGCCTGCTGGCGATGTGCCTGGTGTTCCTGCAATACCCGGTGCTGGAGCTGGTGGTCGCCGAGGAGGAGGAAGACGCGGCCACCGACTTCATGATGGGCCTGCTGATCACCTATCGCGGGATCTTCCACGATGAAGACGAAGACACGGCGGTGGACTGGATCAGCGCCGACGCCTTCCTGGACGCCTACAACGAAGCCTCGATGATCCTGCAGAAGAAATACGCTCGCGACGCCCCAGGCGCAGGCGTTTAGCCGCGCGCCCAGATGCCACTGTGGGCACGCCCATTCGGCCGGTGTGCGGACCCGCCGGCAGCGGTCAGTGCGCTGAATCGGCCGATCACTGCGCTTGCCCGGCAGTGGCCGGTCACACAGGAACGCAACGGCCCCTTCACGGCCAATCGCCGGCCTTGGTTGACCGCCAACCTCCCCTACGCCCGCGATGGCGCAGTGCTTTCCCGCCGCGCTTTTCCAGGTTCCCTCGCGGCGTCAGCCGGCGAGGCTGGACATCGCCTGCACCTCGGCCGCCCCCGCGTCGGCGAGGGCGCGTTTGCCGCGGATGGTCAGGTCGCTGACGAATTCGAACTGGTCACGCAGGTCGAACGGATAGGCTTTCAACTGGTAGTGGGTGCCGAGCGGAGTCTGGGCCAGCATGACCAGCACGGGCTTGTCGTACTCCAGGTAGGCACTGGTCATGGCCACATCGCGCAGCGCCGCGCGCACCCGGGCGGAGTCATGGTCAGGCGCGACGTAGAACGACGCCACGCACATCAGGGTGTGGGCGCCGTCGTTGGCGTTGGAGATGTTGCTTTTCCAGATCTTGTCGTGCGGCACGTGGATGACGTTGTCGGCCGGTGTGCAGATCTCGATCGCGCGCATGCCCACCGAGCGCACTTCGCCGTAATCGCCATCGATCTCGACCCAGTCGCCGGGGCGGTAGGGGCGCTCGAAGATGGCCACGATGCCGGCAATCAGGCTGCTCGCGTAGTCCTTGAAGGCGAAACCCAGCGCCACGCCCATCGCGCCCGATATGACGAGAAAGTTCTGGAAGGTGATGTTGAAGATGAGCGGGATCACCCACAGCACCGCCATCACCAACAGCAGCATGCGGATGATCGGCACCCCGCCCAGCAGGTACAGGCGCAGCTGGCTCGGCCCCCGCTCGGCGAGGTACGGCAGCAGCTTGCGGGCGACCAGGATGACCAGCCAGGTGCCGGCCAGGATCAAGCCGATCTTGGTGAAACTGATGTCCTGCAGGTCGTGGATCAGCTGGGCAGCCTGCTGCTGACTGTCGTTCGCGGCGGCCATGTCTAGATCCCTCCCGTTGGAAAGCCGGCCGAGCGCAAGGCCTGACGCACCGCCGGATAGGCCAGCGCACGCACACGGAACAACGGCCCTTCGCGCTCGACGAAGCCGGCCGCCACCAGGGCCGGTATCACATCCGGCTCGCCGGTTGCCGGGAGCACGGCGTCCAGTTCCTGGGCGGTCAACGACTCGTGGATCAGCAACGCCTGCAGCGCCAGCAGCGACCTGTCCTCGTGCCCCGGCGGCAGGCGGCAGTCGTCGACATCGCCGATCCACACCGTGCGTTCGTCGTTCCCTGTGGCCCGGCGGGCACGCTCCGGCAGGTCTTCATCGGGGCTGCGCCTGACGTTCAGGCTGGCCCGCCACAGGTGCACGGCCACCCAGGGAATGCCCCCGCTGCGCGCCGCCAGCTGTTGCAGGTGGCCGTGGCGCAAGGCGCCACTGTCGTCGGTCGCCAGTACATCGACACCCGACTTCGCCAGGCGAAAGGTGATGCGCCTGCCGACATCGTCCACCGCCGTCGGCGCGAACCAGGCGTGCAGACCGGCCGCATCGGTGGCCGCCAGGGTCTGTGGCCGGGGCAGCAGGAGATCGGCGCCAACCGACTTGACGAGAAACCGCCAGGCCCAGACGTTGCAGCAGATCAGGCAGCGACGCTCGAGCGTCGGCAAGCGGGCCAACAAGGCACGGATCATGTGCAGGCCATGACGCTGGCGGATGAACCAGTGCTCGAGGCGCGGAATCACCAGCAGGCCGCTGCCGTCCAGATCCGGGGCAACGGCATCCTCGCGCAGCAATTCATGGCGCGCAGGCGCCGCCAGCACCTGGTGTCCCGCGGCGCGGGCCCAGTCCTCGACGAGGCCCTGCGGATCACAGGAGGGCACGATCAGCAGCTTGAGCCACGAGCCAGACGCCTCGGCCTTCAGCCAGCTGGCCACTTCCGTGTCGAGGGCGTCGCGCAGGAAGCCGTCGGCGGACTGGCACATCGCGTCGAGCCCTTTCAGCGAAGCGCGCTCCAGCCCATCCTGGCGCAGCACCGACTCTTCGTCGTTGCCACTGAGCTTCTTCTTGAGCTTGGTCAGCGCCTTGCGAACGGCATGCTCGGTCGGCATGGTCGGCGCCACGTAGTCGGCCAGGGGAATCAACTCGGTCAATGGACACCTTCTTCGTGCGCTGCCTGCCTGGATCGGCCACGCTGATGGTATCCGACGCGGTGCCCCATGTGGGAGTAGCGACGATTATCAGGCGGCCGGCACACCGGCGGCACCCCGCTGCCTTGCACGATCTTGCGTATTTCTCGCCCGGGGGCTGGCAGCCTGCGCGAGGCGGCGTAGCATGGCTGGGTTAGAGGATCAGTAGATGGCGCCGTTCGAACAGCTTCAGGTCTTTCAGAGCATGAGCCGCTCACCCCACGCCCGCCTGCTGCGCAGCGCCGAGCTGGGCGACGGGCTGGCGGCGGCCCAGTGGAGCAACCACCACGACAGTCGCGACTACCACGCGCCGAGCCACCACACCCTGTCCTGCTACCTGGCCGGGGGCACCGGCACCTTCCGCCGCGACCGGCCCTGCAGCAAGGGCAGCCCCGACAAACTGTGCATCCTTCCGGCCGGGCACGAGTCGGCCTGGGTGATCAATGGCGAGATCCAGCTGGCGCACCTGTATGTCAGCCAGGAGCAGTTCGCCCTCGGCGCCGTTCGCCTGCTCGACCGCGAACCCCGCGAATTGCAGCTGCGCGAGAGTACCTTTCTCGATGATCCGCAGCAGGCGCGGCGGTTTCGCCAGCTGAGCCAGCTGGACTGGCAGGAACCCGCCGAACGCCTGTTGACCAGCAGCCTGGCCCATGAGTTGCTCGATCAGACCCTGCTGTCCCAGGTCGGTCGGCGCGACGGCTTGCGCCTCACCGGCGGCCTGGCTCCGCGGCAGCGCCGACGCCTGCGCGAGTTCATCGACAGCCACCTGGCCGAGCCCCTGAGCCTGGGGCAACTGGCGGCACTGTGCGCCTTGTCCGAGTACCACTTCGCGCGGATGTTCCAGCTCAGCTTCGGCGTGCCGCCGCACCGCTACCTGCTCAACCAGCGCCTGGCCCGCGCCCAGGCACTGCTGCGCCAGACCTCGCTGGCCCTCGGCGAGATCGCCCTGGCCTGCGGCTTCGCCAGCGCCAGCCACTTCAGCAACCGCTTTCGCCAGGCGTTCGCCGCCACGCCGGGACAATACCGCCGGGCATTCGCCGGCTGAGGCCCGCAAGTCGGCGCGGCTGTGTCAAAATCATCGGCTTTTCAGCGTTCGGCACCCGCATGCCAAGACTTCACTTCATGCCCGCGAGACTCGCGCGATGAGCCTGGATATTCTGCAGCTGCACCAGGAGGACTGGCGCGCCGCGATCGGCGAAGGCGACTTCGCACGCGGCCGCGGCTACGCCGAGCAGGGCCGCAGCCGCCTGCTCAGCCTCAAGGACCACACCCTGCTGGCCAGCTGCCGTGGCTCGGGGGCGCAGACCTACCGCCAGCGCATCAGCCTGCACCCCCGCGGCCAACGCTGGGAGGTCACCGGCCACTGCGACTGCCCGGTGGGGTTCAATTGCAAGCACGTGGTCGCCGCCCTGCTGACCCTGGAACAGCAGCAACGGGCCGGCATCGACCTGAGCCCGCTGATCGTGCCGGACAAGGGCGTCGCCGAGCAGCGCATCGAAGGCGTCACGCCGCGGCCGGTGCTGGCCCTGGGCAGCCACGTGCGGGTGCACTTCGACGCGCGCAAGGGGCGCATGCACGAACAGACCCAGCACCGCGCGGCCCTGGCCTTCGACTACCAGGGGCACCTGGCCCACGGCAAGGCCAGCAAGGACCTGCTGGTGCGCCAGAGCGCCAACCTCAACCTGCGCATCATCCGCGACGGCGCCGCCGAGGCGAGCCTGCGCCAGCGCCTCGACGGCACCGACCTGCAGGTGGCGCTGCGCCAGAGCGAGGCCCTGGCCGAGCATCCCGGCGAGCATTTCGAACTGGCCAACGAGGCGGCCTGGCTGACGTTCGTCCAGCAGCAGCTGCCGCAACTGCGCGAGGAGGGCTGGGAGGTCCGCATGCAGCCGGAGTTCCAGTACAACCTGGCACAGGTGGACGACTGGTACGCCGAGGTCGCGGACGACCCGGAACACGACTGGTTCGACCTGGAGCTGGGCATCGAGGTCGAGGGCCAGCGCCTCAGCCTGCTGCCGATCCTGCTCCAGGCGATTCGCCAGAAGCCCTGGCTGCTCACCGGAGAGGCCCTGGCCCAGCGCGCCGATGAGGAGATGCTGCTGGTCAACCTGCCCCACAGCGCACGGCGCATCGCCCTGCCCTTCGCCCGCCTCAAGCCGCTGCTGGGCACCCTCGGCGAGCTGTTCTTCCGCGAGCCGGAGGAGCTGGGCCAGCGCCTGCGCCTGGGTCGCGCCGACGCCGCACGCCTCAGCGCCCTGGAGCAGGGCCCGGCGCTCAACTGGCACGGCGGCGAACGCCTGCGCGGCTTCGCCGAACGCCTGCAGGCCCTGCCGGGCAAGCGGACCAAGGCGCCGGCCGGTCTGCAGGCCAAACTGCGCCCCTACCAACTGCACGGCCTGACCTGGATGCAGACCCTGGCCGAGCTGGAGGTCGGCGGCGTGCTGGCCGACGACATGGGCCTGGGCAAGACCCTGCAGACCCTGGCGCATATCCTCGGCGAGAAGCTGGCCGGGCGCCTGCAGCGGCCGGCGCTGATCGTCATGCCCACCAGCCTGATCCCCAACTGGCAGGACGAGGCCGCGCGCTTCACCCCCCAGCTGAAGGTACTGGCGCTGCACGGGGCCAAGCGGCGCAGCCAGTTCGCCCTGATCGGCGAACACGACCTGATCCTCACCACCTATGCCCTGCTGCCCCGGGATCTCAAGGTGCTGGCGGCGCAGCCCTACCAGCTGCTGATCCTCGACGAGGCGCAGAACATCAAGAACCCGCGCAGCAAGGCGGCCCTGGCCGCCGGGCAGCTGAAGGCGCGCCAGCGCCTGTGCCTGACCGGCACGCCGCTGGAGAATCACCTGGGCGAACTCTGGTCGCTGTTCAACTTCCTCATGCCCGGCTGGCTCGGCGACAGCAAGGCCTTCACCCGCGACTACCGCACGCCGATCGAGAAGCAGGCCAACGCCCAGCGCCTGGCCCACCTGCACGGGCGCATCAAGCCCTTCCTGCTGCGCCGCACCAAGGAACAGGTGGCCCGCGAGCTGCCGCCCAAGACCGAGATCACCCACTGGGTCGAGCTGACCGACGCCCAGCGCGACCGCTACGAGACCCTGCGCCTGGCCATGGACAGCAAGGTCCGCGCCGAGATCGCCCGCCAGGGCCTGGCGCGCAGCCAGATCGTCATCCTCGAAGCATTGCTGCGCCTGCGCCAGGCCTGCTGCGACCTGCGCCTGCTCGGCGACCCGGACGCCGCCTTGCAGACCAGCGACTCGGGCAAGCTCAGCGCCCTGCTGGACATGCTCGAAGAGCTGGTCGACGAAGGCCGGCGGGTGCTGCTGTTCTCCCAATTCACCTCGATGCTCGAGCTGATCGAGGTGGAGCTCAAGGCGCGCAAGATCGCCTACGCCAAGCTCACCGGCAGCACCCAGGACCGCCGCACCCCGGTGCAGCAGTTCCAGGCCGGGCAGTTCCCGGTGTTCCTGATCAGCCTCAAGGCCGGCGGCGCCGGCCTCAACCTCACCGCCGCCGACACGGTGATCCACTTCGACCCCTGGTGGAACCCGGCGGCCGAGGCCCAGGCCAGCGATCGCGCCTACCGCATCGGCCAGGACAAGCCGGTGTTCGTCTACAAGCTGATCGCCCGCGGCAGCGTCGAGGAGAAGATCCAGCAGCTGCAGCAGGCCAAGGCCAGCCTCGCCCAGGGCGTGCTGGAAGGCGGCAGCCAGGCGCAATGGCAGATGAGCGAGGACGACCTGGCCGCACTGTTCGCGCCGCTGGACTGAGGCGGCCGGTCGACGGACTCGGTGGTCGCCCCGCAAACCGGCACCGCGCCCCAGTCCGCTCGATAGTGGTGCGGCAGGTCGGTGATCAGGGAGCAGAACGCCGCGCAGGAACAGGTTGCCTCCCGGGTTTCAATACAGCCCTTGAATCATCGGTCCAGGACATTTTCCCCGACCACATCCCCCGTCGCGTCTATCGCCTTGCTGGATGGGAACTTGTACGAAGCGAACCTGACGGCCAGGACCGAAAGCGACAGAAGGAATATCCCGCCACACAAATACAGCAGGCCGATATCCGGCGCTTTATGGTGGGACACGTCACCGATCAGATAACGCGTCAATGCCGTTATCGCGATGTACAGCAAGAACCGTATGGGCAGGTGGTTGGTCTTGAAATAGATCCCGACCATTGCTCCCAGCTCCAGATAGATGAAGAGCAAGAGAATGTCATCGATGCTCGCGTGGCCTTTATCGACCATGTCCATAAAGGCCATCAGCGAAGCCCAGGCGGTGGCCGCTCCGATGGCGAACAAACCCAGATAGTGAAATCCTTCAACCAGCAGATTCCCGATGGAATTTGCTCCGTCATGCATGCGCTTGCGGCTACCGTCTGCCCACTTCATGTTCCATTACCTCAAATCAATCCAGATACAGGGACAGCTCGGCTTACCAGCCAGCAGACTGCACGAAAGCTTGTGTCAGATAGGTTGGGCCAGCCTCGGCACAGCCTCCCGCCAGGGCGCCCGGCCCAGGGTAGATGCACGGCCGGTTGCCTTGTGACTCGGCCAGGTCGCGCGCCTGATGCCGCATTATTTCCGCCCAGTTGATTCTCACGCTGCTGCTCCTTGGTACGTCTTGCCTGGAGTTTCCAGGCGCCCGGATGACAACCCGCCCATGCAGGATCGGCGCCACAGCGCCCCGCAGGTGCGACGGGAACATGGGGGAATAGTACGCAGATGGCGCGACACGGCCCTGCGGCGCATGGCCGCAGAGCCAGGGCGCAACCGGATGGAGGCTGCAACGACAGGTCGCGGCGAGCCTTAGTTACTCACTGATGGCGCCGCACTGGGCGGTCGGCATGAGCTTGAGGAACTGCTTGGAGCTCATGTGCACCAGCCCTTCATGGTCGCCGGACTCGAAGTACAGGTCCTTGACGTCCTTGAGCGACTCGTCGATGACGGTGTCCATCTCGAAGGCGCTGCCCACCGGTGGAATCGCGCCGTTGGCGCAGTCGCTGAAGCGCGGGGTGAACTCGTTCTCCCGCGCCAGGCGCCAGTGGCGCTTGGTCAGCTTGCGCACCTTGTTGAGATTGACCTGACGGGTCGCCGGGACCACTGCCATCAGCCAGTGGCCCTGGAAGTCGTCGAGGATCACCGACTTGGCCATCAGGTGCGGCGGCACGCCGGCACGCCGGGCCGCTTCGCGCGTGGTCATCGAGGGGTCGTGCTGGAGCATGTCGTACCGCGAGTGGTGCTCCGACAGGTAGCTTTGCAAACGATTGGCCATGGTCATGATGCACCTCCTGCCGTTGGCCAGAGGATTGACGCCGGCCCCATCGTCCCGATGAAACCCGCGAGGGCCGGTGCTCACGCAGCCGACCGTTGTCGCGGCGCGCCCGTTGCGCGCCGCGGGGCGCTTCCCGGCGCCCGACGCGAGCGAGCGGCACCCGCCGCTGCCCACACCCTAAGTTTAGTGCACGGCCCTGCCGGCGCAGCGCCGCAGGGCGGATGGCAGCGCCTTGCCGACTGCCCCTAATCCTCGGCGTAGTCCGCGCCGACCACCTCGAGAAAGGCGGCCACCACCTTCGGGTCGAACTGCTTGCCGCTGCGCGTGCGGATATAGTCCAGGGAGTCGGCCAGCGACCAGGGCTCCTTGTACGGCCGCCGGTGCATCAGCGCGTCGAACACGTCGACCACCGCGACGATGCGCGCCGCCAGGGGAATCTCCTCGCCCTTGAGCCCCCCGGGATAACCGTTGCCATCGTAATGCTCGTGGTGGCCGGCGGCGATCTCGGCGCCGATCGACAGGTAGCTCTGGCCTTCGACCATGCGCGCCGAACGCTGCAGGATGGCCGCACCGATACTGGCATGCCGGCGCATCACCTCGCGCTGCGAGTCGTCGTGCACCCCGGGCTTGAACAGCACCAGATCGGGGGTCGCGACCTTGCCGACGTCGTGGAGGATGCTGGCCATGCCGACCAGTTCGAGGAAACGCCTGGTCAGCTGTTCGGGGTAGTCGCCGCGTTCGGCCATGCGCTTGGCCGTGCGCGCGGTCCAGCGCTCGACCCGCAGCACGTGATCGCCGGTGTCGCAGTCGCGGTACTCGGCCAGGTCGGCCAGGGCCACCACCGTGGCCTCCTGGGCACGGGTCATCTGCAGGTGGTGATGGAGGTTGTCGAAGGCCGAGGCGATGCGGCTGCAGAACACCTCCAGCAAATCCTTGTCCACCTCGGTCAGCGGCCAGGGCGGGGTGAAGTACAGGAGGAACTCGTGATGGGTCTGGGTCGGGATGTAGAGCACCTCGTTGGGGTAGGCATAGAGGCTCTGACGGGTCTCGATGGCCTGCAGCATCAGCGGGTAGGCCGGGTGCTCCTCGTCCAGCTCATCATGCTGGGCCATCTCGGCGAAGCTGCCGGTGGCGCCGAGCACCTGCAGCGCCACCGACCCCGAGCCGGCGCCCCGGCGCACGCAGAGGATGCCGTGGGTGCCGACGTCGAGGATGGCGCCGATCTGCGCCAGCACCCCCGAGGCGAACTCGCGCAGCGAGTGCATTTGGTAGAGGTTGGCCGAGCCTTCGAGGATCTTGCTCAGGCCCTGGCGGCTGCGCTCGATGGCCAGCAGGCTCTCGTAGGCGCGCAGGGAGGAGATGACCGTGGTGTAGAGCTTCTGCAGGGTCAGCTCGGTCTTGGCTTTGTAGTCGTTGATGTCATAGGCGACTATCACCTCCTGCTCCGGGGCCTGCCCAGGTTGGCCGGTGCGCAGGACGATGCGCACCAGCTGGTTGTCCAGCTCCTCGCGCACCCGCCGGACCAGGCGCAGGCCGGCGTCGTCGGTCTCCATCACCACGTCGAGCAGGGTCAGGGCGATATCCGGCTGATCGCGCAGCAGGGCGAAGCCCTCCTCGCCGGAATAGGCGCTGAGCAGTTCCAGGCCGCGGCCCTTGTATTCGATGCCACGTAGCGCCAACTGGGTAACCCGGTGCACATCCGGCTCGTCGTCGACGATCAGCAGCCGCCAGGGCGCCTGCAGCTTGCCGCCGGAGACCTCGGCGCTGTCATCGATCAGCCAGTCGTCCGCCGCTTCGGGGTGTTCGTTGTTCACCTTGCCTCCTCCGCCGGGTGCGGGGCAACGAGTGGCATGCGCAGGGTGAAACAGGTACCGCTGCCCACCGTGCTCGCCACCTGAATCTGCCCGCCCAGGCGCTGGGTCACAATGTTATAGACCACGTGCAAACCCAAACCGCTGCCACCCACGCCACGTTTGGTCGTGAAAAAGGGTTCGAAGATGTGTGGCAAATGCTCGGCGGCGATGCCCTGGCCGTCATCCTCGAACTGCAGGACGAGCCAGTCGCCTTCGACGCGGGCACTGAGTTCGACCGCTCCTGCCGCACCCGTGGGGAACGCATGGGTCACCGCGTTGACCAGCAGGTTGGTCACCACCTGGGCCAGGGCGCCCGGATAGCCGTCCAGCTGGATGTCCGCCGCACAGCTGTTGTGCACCTGAATGGGCCGGCGTTTGTAGGTCGGGCGCAGGCTCTCGACCACCTCGTCCAGGTAGCTAGCCAGGTTGAACTCGCGCCGCGCCTCGCTGGTCTGGTCCACCGCCACCTGCTTGAAGCTGTGCACCAGATGGGCGGCGCGGTTGGCATTGGCCAGGATCAGCTCGACGCTTTCCTCGGCCGTGTGCAGGTAGCCCTCGACATCCGACTTCTTCAACTGGCCGGCCCGCAACTGGCCGCCAACGCGCCGGGTCTCCTCGGCCAGCACACTGGCGCCGGTCAGGGTGATGCCCAGGGGGGTGTTGATCTCGTGGGCGACGCCGGCCACCAGGCCGCCCAGGGCGGCCAGCTTCTCCGCCTGGATCAGGGTCGCCTGGGTGCGCTGCAGTTCCTCGTAGGCCTGGCGGATGTCGCGCTCGGCCTGGCGCCTGGCCTGGAGGTCCTCGGCCATCCGCTGGGTGATACGCCGGAAGCCGCCCAGCACCTCGCCGAACTCATCGAGACGAGTGCTCGGCAGCACCAACGACTCGGGGGGACCGCGGTGTTCGGCCGCCTGGTGCAGCGCGTCGCGCAGCGCCACCAGGGGTTTGAGCACCTGCAGGCGCAGGCTCAGCGACAGTGCCGCGACCAACAGCACGTCGAGTGCGAGAATCTCCAGGAAACGCCGCCACACCTGCTCGCTCAGCGTGTCCTCCATCTCCTCGCGCGACAGCAGCACCTGCGCGCGCCCGAGCACCTGTTGCGCGTTGCGCCCATGGTTGTACACGGGAAAACTCAGCTGGTCATAGTCGCCGGCGCGCCGGCGCGCCGGCTCCAGCACGCCGACCGACGCCAGCAACTCGCCGTATTCGCTGGTCACCACGATGCCCAGCACCGGCGGTTTGACCTCGGCGACCAGGTTCTCCTGCAGCGTCGCGGTATCGAAGTTCCACAGTGGGTTGACCAGATTGGTCTGCAGGCGCTGCTGCACGCTGTCGCGGCTGCGCTGATACTGTTCGAGCAACTGACTGCGCATGCTCCAGTAGGCCAACGCCCCGGAACAGCTGAGCAGCAGGGTGACCAGCACGACGAACAGGGCATTGAGGCGAAAGCCTATGCTGTTTCTCATCACCTACCCCCGCCGATCGCAGGCGTAGTCAGACGGCGCCGGAATCGGCAGCGCGAGATGGACGGGGTGAAGCCTTAGTTACCACCATAGTCCACTGGGCGGGTACGGTCCCGGACTTCGCCCGGGCGGAACGCCTAGGCTTGTAGAAGAAGTCGCGAACCGTATTCGTCCCCGCCCCCGCTGGGCGCCACCGAGTGACTCTGCAGATGGACGACATGAAACACTGGCGAGCCGCCTTGTTGCTCCTGGCGACACTGACCCTGGCAATGCCCATGGCGGCCCGCGCCGACACCCTGGTGACCCTGCTGGTCGACGAAGCCTATCCGCCCTTTACCTATCGCGAGGCCGAGGGCAGCGCCGCCGGCATCTACATCGCCGTGCTGCGCGCCGCCGAGCCGCACCTGCAGGGCTACCGCCTGCGGTTTCGCCCCATGCCCTGGCGCCGGGCGATGATCGAGATCGAGGCCGGACGGGCGCTGGCGGTGGTGCCGCCCTACTTCCGGCCCGAGGAACGGCCGTGGATCAAGCCCTACTCGGTGCCGATCCTGCAGGAGCGGGTGGTGGTCTTCTGCCACCGCGACGTGTTCGCCGAGGCTCCGCGGCCGAGCTGGCCGGACGACTACCGGGGCCTGCGTTTCGGCAACAACCCGGGCTACCTGTCGGCCGACGCGACCTTCTGGCGCGAAGTGGCGCGCGGCGCGATCCAGATCGAGGACGCCCCGGGTAATCGGGCCAATCTGCAGAAGCTGATGCACCGGCGCATCGACTGCTACTTCAACGAACGCCTGTCGATCCTCGCCGAGCTGGCGCAAATGCGCCGCGATGGCCTGTTTGGCGACACGGAAAGCGGGGCGATCGCCGAGGGGCCGACCATCTCGGTGGAAAACAGCTACGTCGGCTTCAGTGACCGCAGCGGCGATCGCTTCCCCTACAAGGAGGACTTCGTCCGCCAGCTGAACGCGGCCCTGGAGCAGCTGCGCCGAACCGGCGAGATCGAGCGGATCGCCCAGCGCTACACCCAGTGAAACGGCCGCCCCCAGGGCGCGGGGCGCGGGCCGACGGCCTGCCGGCATGGGCGAGACCAGGCCGTGAGCGTCGCGCGGGCTTTGCAGTGAGCCCCGACTGCACTACACTGCGCCACCACTGTATAAATAAACAGTTTCTAGCAACCCTATCAGCGTGAAGGCGTAGAGGTGATGAATGGCCGTCGAAGTGGTGTACCGCAGCAGTCGAGATCTGGAGCGTTTGTTTATGGATAAGGCCGAAGCCGATCGTCACGACAAGATGCTGGAACTGGCCGAGCTGCTCACCGAGGTGCTGCAGAAGGCCGTACCTTCGCTGAACGAGCAGCAAGGCGAAGAACTGGGCATCTACATGGCGAAGAACCGCGAGATCTTCGCCAAGGCGTTCAAGAACCAGCCCGATGCCCTGAGCGAACTGGGCAAGGACGAAGCGGCGGAGTAACACACGCCGCCGGCTCTAGCTCGGCCGGTGCCATCTAAAGCAGGCCATGCCCGGCGCGCTTGTCATTTCCCCGAGACTGCGGCAGGGTCGAGAAAACCCACCGTTCTGCCGCAGGAATCGCGCCCATGTCCAACGTCTTTCCCAGTATCGATCCCGATGGCCTGGTCGAGTATTCGGTGGTCTATACCGACCGCTCGCTCAACCACATGTCGCAGTCGTTCCAGCAGGTGATGAACGACATCTCGCGCACCCTCAAGCAGGTCTACAACGCCCAGGGCGTGGCCGTGGTGCCGGGCAGCGGCACCTTCGGCATGGAGGCGGTGGCGCGCCAGCTGGCGACCGGGCAGCAGTGCCTGGTCATCCGCAACGGCTGGTTCAGCTACCGCTGGAGCCAGATCTTCGAGATGGGCCAGATTCCGGCGGCCACCACGGTGCTCAAGGCCCGCCCGGTCGCCTCCGGCCGCCAGGCCGCCTTCGCGCCCGCGCCCCTCGACGAAGTGCTGGCGCGCATCGCCGCGGAACGGCCGCAGCTGGTGTGCGCGCCCCATGTGGAAACGGCCTCCGGCATGCTCCTGCCCGATGACTACCTGCGCGCCGTGGCCGACGCCGTGCATGAGGTGGGCGGCCTGTTCGTGCTCGACTGCATCGCCTCCGGCACCCTCTGGGTCGACATGCAGGCGTGCGGCATCGATGTGCTGGTCAGCGCGCCGCAGAAGGGCTGGAGCGGTTCGCCCTGCTGCGCCCTGGTGATGCTCAGCGAGCGCGCCCTGGCGCGGGTCGAGGCCACCCAGAGCAGCAGCTTCGCCTGCGACCTGAAGAAGTGGCTGCAGATCATGCAGGCCTACGAACAGGGTGGTCACGCCTACCACGCGACCATGCCCTGCGACGCCCTGGCGCGCTTTCGCGACGTGATGCAGGAGACCGAGGCCTACGGCTTCGCCAGGGTGCGCGACGAACAGCTCGAACTCGGCGCGCGGGTGCGCGAGCTGTTGAGCGCTCGCGGCTTCGAGAGCGTGGCTGCCGAGGGCTTCCAGGCGCCCGGCGTGGTGGTCTGCTACACCGACGACGAGGGCATCAAGAGCGGCAGGAAGTTCGCCGCCCACGGCCTGCAGACCGCCGCCGGCGTGCCCCTGCAGTGCGACGAGCCAGCCGACTTCCAGACCTTCCGCATCGGCCTGTTCGGCCTGGACAAGCTGCACAACATCGAGCGCACCGTCCGCACCCTGGAGCAGGCACTGGACCAGGTGCTGAGCGACTAGTCGCGACCCTATGCCGAGGCGTCCCCGGATGACGTCTCGGCGCTGCTGAACACCAGCGCCTTGAGCCCACCCAGGGGGTCGATATCGGCGAACTCGGGCGGGTTGTCCAGGCGCTCGACAAAGCGCAATCCCGGCGCCTGCTCGGCCATCGCCTCGAGCAGGTACTCGGGACCGATGGCCGGATCGTTGAGGCACGCCAGCACGGTACCCTGGGGCGCGAGCAACTCGGGCAGGCGCCGCAGCACCTTGTGATAGTCCTGGGTCAGCACGAAGCTGCCCTTCTGGAAGGACGGCGGGTCGATGATCACCAGGTCGTAGGGCCCGGACTTCTTCACCTTGCCCCAGGACTTGAACAGTTCATGGCCGAGGAAGCTCACCCGAGCGAGGTCATGCTGGTTGAGCCGATGGTTGTCCCGGCCCCGGCTCAGCGCCGCCTTGGCCATGTCCAGGTTGACCACCTGCTCGGCGCCACCGGCGAGCGCCGCCACCGAGAAACCGCAGGTGTAGGCAAACAGGTTGAGCACCCGCTTGCCCTGGGCATGCTCGCGCACCCAGCGGCGGCCATAACGCATGTCGAGGAACAGGCCGGTGTTCTGCTTTCTACCCAGGTCCAGCAGGAAACGCAGGCCGCCTTCGCTGATCTGCCAATGTTCGCAGGGCTCGCCCAGCAGCCACTCGCCGGGGCTGTCCGGCAGGTAGCGGTGCTGCAGCACAATCGCCTGGGCCTGGCTTGCCCGCCAGGCCGTCGACTCGGCCAACGCCAGCAGCAGCTGCCGCAGGGCGGCCAGCTCGCCCGCCTCCGGCTGGCGAAACAGCGACACCAGCAACACCCCCTGCAACCAGTCGACGGTGAGCTGCTCCAGGCCCGGCCAGCGTCGCCCGCGTCCGTGGAACAGCCGACGGGCCTCGGCCGGCGGCGGATTCAAGGCGCAGAGCAGGTGCTGGTGCAAGGTGTCGAGGGCGGTTGGATTCATGAGCGCGTATCGCTGAGACGTGAGGCCGTATTCTAAGCGCAAGCACCGGCGTCAGTGCTCGGGAGATCCCCCGCCAGATAAAAAGCGCTTACCATTCAACGATATACCGTATGAACAGGGTGCACGCGCTCGATGTTATCCGCCGTCAAACGCTACAGGCTGCAGCTCTCCGGGGCCCTGGCGCGCTACTTCCCACGCACCACCGCCTACCTGCACGCCGAACGTGAAGCCGGCCTTGTCGAGCCGCCTCCCGCCCGGAACTCGAGAAAGCCCGGCGCCGCCAGTGCCAAGAAGCCGAGCGCGCCCCGGAAAAAGTCAGCGGGAACGAGCAAGGCCGCCAAGCAGGCCAGCCCGGGCATCTACGGCCCCGCCCCGCTGCCGATCGAGGCCGGGCAGGTCCGCGCGATGCGCGAGCGGGTCGCCGCCGCCGTGGCCGCCGGGGTGATCAGCCCGCCTTCCGAGGAACAGTGGGCGATGATCCTCTGCCGCGCGCCGGCCACGCGCATCTTCGCCGGCGCCGGCTCGGGCAAGTCCACCACCCTGGTGCTGCGCGTGGTGTTCATGCTCTGTCACCTGGGCGTCGAGCCCGGTCGCCTGACGGTGATTTCCTTCACCAACGCCTCCTGCGCCCAGCTGCGCGAGCAGTTGCTGCGGGTCCTGGAGTTCTGGCAGTACCCCTTCGACGCCGCCATGGCCCGGCAGGCGGTGCGCACCTTCCACTCGGCGATGGCCGCCCTGGCCCGGGAAGTGCTCGACCACCCGGCCTGGTTCGAACAACTGGACGACAAGGCCGGCGGCGAGCCGGACAACCCGTTGACCAGCGCGCGCCTACGCCCGGCCCAGGAGCGCCTGCTCAAGCAGGCCTATCAGGATTGCTACGACCAGGACGCGCAGTTTCGCCAGCGGGTGCACAGCCTGCTGGGACTGCCGCCGCCCGCCGCCGACCAGCACAGCACCAAGGCGCCCCTGGACGGCTTCAAGCTGGCCGGGGAGTTCACCCCGGCGCCCTTGTACGAGGCCTTCCATGCCCAGGCCGAGTTCATCGAAAGTATCGGCCTGCGCATCGACCGGCTGCAGCCGGCGAGCCTGTCCTGCGCGGCCGGCGAGCGCACCTTCGTCGAAGCCCTGATGCCGTTCTGGCGCTGCTTCCAGGCCTCCCTGCAGGCCCGGGGCCTGATGACTTTCAACGGCGCCTTCCAGCGCCTCACCGACAGCCTCGCCGCTGGCGCGCCCGGCCTTCCGGCCCAGGCCCTGGCGCCCTTCCAGCACTTGCTGATCGATGAATTCCAGGACATCTCGCCACAGATCGTGCAATGGCTGCAGGCCCTGCACCGCGCCCTGCAGCGCCAGAAGCAGGCGGTCAGCCTGATGGCGATCGGCGACGACTGGCAGTCGATCTACGGCTGGCGCGGCAGCTCGCCCGAACTGTTCATGGACTTCGACAGGCATTTCCCCGGCCGCGGCCGCTCGAAGCACAGCACCATGCTCATGCTGGAAACCAACTACCGCTCCATCGAGCCGGTGATCCGCGACGGCGAGGCGGTGCTGGCGGCGCTGGAATTCAAGAAGGCCAAGCGCAGCCAGGCGTTCAAGGCCGCGCACCCGGGCGATCATGGCGTCAGGCTGGTATCGGGCTTCGACCTCAAGGCGCGCCTGCCGGAGCTGATCAAGGAAATCGAGGCGCAATGCCGGCATGCCGCCGCACGCCCAAGCCGCGAGCGTACCGCCGTGCTGGTCCTGAGCCGGCGCAACCAGCCCCTGCAGGCCATCCAGGCCCAGCTGGACCGCAAACTGCCGGTCAAGGCCTACACCATCCACCGCGCCAAGGGCCTGCAGGCCGAAGTCGCCATCATCGTCGACGACTGCACGCCGCCGGAAAAGCACCCGCTGCGCAACGCCCTCTACGCCCAGTCGGGGTTCTTCCGCAACAGCTACGACCAGGCCATGCAGGACGAAAGCCTGCGCCTGGCCTATGTCGCCATCACCCGCGGCGTCAGCCGCGTGCTGTGGTTCACCCGCAAGCCCCAGGGCGCGACCGAACTGCTGGCAAGGCGGGCCAAGGGCTGAAGCACCCGTGAAGGCTGCCGGGTGGGGAACCTTCGTTGGAAGGGCCGGACTCGACCCGAAGCAGCCTGAGGCAACCGGCAGAAAGTGGCCAGAATCGGACGCCCACCTGTCTCGCCTCGGGCGGATCAAAACTGCCGGAAAAGCGCAGCAGCCAACACTCCAGCAGCGATTGCTGGAAGCGGCTTCTTCAGCAGCAACATGGTGCCTGCCGTCGTCAGCAGGGCCAGTCGTGCGGCGTTGTCACCCTGTAGCGCCATTGGAGCCAGAAGGGCTACCAGCACCGAGCCAGACATTGCGCCGATGAATTGTTTTACTCGATAGCCAATGGGCACGAAGGACATCACATAGACTCCGCCCCAGCGGGTTGCCAGCGTCACAAGTGCCATGAGCAGTACCAAGGCGAGGGCATCTAAACCTGCCGTTTCAATGCTCACGCTTGTTCTCCGTCCAGATTGTTCCGACGAGTCCGCCGGCCACCGCACCCACGACGACATGGCTGTTCTCGGGAAGATACCGGTATGCCAGCAGCGACGCGCAAGCGGCGACGATCCAGATCATCAAGATGCGCAGGTTTTTATCCCCGCCGACCACCATTGCCAACAGGAAACAGCCCATCACCATGTCCAGCCCCAGAGCCTTGGGATCATGAATGGAACCGCCAAAAAGGACACCAAGCCAGGTGCCGGCCACCCAAGCCAGCCATAGAGCCAGGCCGCCGCCCAGCAAGAGCCCCAAGCCGGGCTGGCTGTTGCCAAACGCCTGCATTGACAGCGCCCAGTTGGCGTCGGACGCGACCAGCATCACCCCGTAGCGCTTCCTCAGGGGCAGGTGTTGCAGCCACGGATAGAGCGTTGCACCCATTAGCAAGTGGCGGGCATTGATTGCGAACACGGTGATGCTCAGGGTAAGCAGGGAGACGTCGGGGCCCCACAGCTCCAGAGCGGCGAACTGGGACGCGCCGGCAAACACAAGGGTGCTCATTGCCACGATTACGGCGTCACTCAGTCCCGCCTGGGTGGCCGCCAATCCGAAAGCCGCCCCGAATATCGCCACAAACAGGGAAATGGGCGCCAGCTTGGTAAAACCGACCCAAACCATCCGATGGTCGAACTCATGCAGCTTGTCGGCAACCTCTGTCATGTCGTGGGCACTTCCGCGTGGCGATTATTTAAATGGCACGTGCTGCGTGTCGCTAAAGGCAACACCTGACTTCGCCACTAATATGCTTCCGCTACGCACCAAAAGAAAAACGGATAAAACAGCGTTAAGCTACCTGGTAATCGAATGACCGAGTTAAACCATGACGTTCCATGATCTGCAGATAGATTGGATGAAATGCTTCGTGGCCGTGGTGGATGCAGGTTCGCTATCTGGCGCCGCTCCGCAAGTGCATCGCTCTCAGTCGGCGGTCAGTATGCAGATCAAGAAGCTGGAGACGGCCCTGGGTTGTCAGCTTTTGGTGCGAGGGCCGCGCCAGCACCAGCTTACGGCTCAAGGGCAGTTGTTGCTGGGTTACGCACGGCGAATGCTTGATCTGCATGCCGAAACCCAGGCGGCCTTCCATGGGGAGGAGCTGACGGGGCGGATTCGTCTTGGCGTACCGGATGATTACGCCGCGCGTTACCTGACACCAGCACTCAAACGCTTCGCTCCGAATTTCGGTGCGGTGGAAATCGAGTTGAACTGCGAGCAATCGACTTCCCTGATTCCCCGAGTGAAAAGCGGCAATCTTGATCTCGCCCTGGTTTCTCGTGACAACCCTCGGCATGGAGTCTTGCTGTTTCATGAGCCGATGGTCTGGGTCGGCGATGCCCAGTTCCAGGCCTGGCGACGCGACCCGCTGCCCATCGCCGTCTATGAGGACGCCAGTCTTGCCAAGCGCAGCGCGTTGCAGTCGTTGGCACTCCAAGGGCGTCGATTCAAGGTGGTGTACAACAGCTCCAGCTTGGCGGGCCAAATTGCCGCCGTCGAAAGCGGCCTGGCGGTAGCGGTGCTTACACAATGCAGTGTTCCAGCGCACTTGAAGATCTTAGGCAGCGAGCAAGGCTTAGGCCCGCTGGAGCCCATGGAGGTCGCCGTGTTCCGAAGCGAGGCATCTCGGGGCTCGAAAGCGGTGGACAGTCTTCATGACCTTCTTATCAAGACACTTCGACTTTCTGCCCCTCCTAAGGCGCAATAGCCACGCCATGAGAGCGTCCGCTTCGGCCGATAGCGGCCACATCAATATGTAAGCACGACTGGGTACCTGCTGCTTAAGACAACAAAACGGGATTGACGCCTTACGCATCAATCCCGTTTCAGTTTTCAACCGCGCGGCAAAGACGCAGCGGGGCAAGCGCTTAAGCCACCACCGGGATCGACGGGTCAGCCGCAGCCAGGGCCGTTTTTCGATCTGCTGCCGGTGGGTAGATCCACCGGGTGTTGATCCGGGTTTTCAGCTCCTTGCCTTCCTTGCCGGTCAGTAGCACTTTGCGCGCCCAGCCTTCGGTAAATACCGCACCCCAGCCGCCCAGGTCCAGGCAGGTGACGTACTTGGCCTGGCTGTAGGCAATCGGTGCCACGCCGATCAGGTCCGCTGCGGCGTTATTGCCGGCTGAACGGCCCTGGGCTATAGCGTGTTGGCAGGTCATCAGGGCGTGATTGCCCTGGTCGTCCACAGCCGCGCAGGCGGTGTCGCCAGCGGCATAGATAGCGTCCTGGCCGAGCACCCTAAGGTTGCGGTCGACATGCAGGCGGCCATGCGAGTCGCGCTCACCCTTGATCTGCCGGGTCAGCGGTGAGGCCTTCACGCCCACGGCAAAGATCACCGTGCTGGTGGCAATGCGTTCACCATTGCCCAGCTGTACGCCATGCTCATCGCCCCTGGAAAGCGGGCTGCCAAGCCTCCAGGTAACACCCAGGCTGGCGCTGGCTTCGGCGACGATCCCGGCAATTTCCTGGCCCATGGCACTGCCAATCTGTTTGGCCGTATCCACCACGATCACGCGGACCTGCGTCTTGTCTCCGAGGATGGCGCGCAGGCGCGCCGGCATTTCGGTGGCGGTTTCGATACCGGTAAAGCCGCCGCCGACCACCACCACGGTGTTGCGCGCCGCGCTCTCCGGCTGCCGGCCCAGGCTCTGCAGATGCGCTTCGAGTCTCTGCGCCGACTCCAGGCTGTCGACATCGAAAGTGACGCGCCCGCCTCCCTCCAGTGGCGGGCGGGCGACTTGGCTGCCGGAGGCGAGAATCAGGCGGTCATAACCCAGCTCGGCTTGGCTGCCCGAGGCGTCGCGGTAGGTCACGCGTTTGCTCTGCCCATCAATCTGCGTGGCGCTACCCTGGACGAAGCGCACGCCCACGGTATCGAACAACGCGCCGAGCGGGGCGACGGTGCTGGCCAGGTCGGTTTCGTAGAAGCGTGGCCGCACGCGCAGTTCCGCCTGGGGCGCGAGCAGGGTGACGGCTACGTCCAGGCGTTGCTGTTGATCGAGCAGGCGCACGGCGCTGAGCGCGCTCCACATCCCACCGAACCCGGCACCGATGATCAGAATTTGCTGTTTCATGCTGTGCGATACCCTGGTGAAGAGAAAGACAATTGGCTGAGAACGGGAGTGATTCTGCCTCTGGCCTGGATCAACGTATTGATCCACTCTTGCTTGAGTTAACTGATCCACTTTGGAGCAGCCATGCCCCCCGAGAAATCGCCACCGCAGGTGCTCTTCCTGCCTCTGGGCATGCCCGAGCCGGGCGTTAGCCTGCAACGTTGGCTGTACGAAGCGCTGCGCAGCGCCATTCTCGCCGGGCGTCTGCCGGCCGGCAGCAAGCTGCCCAGTACGCGCGCCCTGGCCGAGTACTACCAGCTGGCCCGGGGCACCGCCCAGGCGGCCTACCAGCAGCTGCTTTCCGAGGGCTATGTGGTGGCGCAGACCGGCAGCGGCACTCGGGTTTGTCAGGTGTTGCCGGATGCCACGCTCGACGCCGGCTACGTGCGCCGCAGGGTCGAGGGCCAAGTGGAAGTCCCGCGCACGCCACCGACAACGCCGTGGATCGAGCGGCTGGATGCGATCGATCCGGTGTTTGCGCGGCGGCAGGTGATGCCCGGGCTGCGGCCGTTCTTTCCCCACCGTGGCGACACCCAGGCGTTTCCCGTCGATCTATGGCGCAAGCTGCATATCCAGCAGTTGCGTGCATCGCGCCTGTCGATCCTGCTGGATTCGGACCCCGGCGGGCTGCCGGCGTTGCGCGCGGCCATCGCCGGCTACCTGGCCATCGCCCGCGGTGTGCAGGTGCCCGCCGAGCGCATTCTGGTGCTCAACAGCGTGCAGCAAGGCCTCGACCTCTGCCTGCGGCTGTTGGCTCCGGGCGACTCCCGGGTGTGGATGGAAGATCCCGGCTACCCCGGGGCGCGCCAGCTGATCGATGTGTCGGGCGTACAGCGGGTGGACGTGCCAGTGGACGCTTTCGGCATTCAGGTGGAAGAAGGCGTGCGCCTGGCCCCCGATGCCAGGCTGGCCTACGTCACCCCATCGCGTCAGGCGCCACTGGGTGGTGAGTTGTCGCCGGCGCGGCGGCTGGCGTTGTTGCAGTGGGCGGCGCAGCACGGTAGCTACATCTTCGAGGACGACTACGACAGCGAGTACCGCTTTATCGCCAAGCCGATTCCGGCGCTGCGCTCAATGCCGGCGGCGGAGCAGTCGGTGATTCTTGCCGGCACCTTCAGCAAGCTGCTGTTTCCCACTATCCGTCTGGCCTACCTGGTATTGCCAGAGCATTTGCTGGAAAGCTTTACCCGTGCCGCTGCGCTGATGTCGCGCCACGCCAACAGCCTGGCGCAGGCGGTGTTGGCCGACTTTATTCATGAAGGACATTTCGACCGCCATGTGCGGCGCATGCGCAAGATCTATGCCTCACGCGCCGAGGCGTTTGCCGAGTCTGCTCGGCGTCATTGGCAAGGGCTGATCGAAGTGCCGGAAATTCGCGCCGGGCTGGATATCTCCTGCAACCTGCAGGTGGAAAGCGAGCAGGATGCCTTCGCGCGCCTGCAGGCGGCGGGTATCGATGTGCTGCCGCTGGCACGCTATTGCGTGAAACCGCGCCCACCGGGGCTGGTACTGGGTTTTGCCCCCTACGATGAACGTGCCATCGAGGACGCTGCCAAGGCTGTGGCTGTGGCATTGAGGTGATAAGGCCGCGCGACGCTGCCGCATACCTGAGTCGTCAACAGCGTTGACCGGTACCGGGCGGGGGCGAATGGCTGGAATCGACCTAGCGTTGCCACCGGTAGCCAGGAGAAAGCGGCCGGTCGACCCCATAAGCATGCGCAGGCGCTCGACCTTGATGACACCTATCGGCTGTCGGGAATCGCCCCGGGTTGACGATGAACCCCATTCACTCGGACCTGACTTTGGCTGGCGCACCTGACAGGAACGGGGTGATCGACGCTCAGCGGGGCGACCCTCCACAACGGATGGGTTTCAGTCCGCCGTAGCAGACCGGAACCGACCCATTGCGGCCAATCTGCTTTGCTCCCCGGCAAAAGCGCCCGCGCTTGCCATGGCGGTTCGCCGACGGCGCATCCGGGCACGGGCGCTGGTTCAGCCGTCCGGCTGCTCGAGGGCCTGCACCAGCGCCTTGAGAAAGCGCGCCGCCTCGCCGCCGGTGACCGCGCGGTGGTCGAAGGTCAGCGACAGCGGCAGGATCGGGTGCACCACCACCTTGCCGCCCACCGCCACCGGCTCGTCGCGAATGCCGCCGGCGCCGATGATCGCCACCTGCGGCGGCACCACGATGGGGTTGGCGTAGCGGCCGAACAGGGTGCCGAAGTTGGACAGGGTCAGGGTCGCGCCCATCATTTCCTGGGGCGGTATCGAGCGTGCCTTGACGTCGGCTCGCAGGCACGCGGCGCCCTCCTTCAGGTCCTCGGCGCTGCGTGCGCCGACGTTGCGCAACACCGGCACGAACAGGCCCTCGGGGCTGTCCACGGCGATGCCCAGGTCGAGCTGCTCGTGCTGCTTGAGCGACAGGTTCTTGCCGTCGAACCAGCTGTTGAGCACCGGCTCGGCCTGGCACGCCACGGCGATGGCCTGGGCCAGGCGCACCAGCGGGTCGCGGGCCTGCTTCCAGCGGTGCAGGTCGGCGTCGCCGACGATGACCACCGGCACCACCTCGGCGTGGGCGCGGGCCATGTTGATCGCCATGCTGCGCCGCACGCCGCGCAGCTTCTCGCCGCCGAACTTGTCGCGGGCGCTCTGGGTGGCGGCCTCGACGTCGGCGCGGGTGATCAGGCCGTCACTGCCGCTGCCGTCCAGCGTGCCCAGGTCGACACCCAACTGTCGCGCCAGCTGACGCACCGCCGGCGTGGCCCGCGGCGCCAGGTGCTCGCGGGTCGAGGGCGCGGCGCCGACGAAGAAGCTGTCGTCCTGCGTCTCGCCGCCGCCCTCCAGGCGGCCGACCACCGTGCCCGAATCGGCCTCGCCCGCGTAGGCCAGCAATGGCTCGCCGACGTGCAGGATGTCGCCCTCGCCGCCGAAGGTCTTGAGCACCACGCCGTCGTAGGGCGCGGGGATGTCGACGATGGCCTTGGCGGTTTCCACCGAGACCAGCAGCTGGTCGGTCTTCACCTCGTCGCCGGCCTTGACGTGCCACTCGACGATCTCGGCTTCCTGCAGGCCCTCGCCCAGGTCGGGCAGCTTGAAGTACTTCATCGTTGCGTCTCCTCACCAGAATCCGTCGTTACCCTTGTGCCGGCTCCGTAGGGTGCGCTGCGCGCCCCGTTGTCCCGCCACCCCCCCACGCCGGTGCGCACAGCGCACCCTACGGCTGATGGGCCTTGCGCGGCGTCGCCCTAGGCGTAGTTCAGCACGGTGTCGCAGGCCGCGAGGATGTCCTCGACGCCCGGGATATAGAGCTGCTCCAGGCGATACAGCGGCGGCGGAATGTCCGGCGCGGTGACCCGCTGGATCGGCGCCTGCAGGTCGAGCAGGGCCCGCTCGTAGAGGCTGGCGGCGATCTCGGCGCCGACCGCGCAGCTCTTGGGCGCCTCGTGGACGATCACGCAGCGCCCGGTCTTGCGCACCGAGGCCTCCAGGGTGTCGAGGTCCAGCGGCTTGACGCAGGCGACGTCGATCACCTCGGCGGCGATGCCCTGCTCGGCCAGGCGGGCGGCGGCCTGCAGGGTCTCGTGAACGCTGGCGCCCCAGCTGACCAGGGTCAGGTCGCTGCCCTCGCGCAGGGTGAAGCAGGTATCGAGCGGCAGGCGCTTGCCGTCGTCGACCAGCACCTGGGGATTCATCCGGTACAGGCGGGTCGGTTCGAGGAAGATCACCGGATCGGGGTCGTCGATCGCCGCCAGCAGCAGCCCGTAGGCCCGCGCCGGCGAGGACGGCATGACCACCCGCAGCCCCGGCACCTGGGCGAACATGGCCTCGGTGCTCTCGCTGTGGTGCTCGGGTGCGCGAATGCCGGCGCCCATCGGCGTGCGCAGCACCATCGGGCAGGTGAGGCGGCCGCGGGTGCGGTTGCGCAGGCGGCTGGCGTGGGACACCAGTTGGTCCAGGGCCGGGTAGATGAAGCCCATGAACTGGATTTCCATCACCGGCTTCAGGCCCTGGGCGGCCATGCCGACGGCAAGGCCGGCGATCATGGTCTCGGCCAGCGGCGTATCGATCACCCGTTTGAAGCCGAAGGCCTCGCGCAGGCCAAGGGTGGCGCGAAACACCCCGCCGTTGACGCCGATATCCTCGCCGAGCACCACGACGTTCTCGTCCTCGCCCATGGCCCGGTGCAAGGCCAGGTTGACCGCCTCCAGCAGGCTCAGCTTGCGCTCACTCATGGCCGTTCTCCTCACGGCGGGCGGCCCGCTCGCGGAACTGCTCGCGCTGTTCGGCCAGGACCGCCGGCCACTGCGCGTAGACGTAGTCGAAGACCGTGTCCGGGGCCTGGTTGCCGGCCGCCTCGAAGGCCTCGACGGCCCGCAGCACCAGGCCCTGGCACTCGCCGACCAGCTCCTGCTCACGCTGCTCGCCCCACACGCCCTGGGCCGCCAGATAGCTCTGCAGGCGCTTGATCGGCTCTTCCTGCCAGGCCTGCTTGACCTCCTCCGAGCTGCGGTAGCGGCTGGCATCGTCCGCCGTGGTGTGGTCGCCGAGGCGGTAGCTGATGCACTCCAGCAACACCGGCCCCTTGCCCTGGCGGGCCCGCTCCAGGGCGCTGCGCATGCGGTCGTAGACGGCCAGGATGTCGTTGCCGTCGACCTGCTCGCCGTGGAAGCCGGCGCCTGTGGCCTTCTGCGCCAGGGTCGGGGCGCCGCACTGGATGCGCCGCGGCACCGAAATCGCCCACTGGTTGTTGTTGACCACGAAGACCACCGGCAACTGCCAGGCGCCGGCGACGTTCAGCGCCTCGAGGAAATCGCCCTTGCTGGTGGCGCCGTCGCCGCAGGTGGTGACGGCCACGCGGTGCTCACCGCGGATCTTCATCGCCGTGGCCACGCCGCAGGCATGCAGGGCCTGGGTGGCGATCGGCACGCACAGCGGGAAGTCCTGGCCCACGGCCGGATCGACGTAGGCGCTGCCGCGCTCGTCGCCGCCCCAGTAGAGCAGGATCTCCTCCATCTTCACCCCACGCATGACCTGCGCCGCGGTGTCGCGGTAATAGGGCACCAGCACGTCCTCGGGACGCATCAGGGCGCCGATGGCCACGCCAATGGCCTCCTGACCGATGGTCGGCGCATAGGTGCCGATGCGGCCGGTGCGCTGCAGGGCCACCGCCTTCTGATCGAATAGGCGGGTCAGCACCATCTGCCGGTACAGGCGGATCAGCAGATCGAAGTCGTCGGCCCACTCCGGCAGGCTGCCGTGCAGCGCGCCATCGGGCTCGAGGTAGCGGGTATAGGGCAGTTTCAGACTCTCGGGCATGCGAAACCTCCTTGGCACCGGGTAGGTGGTTGGGCGCTCCCCGCAATTCGTGGCTACGGGTTGCCCCGGGGCGCCGCCGGTAAGCAGGCACCCCGGATTGGCGCGCCCCTCAGCGGTCGAACAGCAGGCGCTCGGCCAGGCTGTCGGCCACCCGCGCCGGCGAGCGTTTCTCGGCCTGGGCGTGGGCGTAGATTTCGGTCAGGCGTTCGCCGATCTTGGACAGGTGGGCCGTAATAGTCGCCAGGCTCTCGCCGCGGTGTTGCAGCGCCACGTAGATCAGCCCGCCGGAGTTGATCACGTAATCCGGCGCATAGAGGATGCCGCGGCTCTGCAGGGCGTCGGCGACCTCCAGGTCCGCCAGCTGGGTATTCGCCGCGCCGGCCACCGCCGAACAGCGCAGCTGCTTCACCGTGTCGGCGTTGAGGATGCCGCCCAGGCCGCAGGGCGCGAGGATGTCGCAGGGCGTGGCGAGCAGGGCGTCGCTGGCGACCGCCTTGGCGCCCAGCTCCTCGACCGCCAATTGCACCCGCCCGGCGTCCAGGTCGCTGACCAGCAGCTCGGCGCCGACCGCGTGCAGCTGCTCGGCCAGGGCATAGCCAACGTGGCCGAGGCCCTGGATCGCCACCCTCAGCCCCTCCAGGTCATCGCTGCCCAGGCGGGCCATGGCGGTGGCGCGAATCCCGGCGAACACGCCCATGGCCGTGTGCGGCGAAGGGTCGCCGCCGCGGGAGGTGCTGGTGACATGGCGGGTGTGCTGGGCGATGCAGTCCATGTCCGCGCTGGAGGTGCCGCTGTCCACGGCGGTGATGTAGCGCCCGCCCAGGCTCTCGATCATGCGGCCGAACGCCTCGAACAGTGCGCCGCGGTTGTCCACGTGGGGCGGCCGAATGATCACCGATTTGCCGCCGCCCTGCTCCAGCCCCGCCAGGGCGGCCTTGTAGCTCATGCTCCGGGCCAGGCGGATGGCGTCGCGAATGGCGCTCTGCTCGTCGGGGTAGGCCAGGTAGCGACAGCCACCCAGGGCCGGGCCCAGGCGGGTGTTGTGGATGGCGATCACCGCCTTGAGTCCGGTCGCCGGGTCTTGGGCGAGATGCAGGGCCTCCAGCCGCGAGGCTTCCATCATGGCGAACATGCTGTGACTCCTTGGGCCGGAGCCTCACCGGCGTGCAGTCCGCTTGCCGGTGCCCCGAGCCTCGTCGTTATCGCCAGTATAGGCACCCTCCTCGCCAGCGCCGGGGCGAGCCGACACAAGACTGGACGCCGCCGCCATGGCCGGCTACAAACGAGGGAATCGCCGAGGTGACCATGAGCCCGCGCCAATCCTGCCTAGCCTGCCTTGACCGTGAACCGCCGGCCCTGTTCGAGGCGGCGTTGTGGGTCGCCGCCGAGCACGACCCGACGCTGCAGCCCGAGCAGGTGCTGGGCGAGCTGCACGGCCTGCAGCAGCTGGTCGATGTTGGTTTGCCCAGCCTGCCCGTTCGGGAGCTGGCGCAGCCGCTGCTGCGGCGCCTGAGCGAGCTGGACTTCCACGAGGACGAGGCCAGCCCACCGCAACCCCGCGCCGCCCTGCTGCACCAGGTGCTGCGGCGGCGCCGCGGCCAGCCCTTGTCCCTGGCGCTGATCGCCCTGGAGCTGGCGCAGCGCCTGGACATCCCGCTGCAGGGGGTGAACTTCCCCGGACACTTCCTGCTGCGCGTACCGGGGGCCGATCACCTGCTCGACCCCTGCGGTGGCCGGCGCCTGTACACCCGCGACTGCCGCGAGCTGCTGCTGCGCCAGTTCGGCGCCCAGGCCGAGCTCAACGCCAGCCACCTGCTCGCCTGCGATGCCGGCAGCATGCTGCAGCGCCTGTCGCGCAACCTGCGCCAGCTGCACCAGCTCAATGACGACCACCTGGCGGCCCTGAAGGATGCCGAGCGGGTGCTGCAACTGGGCCCTCCGAGCGTCGCCGACCACCTGGCTCGCGCCGATCTCTACCACCTGCTGGACTGCCCCCAGGCCGAGCGCTTCGACCTGCAGCGCGCCCTGCTGCTGTGCGACGAACCAGGCCAGCGCCTGCAGCTCGGCGAGCGCCTGCGCCGGCTGAACAGCACCCCGGCACTGCATTAGCCACGCAGCGCCGCTTGTTTCGACGGCGCGCCGTATTTAGAAGGAGCCTGGCGATGCCGGCCCAGCCACCGATCAGCCTATGGATGGACCAGATCGATACGCCCGCGCCACCCCGCGCGGCGTTGGGCGGCAGCCTGGAAGTCGACGTGGCGATTGTCGGCGCCGGCTACACCGGCCTGTGGACCGCCTACTACCTCAAGCGCCAGGCCCCCGAGTTGCGTATCGCCATGCTCGAAGCCGAGTACGCGGGCTTCGGCGCCTCGGGGCGCAACGGCGGCTGGCTGCTGGGCGGCCTGCTGGGCGAGGAGCGCCTGCTCGCCGCCCTGCCGGACGAGGCGCGGCGTGCCGCCTTCGCCCTGTTGCACGGCATTCCCGACGAGGTGGCGGCGGTGCTGCAGCGCGAAGGCATAACCTGCGACTACCGCAAGGGCGGCGTGCTGCATTGTGCGGCGCGCTACCCCGAACAGGCCGAGCGCCTGCGCACCTGGCTCGAGCAGCTGCACGGCCAGGGCCTCGGCGAGGCAGACTACCGCTGGCTGACGCCGGGCGAGCTGGGCCGACAGTTGCGTATCCACGGCGCCCTCGGCGCGGTCCACAGCCCCCACTGCGCAACGGTCCAGCCGGCCAGGCTGGTACAGGGTCTGGCCCTGGCGGTCGAACGGCTGGGCGTGCAGCTGTTCGAGCAGAGTCGCGTCTGCCACTGGCAACCGGGCCTGCTGCGCACCACCCAGGGCGAGCTGCGCGCCGAGTGGGTCGTGCCGGCGGTCGAAGCCTATGCCGGCGAACTGCCGCCGCTGACCGGCGCGCCGGGGCGCTGCACGCGCCTGCAGCGCTTTCAGCTGCCGGTGCAGAGCCTGATGGTGGCCACCGAGCCCCTGCCCCTCGAGCTGTGGCAGACGATCGGCCTGGAACAGGGGCAGGCCTTCGGCGAGTTCAGCCGCCAGGTCACCTACGGCCAGCGCAGCGCCGACGATCGCCTGGTATTCGGCGCCCGCGGCGGCTACCGCTTCGGCGGCCGGCTGCGCCGTAACTTCGCCCTGACTGACGAGGAAATCGGCCTGCGCCGCCAGCTGCTCGGCGAGCTGTTTCCCCAGCTGCGCAATGTCGCGCTCAGCCATGCCTGGGGCGGCAACCTCGGCATGGCGCGGCGCTTTCAGCCGCACATGCTGCTCGACCGGCACGGTCGCATCGCCCTGGCCGGCGGCTACGGCGGCGAGGGCGTCGGTGCCAGCAACCTGGCCGGGCGCACCCTGGCTGACCTGCTGCTCGGCCGCGCCAGCCCCCTGACCGCGCAGCCCTGGGTGTTCGCCGACAGTCCACTGACCGGCCTCAAGGCCTGGGAAGCGGAACCCTGGCGCTGGCTCGGCTACAACGCCATCGTCCACAGCTTCGGCCATGAGGACCGAGTCCTGGCCGATCCGCACAGCCCGCCCTGGCGTCGCGCCCTGGCCGCCCGGCTGGCGGACTTCATGGAAGGCCTGATGGGCTGATGCGCGGCCACGCGGACGCCACCGGCCGCCCGCCAAACACCCTCACCCGTATCGATTTCAATACAGCGTAACGAAAGCGACACAAAAGCGACGCGCACCTGTCAGACCGCGACATCAGTGGCTCCTCGCCGCCCATTCGGCTCGCGCCAAGCCGGAATGTATTGAATTCGATACATGGCAATTGCACTGCGCTTCATATCTAATATCTTAACTTATTGATTTTATTGATTTTTATGTCAGTGGCATTACCCTTGCTTAGTCCCTGACAGATGGCTCGCTGCCCAGCACGAGCGCCCCGATCACGCCCGCAGCAGAAACGGGCGAACCCGCCCCCTTGAGGAGTTCACATGAGCGAATTGCGTTTTACCGTCGATCACGAATGGCTGCGTCAGGATGCCGATGGCCTGGTCACTGTTGGCATTACCGCCTATGCCCAGGAAGCCCTGGGGGATGTGGTATTCGTGCAGCTGCCGGAAGCGCAGGGCTATGCCCAGGGCGATGAAGTGGCCGTGCTGGAGTCGGTCAAGGCCGCCAGCAACATCGCCATGCCCCTGGACGGTGAAGTGGTCGAAGTCAACGCCGACCTCGAAGGCAGCCCGGAGCTGGTCAACGAAGACCCGCTGAACAAGGGCTGGTTCTTCCGTTTCCGTCCCACCGATGCCAGCGCCGTCGCCGCCCTGCTCGACCAGGACGCCTACCAGCGCCTGCTCAAAGCCAACGACGAAGCCTGAGGCCCGCGCCATGCCTGAACTGACGACCCAGAACGAATTCATCGCCCGGCATATCGGCCCCCGTGACGCCGACACCGCCGCCATGCTCGCCACCCTCGGCTTCGACTCCGTCGAGGCGCTGATCGCCAGCGTCATCCCGGAGACCATCAAGGGCACCAGCGTACTCGGCCAGACCCCGGGCCTGAGCGAAGCCGACGCCCTGGCCAAGATCAAGGCCATCGCCGCTCAGAACCAGCAGTTCAAGACCTACATCGGTCAGGGCTACTACGGCACCCACACGCCGAGCCCGATCCTGCGCAACCTCCTGGAAAACCCGGCCTGGTACACCGCCTACACGCCCTACCAGCCGGAAATCTCCCAGGGCCGCCTGGAAGCGCTGCTGAACTTCCAGACCCTGATCAGCGACCTCACCGGCCTGCCGATCGCCAACGCCTCCCTGCTGGACGAGGCCACCGCCGCCGCCGAGGCCATGACCTTCTGCAAGCGCCTGTCGAAGAACAAGGCCAGCAACGCCTTCTTCGCCTCGCAGCACTGCCACCCGCAGACCCTCGACGTGCTGCGCACCCGTGCCGAGCCCCTGGGCATCGAGGTAGTGGTCGGTGACGAGCACGAGATCAGCGATGCCAGCGCCTACTTCGGCGCCCTGCTGCAGTACCCGGCCAGCAACGGCGACATCTTCGATTACCGCGAACTGGTCGAGCGTTTCCACGAGGCCAAGGCGCTGGTCGCCGTGGCGGCCGACCTGCTGGCCCTGACCCTGCTCAGCGCCCCCGGCGAGTTCGGCGCCGACGTGGCCATCGGCAGCGCCCAGCGCTTCGGTGTACCGCTGGGCTTCGGCGGCCCCCACGCCGCCTACTTCGCCACCCGCGATGCGTTCAAGCGCGACATGCCCGGCCGCCTGGTCGGCCTCTCGGTCGACCGCTTCGGCAAGCCGGCGCTGCGCCTGGCCATGCAGACCCGCGAACAGCACATCCGCCGCGAGAAGGCCACCAGCAACATCTGCACCGCCCAGGTGCTGCTGGCCAACATCGCCAGCATGTACGCCGTGTACCACGGCCCCCAGGGCCTGAGCGCCATCGCCCAGCGCGTGCACCAGCTCACCGCCATCCTCGCCGCGGGCCTGGCCAAGCTGGGCCTGCCCGCCGAGCAGGAGAGCTTCTTCGACACCCTGACCCTGGCCACCGGCGCGCGCACCGCGCAGCTGCACCAGCAGGCCCACGCCATGGGCATCAACCTGCGCGAGATAGACGCCGAGCGCCTCGGCCTGTCGCTGGACGAAACCACCGACCAGGCCGCCGTCGAGCGCCTCTGGGAAGTCTTCGCCGAGCCGGGCCAGAGCCTGCCGGACTTCGCCGAGCTGGCCGCCGCCGGCGCCGCGCGCCTGCCCCAGGCCCTGCTGCGCCAGTCGGCCATCCTCCAGCACGAAGTGTTCAACCGCTACCACAGCGAAACCGAGCTGATGCGCTACCTGCGCAAGCTGGCCGACAAGGACCTGGCGCTGGACCGCAGCATGATCCCGCTGGGCTCCTGCACCATGAAGCTCAACGCCGCCAGCGAAATGATCCCGGTGACCTGGCCCGAGTTCGGCAACCTGCACCCCTTCGCCCCGGCCGAACAGAGCCAGGGCTACCAGCAGCTGACCGACGAGCTGGAGGCCATGCTCTGCGCCGCCACCGGCTACGACGGCGTGTCCCTGCAGCCGAACGCCGGCTCCCAGGGCGAGTACGCCGGCCTGCTGGCCATTCGCGCCTACCACCGCAGCCGCGGTGACGAGCAGCGCGACATCTGCCTGATCCCGCAGTCCGCCCACGGCACCAACCCGGCCACCGCCAGCATGGCCGGCATGCGCGTGGTGGTGACCGCCTGCGACGCCCGCGGCAACGTCGACATCGACGACCTGCGCGCCAAGGCCCAGGAACACCAGCACCGCCTGGCCGCGCTGATGATCACCTATCCCTCGACCCACGGCGTGTTCGAGGAAGGCATCCGCGAGATCTGCCAGATCGTTCATGACAACGGCGGCCAGGTGTACATCGACGGCGCCAACATGAACGCCATGGTCGGCCTCTGCGCCCCGGGCCAGTTCGGCGGCGACGTCTCGCACCTGAACCTGCACAAGACCTTCTGCATCCCCCATGGCGGCGGCGGTCCGGGCGTCGGCCCGATCGGCGTCAAGGCGCACCTGATCCCCTTCCTGCCGGGCCACGACAAGATGGCGCGCAAGGAAGGCGCGGTCAGCGCCGCGCCGTTCGGCAGCGCCAGCATCCTGCCGATCACCTGGATGTACATCACCATGATGGGCGGCGAAGGCCTCAAGCGCGCCTCGCAGATGGCCATCCTCAACGCCAACTACATCGCCCGTCGTCTGGAAGAGCACTACCCGGTGCTGTACAGCGGTGAAGGCGGCCTGGTGGCCCACGAGTGCATCCTCGACATCCGCCCGATCAAGGAAACCAGCGGCATCAGCGTCGACGACGTGGCCAAGCGCCTGATCGACTTCGGCTTCCACGCCCCGACCATGTCCTTCCCGGTGGCCGGCACCCTGATGATCGAGCCGACCGAGAGCGAATCCAAGGAGGAGCTGGACCGCTTCTGCGACGCCATGATCGCCATCCGCGAGGAAATCCGCGCGGTCGAGCGTGGCGACCTGGACGCCGAGGACAACCCGCTGAAGAACGCCCCGCACACCGCCCTGGAACTGGTCGGCGAGTGGACCCACGGCTACAGCCGCGAACAGGCGGTCTACCCGGTCGCCAGCCTGGTGGACGGCAAGTACTGGCCGCCGGTCGGTCGGGTCGACAACGTGTTCGGCGACCGCAACCTGATCTGCGCCTGCCCGTCGATCGAGGCCTACCAGGACGCCTAAGCGGCACCCCTGGCCCGGCGCGCGCCGGGCCAGCCAACAGCGGCCTCGAGCGGCGTTGACCGGTTCGAGGCCTGCAGGAGTTTGTGGGTGCGCGCTGTGCGTCCCTGTGTCGGCAAACCCATGGCACACAGCGCGCACCCACAACCGGTTCGCCGTTCCACGGCGGATCGTTTATCGCAAAACAGTAATTCCCATCGCGGCACAACCGCACGACAGCCCTTATTCGATGCAGGTCACCCCTGCGCACCAACAACAAGAAAAGGAGCGTTACATGGAATTCATCACCCATCTGGTCAATCAAATCAACGGCCTGGTCTGGGGTCCACCCATGCTGGTGGCGATCCTCGGCACCGGCCTGTTCCTCATGCTGCGCCTCAAGCTGATGCCCCTGAGCAAGATCGGCGCCGGCTTCGCCCTGATGTGGCAAGGCCGCAAGAAGGACGACGAGGCCAGCGGCGAGATCAGCCCGTTCCAGGCGCTGATGACCTGCCTGGCCGCCACCGTCGGTACCGGCAACATCGCCGGCGTGGCCACCGCGATCTTCCTCGGCGGCCCCGGCGCGCTGTTCTGGATGTGGTGCACCGCCCTGGTCGGCATGGCCACCAAGTACTGCGAAGTGGTGCTGGCGGTGCACTACCGCGAGAAGGATGACCGCGGCGAGCACGTCGGCGGGCCGATGTACGCGATCAAGAACGGCCTGGGCAAGAAGTGGCTGTGGCTCGGCAGCGCCTTCGCCATCTTCGGTGGCCTGGCCGGCTTCGGCATCGGCAACATGGTCCAGGTCAACAGCATGGCCCATGCCCTGCAGAGCACCTTCGACATCCCGCTGTGGGCCACCGGCCTGGTCAGCATGGTGCTGGTCGGCCTGGTGATCCTCGGCGGCATCCAGCGCATCGGCAAGGTCGCCGCGACCCTGGTGCCGTTCATGTGCGTGGCCTACATAGTGGCCGCCGTGGCGGTGCTGGTGGCCTTCGCCGACGCCATCCCCGGCGCCTTCGAGCTGATCTTCACCCACGCCTTCAGCCCGATCGCCGCCGCCGGTGGCTTCGCCGGCGCGGCGGTGATGGCGGCGATCCGCTTCGGTGTGGCCCGCGGCATCTTCTCCAACGAGGCGGGCCTGGGCACCGCCGGTATCGCCCAGGCGGCCGGCACCACCAACAGCGCCGTGCGCTCCGGGATGATCGGCATGCTCGGGACCTTCATCGACACCATCATCATCTGCAGCATGACCGGCCTGGCGATCATCGCCTCCGGCGTGTGGACCAGCGGCGAGAGCGGCGCGGCCCTGTCGGCAGCGGCCTTCGAAGCGGCCATGCCCGGTTTCGGCGGCGCCGTGCTGAGCATCGCCCTGGTGGTCTTCGCCTTCACCACCATCCTCGGCTGGAGCTACTTCGGCGAGAAGTGCTGGGAGTTCATGGTCGGCACCAAGGCCATTGTGCCGTTCCGCATCATCTGGGTCCTGGCCGTGCCGTTCGGCGCCATCGCCCAGCTGGACTTCGCCTGGTTGCTGGCCGACACCCTCAACGGCCTGATGGCACTGCCCAACCTGCTCTCGCTGCTGCTGCTGAGCCCCGTGGTGGTCAAGCTGACCCGCGACCATTTCGCCAACAAGGCCAGCATCGGCGGCGCCGCTGCCGTGCAACGTTAAACCCTCGCATGCCCCTGGCGCGGCCGGATCACGGTCGCGCCCTTCGCCAAGGACCTCTCCCATGTTCCACAAGAGCCTGACCCTCAACGACTACGATCCGGCCCTGGCCCACGCCATCGCCGCCGAAGAGAGCCGCCAGCAGGACCACATCGAGCTGATCGCCTCGGAAAACTACTGCAGCCCGGCCGTGATGCAGGCCCAGGGCACCGGCCTGACCAACAAGTACGCCGAAGGCTACCCGGGCAAGCGCTACTACGGCGGTTGCGAGCACGTCGACAAGGTCGAGCAGCTGGCCATCGAGCGCGCCAAGCAGCTGTTCGGTGCCGATTTCGCCAACGTCCAGCCGCACTCCGGCTCCTCGGCCAACGCCGCCGTCTACCTGGCCCTGCTCAACGCGGGCGACACCATCCTGGGCATGAGCCTGGCCCACGGCGGCCACCTGACCCACGGTGCCAAGGTCAGCGCCTCCGGCAAGCTGTACAACGCGGTGCAGTACGGCATCGACGAGAACGGCCTGATCGACTACGCCGAGGTCGAGCGCCTGGCCGTGGAGCACCAGCCGAAGATGATCGTCGCCGGCTTCTCCGCCTACTCGCGGACCCTGGACTTCGCCCGTTTCCGCGCCATCGCCGATCAGGTCGGTGCCTACCTGTTCGTCGACATGGCCCACGTCGCCGGTCTGGTCGCCGCCGGCCTGTACCCCAACCCGCTGCCCTTCGCCGACGTGGTCACCACCACCACCCACAAGACCCTGCGCGGTCCCCGTGGCGGCCTGATCCTGGCCAAGGCCAACGAAGAGATCGAGAAGAAGCTCAATGCCGCGGTCTTCCCCGGCGCCCAGGGCGGCCCGCTGATGCACGTGATCGCGGCCAAGGCCGTGTGCTTCAAGGAAGCCCTGGAGCCAGGCTTCAAGGAATACCAGCAGCAGGTGATCAAGAACGCCCAGGCCATGGCCGAGGTGTTCGTCAGCCGCGGCTTCGACCTGGTCTCCGGCGGCACCGACAACCACCTGTTCCTGCTCAGCCTGATCAGGCAGGGCCTGACCGGCAAAGCCGCCGACGCGGCATTGGGTGCGGCGCATATCACGGTAAACAAGAACGCCGTGCCGAACGACCCGCAGTCGCCCTTCGTCACCTCGGGCCTGCGCATCGGCACCCCGGCGGTGACCACCCGCGGCTTCAAGGAAGGCGAGTGCCGCGCGCTGGCCGGCTGGATCTGCGACACCCTCGACGACATGGACAACCCCAGCGTGATCGAACGGGTCCGTGGTCAGGTCGCCGACCTGTGCGCCAGCTTCCCGGTCTACGCTGAATAGATAGGTTCGCTTCGCGGCCCGGCGGCGCTCCAGCGGCGCGCCGCCAGCCCCTTTAGGAAGTCGGAGATAAGCATGTCACTCAGCGTTTTCGATCTGTTCAAAATCGGCATCGGCCCCTCCAGTTCGCACACCGTCGGGCCGATGCGCGCCGCCGTGCGTTTCGTCGAGGGCCTGCGCCGCGACGGCCTGCTGGCCAGCACTGAATCGCTCAAGGTCGAGCTGTACGGTTCCCTCGGCGCCACCGGCAAGGGCCACGGCAGCGACAAGGCGGTGCTGCTCGGCCTGGAAGGCGAGCAACCCGACACCGTCGACACCCGCACGGTGGAACCGCGCCTGGCGGCGATGCGCAAGGCCGGCGAGCTCAACCTGCTCGGCGAGAAGACCATCCGCTTCGTCGAGAAAGAACACCTGGCGATGATCCGCAAGCCCCTGCCCTACCACCCCAACGGCATGATCTTCCGCGCCTTCGACGGCGCCGGCCTGCAGATCCGTTCGCGCGAATACTATTCGGTGGGGGGCGGCTTCGTGGTCGATGAGGAGGCCGCCGGCGCCGACCGCATCGTCGAGGACCGCACGCCCCTGACCTACCCCTTCACCACCGCCAAGCAGCTGCTGGCGCACTGCGCCGAGCACGGCCTGTCGATCAGCCAGGTGATGCTGACCAACGAGACCGCCTGGCGCCCGGAGGCGGAGACCCGTGCCGGCCTGCTGAAGATCTGGCAGGTGATGCAGGACTGCGTCGAGGCCGGCTGCCAGAACGAGGGCATCATGCCCGGCGGACTCAAGGTCAAGCGCCGCGCCGCCGCCCTGCACCGTCAGCTGTGCAAGCACCCGGAGGCGGCCCTGCGCGACTCGCTCAGCGTGCTCGACTGGGTCAACCTCTACGCCCTGGCGGTCAACGAGGAGAACGCCAGCGGCGGGCGCGTGGTGACCGCACCGACCAACGGCGCGGCCGGCATCGTGCCGGCGGTGCTGCACTACTACGTGCGCTTCATCGCCGGCGCCAACGATGACGGCGTGGTGCGCTTCCTGCTCACCGCCGCGGCCATCGGTATCCTCTACAAGGAGAACGCCTCGATCTCCGGCGCCGAGGTCGGCTGCCAGGGCGAGGTCGGCGTGGCCTGCTCGATGGCCGCCGGCGCCCTGTGCGAGGTGCTCGGTGGCAGCGTGGCCCAGGTGGAGAACGCCGCCGAAATCGGCATGGAGCACAACCTCGGCCTGACCTGCGACCCGATCGGCGGCCTGGTTCAGGTGCCCTGCATCGAACGCAACGCCATGGGCTCGGTCAAGGCGATCAACGCCGCCCGCATGGCCCTGCGCGGCGACGGCCAGCACTTCGTCTCGCTGGACAAGGTGATCCGCACCATGCGCCAGACCGGCGCCGACATGAAGAGCAAGTACAAGGAAACCGCCCGCGGCGGCCTGGCGGTCAACATCATCGAATGCTGATCAGTAGGGTGCGCGGGGACGCCTAGACCCCGCGCACCAAACCCTTTAACGGTGCGCATGGCGCACCCTACCGGAGACATTGCATGACCACCGAAACCCTGGCGAAAACCCCGCTGCATGCCCTGCACCTAGAGCTCGGCGCGCGCATGGTGCCGTTCGCCGGCTACGACATGCCGGTGCAGTACCCGCTCGGCGTGATGAAGGAACACCTGCACACCCGCGACCAGGCCGGCCTGTTCGACGTCTCGCACATGGGCCAGATCATCCTGCGCGGCGCCGAAGCCGCCAAGGCCCTGGAGACCCTGGTGCCGGTGGATATCGTCGACCTGCCGGTGGGCATGCAGCGCTACGCCATGTTCACCGACGAGAACGGCGGCATCCTCGACGACCTGATGGTCGCCAACCTCGGTGACGACACCCTGTTCCTGGTGGTCAATGCCGCCTGCAAGCACCAGGACCTGATGCACCTGCAGCAGCACATTGCCGGCCAGTGCCAGATCGAGTCCCACTTCGACCGCGCCCTGCTCGCCCTGCAGGGTCCCAAGGCCGTCGACGCGCTGGCGCGCCTGGCGCCGGAAGTGGCGAAGATGACCTTCATGCAGTTCGCCCCGGTGCGCCTGCTCGGTGTCGACTGCTACGTCAGCCGTTCCGGCTACACCGGCGAAGACGGCTACGAGATCTCGGTGCCGGCCGAGCACGCCGAGACCCTGGCGCGCAGCCTGCTGGCCGAACCCGAGGTCGAGGCCATCGGTCTCGGCGCGCGCGATTCGCTGCGCCTGGAAGCCGGTCTGTGCCTGTATGGCCACGACATGAGCAGGGCCACCACGCCGATCGAGGCCAGCCTGCTGTGGGCCGTGTCCAAGGCCCGCCGCGCCGATGGCGTGCGCGCCGGCGGCTTCCCCGGCGCCGAGCGGATCTTCGCCCAGCAGCGTGAGGGCGTCGCCAGCAAGCGCGTAGGCCTGCTGCCCCAGGAGCGCATGCCGGTGCGCGAAGGCGCGGAGATCGTCGACGGCGACGGCCAGGTGATCGGCCAGGTGTGCAGCGGCGGCTTCGGCCCGACCCTGGGCGCCCCGGTGGCCATGGGCTACGTGCAGAGCAGCCATATCGCCCTGGACAGCGAAGTCTGGGCCGTGGTGCGCGGCAAGCGCGTGGCCATGAAAGTCGCCAAGACCCCCTTCGTGGCGCAGCGTTACTACCGCGGCTGAAGGCCAGGCCCTTTGCGCGCGAGCGCAAGGGGCCTCCCCCCTGACGCCAGCTGGCCGCGCCCGTGGCCGACTGGCCGACTGTCGCTACAAGTCCACGCCTGTCCGCCCCGCCGAGATGCGACTTGCCCAATCGCCACCGGCTAGCCAGACTGGAGCCTACGACCCAGTCACCATCTGGCTGAAGCTTCATGCTGGCGTTCGCGACCACGCCCCAAAGGGGACGAAGCGCAGCGCCTAGCGACCAAGGCAGTACGCTTCCCCTATGGATAGACCCCCTTACTCGCCCCCGTCCGCCTTCATCGACCTGCTGCTCGACGCCGTCTGCGTGGTCGACGCCGAGGGCCGCTTCGTCTTCGTCAGCGCCGCCTGCGAACGCATCTTCGGCTACAGCCCCCAGGAGATGATCGGCCGGCCGATGATCGAAATGGTCGCCCCGGAGGATAGGGCCAGGACCCTGCAAGCCGCCGACGAGATCATGGCCGGACAGGCCAAGCCGCATTTCGAGAACCGCTACCTGCGCAAGGATGGCAAGATCGCCCACATCATGTGGTCGGCTCGCTGGTCGGAAGCCGATCAACTGCGCATCGCCGTGGCCCGCGACATCACCGAGCGCAAGCAGGCCGAGTCATTGCATGCCGCGCTCTACGCCATCTCCGAGGCGGCCCACACCGCCGAGGATCTGCTGGCGCTGTTTCGCCAGATTCATCAGATCATCGGCGCGCTGCTGCCGGCGCAGAACTTTTCCGTGGCGCTCTACGATGCCAGCCACGACCGACTGAGCTTTCCCTATCACGTCGATGAGCGGGAGCAGGCCAGTACGCCCCGCTGCTCAGCCGCGGACGCCCTCTGCGCCGAAGTGATTCACAGCGAACGGGCGCTGCTGCTGACCCCCGAGACACAACACGAGCTGGCCGGGCAGCTGCAGCCCGCCGTCGACCCGGATGCCCTGTGCTGGCTGGGCGTGCCCCTCAACTCGCCCGACGGGGCCATCGGCGCCCTGGCGCTGAAGAGCTATCGCGGCGGGGCGCTGTACAGCGACCAGGACAAGGAACTGCTGCAGTTCGTCTCCAACCAGGTGGCTGCCGCCATCGAGCGCAATCAGCTGCACGCCCGTCTGCGCCACATGGCGCAGTACGATCAGCTGACCCAGCTGCCCAACCGCGGACTGCTGCATGACCGCCTGCGCACCGCCCTGGCCCGGGCGCGCCGGGAAACGGGCCGGATGGCCCTGCTGTACCTCGACCTGGACAACTTCAAGCAGATCAACGACAGCCTCGGCCACGCCGCTGGCGACCTGCTGCTGCAAGAGGTCGCCAGCCGGCTCAAACTCTGCGTGCGCGACGCCGATACCGTCGCCCGCATCGGCGGCGACGAGTTCGTGGTGCTGCTCGAGAGCATTCAGGTACCGGCGCATGCCGCAGCCCTGGCGGAAAAGATTCGCGAACTGCTCAACCAGCCCATGGACCTGGCCGGTCACGCCCTGTGCATCCTGCCCAGCATCGGCATCGCCCTCTATCCGGAGCACGGCGATACGATGGAGCAGCTGCTCAAGCACGCCGATGACGCCATGTACGGCGCCAAGAGCCGCGGCGGCAACCGCATTCAGCTGCGCATCAGGACGGGGCCCGACGGTGACGACTTCGAGGCGTCAGCGCCGGCCTGACCCCTGCGCCCCCCAGATCAGCGCAGCTCGCCGACCATCGCCGCCGCCACACTGAGCACGTCCCGCCCCAGACGCATCGAACGCCGACCGTTCCACCCGGTCAGCGGCGCCGGGCTGTCGTCGTGATCCTTGAACGGCATCTCGATGGTGAACGACAGGCAATCGAACTCCTGCCCCACGGCGTTGCAGGCCAGGGTCAGGTTGGCCTGACCCGGTTCGTCGCGCGGGTAGCCGAAAGCAGTCTGGAACTCGGCGCCGATGGCCGCCAGGCGCTGCCGGAACGCCTCCTCGAGGGCAGCCAGACGCGGACTGTAGCCGGGGTTGCCTTCGCAACCGGCGGTGAATACGTGGGGAATTTCCTCGTCGCCGTGGATGTCGAGGAACAGGTCCACGCCGACCCGACGCATCTGCTGCTGGACGAAGAACACCTCGGGACTCTCCGCCTCGCTGGCCGACTGCCAGGCCCGGTTGAGGTCCTTGCCGGCGGCGTTGGTGCGCAGGTGACCGCGAAAGGCGCCGTCGGGATTCATGTTTGGCACCAGGTACAGGTCCGCCTCGGCCAGCAAGGCACTCAGCTCGGCGTCGTCCGGGTTTTGCAGGCGCTCGATCAGCCCCTCCACAAACCACTCGGCCATGTGCTCGCCGGGATGTTGCTGGGCGATGATCCAGATCTTGCGTTGGGCCTGCGGCGTGCGGCTGATGCGCAGCAACTGGATGTCGCGACCCTCGATGCTCTTGCCGCAGGCGAACAGCTCGGCGCCGGCCACGTCCAGCGCCTGCTGGATCAGCCAGTCATGGCGGGCGCGGCTGTAGGGTTCGAAGTAGGCGAACCAGACCTGCGCCTCTTTCGTCTCGAGCTCGAACTGCAGCGCGCCGTCCTCGAAGCGGCTGGGCACGCGAAACCAGTTGGTCTGATCGTAGGAAGCGGCGGCGTTATAACCCGTCCAGGCCTGGCTGTAGGCCGACTGACCGGCATTGGTCAGGCTGAAGCCGTAGCGCTGACCCGGGGTCAGGCCCTCGGCCTTGAAATGGAACCACTGGAAGTGATGGCTGTTGAGGTCCGGGCGCATGGCCAGCAGGACCTGCTGCGGGTTGTCGGCATCGAGCACCTCGATATTGCCGCTGTCGAAGTCGGAGCTGATGAGCATGCTTACCTCTGGCGCAAGGAGCTGGGGAAGCGTGCGAGCATCGCAGTTCGATGAGCGGATGAAAACGCGGAATGCGACAAATCCCTACTCATTCGGATCAGCCCCCCTGCCTGGCGAGCCATCAGGCCTTCTCCACCACCTGGCGCAGCTGCTCGAGCCCCTGCTCGAAGTCGCCGCCGATCAGCTTGTCCATGTCCATCAGCAGGTGGGCGGCCTTGGCCATGAAATTCTTGTGCCCGCTCATGCTCCAGCTCACACGGGTACCACCGAGCTCCTCGGCGAAGCTGAACAGTGCCTCGTTGCTGGCCTTGAAGGGTTTGAGAAAGTCCAACAGGATGCGCACCCGCTCGCTCGCCCGGCTCTCGATGATGGTCGCACTGCCCTCACCGACCGCCTTGTTACCGGACCAACGATAGACCGCCCCCACCCCGGCATCCGCTCCCTGGTAATCGACCCGCATGGCCGGGTCGCGCCTGGCCCAGGGCGACCACTGCGGCCAATTGTGGAAGTCGTTGACCTGGACGAACACCGCCTCCGCCGGTGCGGCCATGAAGGCCGAACGCTCGACGCGGAACTGATCCGGCTGCCGGGCGATCAGCACCAGCAACAGAATGACGATCACCGCAAGGGTGAGGAGCAGATAGCTGAGCATGCCAATGATTCTCCTGAGTCTGTTGCGTGCTCGAGTACTCACCCCTTCGCGGGTGCCGCTCGGGGTTGCTGATCGAGCAGCGCGCTACCAATGACCGCGTCGATGGACACAGAAAATCAGATACGGGTGAAAGACTGCCCAGGCAACCCGCCGGTGAAGGTGCTTATTACACCGCATCCCGAAAACTTGTTCCGGCTGGCCTTTTTCCCGCCAACCGCAGTCGAAGACATAGCCTTTATGTTATGCGAGCAACTATATAGACCGGCCGGTCACGTCGCCACTGCGCGCACATTAACGGCAAATATTCGGATAGGTTATCGACTCGCTTGCCGCCGAATTCGTGACAGGTCGCACGTACTGTTCTTAACTTACCCGTGCAGTTTGCTAGACTTTTAACGGGTGTTCGCCATAATTGTCGCCGCGTGCCGATCACGCACCGCGACAATTGGCCGAGAAAACATCTAATCCATTGTTTTCAAAGCTCTTTATCACACAAGCAAGACAACTTCTTAGCACCTCGAATAACCAGAAGCAGCTCAGACTGCACCCTGATGGGTGACCGCAGCAGTAAGGCAGGCCGCCTTACGTTGTCACCTCAGTACAAACAGACCATGGGTAACCACGTGACGAAAGACGAACTGCGCGCCGAACTCGAGCGCCAGGCGCAGCGTTACAAGGACGTATACGGCGGGGAAGTCATTACCTACGCCGCTCAACCAGATCCCGAGCGCAAGCCTTGGCGCAAGAAATCCAATTTTCTCGATCAAGCCTTCGAGAAAGAACTGGAAAAGATCGAAAAAGAACTGAAAGACAAAGCCGAAAAACCGCTCGACTAACGACGACGGCGAAGCGCAACTGTGGACGACTGCTCCATCAGCCCAGCGTTGATGCGTCTGGGCCTGGGGCAGTTGGTTAACGCCGCTTCCCGCCCAATAGCGAGCCCATCAGTCCTCGCACCAGTTGCCGGCCGATCTGGTTGGCGACTTGCCGTACCGCACTCTTCAGCGCCTGGCCGGCCAGACTGCCCAGCAGGTCGCCCGCCATGCCGCCAACGGACGGCTTGTCGGCCTTGGCCTGAATCGCCTCCTGCGCTCGTTCGACGCTGGCCGCCGCGGCCCGGGCGCTGAGCAACTCGTAGGCGGACTCGCGATCAACGGCCTGGTCGTAGCGGCCCTTCAACGGCGACTGACTGATCAGCGCCGCGCGCTCCGTCACGCCCAGCGGTCCGATCCGCGACTGCGGCGGCGCGATGGCCACCCGCCTGACCATGGCCGGGGTGCCCTTGTCCTCCAGGGTAGCGACCAGGGCCTCGCCGATGCTCAGCTCGGTCAGCAGGCTCAGGGTGTCGAAGGCCGGGTTGGGGCGAAAACCCTCGGCCACGGCGCGCAGGGCCTTCTGCTCCCGCGTGGTAAAGGCGCGCAGGCCATGCTGAATGCGCAGACCGAGCTGAGCCAGTACGTCATCGGGCAGATCACCCGGGGACTGGGTCACGAAATACACGCCGACACCTTTCGAACGGATCAGCCGCACCACCTGCTCCAGGCGCTTCTGCAAGGCCTTGGGGGTGTCGGCGAAGAGCAGGTGCGCCTCGTCGAAGAACAGCGCCAGCACCGGTTTGTCGGCATCGCCCCGCTCTGGCAGCTGCTCGAACAGCTCGGCCAGCAGCCACAGCAGGAAGGTCGCATAAACCTTGGGCGCCTCGTGCACCAGGCGACTGGCATCGAGCAGGTGAATGCGCCCGCGCCCATCAGAGTCGGGATGAAGGATGTCCTCCAGCTGTAATGCCGGTTCACCGAACAGGGCCTCGGCGCCTTGTTGCTCGAGGCTGGCCAGGCGCCGCAGCAGGGCATGCGCCGAGGCGCTGGTGAACAACGCGGTGTCCTCGCCGAGTACCTCGGGGTGGGCCTTGAGGTGGGAGAGCAGGGCCTTCAGATCCTTCAGGTCGAGCAGCAGCAAGCCTTCGCGATCCGCCACCTTGAAAGCGGCATAGAGCGCGGCCTGCTGGCTTTCGCTGAGCTCGAGCAAGGCGCCGAGCAACAAGGGCCCCATCTCGCTCAGGGTGGTGCGCAGCGGGTGACCACTGCGTCCCTCGACATCCCACAGGGTCACGGGATAGGCCCTGGGCCGATGGGCAAGCCAGGGCATGCTGGCGATGCGTTCGGCCACCTTGCCCTGGGGCGCACCGATGGCGCCCAGGCCACAGAGATCGCCTTTCACATCGGCGGCGAACACCGCCACCCCGGCGTCGCTGAAGCCCTCGATCAAGCGCTGCAGCGTGACCGTCTTGCCGGTGCCGGTCGCCCCCGCCACCAGGCCGTGCCGGTTGGCCAGACGCAGGGGTTGGGCGACCGGCTGAGCGGCGGAGTCAGCGCCAAAAACAAAGTGTTCAGATACGGACATTTCGGTGTCTCCCACATTAAAGCTTTCGTCCATGAAGACCGACACAAGAGTACCGCCGGCCCCCGACCAGCGCTCTTCTCCCGCACCGCCTGCAACCTGAAGCCAGCCCAGACTGGCGGCCGCCCCTAACGGACAGCATAAGCCATGACCAACAACCTGAAGTTCAGCCACAAGATTCTGCTTGCCGCCTCACTGGTGGTGATCGCGGCCTTCTCCCTGTTCACCCTGTACAACGATTACCTGCAGCGCAACGCCATTCGCGCCAACCTGGAGAACTACCTGCACGAAATGGGTGAGGTGACCGCCGGCACCATTCAGAACTGGCTGTCCGGCCGCATTCTGCTGGTCGAGAGCACGGCCCAGTCGATCAGCCGCGACGCGTCGAACGACAAGGTCGTGAGCCTGCTCGAGCAGCGCGCACTGACCTCGACCTTCGCCTTCGCCTACCTGGGCGGCGGCGATGGCAACTTCACCTCACGTCCGGAAAGCGATCTGCCAGAGGGTTATGATCCGCGCACCCGCCCCTGGTACAAGGACGCCGTGGCCGCCGGCGGCACCACGCTCACCGAGCCCTACATGGATGCCTCCACCAACGAGCTGACCATTACTATCGCCACGCCGGCGCAACCGGCCGGCGTAGTCGGCGGCGACCTGGGTCTCAGCACCCTGGTCGAGCTGATCAACTCGCTGGACTTCAACGGCATCGGCTACGCATTTCTGGTCAGCGCCGATGGCACCATCCTCGTGCACCCGGACCAGACCCTGGTCATGAAGAGCCTCACGGACGTGTTTCCGCAGGCCACGCCGCGGATCAGCGGCGACTTCAGCGAGACCGAAGTGGAAGGCGACACCCGCATCTTCACCTTTACCCCGGTCAAGGGCCTGCCCTCGGTCTCCTGGTACATCGGCCTGTCCATCGACAAGGCCAAGGCCTACGCGATGCTCAGCGAGTTCCGCGCCTCGGCCATCGTCGCCACCCTGATCGCGGTGGTGCTGATCATCCTGCTGCTGAGCATGCTGATCCGCGTGCTGATGCAACCGCTGCGCGTGATGGGCAAGGCCATGCAGGACATCGCCCAAGGCGAAGGTGACCTGACCAAGCGCCTGACAATCCACTCCAATGACGAGATCGGCGAACTGGCCAAGGCCTTCAACCGTTTCGTCGAGCGGATTCACGCCTCGATCCGCGAAGTGTCTTCGGCCACCCTGCAGGTCAACGAGGTCGCCAAACTGGTGGTCAACGCCTCCAACTCCTCCATGCTCAACTCCGACGAGCAGGCCAGCCGCACCAACAGCGTGGCCGCCGCGATCAACGAACTGGGCGCCGCTGCCCAGGAGATCGCCCGCAACGCCGCCGACGCCTCGACCCAGGCGTCCGATGCCCGCGGCCAGGCCGAGGACGGCCGCCAAGTGGTGGAACAGACGATTCGCGCGATGAACGACCTGTCGAGCAAGATCAGCAGCTCCTGTGTGCACATCGAAACCCTGAACAGCAAGACGGTGAACATCGGCCAGATCCTCGAGGTAATCAAGAGCATCTCCCAGCAGACCAACCTGCTGGCGCTCAACGCCGCCATCGAGGCGGCCCGGGCCGGCGAGGCCGGGCGCGGCTTCGCCGTGGTCGCCGACGAGGTGCGCAACCTGGCCCACCGGACCCAGGAGTCGGCCCAGGAAATCGAGCAGATGATCGAAGAACTGCAGGTCGGCTCCCGCGAATCGGTCACCACCATGACCGAGAGCCAGCGCTATAGCGAGGAAAGCGTGGAGATCGCCAATCAGGCCGGCCAACGCCTGAGCAGCGTGACCCTGCGCATCGGCGAGATCGACGGCATGAATCAGTCGGTGGCCACCGCCACCGAGGAGCAGACCTCGGTGATCGAGTCGCTGAACATGGACATCAACGAGATCAACACCCTCAACCAGGAAGGGGTGGAAAACCTCCAGGCGACCTTGCGCGCCTGCGGCGATCTGGAACAGCAGGCCACCCGACTCAAGCAGTTGGTGGGCAGCTTCCGCATCTAACCCCTGCGCGGAACGACAACGGGGCGCTCTCAAGGCGCCCCGTTTCACTTCTCCTGCGGCTTCTCCGGCCGCTCGGGCTGCTCCTGCAACTGCCGCCACAGCTCGGCGGCGCCGGAGAAATCGCTGCCAATGCTTTCGTCCATGGCCTCGGGGTCATATCGCCGCACGCAGCCTTCGCCGAGCGTCGGCGGCGGCCTCGAGGTGGCGCGCGCGAGTGGATCCTTCATCGTTTCATCCTCTGACGGCGGCCAGGACGCAGTCTATGCCTGTTCGACACCCTGCTCGTGCTGGGCGAACTCCTTGACCGCGCGCAACACGTCGCTGCGGCTGATCTGCCCCACCAGCCGGCCGTCCTCGATCACCGGCAGCCGCCCCAGGCGCCCGCGCAGAAAGCGCTGGGACACCTCGATGATGTCGACCTCCGGCGAAATGGTCTCCACCTCGGTGTTCATGTAGCCGCTGACAGTGCCGCCAATGGCCTCGTAGTAGGCGCCCGAGAGTATCCCACGCAGGCAGTCGCCCTCCGACAGCAGGCCGATCAGGTGGCCCTGGGAATCGACCACTGGCGCGCCGGAAATGCGGTGCTCCAGCAGGCGGTTGATGGCGGTGAACAAATCGGTATCGGACCGAAAGGTCACCAGATGGCGCGTCATGTAGTCCCGCACCTTGATTGACTTGAGCATAAGCGAACTCCTGTGCCGTCCACCCTAGCGGCCCACGCCAGCAAGCTCAGTCGAACACCACCGTCTTGTTGTCGTGCACCAGCACCCGGTCTTCCAAGTGATAGCGTAGCCCACGGGACAGCACCATCTTCTCCACATCCTTACCCAGGCGGACCATTTCCTCGACGCTGTCGCGGTGACTCACGCGCACCACGTCCTGCTCGATGATCGGCCCGGCATCCAGCTCTTCGGTGACATAGTGCGACGTAGCGCCAATCAGTTTCACGCCACGCATCGAAGCCTGGTGATAGGGCTTGGCGCCTACGAACGACGGTAGAAAACTGTGATGGATGTTGATCACCCGCTGAGAAAACTCGGCACAGAGTTGCGGAGGAAGAATCTGCATGTAGCGCGCCAGGACGATGGCATCGGCGCCATGGGCCTTGACCAGCCGCTCCACTTCGGCGAAGGCCGGTTGCTTGTTCTGCGACTCGACCGGTACATGGAAATAAGGAATGCCATGCCATTCGACCATGCTGCGCAACTCGTCATGATTGGAAATGACACAGGGAATATCGCAATCGAGTTCATTGCTGTGCCAACGGTGCAGCAAGTCGGCCAGGCAATGCGACTCACGGCTGGCCATCAGCACCACTCGCTTTTTCTGCGCCGAATCGGTAATCCGCCATTCCATGGAAAATTCCCGGGCTATCGGCGCAAAGGCCTGGCGCAGCCCCTCTAGTTCAAACGGCAAGGAGTCGGCGCGAATCTCATGGCGCATAAAGAACCACCCGCTCTGCGTATCCGAGTGGTGACTCGCCTCGGTTATCCAGCCGTTGTAGGTCGCCAGAAAATTACTGACCTTGGCCACGATACCGACGCGGTCCGGACAGGCGATGACCAGCCGAAAAGTGCGCATTAGAGACTCCAGAGTTTTTGCAAAGTCGGCCATTCTAGCCAGCGCGCAGGAAAACTGCAGTAGCCCGAAAGCAAAAGCCGACGTGGCTCAGCCGACTACCCCGCGACCGCCAATAACGCCGACGCGCTAGCGACTTGCAGGGTACTTTAGCGCCAGCCGATAAGACCCGGACTGCCCGAGCAATTACGCCCTGCGGCGCAGCCAAGAGTTAACGCCCGGCAAAAAGAACCCATAAATATGACGGTTTGTGACATTCATCAATAAACCAGTTTACTTGTGAAAAGTGCCTGACTATTATTACCGACACTTAGCCATCACCCAATTACGGATCAAGGTAAACCTATGTCGCTGATCAATGAATACCGCGCCACCGAAGAAGCCATCAAAGAGCTGCAAGAGCGCCTGAAGAACCTGTCGCAAGACGACAAGCTGAAGAAAGAGCTGGAATTCGAAGGCAAGCTGCGCACGCTGATGGGCGAATACCAGAAGTCCCTGCGCGACATCATTGCCCTGCTCGACCCGGAAGCCAAAGTCAGCAAAGCCGCCCGCACCGCCAAGCCGGCCGGTACCAAGCGCGCGCGCAAGGTGAAGCAGTACAAGAACCCGAACACCGGTGAAGTGATTGAAACCAAGGGTGGCAATCACAAGACGCTGAAAGAGTGGAAAGCCAAGTGGGGCGGCGATGTCGTAGAAAGCTGGGCCACCCTGCTGGGTTGATCACCGCGTCTACGTTGATTTTCAGCGCATAAAAGAACGCCAGCCGAGTTGGCGTTTTTTTATGGCCGCAGGATCAGCAATATCAACCGCCACTCGGCCATTCCCAAGCCAACTCACAACTCAAGTACGCCGGCGTAACGCGCCCCGGCGCACTTGCCGAGCGCAACTGAATTCGTCGTACGCCTGCCCTATCGGTTACCCAACTTCGCTCGCCCTGCGGTTGAGGCCACGTCCTACGGACACGTAGCAGCGCGACAAATAAAGGTGGACGCAAGAACCAATACAGCCGGCGACAATAGCGGCTCCCTGGTGCCCATCAGCCAAATAGTCTTTGCCCAGCAGCGCCGCGCCGCACGCACTCGAACTAGATTGCGGGCAAAACGCCGCCCCCATATCCGAGCACCCTCGATTCGTTAAAGCGTGTAGCGCTCCCGCAATTGCTGCGCGTAGTCCCGCCACTGGCACAACAGCGACTGCTGCTCCGGCGACGCCGTCGTGAACAGTTCGGCCACCGCCACCTCGAAACTTTCCAGGGTATTGGGCGCGCCGCATTCCGCGCGACTTAATCGTTGTTGACAGAACTCGCGCCAGCGCTGTTGCTCGGCCGCGGTCAAACTGGGGAAGAAATTTCGCGCGCGATAGCGGAACAACAACTCCGGCAAGCGCGCATCATCGAACGGCCAGCTTTGCGTTGCCAGGACTGACGGCTCGGCATTACGCACCTGCTCGCACAGACGCCGGTCGCGATCGCCAATAAACCCTTCATATAACTGCTGCTCCGGATCTTCGTTCGCGGCGAAGGTTTCTTCGCCGTAAACCAGGGCAAGTTTGTCCTGCCACTGCGCCTGAGTGTCCGCGAGCAGCTTGGCCCGGGCCTGGCACTCCGGCATATCCAACTGCAGGCGCTGAATATCTTCCTCGCGCAATACCTTGAGTGGCGCCACCACCGGACAACGGTTGATATGCAGCAACTTCAGCGGTACCGGTAGTTCACCCTCGGCCAATTGCTCGCGCCGGGTGTACAGGCGCTGGCGCAAGGTTTCTCCATCTTCGCCCAGCAAGGGTGCAGGATCGGCCTGCAGGTCGCAGACAATCAGGGCATTGCGATTGCGTGGGTGCCAGGCCAGCGGCAGAACCACCGACAGATAGTGGCGGGCGCCGGCGAAGCGCCCGGACACATGCACCAGCGGCTGCAGCAGGCGAACCTGATCGAGCACGCGCGGCTTGCTGCGCAGTTGATAGAGGTAGTCGTACAGCTTGGGCTGCTTGTCGCGCAGCAGACGCGCCAGGGCGATGGTCGCGCGCACGTCGGAAAGCGCATCGTGGGCCTGACCGTGGTCGATGCCGTTGGCCTGGGTCAGGCGCTCCAGCTTGAGGCTGACGCGGCCCTCCTCCTGAGGCCAGACGATGCCCTCCGGTCGCAAGGCATAGGCCGTGCGCACCAGGTCGATCAGGTCCCAGCGACTGTTGCCGCCCTGCCATTCACGGGCATAGGGGTCGAAGAAGTTGCGGTAGAGGCTGTAGCGGGTGACCTCATCGTCGAAGCGCAGGCTGTTGTAGCCGGCGCCACAGGTGCCGGGCTGGGCCAGCTCGGCGTGCACCCGGGTCATGAACTCGGCTTCGCCCAGGCCCTGTTGCGCCAGGCGCCCCGGGGTGATGCCGGTGACCAGGCAGGCGGCCGGGTGGGGCAGGATGTCGTCGCTGGGCTGGCAGTAGATGTTCAGCGGCTCGCCGATTTCCCGCAGTTGCTCATCGGTGCGAATGCCGGCGACCTGCAAGGGCCGATCACGCCGCGGGTCGATGCCGGTGGTTTCGTAGTCGTACCAGAAGATGGAAGTCACGTGCTTTTCCCGAGTCGGTGGCCGCGGCAGTCTAGCATCCAGCCCGGCGTGGATTGGCGGCGCAGACACTTGCTCCAGTACGCAGCCGGCCTGGCCGGCGTCTTGCCGGCAGCGGGCCGACACAGCTAGAGTGGCCACTTGACCCACTCTTGTGCACAAGGATGTCCCATGAGCGAAACCATCAGCTCCAACCCCTACGCTGCGCCGACCAGCGAATTGCAGGAACCGAGCCGCGACGATCAGGTGCCGACCATCGAAGAAGCCCTGAGTCGCGGCTATGACTTTCGCATCGGCGAATTGCTCGGCGAATCCTGGCGCTTGGTCAAGGGCACCAAGGGCATCATCATCGGCGGTGCGCTGGTGTTCTACGGGGTGATGCTAGTCGCCTCCCTGCTCCTGGGGGGTGCGTTCGGCGTTCTCGGCTTGTTCAGCGCGGGCTCAGCTGGCGCCGTGGTCGGCGAGCTGGTCTTCGGCATCTTGGCTACCGCCTTGGCCTACCCCTTCATGGCCGGTGTCAGCATGGTCGGCATTCGCCGCGCCGCCGGCCAGCCACTCAACTTCAACGAAATCTTCAGCCACTTCGGTCGGGCAGCTCCGGTATTCGTCACGGCGCTGATCATGACCGTCCTGTTTTATGTGGGTACGCTTCTGCTCATTATTCCGGGCCTGTATCTCGGCGTGGCCTATGCACTGGCCATTCCGCTGGTGGTGGAGCGCGGCCTGTCGCCCTGGCAGGCTCTGGAAGCATCGCGCAAGGCGATCACCCAGCACTGGTTCAAGGTCTTCGGCCTGTTCCTGCTGCTCGCTCTGATTTTCATGGTCAGCGCCATTCCCCTGGGCATCGGCCTGGTCTGGAGCATGCCGCTGTTCGTGGTGGCCATGGGCGTGCTCTACCGCACCATTTTCGGTGTATTGCCGCCCCCTCAGTAGCGAGCGGCGCCCCGACCAACGCCCCAAGACACCGGGCCCGCCACCGAGTCCGGTTGCTTACCCGCCTGCTGCTGGCTAGCATCGGGCTTTCTTCGACGCAGTCTGCCGATGCCGCTCTTCTCCGCCACTTGCCCACCCGCCGCGCACAGGCCGCCGCTGGATACCCGTTACCCGGTGGAAACGCCGGAAGGCATCGACCTGAACCTGCGCCCCGCCGGCCTGGTGCCGCGCGCCCTGGCGTTCAGCATCGACCTGGCGATCCGCGGTCTGCTGCTGGCCGCCCTGTTCATCCTCCTCGGCCTGCTCGGCCAGTTCGGCATGGGCCTGGCGACCATCCTGCTGTTCCTGGTGACCTGGTGGTACATGGTGCTGTTCGAGGTGCTCAACCAGGGTCGCTCACCCGGCAAGCAGCTGCTCGGCCTGCGCGTGGTGCACGACGACGGCACCCCGGTCGGCTGGGCCGCCTCGCTGACCCGCAATCTGCTGCGCGTCGTCGACCTCCTGCCGTTCGCCTATACCCTGGGCATCCTCAGTTGTCTCAATCACCCGGCCTTCAAACGTCTCGGCGACCTCGCCGCCGGCACCCTGGTGGTCTACCGCGACACACCGCCGGCGCCGCGCAGCCTGCCGCACGCCGAGCCCGTGCCGGCACCCATCGGCCTCAGCCTTAGCGAACAACGTGCCCTGCTGGCGTTCGCCGAGCGCGCCGAGCAGTTGTCCAGCGCCCGCCGGGGCGAACTGGCGGCCCTGCTCGCCGAACCGCTGCAGGTGCCGCCGGAGCAGGCCGAACAGCGGCTCCATGGCATCGCCCGCGGCCTGCTGGGGCCGACATGAAGCAGAGTCAGTTCGAGCTTCGCCATCAGGCCGACTGGCAGACCTTCGCCACCCTGCTCGAGGCACTCGAGCGCGACAAGGCCGACCCGCAGCAGTGCCGCGGCTTCGCCGCCGCCTATCGGCGCCAGTGCCAGCACCTGGCCCTGGCACAGGCGCGTGGCTACAGCAGCCAGCTGGTCGAGCAGCTGCAACAGCAGGTGATGCGCGGACACCAGCAGTTCTACCGTCACCGCAGCCCGCTCGGCGCGCAGCTGCTCGGTTTCCTGCTCGGCGGCTTTCCGCGCCTGGTCCGGGCCGAATGGCGCTGCGTGCTGGCGGCCAGTTTGCTGTTCTTCGGCAGCCTGCTGGGCATGGGCATGCTGGTCTATCTGTTCCCGGATCTGGTCTACAGCCTGGTCGCCCCGGAGCAGGTGGCCGGCATGGAGCGCATGTACGATCCGGACGCCAGTCGCCTGGGGCGTTTCGGCGAGCGCGACTCCGGCGACGACTGGATGATGTTCGGCTTCTACATCATGAACAACATCGGCATCGCCTTTCAGACCTTCGCCAGCGGCCTGCTGCTGGGCCTCGGCAGCCTGTTCTTCCTGCTGTTCAACGGCCTGATGATCGGCGCGGTGGCCGGTCACCTGACGCAGATCGGCTACGGCCAGACCTTCTGGTCCTTCGTCATCGGCCACGGCGCCTTCGAGTTGACCGCCATCGCCCTGGCCGGGGCCGCCGGCCTCAAGCTCGGCTGGGCGCTGCTCGCCCCGGGCCGTCTGCCGCGCAGCGATGCCCTGCGCCGGGCCGCCGCGGGCGGCGTACGCCTGGTTGGCGGGGCCACCCTGTTTCTCCTGCTGGCAGCCTTCATCGAGGCCTACTGGTCGTCGATGACCCTGGCCAGCGCCCCGCTCAAGTACGCGGTCGGCGCGGCGCTCTGGCTGTTGGTGCTGGCCTACCTGTTACTCGCGGGACGAGGTGGCCATGCGCCTGACTGACGCCAGCGTGACGATCCGCCCGCGCCCCGCCTGGGAGGCACTGGACCTCGGCGTGCTGCTCGCCCGCCGCCATGCCGGGCTGCTGATGGCCAGCTGGGCCCTGGTGACCCTGCCGATCTTCGCCCTGCTGTGCGCGCTGCTGTGGGAGCACCCCGGCTGGGCCATTCTCGCCTTCTGGTGGCTGAAGCCGGCCTTCGAGCGCCTGCCGCTGTACATCCTCGGCCGCGCCCTGTTCGGCGATACGCCGACCCTGCAGCAGGCCCTGAAGGCCTGGCCCGGCCTGCTCAGACCGCAGCTGCTGGCCAGCCTGACCTGGCGCCGCCTCAGCCCCAGCCGCAGCTTCGACCTGCCGGTGCTGCAGCTCGAAGGCCTGGCCGGCCAGACACGCAGCGCACGCCTGGCGGTGCTGGGACAGCGCGATGCGTCGGCGGCGACCTGGCTCACCCTGGTCGGCGTGCACCTGGAGATGGCGTTATGGCTGGGTCTGATCGGCCTGTTCTACCTGCTGCTGCCCCAGCAGATCGAACTGGATTGGGGCTGGCAGAGCCTGATCCAGGCCAGCGCCAGCGACTGGCTGTGGCTGGAACACCTGTCCAACCTGCTCTACGCCCTGGTGCTGGTGCTCTGGGAGCCAATGTATGTGGCCTGCGGCTTCAGCCTCTACCTCAACCGCCGCACCGCCCTGGAAGCCTGGGACATCGAGCTGACGTTCCGCCGGTTACGCCAGCGCCTTACCGGCGCGGCCTACGCGCTGATCCTGGGCCTGGGACTGGTTCTGGCCCAGGCGCCGGGCCCGGCGCTGGCGGCCGACACCAGCAGCTGTGCGCTGCCAGCGGAAGATCCCCATGGTCCCGAGGCGCCACGCCTGCTCAAGCAGCCGCTGAGCAGCCAGGGCGCCCAGCAAAGCATCGGCCAGCTGCTGGATGCACCGCCCTTCGAACACCGCGAGACCGTCACCCGCTGGCGCCTGGGCGAGGCCGAGCCGGCCGAGCAAGGGAATGATCTGGACCTCCAGGCGCTGCTCGAACAGTTGCGCAAGCTGGTCGAGTACTGGCAGCACCTGGACAGCCTCGCGCTGTTCTTCGAGGTCCTGCTGTGGGCCTGTCTGTTCGGCCTGTTGCTCATGCTGGTGCGCCGCTACCGCGACTGGCTGGGCGCCTTCGTCGGCCGTCCGGGCGCCGCGCCGCGGGCCGCAGCGGCACCCCCGAGCCAGTTGTTCGGCCTGGAAGTCACGCCGCAAAGCCTGCCGGCAGACGTGCCCGGCGAGGTCGAGCGGCTCTGGGCCGAACAGCCCCGCGCAGCCCTGGGCCTGCTCTACCGCGCCCTGCTCAGCCGCCTGCTGCACGACTACCGCGTGCCGCTGAACAGCGCCCACACCGAAGCCGAGCTGCTCCAGCTGGTTCACCAGCTGGAGCAGGAAGACGTGGACGATTTCAGCCGCACGCTGATCCACCACTGGCAGAACCTCGCCTACGGCCATCGCCTACCGCCGGACGAACTCAGGGTGCAACTGTGCGACGCCTGGCGGCGCCTGTTCGCCGGCGAGGTGCGAGCATGAGCCGGCGCCGCCAGTTCCTCCTCGGCGCCGCGCTGTGCCTGCTGCTCGGCCTGCTGGCCCTTTATCTGCTGGGGCGCCTGGAGCCCTACCAACAGACGATCGAGCACGGCCCGGCGCCCGAGGCCAGGGTCAACCCCTACCTGGCCGCCGAACACTTCCTGCGCCGCCAGGGCCTGCAGGTGCAGCGTGCCGACGGCCTGCAGCTGCTGCCGGAGCTGCCCAGCGCTGGCCAGACCCTGCTGCTGCTCGGCGATCGACAGCACATGAGCCCGCGCCAGGCCGAGCGCCTGCTCGACTGGGCGGCCAAGGGCGGGCACCTGCTGTTCGTCGCCGAGCGCCTGTGGGACGAGAAGGCCGGCGCCAGCGGCGACCTGCTGCTCGACCGCCTCGGCATCCAGCAATACCAGAGCGACGCGCTCGACGCCGAAGACAGCTCAACCGAAGACGCCGCAAGCGACCCGGCGGCGGAGCCCTTGGACGAGGCCAATCGCTACCCGCAGCTGACCCAGCTGTATCTGGAGAACGAGCACGCGCCGGCCTATATCGGCTTCGATACCGGCTTCCACCTGTACGACGCGCAGAACCGCGCCCATGCTTGGGCCAACGGCGGCGAAGCCACGCACATGCTGCAGCTGTATCACGGCGACGGCCTGGTCACGGTGCTGAGCGACGCCTGGATCTGGCGGAACGACCGGATCGCCCGATACGACAACGCCTGGCTGCTCTGGTACCTGAGCCAGGACAGCGCCGTGACCCTGCTCTACCGGGCCGAGCGCGATGACCTGCTGAGCCTGCTGCTGCGACACTTCCCCCAGGCCCTGGTCGCCCTGGCCCTGCTGCTCGCCCTGGCTCTGTGGCATGTCGGTATGCGCCAGGGCCCGCTGCAGCTGCCGGCCAGCCTGGCACGCCGGCAGCTGCGCGAACACCTGCGTGGCAGCGCCGATTTCCTTCTCCGGCGCGACGGCCAGCACAGCCTGCTGCAGGGCCTGCAGCAGGATATCCAGCGCCGCGCGCGCCAGCGTCACCCCGGATTCGAACGCCTCGGCGTGGCCGAACAATGGCAGGTGCTCGCTCGCCTGAGCCGCCTGCCATCGCGCGCCATCAGCCAAGCCATGCGGCCGCCGCCCCAGCAGCGCCTGACCGCCGCCGACTTCACCCGTCAGGTCGCCCACCTGCAACTCCTCAGGAATACCCTATGAGCGAATACACGCCCGACCAACCGAGCAGCCCGGCCACCGCCCCCACCGCAGCCCCCACGCCGAGCGCCCCGGCCAACCCGGCGCCGCAGCGCCAGCGCGCCAGCCAGCTGGTCCAGGCCCTGCGTCTGGAGCTGCAGAAGGCGCTGATCGGCCAGGGCGAGGTGATCGACGATGTGCTCACCGCCCTGATCGCCGGTGGCCACGTGCTGATCGAGGGCGTTCCCGGTCTCGGCAAGACCCTGCTGGTGCGCGCCCTGGCCCGCTGCTTCGGCGGCGAGTTCGCGCGCATCCAGTTCACCCCGGACCTGATGCCCAGCGACGTCACCGGCCATGCCGTGTACGACCTGGCCAGCGAACAGTTCAAGCTGCGCAAGGGGCCGGTGTTCACCAATCTGCTGCTGGCCGACGAGATCAACCGGGCCCCGGCCAAGACCCAGGCGGCGCTGCTGGAAGTGATGCAGGAGCGCCAGGTCACCCTGGAGGGCCGTGCCCTGGCGGTGCCGCTGCCGTTCATGGTGCTGGCCACCCAGAACCCGATCGAACAGGAGGGCACCTACCCGCTGCCCGAGGCGGAGCTGGACCGTTTCATGCTCAAGCTGCGCATGGACTATCCCGAGCAGGACGAGGAAATGCGCATGGTGCGCCAGGTCGCCCGGTCGACCAAGGCCGACATGCTCGAGGTCACCGCCCTGCGCACCCTGCTGCAGGCCAAGGACGTTCAGGCCATCCAGAAGATCGCCAGCGACCTGCCGATCGACGATCAGGTACTCGACTACGCCGTGCGCCTGGCCCGTGCCACCCGCAGCTGGCCGGGGCTGGCCATCGGCGCCGGCCCCCGCGCCTCGATCGCCCTGGTGCGTGGCGGGCGCGCCCGCGCCCTGCTGCGCGGCGGCGACTTCGTGGTGCCCGACGACATCAAGGGCTGCGCCCTGGCCGTGCTGCGCCACCGCGTGCGCCTGGCGCCGGAGCTGGATATCGAAGGCCTGTCGGTCGACCAGGTGCTGCGCCAGTTGCTCGACCAGGTGGCGGCGCCGCGCCTATGAGCGACTCCAACACGGGTGAAGCATGAAGCCGTCGCGCCTGCTGCTGGCCCTGCTCGCCAGCCTGTTCGCCCTGGCCCTGCTGCTCGGCGCCCTGCACGCCCTGGCGATCCCGCTGCCCGCCACCCTGCAGGCGCTCTGGTGGGGCCTGCTGCTGGTGCTGTTTGGCGTGGCGCTGGTCGACGCCCTGCGCCTGCGCCGCCTGCCCTCGCCACAGCTCGAGCGCCAGTTGCCGGGCAATCTGCCGCTGGGGCGCTGGCACGAGGTGCACCTGTGCCTGCACCACGACTATCCCCGTTCGCTGCAGCTGGAGCTGTTCGACCACGTCCCCGCCGGCATGGCCGTCGAGCACCTGCCCCAGCGCGTCATGCTGCATCCCGGCCAGCTGACCCGCGTCGCCTACCGCGTGCGCCCGCTGCAGCGCGGCCACTTCCATTTCCCCCTGTGCGAAATCGGCCTGCCCAGCCCCCTCGGCCTGTGGCGCGCGCGGCGCCACCTGGCGCTGGCTGGTGAAACCCGCGTCTACCCGTACTTCGCCCGCCTCTACGGCGCCCAGCTGATGGCGGTGGACCACTGGCTCAGCCAACTCGGCGTGCGCCAGCATCAGCGCCGCGGCCTGGGCCAGGAGTTCCACCAGCTGCGCGAGTTCCGCGACGGCGACAGCCTGCGCCAGATCGACTGGAAGGCCACCGCGCGCAAGCGCACACCGATCGCCCGCGAGTACCAGGACGAGCGTGACCAGCAGATCGTCTTCCTGCTCGATTGCGGCCGGCGCATGCGCAGCCAGGACGGCGAACTGGCGCACTTCGACCACGCCCTCAACGCCAGCCTGCTGCTCAGCTACGTGGCGCTGCGCCAGGGCGACGCGGTGGGCCTGGCGACCTTCGCCGTGGAGCACGGGCGCTTCCTGGCGCCGGTCAAGGGTGCGGCGCAGCTCAAAGTCTTGCTCAATGCCGTGTACGACCTCGAGACCAGCGGCCAGCCGGCCGACTTCGCCGCCGCCGCCGACCTGCTGCTCAGCCGCCAGCGGCGCCGCGCCCTGGTGGTGCTGGTGACCAACCTGCGCGACGAGGACGACGACGAGCTGCTGACCGCGGTCAGGCGTCTGGGCCGCCAGCACCGGGTGCTGATCGCCAGCCTGCGCGAGGAAGTGCTCGACAGCCTGCGCCAGGCACCGGTGGAGGATTTCGAGGGCGCCCTGGCCTACTGCGGCACCGTGGACTACCTCAATGCCCGCGCCCGTCTGCACGAGCGCCTGGCCGCACACGACGTGCCGGTGCTCGATGCCCGACCCAGCGAGCTGGGCCCACAGCTGGTCAGCCGCTACCTGGCCTGGAAAAAGGCCGGGACGCTCTAGACCGCGCAGAAAAAAGCCCGCGACTGGGCGGGCTTTCTTATCGTCGGCGCTGATTCAGCGGCGGGCGGCCTTGATCACCTCGATATAGGGTTCGGCCTGGCGCTGATCCTGGATCAGGTCGATGAAGTCGTTGCCCTGCTCGTCCTTGGCCTCGAGGTCGTAGCCGGCCTCGACGAAGAAGCCGACGAAACGCTCGAAGTCGTCGATGCGCAGGCCGCGGTAGGCCTTGATCAGTTTGTGCAAGGAAGGCGGCGTGGCATCGGCCGGCTCCACCGCGAGAAACAGTTTGATCGACTCTTCACCGATCTCTTCGCCAATCACCTGCTTCTTGTCTTTGCGCATCGTTCACTCCAGCTAACCAGGCCACACGGGGCCGGCAGTGTACCTCCGCCACGCCCAGGTGCTCAACGCATCCGCCCACCCATCGGCCAATCCCCGGTACAGTTTGAAACGGCGCTCACTGCGGGTTGATGGCGGGCGCACGGCGCGCGGGGCCTCGTATACAATATCCGCAACCATGACCCTAAGCGGGGACTCGCCCTTGCCACTGCCCAGTTTCAACGCGCCCAACCTCGGCGTCACCCCGACCGCCTCGGAGATCATCACCAAGCACCTGCGCGAGGCGATCATCGGCGGCCACTTCGCCGAAGACGAACCGATCCGCCAGGACGACGTGGCGCGCCTGTTCAACGTCAGCAAGATCCCCGTGCGCGAGGCGCTCAAGCGCCTGGAAGCCGAGGGACTGGTGATGTTCCAGCGCAACAAGGGCGCGGTGGTGACCAGGATATCCGAACCCGAGCTGGCGCAGATCTTCGAGGTGCGGGTGCTGCTGGAGGTCCAGGCGATCCGCCTGGCGGTGCCGAACATGACCGAGGAAACCTTCGCCCGCGCCGAACGCATCTGCCAGGAGTTCGTCGGCGAGACCGACATCGGCCACTGGGCCGAACTGAACTGGAAGCTGCACGCCTGCCTCTACGAACCGGCGCAACGGCCGTTCCTGGTCAACCTGATCCGCTCGATCCACGACAAGGTCGAACGCTACCTGCGCATGCAGATGAGTCTGTCCGAGGGCAAGGACCGCGCCGACCAGGAGCATCGCGAAATACTCGCCGCCTGCCGTGCCGGCGACGCCGACAAGGCCGGCGAACTGATCGAGCAGCACATCATCGGTGTCTGCCGCACCCTCTACGAGCACCTGCCGAACCCGCCGACACCCAGCTGACGGCTCGCGGGCGCTCAGTCGTCCCGCGTCAGCACTTCGAGCAGTTCGATCTCGAAGATCAGGTTGGAATTGGCCGGGATGTGCTCGCCGATCTTGCGTTCGCCATAGGCCAGGTGGGCCGGCACGAACAGCCTGCGCTTGCCGCCGACGCGCATGCCCATCAAGCCCAGATCCCAGCCCTGGATCACCCGCCTGGTGCCGATCACGCACTGGAACGGCTTGCCGCGGTCATAGGAGGAATCGAACGTGGTCCCGTCCTCCAGGTAGCCGCGGTACTGGGTGGTGATCAAGGCCCCCTTGACCACCGCCTTGCCCTCGCCCACCAGGATGTCTGTCACCTGCAGTTCTCTGCTCATCGCTCACTCTCGTTAATCTGGGCCGGCTTCTGGCTGGCCAATCGGGCAGCCTTTTCCCAGAAAAGCGCTCGACTGACAAGGGGCCTGGTTGGCACATGGCCCTCAGACGGCGCAGCACGCTCACAGGTTGCCCTTCGTGCGGCGCCTGTCCTTGGCCTTGGCCGCCAAGGCATCGGTGAGCAGTAGCAGCTTGCCCTCGGCCTTTTGTAGCGCCTCGACAGCCTCGCTCTTCCATTGCTCGCGCAGCGGTTGCAGGTCCGCTTCCTGGCTGGCCCTCAGGCACCACTGATAGCGGTCGTGCCAACGGCCCAAAGCCCCTTGCACGGCCTTGAGGGCCAGCACGCCGTCGGCCGAGATGGGCGAATGCTGCGGATAGGCCTCCTGGGCGTAGCGGTTGCGCTTGACCAGCAAGCGCAGTCGATGCGGGTCATGCTGCGGATCGGCCAGGGCATCCTGCAGGCGCACCTTCAGTTTTCCCAGGCGCTTGTTGAGCAACCCGTCCAGTCGGCGCAACTCGCCCTGGCGCTGCGCCAGGCGCAGATCCGCCGGCCATGCCGCCAGGCGGTCGAACAGCTGCTGCAGCACCGGGCTGCGCAGTATTTCCTCGTGGCTGGCCATCAAGCGCGCCGCTCTGCTGCTGGCAGGCGCGAGCAGGCCGCGTTTGCGCAGCTGCTCGATCAGCACCTCCAGGTCACGAGCCGGCGTGGTCAACTCGCCGACGGCGGCGGCAGCCTGCTCCAGTGCGACCACGCCCTCTTTGCCACGCAAGGGCCTGAGCAGACTGCGCAGGCGCCGCACAGCGATGCGCAGGTCATGCAGGGCTTCACCGTCGGTGCCCGCCTCGAGCCGCGCGCGGGCGTGATAGAGCGCGGTTTCCAGTCGCAGGACGTGGGCGACGATGGCGTCGGCTAGGGACATTGCATTCTCGCGGCGAGGTGACTCTCAGCGCAGAATAGCCGAAGCCGGGACGCCGCCTAATCTTCCCCGAGATTGACTGCCAGCCTCGCTCAACCTTCCAGCAGATTGAACAGTGCTCGGAACTGTTGCGTCAGCCTGTGCCGGGGCGCCAGGTGGATCAATGGTTTGCACAGGTGGTGTGACTCGCCCATCTTCGCCGAGCTCATCAGGTAGATGGGCAGCAATGGCAGGCCCTCGCCGAGCAGTTCCTCGACCAGCTGGCCGGGCAATGCCGCGCGGGACTGGAACTGATTGACCACGATGCCCTCGAGCGTCAGGCGCTCGTTGTGGTCGGACTGGATTTCCTCGATTTCCCCGAGCACCTCATAGAGCGTCTGGCGGGAAAAACTGTCGCAGTCGAAGGGGATCAGGCAGCGGTCGGCGGCGATCAGCGCCGAAAGGCTGTAAAAGTTGAGACCCGGCGGGGTATCCAGGTAGATCCGCTCGTAGTCCGGCGCCAGGCGCTCGAGCAGCTTGCCGAGCTTGCGCACCTTGTAGCGTGCCTCCAGCCTGGACTGCAGCTCGCGCAACTCCGCCGAGGCGGCGACCAGGTGCAGATTGGCGAACGGGGTTTCGTGCACCTGGACGCGCGGTTTTTTCTTCTGCGGCCCGGCGGCCAGCGTCTGTTTGAAGAAATCGGCGATGCCGGTGGGGACTGCGGTCGCGGTCAGTCCGGTCAGGTACTGGGTCGAATTGGCCTGGGCATCCAGGTCCACCAGCAGGGTGCGATACCCCTCTGCGGCGCTGATGGCCGCCAGGTTACAGGCGATACTGGACTTGCCCACTCCGCCTTTCTGGTTGAACACCACGCGCCGCATCCGATCCTCCAAGCAATCTTCGAGCTGGAAGTCTAACGGCTGAATGTGGCAATCGCGGTATTTTGCGCAGCGGTGTCCGGCAATGGGGCTGGGCCGATCGGGCTGGCGTGCACCCCGGCAACGGCGACGGTGCCATCAAAAGGTAACAAGGCCGCTCTAGAGTGCCCACTCCAACTCAGGAGGACCACCCAGGTGAGCCGAGCAACCCGACACATCTGCAAGACGCTGGACCTGGTCGCCGCCAATAACGAGGCGGCGGCCATCGCCGTGATGCGCGCCGCCGAGCGCATCGGCGATGAGTTGCTCAGGCAACAGCTGCTCAACGTGATCCACCGTCTGAACCAGGACGCCACCCAGCTGCGACTGACCCGGGACGACATCGCCGGGCAGGCTCTGAAGCGCGCCTAACCCCGCGACGGCCCCTGTTCCCCCTGGCTGTCCTCCCAGCCCGGGGCGACATAGGCCGGCACATCCAGCGGTTCGAGCAGCGCCTTGCCGAGAATATGATCGGCCGCCTTCTCGCCGATCATGATGGTCGGGGCATTGATGTTGCCGTTGCTCACCGTGGGCATGATCGAGGAGTCCACCACGCGCAGGTTGTCGATACCGGACCGCATCAGCAGCCTCGGCGAATTGAAGGCACTGGCGCTGAGGATCACCTGGCGCCGTGCCTGGACGCGAAGGGTCTTGCCCTTCTGACGGTACTCGACGCCGACGGCGCGCTTGCCTTCCAGCACCACCCGGGTGGTCAGGGCACGCATCTGCAACCGCAGATTGGGCCTGGCCAGGGCCGGCTTTTCGAGCACCAGCACCTGGTGCGTGCCACCGGCGCTGAGGCGGTCGGCCAGTACCGCGCCCGCCGAGTCGGTGAAGAACATGGTCCACAGGGCGAATGCCACGATGCCGATGGCCGACCCGAAGAAGACCATCGGATTGATCCGGTCCTTCCGCTCGTCAGCAGACGCTTCAACGCCTTCAGATTCCTTCGACATGCCTTGCTCCTGCTGGGACCCACGCCAGAAGAACCGTGCATGAGTCGGCGACTGGGCGAGAAAACGGGGAGAAATGGCGGCTATCGGCAGCGATAGAGAGGCCTGCGGCACAGCCAGCCAATAGCTGAAACGATAGACAGGATTCCCCAACGCGGCCGCAGGCCCGGCGGTGCGCAAGCGCAGCGGCTACCTGGGGCTCGCCGCGGCGACTGTGCCGGTTTCGTCATTTACCGCCACGAAAGCCATCAAGCCTGAACGCCACAAAAGCGCCAGGCTTGCAGCAACCCATCCCGCACAGGTAATCGCCCCCATGAAGCGCATCCACGTCATCGACTCCCACACCGGCGGCGAACCGACCCGCCTGGTGATCGACGGCTTCCCCGAGCTGGGCCGGGGCAGCATGCTCGAGCGCCGCCAGCGCCTGGCCGAGCGCCACGACGACTGGCGCACCGCCACCGTGCTGGAGCCGCGCGGCAGCGACGTGCTGGTCGGTGCGCTGCTGTGCGAGCCGGTCGACCCCAGCGCCTGCGCCGGGGTGATCTTCTTCAACAACACGGGGTATCTCGGCATGTGCGGCCACGGCACCATCGGCCTGGTCGCCTCCCTGGCCCACCTGGGCCGCATCCAGCCCGGCCTGCACCGCATCGAGACGCCGGTCGGCACCGTCGAGGCGACCCTGCACGCGGACTGCTCGGTCAGCGTGCGCAACGTGCCCGCCTACCGCTACCGCCAGGCGGTGTCCCTGGAAGTGCCGGGCCACGGCAAGGTCACCGGCGATATCGCCTGGGGCGGCAACTGGTTCTTCCTGATCGCCGAACACGGCCAGCGCGTCGCCGGCGACAACCTGGAGGCGCTGACTGCCTACACCTGGGCCGTGCGCCAGGCCCTGGAGGCCCAGGGCATCCGCGGCGAGGACGGCGGCGAGATCGACCATATCGAGCTGTTCGCCGACGACCCCGAGGCCGACAGCCGCAACTTCGTTCTGTGCCCCGGCAAGGCCTACGACCGCTCGCCCTGCGGTACCGGCACTAGCGCCAAGCTGGCCTGCCTGGCCGCCGACGGCAAGCTGGCGCCCGGCGCCCTGTGGCGCCAGGCCAGCGTGATCGGCAGCCAGTTCGAGGCCAGCTACCAGTGGCAGGACGCGCGCCGCATCATCCCGACCATCCGCGGCCGCGCCCACATCAGCGCCGAAGCCACCCTGCTGCTGGAGGACGACGATCCCTTCGCCTGGGGCATCCGCGGATGAATGCCGAGGTCATCGTCATCGGCGCCGGCATCGTCGGCAGCGCCTGCGCCCATGAATTCGCCCGCCGTGGCCTGGATGTGCTGGTGCTTGACAGCCAGCGCGGCGGCGCCACCGGGGTGGGCATGGGCCACCTGGTGGCGATGGACGACAGCCCGGCGGAACTGGCCCTCAGCCGCTACTCCATCGAGCTGTGGCGCCAATGGGCGCCGCAGCTCGACGCCGACTGCGCCTACAGCAACTGCGGCACCCTGTGGCTGGCGGCCAACCGCGAGGAGCTGCAGGCGGCCGAACACAAGCGCGAGGTCCTCGGCGCCCAGGGCATTGCCTGCGAGATGCTCGACGCCGAGGCCCTGCACCGGGCCGAGCCAATGCTGCGCCGGGATCTGGCCGGGGCGCTGAAGGTCAGCGGCGACAGCATCGTCTATGCGCCGAACGCCGCACGCTGGCTGCTCGCCCAGGGCGGCGGACGCATCCAGCTGCGCCACGCGCAGGTCGGCGAAGTCGACGGCAACCGCGTGCGCCTGGCCGGCGGCCAATGGCTGCAGGCCCAGTTCGTGGTGCTGGCAGGTGGCATCCACGCCAGCGAGCTGTGCCCGGAGTTGCCGGTCCGCCCGAAGAAGGGCCACCTGCTGATCACCGACCGCTACCCCGGCCGTATCCACCACCAACTGGTCGAGCTGGGTTACGCCGCCAGTGCCCACGCCAACAACGGCACCTCGGTGGCCTTCAACGCCCAGCCGCGGCCGACCGGGCAGATCCTGCTCGGCTCTTCGCGCCAGTTTGACAGCCTCGATCCCCAGGTCGAGGGGCCGGTGCTGGCGCGCCTGCTGCGCCGCGCCCTCGACTACCTGCCGGCGCTGGCCGGGATGAACGCCATCCGCAGCTGGACCGGCTTTCGCGCCGCCACCCCGGACGGCCTGCCGCTGCTCGGCCAGCATCCGCAGCAGGCCGGCCTGTGGCTGGCGGTCGGCCACGAGGGCCTCGGCGTCACCACCGCGCCGGGCAGTGCCCGGCTGCTCGCCGCCCAGCTGTTCGGCGAGCGCCCGGCCATCGACCCCGCCCCCTACCGCCCCGAGCGCTTCGTCCACACCACCGTTCCTCTGGAGCCAGCCCCATGATCGAACTCAACCTCGATGGCCAGACGATCCGGGTACCCGCCGGCAGTACCGTCGCGGCCGCCCTGTATCTGGGCGGCGACGGTTGCAGCCGCACCGCGGTCGGCGGCCAGCGCCGCGCGCCACTATGCGGCATGGGCGTGTGCCAGGAGTGCCGGGTCAGCATCGACGGCCAGCGCCGCCTGGCCTGCCAGACCCTGTGCCAGCCCGGCATGCGGGTGGAGACCCGGCCATGACCCGCGACTTCGACCTGCTGATCATCGGCGCCGGCCCCGCCGGCATGGCCGCGGCCCTGGCCGCCGCGCCCAGCGGCGCACGCATCGGCCTGATCGACGACAACCCGGCGCCCGGCGGGCAGATCTGGCGCGACGGCGTGCTGGCCCAGCTGCCGGCCATCGCCCGGCACTACCGCGAGGCGTTGGCGGCGGCGGGCAATATCCAGCTGTTCCACTCGACCCGGGTAGTGGCCATCGCCGGCCCGCACCGGCTGCTGCTGGAAGATGACACCTGCGCCTGGTGCGCTCGTTATTCCAAGCTGATCCTCTGTACCGGCGCCCGCGAACTGCTGCTGCCCTTTCCCGGCTGGACCCTGCCCGGGGTGACCGGCGCCGGCGGCCTGCAGGCCCTGATCAAGGGCGGCGTGCCGGTGGCCGGCGAGCGCCTGGTGATCGCCGGCAGCGGCCCGCTGCTGCTGGCCAGCGCCGCCACCGCCAAAAAGGCCGGCGCCCGGCTGCTGCGCATCGTCGAGCAGGCGCCATTCGCCGCCTTGAGCGCCTTCACCCTGCAGCTGCCGCGCTGGCCGGGCAAGCTGCTGCAGGCCGCCCAACTGTTCGATCGCCATTACCGCAGCGCCAGCTTCGTGCTGGCCGCTCTCGGCAACGAGCGCCTGGAAGGCGTGCGCCTGAGCCAGGGCGGCAAGGTGGTGGAAATGGCCTGCGAGCGCCTGGCCTGCGGCTTCGGCCTGATTCCCAATACCCAGCTGGGCCAGGCCCTGGAGTGCCGCCTCGACGGCCAGGCCATCGCCGTGGATGACTGGCAGGCCTGCAGCCGGGACGGCCACTACGCCGCCGGCGAATGCACCGGTTTCGGCGGCAGCGAACTGGCCCTGGTCGAGGGCGCCATCGCCGGTCATGCCGCGGTCGGCGAGCGGGCCGCGGCCCGCGCCCTGTGGCCGCGACGTCGCCGATGGCAGGCCTTCGCCGGGCAACTCGGCCGGCATTTTGCCCTCGATGCGAGGCTCAAGCAGCTGGCGAATGCCGACACCCTGGTGTGCCGCTGCGAGGACGTGGCCTACGCCGAAGTCGCCGGGCGCAGCGGCTGGGTCGATGCCAAGCTGCACAGCCGCTGTGGCATGGGCGCCTGCCAGGGCCGTATCTGTGGCGGCGCCACCCGGTTCCTGTTCGACTGGCCGGCGCCGACACCGCGTCCGCCCTTTTCGCCGACGCGCATCGACAGTCTGGCGCAGCTGGCCGAAGCGGCCGAGGATGCGCCGCTTCCCTGAAGGCGCCAGCGCACCTTAGAGTAGGGCCGCGGCCGCCGTGGCAGCCGCAGCCCTCTGCCCTGCCCGGACCCAGCCGACCCATGTTGTTCGATGCCCTGCCACTGCCCACCCCAGAGGATCTGCCCGAACTGCTCGGCAGCCTGCAGCAGATCGCCCCCCTGCTCGATGCCATGCCGGACCTGGTGTTCTTCATCAAGGACACCGAGGCGCGCTACGTGCTGGTGAACCAGACCCTGGTCCAGCGCTGCGCCCTGAAGGAGCGTCAGGCGCTGCTCGGCATGACCGCCGAACAGGTCTTCCCCTCGCGCTTCGGCCCGCTCTACACCGAGCAGGATCGTCGCGTGCTGGAGAGCGGCAGCCAGCTCAGCGACCAGCTGGAACTGCACCTCTACCCCGGCCGCCAGCCAGGCTGGTGCCTGACCCACAAGCTGGCCCTGCGCAACCGCGACGGCGCCATCATCGGCATGGCCGGCATCTCCGCCGACCTGCAGGCGCCCCAGGCCAGCCACCCGGCCTACCAGAAGCTGGCGGCGGTCGACGCCCATATCCGCCAGCACTATGCCCAGCCCATTGCGGTGAAGGATCTCTGCGCCATCGCCGGGTTGTCCGTCGCCCAGCTGGAACGCCTGTGCAAGCGCATCTTCGGCCTCAACCCCAGGCAGATGATCCACCGCGCACGCCTGGGCGCCGCCTCCCGGTTGCTGACCGGCGAGCGGCCGATCACCGAGATCGCCCTGCGCTGCGGCTACACCGACCACAGCGCCTTCAGCCGCCAGTTCAAGGCCCTCACCGGCCTCTCTCCCAGCCAGTACCGCGAGCGCCAGCGCAGCCCGTAGGTTGCGCCGCGCCCACCAGCCAGCACGCACCCCGGCGGCAAATGGTGCGCATGGCGCACCCTACTCAGAGCAACCGCATGTAATCGGGCGATAGATGATGGCGAGGCGGCCCCGGAGCTTTGTCGTCGTTTCGTCGACTGTTACCCCGTGTCGCCCAAGGGTGCGGTTCTACCCACCCTGCTTCCTTCTGTGACACCACCGCCCCCTTCTGCGCCACTACGGCTGTCCCGTTCGCGCCAGACAGCGATCCCGGCGACCTCAGCGTTGTCAGCTGCGACATGCATGAACAGCGGGCTGCAGCTCGACAGCCGGCGCCCCGTGACAGCCCCTACTCGCCGAGGTCGAGCATTGGCACAGCCAGTGCATATAAAATATCGTATACGAAATCATCTACACGAAAGACGATATCCACATAAACCGCTCGACCCCACCCGACCACGAGGCCCCTATGAAAAAACCAACAACTGCCGTAGCCCTCACCGCTGTCCTGAGCGCCGCCCTGATCGGCCAGGCCCAGGCCGACAAACTCGACGACATCATCGAGTCCGGCAAGCTGCGCTGCGCCGTGACCCTGGACTTCCCGCCCATGGGCTTCCGTGACGAAGGCAACAACCCCGCCGGCTTCGACGTCGACTATTGCGCCGACCTGGCGAAGATCCTCGGCGTCACCCCGGAGGTGGTGGAGACCCCCTTCCCGGACCGCATCCCGGCGCTGATCTCCGGCCGCGCCGACGTCATCGTCGCCTCCACCTCCGACACCCTGGAACGGGCCAAGACGGTCGGCATGACCGTCCCCTACTTCGCCTTCCAGATGGTCGTGCTGACCCGCGACGACAGCGGCATCAACAGCTACCAGGACCTCAAGGGCCGCCCGGTCGGCAACACCAGCGGCACCTACGAGGCCATCGCCCTGGAAAAAGACGTGAAGAGCTGGGGCGGCGGCAGCTTCCGCGCCTACCAGAGCCTCAACGACACCATCCTCGCCGTCACCCAGGGGCATATCGATGCCACCGTGGTGACCAACACCGTCGCCGCCTCGACCCTCAAGTCCGGCAAGTACAAGGGCCTGAAGATTGCCGGCGACGCGCCCTACACCATCGACTACGTGTCCCTGGCGGCCAAGCGCAACGAGTACGGCCTGCTCAACTACATGAACCTGTTCATCAACCAGCAGGTGCGCACCGGTCGCTACCAGGAACTGTGGAACAAGTGGGTCGGCGAGCAGGTCACCCCGGCCAACCTGGCCGTACCGGGCGTGTACTACTGAGTGGCGCAACGCCCGCGTTGAACCCAAACCCACCAATCGACGTGCGGCCCCCGGGCCGCACGGGAGCTACAGATGCCTGAACTGTCGATACACGCGCGCAGCCTGGTTGCCGGCGACGCCCAAGGCGACCTACTGTACGCCGATGTTGGCTTGAGCTTCTGGGGCGGGGTCGACCCCTTCAGCGGCGAGGTGATCGATCGCCATCACCCCTTGAGCGGCCAGATCATTGCCGGCCGCGTGCTGGCGCTCCCCAGCGGGCGCGGCTCCTGTACCGGCAGCAGCGTGCTGCTGGAACTGATTCTCAACGGCCACGCCCCCGCCGCCCTGGTGGTGGCGCAGCCCGAGGAAATTCTCAGCCTGGGCGCGCTGGTGGCCCAGACCCTGTTCGAACGCGGCCTGCCCGTGGTCTGCGTCGGCGAAGAGGCCTTCGCCTGCCTGCGCGACAAGCACTACGTGCGCATTGCCGACGGCCAGGTCCAGGCCTTCGATCTGCCCCCCGATGACGGCTGGCGACCGGCGCCGCCGGACCTGGCCCGGCAGCTTGCCCGCCGCAGTGGCGTGGCCCTGAACGACGGCGACCGCGCCCTGCTCGAGGGCAGGCACGGCAAGGCCGCCCAGGTGGCCATGCAGATCGTCCTGCAGATGGCCGAGCTGCAGGGTGCCACTGAACTGATCGATATCGCCCAGGCGCATATCGATGGCTGCATCTATACCGGCCCGGCCAGCCTGCGCTTCGCCCGCCAGTTGCTGGACTGGGGCGCGGCGGTGCGGGTGCCGACCACCCTCAACGCCATCTCCGTGGACCAGCGCCGCTGGCGCGCCCAGGACATCGATCCGGCCTTCGGCGAACCGGCCAGCGCCCTGGGCGATGCCTACATGGCAATGGGCGCGCAGATGAGCTTCACCTGCGCGCCCTACCTGCTGGACAGCGCGCCGTCGGCGGGCGAGCAGGTGGTCTGGGCCGAGTCCAACGCGGTGGTGTACGCCAACAGCGTGCTGGGCGCCCGCACCCAGAAGTACCCGGACTACCTGGACATCTGTATCGCCCTGACCGGCCGCGCGCCCCTGACCGGCTGTCACCTGGAGCAGGGCCGGCGCGCCACCCTGCTGGTCGAGGTGCCGGCGCCGGCAGGCCTGGACGATGCCTTCTATCCGCTGCTGGGCTACCACATCGGCGCCCTGGCCGGCAGTCAGATCCCGGTGATTGCCGGACTGGAGCGAAGCGCACCGAGCCTGGATGACCTCAAGGCCTTCGGCGCGGCCTTCGCCACCACCTCGGCGGCGCCGATGTTCCACATCGTCGGCGTGACCCCGGAGGCCGCGACCGCCGAGCAGGCCCTGGGCGGCGAGCCGGCGCGACAGACCGTGCGCCTCGGCCGGCAGGACCTGCTCGCCAGCTGGCGCGAGCTGAACAGTGCCGACAGCCCCGAGCTGGGCCTGGTGTCGCTGGGCAACCCGCACTTCTCCCTGAGCGAATGCGCCACCCTCGCCCGCCTCTGCCAGGGCCGCCGCAAGCACCGCGAGGTGGCCCTGGTGATCACCTGCGGCCGCCACGTGCACGAACAGGCCCGCCAGGCCGGCCACGTCGCCGCGCTGGAGGCCTTCGGCGCGCAGTTCGTCACCGATACCTGCTGGTGCATGCTCGGCGAGCCGGTGCTGCCGGTGACGGCCAAGACCCTGATGACCAACTCCGGCAAATACGCCCACTACGCCCCGGGCCTGGTCGGCCGCAAGGTGCATTTCGCCGGTCTGGCGGCCTGCGTCGAGGCCGCCTGCAGCGGCCAGGCCAGCGGCGAGCTGCCGGCCTGGCTGAACCCGGCCACCCCCTGCCAAGGAGCCGCTTGAGCCATGTTCGACTACAGCTTCCATTGGCGCTCGGCCTTCAAGGCGCTGCCCGACATGCTCGGCGGCGCCTGGGTCACCTTCGAGACCGCCGCCCTGTCGATGATCTTCGGCGTGCTGATCGCCCTGTGCCTGACCCTGATGCGGCAGACGAGCAATCCGCTGACCCGTGGCTTCGCCGAGGCCTGGGTCTCGGTGGCGCGCAACACGCCGTCGCTGTTCCAGATCTACCTGCTGTACTTCGGCCTGGGCTCCTTCGGCCTGCACATCAGCTCCTGGGCCGCGCTGCTGGCCGGGATCACCTTCAACAACGCCGGCTACCTGGCGGAGAACTTTCGCGGCGGCCTCAAGGCCGTGCCCGATACGCAGATGCGCGCGGCCCGCTCCCTGGGCATGAGCGCGTTCAAGGCCTACCGCCTGATCATCGTGCCGCAGCTGCTGCGCATCGTCTTCTACCCGCTGACCAACCAGATGGTCTGGGCGGTGCTGATGACCTCCCTGGGGGTCATCGTCGGCCTCAACAACGACCTCACCGGCGTCACCCAGGACTACAACGTGAAGACCTTCCGCACCTTCGAGTACTTCGCCCTGGCGGCCGTCCTCTACTACCTGATCGCCAAAGCCATCGTGCTGACCGCCCGCCTGCTCGGCTGGCGCCTGTTCCGCTACTAGGAGAGCACCGGCCATGTTCGTCACCAGCCTTACCTCGACCGACCTGCTGTACCTCGCGCAGGGCGCCTGGACCACCATCCTGCTGACCCTCGGCGCGATGTTCCTGGGCACCCTAGGCGGCGTGCTCTGCGGCCTGCTGCGGGCCACCCTGCCGCGCGCCACCCTGCCCCTGGCCTGGCTGCTGGACGTGTTCCGCAGCGTGCCGCTGCTGATCCAGTTCGTCCTGTTCAACTCGCTGAAAAGCATCGCCGGCCTCGACTGGAGCGCCTTCAGCGTCGCCTGTGGGGTGCTGGGTATCTATGCCGCCGCCTACTGCACCGAGATCGTGCGCAGTGGCGTGCTGGCCGTGTCGCCCAACGTGCGCCGCGCCGCCCGCTCGCTGGGCCTGAACTACTGGCAGGACCTGCGTCATATCGTCCTGCCCATGGCCACCCGGGTGGCCTTTCCGGGCTGGCTGAACCTGACGCTGTCGGTGATGAAAGACACCGCCCTGGTCATGTGGATCGGCATCGTCGAGCTGCTGCGCGCCTCGCAGACCATCGTCACACGCATACAGGAGCCGCTGCTGGTGCTGTGCATCGCCGGGCTCATCTACTACTTCATCAGCCTGGTGGTGGCTCGCCTGGGTAACCAACTGGAGAAAAGGTGGCAGGAAAATGATTGAGATCGACAACGTACACAAATCCTTCGGCGACCTGGACGTGATCAAGGGCGTCAGCCTGACCGTGGACAGGGGCGAGGTGGTGTCCATCATCGGCGGCTCGGGCTCGGGCAAGTCGACCCTGCTGATGTGCATCAACGGCCTGGAGTCGATCAAGCAGGGCAGCATCCGCGTCGACGGCACCGAGGTCCACGCCAAGGCCACCGACCTCAACAAGCTGCGGCAGAAGATCGGCATCGTGTTCCAGCAGTGGAACGCCTTCCCCCACCTGACCGTGCTGGAGAACGTCATGCTGGCGCCGCGCAAGGTGCTCGGCCAGAGCCGCCAGGAGGCCGAGGCCATGGCGGTCAAGCAGCTCACCCACGTGGGCCTGGGCGACAAGCTCAAGGTGTTTCCCGGCAAACTCTCCGGCGGCCAGCAGCAGCGCATGGCCATCGCCCGCGCCCTGGCCATGTCGCCGGACTACATGCTGTTCGACGAGGCCACCAGCGCCCTCGACCCGCAGCTGGTCGGCGAGGTGCTCGACACCATGCGCCTGCTCGCCGAGGAAGGCATGACCATGGTCCTGGTGACCCACGAGATCAGCTTCGCCCGCGAGGTGTCCGACCGCGTGGCGTTCTTCCGCAACGGCCTGGTGCACGAGATCGGCACGCCCGAGCAGGTGCTGGGCAACCCGCAGCGGGCGGAGACCGCCGACTTCCTCAAGTCCGTGCTCTAGTGCGCGGCCTCGGAATCATCGTGGCGAAGGCTCCGGCTCGTAGGGTGCGCCGTTCGCACCGGCATCCGGTCGTCGGTGGCGCGCACGGCGCGCCCTACACAGGCCAGCCACTTGAACAATGGATTGGCGAGACAGCACACCAGGAGTAATTGCATGCGTTCATCGAAAATCATCCATGTGGTCAGCTGCCACGCCGAGGGCGAGGTGGGCGACGTCATAGTCGGTGGCGTGGCGCCGCCGCCCGGCGACACGCTGTGGGCGCAGTCGCGCTGGATCGCCGAAGACCAGAGCCTGCGCAACTTCATGCTCAACGAACCGCGCGGCGGGGTGTTCCGCCACGTCAACCTGCTGGTGCCGGCCAAGGACCCGCGGGCGCAGATGGCCTGGATCATCATGGAGCCGGCCGACACCCCGCCGATGTCCGGCTCCAACTCGCTGTGCGTGGCCACGGTGCTGCTGGAAAGCGGCATCCTGCCGATGACCGAGCCCGAGACCCGCCTGCTGCTGGAGGCCCCCGGCGGCCTGATCGAGGCACTGGCCCAGTGCCGCGACGGCAAGGTCGAGCGCGTCGAGGTGACGAACCTGCCGTCCTTCGCCGACAAGCTCGACGCCTGGATCGAAGTGGAGGGCCTGGGCTCGCTGCAGGTGGACACCGCCTACGGCGGCGACAGTTTCGTGATCGCCGACGCCCAGGCCCTGGGCTTCGCCCTGAAGGCCGACGAGGCCGCCGACCTGGCCGCCACGGGCCTGAAGATCACCCGCGCGGCCAACGAGCAACTGGGCTTCGTCCATCCGCTGAACCGCGACTGGGACCACATTTCCTTCTGCCAGCTGGCCGGCCCTCTGCAGCGCGAGCAGGGCGTGCTGAGCGCCGCCAACGCCGTGGTGATCCGCCCCGGCAAGGTCGACCGTTCGCCCACCGGCACCGGTTGCTCGGCGCGCATGGCGGTGCTGCACGCCAAGGGCCAGCTGCAGGTCGGCGAGCGCTTTATCGGCCGCTCGATCATCGGCTCGGAGTTCCACTGCCGTATCGACAGCCTCACCGAGGTGGCCGGGCGCCCGGCGATCATCCCCTGCCTGTCCGGACGGGCCTGGATCACCGGGACCCACCAGCACCTGCTCGACCCGAGCGACCCCTGGCCCCAGGGCTATCGCCTGTCCGACACCTGGCCGGTCGAGGCCTGATCCCGAGCACACCACTCGCCAGCCGCGCTGGCGAGCGTGGAAAAGCAACAGCCAGCTACCCCGTTTAAGTGAGCGAAATTTGGCTGGCATTTTTCCGCTCAAAAGATATCGTATACGAAATACTTTCAAACTGCCCAGGAGGCAACACCATGAACAGCAACATCTTCACCGGCACCATCCCCGCCCTGATGACCCCCTGCACCGCCGAGCGCAAGCCGGACTTCGATGCCTTGGTGCGCAAGGGCCGCGAAATGATCGAAGCCGGCATGAGCGCGGTGGTCTACTGCGGCTCCATGGGCGACTGGCCGTTGCTCACCGAGGCCGAACGCCAGGAAGGGGTGGCGCGCCTGGTCGCTGCAGGCATCCCGACGATCGTCGGCACTGGTGCGGTGAACAGTCGCGAAGCAGTATCCCACGCAGCCCACGCAGCCAAAGTCGGCGCCCACGGCCTGATGGTCATCCCGCGGGTTTTGTCCCGTGGCGCTTCGCCAGCCGCCCAGCAAGCGCACTTCTCCGCCATTCTCGAAGCGGCGCCGAAGCTTCCGGCGGTGATCTACAACAGCCCGTACTACGGCTTTGCAACCCGCGCCGAACTGTTTTTCAAGCTGCGTCGCCAGTACCCCAATCTGATCGGCTTCAAGGAATTCGGAGGCGCCGCCGACATGCGCTACGCCGCCGAGCACATCACCTCGCAGGATGACGAAGTGATTCTCATGGCCGGCGTCGATACCCAGGTTATGCATGGCTTCGTCAATTGCGGTGCGACCGGCGCCATCACCGGTATCGGCAACGCCTTGCCGCGTGAAGTGCTGCAGCTGGTCGAACTGAGCAAGCAGGCCGCCAAGGGCGACGCCATTGCCCGCCGCCGCGCCCTGGAGCTGTCCGAGGCGCTGAACGTGCTGTCGTCTTTCGACGAAGGCACCGACCTGGTTCTCTACTACAAACACCTGATGGTGCTGGGCGGCGACCAGGAATACGCCCTGCACTTCAACGAAACCGATGCGCTCAGCGACGCCCAACGTAACTACGCCGAGACCCAGTACAAGCTGTTCCGCCAGTGGTACGCCAACTGGTCGGCCGAACAGAACCTCGCCTGATCGCTGTACTTCGGCCGGGTGCTTCCAGCGAATCCGGCCGGTCTGGCATGCAATAGCCGCGTCGATCGGCCGTTTGCCGAGCCCAACTTGACAGCTAAGGCCTTTCCTTACGTGTTCCTAGGCCCTCAACAGGAGCTAACAATGCCCGCTACCATCGGCCACAACTTCATCGCCGGCGGCCGCAGCGCTGCCGGTGAGGTCATCCTGCAGAGCCTCGACGCCACGACCGGCGAGGCGCTGCCCTACAGCTTCCACCAGGCCACCGCGGACGAGGTGGCTGCCGCCCCCGGGCGGCGGCGAGAGCGCTTACCCGCTTTTCCGTAACCTGGCGGCCAGCCGCCGCGCCGAATTCCTCGAGGCCATCGCCGACGAGATCGACGCCCTGGGCGAGGACTTCGTCGAGCTGGTGTGCCGCGAGACCGCCCTGCCCACCGCGCGTATCCAGGGCGAGCGCGGCCGCACCAGCAACCAGATGCGCCTGTTCGCCCAGGTGTTGCGCCGTGGCGATTTCCATGGCGCGCGCATCGACCGTGCGCTGCCCGAGCGCCAGCCGCTGCCGCGCCCGGACCTGCGTCAGTACCGCATCGGCCTGGGGCCGGTGGCGGTGTTCGGCGCCAGCAATTTTCCCCTGGCCTTCTCCACCGCCGGCGGCGACACGGCCGCGGCCCTGGCCGCCGGCTGCCCGGTGGTGTTCAAGGCCCACAGCGGCCACATGGCCACCGCCGGGTGCGTGGCCGATGCGATCCTGCGTGCGGCGGAAAAAACCGCCATGCCGGCCGGGGTATTCAACATGATCTACGGCGCCGGGGTCGGCGCCGACCTGGTCAGGCACCCGGCGATCCAGGCGGTCGGCTTCACCGGCTCGCTCAAGGGCGGCCGGGGGCTGTGCGACCTGGCCGCGGCGCGCCCGCAGCCGATCCCGGTGTTCGCCGAGATGAGTTCGATCAACCCGGTGGTGCTGCTGCCGGCGGCGCTGAAGAGCCGCGGCGCGCAAATCGCCGGCGAGCTGACCGGCTCGGTGCTGCTCGGCGGCGGCCAGTTCTGCACCAGTCCGGGCCTGGTGATCGGCCTGCGTTCGACCGAGTTCAGCGCGTTCGTGCAGGACTTCGCCGCCAGGATGGCCGCGCAGCCGGCCCAGACCATGCTCAACGCCGGCACCTTGGCCAGTTACCACACCGGCCTGGCGCGGCTGCACGCTCACCCGGGCATCCGCCACCTGGCCGGCAGTGCACAGGCGGGCCGGCAGGCCCGGCCGCAGCTGTTCCAGGCCGACGCCCGCCTGCTGCTGGAGGGCGACGAACTGCTGCAGGAAGAGGTGTTCGGGCCGGCCACCGTGCTGGTCGAGGTGGCCGACCAGGCCGAGTTGGAGCGGGCGCTGCGCGGCCTGCACGGCCAGCTCACTGCCACGCTGATCGCCGAACCGGCGGACCTGGACGACTGTGCGCCCCTGCTGGCGCTGCTCGAGCAGAAGGCCGGGCGCCTGCTGTTCAACGGCTATCCGACCGGCGTCGAGGTGTGCGACGCCATGGTCCACGGCGGCCCCTACCCGGCCACCTCGGACGCCCGCGGCACCTCGGTCGGCAGCGCGGCGATCGAGCGCTTCCTGCGTCCGGTCTGCTACCAGAACTGCCCGGACGCACTGCTGCCGGCCGCACTGCAGAATGCCAACCCCCTGGGCATCGCCCGCCTGGTGAACGGCGAGACCACGCGGGAGCGCCTGGACTGAACGCCTTTGGCGGACAGTTCGGCGTTTCCCTTTCGCCCCGGCATTGCCGGGGCTTTTTTATCCAGTCAGCCCATCATCCGGCGACGATCAGCGCCCTGAGGTCGTCGTACAGGGCCTGGGGAATCTGCACGCCCTGCCCGGCGCTGCGCCCCCGGGCCTCGTAGCGGCGCTGCGAAGGCAGGCGCGCGCCCTGGCCCTGGATGCTGGCGAACAGGGTCTCGGCGCGCCCCAGGTGGCGGTCGGCGTCCTCGCCGAGAAAGCGCCGTGGGTCCAGGGCGATGATCAGCTCGCCGTGATAGGGCGATGACCGGCTGCCGGCGTCGAACGCCAGGGATTCGGCGCTGGTCAGGTCGCCGATCAGCGGGCCGGCGATCAGCTCGACCATGGCCGCCAGGGCCGAGCCCTTGTGCCCGCCGAAGGTCAGCATGGCGCCGTTCAGCACGGCGGCGGCATCGGTGCTGGGCTGACCCTGGGCATCGATGCCCCAGCCCAGGGGAATCGGCTGGCCGGCACGGCGGTGCAGCTCGATGTCGCCGCGGGCGATGGCGCTGGTGGCGAAGTCGAAGATAAAGGGGTGGCGGCCCGACCGCGGCCAGCCGAAGGCGATCGGGTTGGTGCCGAATACCGGCTGGGTGCCGCCCGCCGGCGCCACCCAGGCATGGCTGGGGGTGCAGGCCAGGGCCACCAGCCCGGCATCGGTCAGGGCTTCGATCTCCACCCACAGGGCGGAGAAGTGCACGCAGCGGTTTATCGCCAGGGCGGCGATTCCCGAGTCCCGGGCCTTGGCCAGCAGGACGGGCAGACCGGCCTGAAAGGCCAGCTGGGAAAAGCCGCCCCGGGCATCGACGCGGACGATCGAGGGGGCCTGGTCGATCACCTCGGGCTCGGCATCGGCGGCCACCTTGCCGGCCTTGAGCGAGCTGACGCAGCCGAGCAGCCGGTACAGGCCGTGGGAAGCGCAACCGTCACGCTCACCGGCCAGCACCGTGGCCGTCACCGCCTGCACGTGGGGCTCGCTGAAGCCATTGCTGCGCAGGATGTCCTGCGCCAGTTCGCGCGCTTGTTCCAGGGTCAATCGAATCACGGTGCGGCTCCTCTGCTAACCAACGGTTAGCGTGGCGCCTCGAACCGGGAGCGGCTTGAGCTGTTTAGCCCAGGGAACTGACGAATTCGGCACAGTCGCGCTCAGGCGAACTGCTCGCGCATCCAGACCAGGTACTCGGCCGCGCCGGCCTCGCCCTCGCTCGGCGCCCAGGGCGCGCGCTCGCCCTCGCCGACCGGCCGGTAGGGACCGGCCTTGCACTCGAACAGGATGCTGTCGGCCTGCAGCACCACCAGAGCGTGGAACACCCCGGGCGGCAGGTCGACGCCGACGCAGTCGCCGCCGGCCTCCAGCAGCTGCCTGTCGCGCAGCTCACCCTGGTCGTCGAAGATCAGCAGGCCCAGGCGCCCCTTGAGCACCAGCAGAGTCTCGGCCTTGTCCGCCGAGAGGTGACGGTGCGGCGGGATGTAGGTGTCCGGCTGCAGGCCCACGGCCATGCGGTGGCACGGCTCCTCCATCTGGTGGAAGTTGTGGTGCTGACGCTGGCGCGGGTTGGCTGCGGCCTGCGCGGCCAGTTCGCCGAACAGTCGTCGATCGAGCAGGCGTGGCGCGCTCATGGCTCAGAGGCCCTTGACCGCGAAGATACCGGCGGCATTGCGCCAGTAGCCCTTGTAGTCCATGCCATAGCCGAAGATGTAGCGGTCGATGCACGGCAGGCCGACGTAATCGGCCTTGAGGTCCGGACGCGCCTTGCGGTCGTGATCCTTGTCGATCAGCACCGCGGTGTGCACCGCCGCCGCGCCGGCATGACGGCAGAAGTCGATGATCGCGCCGAGGGTGTGCCCTTCGTCGAGGATGTCGTCGATGATCAGCACATCGCGGTCGATAAAGGAGATCTCCGGCTTGGCCTTCCAGAACAGTTCGCCGCCGCTGGTCTCGTTGCGGTAGCGGGTGGCGTGCAGGTAGGACAGCTCCAGGGGGAAGTCCAGCTTGGGCAGCAGCTTGCCGGAGAAGATCAGGCCGCCGTTCATCACGCAGAACACCACGGGGTTGCGCTCGGCCAGCTCGCCGTTGATCGCCGCGGCGACCTGGTCGATGGCGGCCTCCACTTGGGCCTCGGTGTACAGGCAGTCGGCTTCTGCCATGACTTGGCGTATGTGCGCGAGATCGGCGGGCATGATGATTCCTCTTCGGTAAGCGGCACTGCGCCAGGCAGAGAACCTGATCGGTGCGTCAAAATAAAAGTCGGCAAAGGTACGCATCCGGCCGCCAGGGGGCAAGCCCCGGCGGACAAACGTCCCAACCAGGCGGTTTTCTCGGCGAACGGGGCGATATTAAACGCAAACCTCCGGCAAGACTCGGCAAACCGCGCACCACTTGGCCGACGCAATGCATTACTCTAACGCCATTTTTCGCCCGTCCCGCCGGAGATCCGCCCATGCCCATCCTCGAGATCCGCCACCCGCTGATCCGCCACAAGCTCGGCCTGATGCGCCGCGCCGACATCAGCACGAAGAACTTCCGCGAACTGGCCCAGGAAGTCGGTGCCCTGCTGACCTACGAGGCGACCAAGGACCTGCCCCTGGAAAGCTACGAGATTCCCGGCTGGGCCGGCCCGGTGCAGGTGGAGAAGATCTCCGGCAAGAAGATCACCGTGGTGCCGATCCTGCGCGCCGGCATCGGCATGCTCGACGGCGTGCTCAGCCTGATCCCCGGGGCCAAGGTCAGCGCCGTGGGCGTGGCGCGCAACGAGCAAACCCTGCAGGCCCATACCTACCTGGAGAAACTGGTGCCGGAGATCAACGAGCGCCTGGCCATGATCATCGACCCGATGCTCGCCACCGGCGGCTCCATGGTCGCCACCATCGACCTGCTGAAGAAGGCCGGCTGCAAGGAGATCCGCGCCATGGTGCTGGTCGCCGCGCCCGAAGGCATCAAGGTGGTCAATGATGCCCACCCGGACGTGAAGATCTACACCGCCTCGATCGACGAGCGCCTCAACGAGCACGGCTACATCATTCCCGGCCTGGGCGATGCCGGCGACAAGATCTTCGGCACCAAGCAGAAGGACGCCTGAGCATGCAGGACCACATGCAGGACCCCACCTGGCGCCAGGCCCTGGCCGGCTCGCAGATGCTCTTCGTGGCCTTCGGCGCCTTGGTGCTGATGCCGCTGATCACCGGCATGGACCCCAACGTGGCGCTGTTCACCGCAGGCCTCGGCACCCTGATCTTCCAGCTGGTGACCAAGAACCAGGTGCCGGTGTTCCTGGCCTCCAGCTTCGCCTTCATCGCGCCGATCCTCGCCGCGAAGAACGACTTCGGCCTGCCGGCGACCCTCGGCGGACTGGTCGCCGCCGGCGGCATGTACATGCTCCTGGCCGGTGCGGTGCGCCTGAAGGGCACCGGCTTCATCGACCGCCTGCTGCCGCCGGTGGTGATCGGCCCGGTGATCATGGCCATCGGCCTGGGGCTGGCGCCGGTCGCCGCCAACATGGCCATGGGCAAGGCCGGCGATGCCAGCGTGCAGCTGGTGCCCTATGACACGGCCCTGATGATCTCCCTGCCGGCGCTGATCACCACCCTGATCGTCGCGGTGATCGGCCGCGGCATCTTCCGCCTGATCCCGATCCTCTGCGGCGTCGCGGTGGGCTACGTGCTGGCCGTGCTGTTCGGCGTGGTCGAGTTCAGCGGCGTGGCCGCCGCGCCCTGGCTGGCCATGCCCAACTTCGTCGCCCCCGAGCTGCACTGGGGGGCGATCCTGTTCATCCTGCCGGTGGCCATCGCCCCGGCCATCGAGCACATCGGCGACGTGCTGGCGATCGGCACCGTGACCGGCAAGAACTACCTGAAGAAGCCCGGCCTGCACCGCACCCTGCTCGGCGACGGCCTGGCCACCTCGGCCGCCGGCCTGCTCGGCGGCCCGCCCAACACCACCTACTCGGAAGTCACCGGGGCGGTGATGCTGACCAAGAACTTCAACCCGAAGGTGATGATCTGGGCCGCGCTGATCGCCATGGCCCTGGCCTTCATCGGCAAGTTCGGAGCGGCGCTGCAGAGCATTCCGGTACCGGTGATGGGCGGCATCCTCTGCCTGCTGTTCGGCTCCATCGCGGTGGTCGGCCTGAACACCCTGATCCGCCACCAGGTCGACCTGTCCGAGGCGCGCAACCTGGTGATCGTGGCGGTTACCCTGGTGTTCGGCATCGGCGGCATGGTCATCGGCGCCGGCGATGTCAGCCTCAAGGGCATCTCCCTGTGCGGCATCATCGCCATCCTGCTCAACCTGTTGCTGCCCGGCGGCAAGGGCTGGCGCAGCAAGGCGCTGAGCGAAGAGCAAGGCTGACAGCCTCCCACGAAAAAGCCCCGCTTGAGCGGGGCTTTTTTCTGCCGGTCGGGCGTCAGAGCATCAGCGGCGCGCGCTCGCACAGGCGCTTGAGGGCGGCCACCCAGCTGGGGTGGTCGTTGAGGCAGGGCACCAGCTGCAGGCTCTCGCCACCGGCCGCCTGGAACTGCTCGCGGCCGCGGTCACCGATCTCCTCCAGGGTCTCGATGCAGTCGGCGACGAAGGCCGGACACATCACCAACAGTTTCTTCACCCCCTGCCGCCCCAGCTCGTCCAGGCGGGTCTCGGTATAGGGTTCGATCCACTTGGCCCGGCCCAGGCGCGACTGGAAGGACACCGACCACTGCTCGGGTCCGAGGCCCAGACGCGTGGCGAAGGCTTCGGCGCTGCGCAGGCACTGGGCCCGGTAGCAAGTGGCGAGCACCTGCGGCGGCGCCGTGCGGCAGCAGTCGGCGCCCTTCAGGCAGTGGCCGCTGGGGTCGAGCTTGTGCAGGTGGCGCTCGGGCAGGCCGTGGAAACTCAACAGCAAATGGTCGAAGCCCTGCTCCAGATGGGGCTTGGCGCTGTCCACCAGGGCATCGAGGTACTCCGGCTGATCGTAGAACGGCGGCAGGATGGCGAAGTCCAGCTTCAGGCCCTTCTCACGCACCACCCGTTTGGCCTCCTCGATCACCGTGGTCACCGTGCTGTCGGCGAACTGCGGATAGAGCGGCGCCAGGGTGACCTGGCGGGTGCCCTGGGCGGCCAGGCGAGTCAGCACCGTCTCGATCGACGGCTCGCCGTAGCGCATCGCCAGCTCGACCGGGCCGTGCGGCCAGTGCGCGACCATCGCCGCCTGCAGGCGGCGGCTGAGCACCACCAGGGGCGAGCCCTCGTCCCACCAGATCGACGCATAGGCCTCGGCCGACTGCGCCGGGCGCTTGATCAGGATCAGCGACACCAGCAGCCGGCGCACCGGCCAGGGCAGGTCGATGACGTAGGGGTCCATGAGAAATTGATTGAGGTAGCGCCGCACATCGGCCACGTCGGTCGAGGCCGGGGAGCCCAGGTTGACCAGCAGCAGGGCGTGATCGGTCATAAACAGTCCTATTCAGTGGGAATCGGCCAGAAGATCCTCGAGGGCCGCGTCCAGATCGGTGAAGCGAAATTGATAGCCCGCCTCGCTCAGGCGCACCGGCAGCGCCCGCTGGCCGCCGAGCAGCAGGCCGGACAGCTCGCCCAGGGTGGCGCGCAGCACGAAGGCCGGCGCCGGCAGGATCGCGGGACGGTGCAGGGCCCGGCCCAGCGCCAGGGCAAAGTCGGCGTTGCGCACCGGCTCCGGGGCGCAGGCATTATAGGGACCCGCGGCCTGCTGCTGGTGCAGGAGAAAATCGATCAGGCCGATTTCGTCCTCCAGGTGGATCCACGGCATCCACTGACGACCGTCGCCCAAGGGGCCGCCGAGGCCCAGCTTGAACGGCAGCAACAGGCGCTTGAGAAAACCGCCGTCCCGGGCCAGCACCAGGCCGGTGCGCACCAGCACCACGCGCATGCCCTGCGCCTCGGCGCGCTGGGCGGTTTCCTCCCAGGCGCCGCACAGCTGGGCGGCAAAGTCGTCGGTGACCTGCGGGTTGTCCTCGTGCAGCTCGCGCTCGCCGCCATCGCCGTACCAGCCCACCGCCGAGCCGGAAATCAAGACCTGCGGCTTCTGCCCGCGCTGCCCCAGCCAGGCTAGCAGCTGCTCGGTGAGGCTGATCCGGCTGGCCCACAGCAGGGTCTTGCGCTTGCGCGTCCAGGGCCGGTCGGCGATCGGCGCGCCGGCCAGGTTGACCACCGCATCCAGCGGCTCCTCGCCCAGCTCCTCGAGCCGGCCGATGCCTCGCACCTGGGCGCCGCACAGGGTCGATACCCGCTCCGGACTGCGGCTCCACACGGTCAACTGGTGCCCCTGGGCGAGCCAGTGCCGGCACAGGCCGCGCCCGATCAATCCAGTACCGCCGGTCAGCAATATGTGCATGGCATCTTCCTCGCATGGCGTAACAGCGGGTTATCGCCCTAGTCTGTTTTATAAGGCAGGTACGTGCCTTTTATCCCGAGACAGGTTGTCCTAAATATAGAGAGACAGCGCAGGACCCGCAGAACTTTATACATAACTATAATATTGTACAGCTTTTGTCTAAAGCGTAATCTGACGCTTTAGCACATGAGGTAGACCATGACAGCAATCGCCCCCATCGCCATCATCGGCACCGGAATTGCCGGATTGTCAGCCGCCCAGGCCCTGCACGCCGCCGGACACGAGCTGCAGCTGTTCGAGAAGAGTCGCGGCAGCGGCGGCCGCATGGCCAGCAAGCGCAGCGACGCAGGCGCCCTCGACCTCGGCGCGCAGTACTTCACCGCGCGCGACCGCCGCTTCGTCGACGCGGTGCAGCAATGGCAGGCCCGTGGCTGGGTGGCCGAGTGGCAACCGAGCCTCTATCACTTTCGCGACGGCCAGCTCAGCGCCTCGCCGGACGAGCAACTGCGCTGGGTCGGCATCCCGCGCATGAGCGCCATCACCCGCGCCCTGCTCGGCGCCCTGCCGGTGCACTTCTCCTGCCGCATCACCGAGGTGTTTCGCGGCGAACAGCACTGGCACCTGCAGGACGCCGAGGGTGGCAACCACGGCCCCTTCAGCCATGTGCTGATCGCCACCCCGGCGCCCCAGGCCAGTGCACTGCTGGCCAGCGCGCCGAAGCTTGCCGCCGCCGCCGCCAGCGTGCCTATGGAGCCGACCTGGGCCGCCGCCCTGGCCTTCGAGAGCCCGCTGCAAACCGAGGTGGAAGGCTGCTTCGTGCACGACAGTCCGCTCGACTGGCTGGCCCGCAACCGCAGCAAGCCCGGCCGCGAAACCACCCTGGACACCTGGGTCCTGCATGCCAGCAGCAGCTGGAGCAAGCAGCACCTGGACCTGGCCAAGGAAGACGTGGTCGAGCACCTGCTCGGCGCTTTCGCCGAGATGATCGGTTGCACCGTGCCGGCGCCCTCCTTCAGCCTGGCCCATCGCTGGCTCTACGCCCGCCCGGGCAATGCCCACCAGTGGGGCGCGCTGGCCGACGCCGACCTGGGCCTCTATGCCTGCGGCGACTGGTGCCTGTCCGGCCGTGTCGAAGGGGCCTGGCTGAGCGGCCAGGAGGCGGCACGCAAGCTGCTCGGCCACCTGCAATGAGCGGCGCGACAGGGGCGTGGCGATGAGTGCCGCGCCGCCGCGTCACCGCCTGAATCCGAACAAGCTGCTGCTGTCGAAGTGGACAGCGGTGCAGCCACAGAACCGCGAAAAACACTTCCTGGTCACCGAACTGCTGCGCGATGACGACGACCAGGTCGTCGAAATCGAACTGCAGGCCGTGCTCAGCCTGCGCAACCAGCGCCTGCCCTGGCGCGACCTGGAGGATGCCAAGCGCTGGCGCATGGGTTGGCACTAGGGCCAGCCATCTCCCAATCACTATCTATACAAAACCTGTACAAATAACTTGTACACGGACAACTCCGCTCCTATGATGGATAAAAATTGTACAGATAAATCTATCTGTACAAGTATTCAGCGGAGGTCGCGCCATGTCCCTTGCCCAAGACGCCCACGACAAACCCAGGATCGGCATCAGCGCCTGCCTGCTGGGCGCCGAAGTGCGCTACAACGGCGGTCACAAGGAATCGCGCCTGTGCAGCCAGGTCCTCGGCGAACACTTCGAGTTCGTGCCGCTGTGCCCGGAAGTGGCGATCGGCCTCGGCACCCCGCGCGAGCCGATCCGCCTGGTCGGCGATCCGCAGGCGCCGCGCGCCGTCGGTACGGTCAGCCCGGAACTGGACGTGACCGAGCGCCTGGCCGCCTACGGCGAGCGCATGGCCGAGGAGCTGGACGGCATCTGCGGCTACATCCTGATGCAGAAGTCGCCGTCCTGCGGTATGGAACGGGTCAAGGTCTACCAGGCCGATGGCCGCCCCAGCGAACCCGCTGGCCAAGGCATCTTCGCCAAGGCCCTGATCGCCCGGCATCCGAACCTGCCGGTCGAGGAGGACGGCCGCCTCAACGACCCGGTGCTGCGCGAGAACTTCCTCACCCGGGTCTTCGCCTACGCCGAATGGCAACGCCTGCTGCACGAGGGCCTGACGCGCAAGTCGCTGATCGCCTTTCACTCGCGTTACAAGTACCTGCTGATGGCCACCGCCCCGCTGCAGTACAGGGCCCTCGGCCGGCTGCTCGGCGACCTTGCCCGCCACGACCTGGCGCAACTGGCGCCGCACTACTTCACCGAGCTGATGACCGCGCTGAAGCAATGCGCCACCCGCGGCACCCACAGCAACGTGCTGCAGCACCTGTGCGGCTACCTGAAGCAGGGCCTGAGCCAGGACGAGCGCCAGGAGATGCACCAGCTGATCGGTCAGTACCGCGCCGGCATCGTGCCGCTGGTGGTGCCCCTGACCCTGCTCAAGCACCACTTTCGCCGCCACCCGGACGACTACGTGGCGCAACAGGTCTACCTGCAGCCCCATCCGGAAAACCTCAGCCTGCGTAACGCACTATGAATGGCGAGGAGCTTTCCACGACGCAACACGGCGACAGCGAGCTCGACGCCCAGGCTGAAGGCCTGCTGCCGATCCGCGAGGTCGCGCGGCGCACGGGCGTCAACGCCGTGACCCTGCGCGCCTGGGAGCGTCGCTACGGTCTGATCGTGCCGCACCGCACGGCCAAGGGCCACCGCCTCTATACCGAGGAACACGTCGCGCGGGTCCAGGCGATCCTCACCTGGCTGGAGCGCGGCGTATCGGTCAGCCAGGTCAAGGGCCTGCTGCAGTCGGAGCGCAGCGAGCCGGAGGAAAGCCTGTCGCAGTGGGACCAGAAGCGCAGTCACCTGCTGACGGCCATCGGCGACCTGGCCGAGCGGCAACTCGACGACTGTTTCAACCGCGAGATGGCGCTCTATCCGCCGCAGACCCTGTGCCAGCAACTGCTGCTGCCGCTGCTGGAGTCCCTGGAATTGCGCTGGCGCGGGCAGTTCGGCGCCGAGCTGGAGCGGGTGTTCTTCCTCTCCTGGCTGCGCAGCAAGCTTGGCGCCCGGCTGTACCACAACAACCGCCTGCATGGCGGGGCGCCGGTGCTGCTGATCAACCTGTCGGAGCGGCCGATGGAGCCCGGCCTGTGGCTCACCGCCTGGCTGGCCAGCAGCGCCGAGCACACGGTGGAAGTGTTCGATTGGCCGGTTCCGCCCGCCGAGCTGGGCCTGGCGCTCGAACGCATCCGCCCCCGCGCCCTGCTGCTCTATGCCAGCCAGGCGCTCAACGGCAACCCATGGCCGCGCCTGCTCGGTGGCGGCGAGTGCCCCATCGTGCTGGCCGGGCCGGCGGTGCGCATCCATCGCCAGGCGCTCGACCAGCTGCTGGCCGGGCGCGACGACCTGGTCCTGGCGGAAGACCCGCTGGCGGCGCTGCAAGCGCTGAACGACCTCAACCTGCAGGACAGCCGATAGGTGGACCCATGTTGCAACTGATATGGCTGCGCAGCGATCTGCGCGTACAGGACAACAGCGCACTGGCCGCCGCCATGGCCGCCGGCCCGACCGTGGCGCTCTACCTGCTCAGCCCCGGGCAGTGGCGCCAGCACGACGACGCACCGTGCAAGGTCGACTTCTGGCTGCGCAACCTGGTCGAGCTGTCCGCCGCCCTGGCCCGGCTCAACGTGCCCCTGCTGATCCGCCAAGCCGACACCTGGGACGCCGCCCCCGACGTGATCGCCGCGCTGTGCCGGGAACTGCGGGTCGACGCCGTGCGCGTCAACGACGAGTACGGGGTCAACGAGCAGGACCGCGACCAGGCCGTGGCACGACGCCTCGACGAGCAGGGCGTGGCCTTCCAGCGCCACCTGGATCAGCTGCTGTTCCAGCCGGGCAGCGTACTGACCCAGTCGGGTAGCTACTTCAAGGTCTACAGCCAGTTCCGCAAGCAGTGCTACCAACGCCTGCACACGGCCCTGCCGCCGCTGGTGCCAACGCCGACGGCGCAGGCGCCCCTGGCGATCGCAGGCGACGAACTGCCAGGCGCCGTGGACGGCTTCGCCACGCCGAGCGAGACACTGCGCCAGCTCTGGCCGGCCGGCGAGGCCAGCGCCCATGAGCGGCTCGCGCGTTTCGCCGACGAGCAGATCGGCTTCTACCACGACGCTCGCGACATCCCGGCCAAGCCCGGCACCAGCCAGCTGTCGGCCTACCTCGCCGCCGGCGTGCTGTCGCCGCGCCAATGCCTGCATGCCGCGCTGCAGGCCAACCAGGGCGAGTTCGAGAGCGGCAACAGCGGGGTGATCACCTGGATCAACGAGCTGCTCTGGCGCGAGTTCTACAAGCACATCCTGGTCGGCTATCCGCGGGTCTCGCGGCACCGTGCCTTCCGCCCGGAAACCGAAGCCGTGCCCTGGCGCGACGCCCCGGACGAGCTGGCGGCCTGGCAAGAGGGCCGCACGGGCATTCCGCTGATCGACGCCGCCATGCGCCAGCTGCGTGCCACCGGCTGGATGCACAACCGCCTGCGCATGGTCGTGGCGATGTACCTGACCAAGAACCTGCTGATCGACTGGCGCGCCGGCGAACGCTATTTCATGCGCCAGCTGATCGACGGCGACCTGGCGGCCAACAACGGCGGCTGGCAATGGAGCGCCTCCACCGGCACCGATGCGGCGCCCTACTTCCGCATCTTCAATCCGGTCAGCCAGTCGCAACGCTTCGACCCCCAGGGGCGTTTCATTCGCCACTGGCTGCCCGAGCTGCAAGGGCTCGACGACAAGCGCATCCACGACCCCAGCGCGGCGCGCGGCGGCCTGTTCGACGAGCTGGACTACCCCCGGCCGCTGGTCGACCTGCGCCACAGTCGCGAGCGCGCGCTGGCGGCCTTCAGGAGCCTGCCGCCGCTGCTCGAGGAGGCCAGCTGATGAGCGACTTCCTGCGCCGCTTCGCCAAGGACTTCGCCGCCCTGGACAAGGACAGCCTCGAGCGCCTCGGTGAGCTGTACAGCGACGATGCGCTGTTCTGCGACCCGCTGCACGAGGTGCGCGGGCTCGGCAACCTGCGCCGCTACTTCGCCCAGCTCTACGCCAATGTCAGCGACCTGCGCTTCGACTTCTACGGCTTCGATCAGGTGCGCGAAGGCGAAGGCTACCTGCGCTGGACCATGAGCTATCGCCACCCACGCCTGGCGAACGGGCAGCTGATCCGCGTCGAGGGCTGCTCCCACCTGTTGTGGAACGGCAAGGTGCACCGCCACCGCGACTACTTCGACGCCGGCGCCCTGCTCTACGAGCACGCGCCCCTGATCGGCCGGCTGATCCGCTGGCTGAAGCGGAGGTTGGCATGAACAGCGCCTCACGACGCATCTGGCTCACCGGCGCCAGCAGTGGCATCGGCGCCGCCCTGGCCGAGCTGCTGCTGAAAAGCGGCCATCGCCTGGCCCTCAGTGCCCGTAGCGCGGGCCCCTTGCAGGCCCTGGCCCAGCGCTACCCGCAGCAGGTCCTGCTGGCGCCGGGTGACCTCGGCGACGCCGAGCAGGTACGCGCCATCGGCGAGCGCATCGCCGAAAAATGGGGCGCCCTGGATACCCTGCTGCTCAATGCCGGCACCTGTGAATACGTCGATGCGCAGGCCTTCGAGGCGGCGATGATCGAGCGGGTCACGCGGGTCAACCTGTTCGCCGCCAGCTACTGCATCGAGGCCGGCCTGCCCCTGCTGCGCAAGGGCCGGCAGCCGCACCTGGTCGGCGTCGGCAGCTCGGTGACCTACCTGCCGCTGCCCCGGGCCGCAGCCTACGGCGCCTCCAAGGCCGGCCTGCGCTACCTGCTGGAGGCGCTGCGCATCGACCTGGCAGGCGAGGGCATCGACGTCACCCTGGTCAGCCCCGGCTTCGTCGACACGCCGCTGACCCAGAAGAACGACTTCCCCATGCCGATGCGCTGGCCGGTGCGACGGGCCGCCGAATACATCGCCAGTCGGCTGGACCGGCACCCCTTCGAGATCGCCTTCCCGCGACCGTTCATCGCCGTCCTGCTGCTGCTCGCCCACCTGCCCAAACGTCTGCAGCTGGCCCTCGGCCGGCGCATGGCACGCAGCGAATCATCAATCAAGGATCGCCCATGAAGATCGCCATCATCGGCAGCGGCATCGCCGGGCTGACCAGCGCCTACCTGCTCAACCGTCGCCACGCCATCAGCCTGTTCGAGGCCGGCGACTGGCTCGGTGGCCACACCCATACCGTCGATGTGCGGGTCGATGGCCGCGACCACGCCATCGACACCGGCTTCATCGTGTTCAACGACTGGACCTACCCCAACTTCATTCGCCTGCTCGAGCAGCTCGGCGTCGCCTACCGGCCCACCGAAATGAGCTTTTCGGTGCGCGACCCGCAGAGTGCTCTGGAGTACAACGGCAACAGCCTCAACAGCCTGTTCGCCCAGCGCCGCAACCTGGTCTCGCCGACCTTCTGGGGCATGCTCCGCGACATCCTGCGCTTCAACCGCGAGGCCCTGGCCGACCTCCACGGCAACCGCATCGACGAACACACCACCCTCGGCCACTACCTGCAGCAGCGCGGTTACGGCAGTCGCTTCATCGAGCACTACGTCGTGCCCATGGGCGCGGCGATCTGGTCGATGTCCCTGGCCGAGATGCTCAACTTCCCACTGCAGTTCTTCGTGCGCTTCTTCAAGAACCACGGCCTGCTGTCGGTCAACGATCGTCCGCAGTGGCAGGTGATCGAAGGCGGCTCGCGCAGCTACGTGGCGCCGCTGAGCGCCCCCTTCGCCGAGCGCATCCGCCTGAACTGCCCGGTGCAGCGCGTCGAACGCGACGAACGGGGCGTGACCCTGCACAGCGCCGCCGGTCGCGAGCGCTTCGACAAGGTGGTGTTCGCCTGTCACAGCGATCAGGCCTTGGCCCTGCTGGCCGAGCCGAGCCAGGCCGAGCGGGACATCCTCGGCGCCCTGCCCTATGCCGACAACGACGTGGTGCTGCACACCGACACCCGCCTGCTGCCGCGCCGGCGCCTGGCCTGGGCCAGCTGGAACTACCGCCTCGGCGGACCGAACGAGCAGCCGGCCGCGGTGACCTACAACATGAATATCCTGCAGGGCATCCGGAGCGATACCACCTTCTGCGTCAGCCTCAACCAGAGCGCGGCGATCGACCCGGACAAGATCCTCGGCCGCTACCGCTACGCCCATCCGCAATACAGCCTGGGCGGCGTGGCGGCGCAGGCACGCTGGGAGGAGCTGCTCGGCGCGCGCCACAGCTATTACTGCGGCGCCTACTGGGCCAACGGTTTCCACGAGGACGGGGTGGTCAGCGCCCTGCGCGTGGCCCGCGCCTTCGGTGAGGCGCTCTGATGAACAGTGCGCTGTACAGCGGCTGGGTGCAGCACCGGCGCTTTGCGCCGCGCCATCACAGCTTCCGCTACCGCATGGGCCTGCTGTACCTGGACCTCGCCGAGCAGCAACAGGTGCTGGCGCTGTCGCCCCTGGCCGGCGCCGGGCGCTGGGCGCCCTTCGGTTTTCGCGAGACCGACTACCTGCCCGAGCTGACCGGCCAGGGCCTGGCCCTGATCGACGCGGTGCGCCAGCGGGTCGGCGAGGCCCTGGGCCGGGCGCCCCAGGGCGCCATTCGCCTGCTGACCCAGCCGCGCAGCTGGGGCCTGGCCTTCAACCCGGCGAGCTTCTTCTACTGCTTCGAAGCCGACGGACGTCTGGCGGCCATTCTCTGCGAGGTCAGCAACACCCCCTGGCACGAGCGCTATCACTACGTGCTGCCGGCACAGGGGGCGGGCCACCAGCACTTCGCCGTGGCCAAGGCCTTCCACGTCTCGCCCTTCCTGCCCCGGGACCTGGAGTACCGCATGAGTTTCAGCCCGCCCGACCAGCGTCTGGGCATCCACATGGCCGACTGGCAGGACCAGCTCAAGCTGTTCGACGCCAGCCTCAGCCTGCACCGCGAGCCCCTCAGCCGCGCCAGCCTGCACCGTTACCTGCTGCGCTTTCCCTGGATGACCGGCAAGACCCTCGTCGCCATCTACTGGCAGGCCCTGCGTCTGCTGCTCAAGCGCATTCCCCTGTTCACCCACCGGGCCGCGGACGACCGCTTCCGCACCGCCCGCGCGCCCGCGAAGGACCTCTCCCATGAAAAGTTCTAGCCCAACCACTGGCAAACGCTCCCGGGTCACCGACAAGGGCCTCGGCGCCGATCTGCTGCGCCGGGCCGTGCTGCGCCAACTGAGCCAGCTGCGCCACGGCCACCTGCTGATCATCGAAGGCGAGCAGCGCCTGGCGTTCGGCGATCCGCAGTCGAGCCTCAGCGCGCAGATCGAGGTGCTCGACGGCGCCGTCTGGGGCTTGGTCGCCGGCAACGGCTCGATCGGCTCGGGCGAGGCCTACATCCACGGTTACTGGTGCACCCCGGACCTGACCGCGGTGATCCGCGTGTTCGTCAGCAACCTCGAGGTGCTGGATGCCATGGAGGGCGGCCTGGCGCGTCTGGGCCGGCCGCTGATCCAGGGCCTGCACTGGCTCAACCGCAATACCCGGCGCGGCGCGCGCAAGAACATCGCCGCCCACTACGATCTCGGTAACGAACTGTTCGAGCAATTCCTCGATCCGACCATGATGTACTCCGCCGCCCAGTTCCAGCGGCCCGACGACAGCCTGGAGCAGGCCCAGCTGAACAAGCTCGAGCGCATCTGCCAGAAGCTGGCGCTGCGCCCCGGGGATCACCTGCTGGAGATCGGCACCGGCTGGGGCAGCATGGCCATCCATGCGGCGAGCCACTACGGCTGCCGGGTGACCACCACCACCCTGTCCCAGGAACAGTACGACTACACCGCCCGGCGCATCGCCGAGCAGGGTCTGGGCGAGCGCATCACCCTGCTGCTGGAGGACTACCGCGACCTCGAGGGCCGCTACGACAAGCTGGTCTCGATCGAGATGATCGAGGCGGTCGGTCACCGCTTCCTGCCGACCTACTTCCAGCAATGCGCCAAGCTGCTCAAGGACGACGGGCTGATGCTGCTGCAGGCCATCACCATCCGCGACCAGCGCTACGAACAGGCGAAGAGCAGCGTCGACTTCATCCAGCGCTACATCTTCCCCGGCGGCGCCCTGCCCTCGCTGCACAAGATGCTGGAGATCGTCAGCAGCAAGACCGACCTGAACCTGCACCACATGGAGGACTTCGGCCTGCACTACGCGCGCACCCTGCGCCTGTGGCATGACCAGCTGCGGCTGGCGCGGCACAAGCTGGAACAGCTCGGCTACGACGAGCACTTCTATCGCCTGTGGGAGTTCTACCTGTGCTATTGCGAGGGCGGCTTCATCGAGCGCACCATCGGCACCGCACAACTGCTGCTGGCCAAGCCGGCGGCGCGACCGCAACCGCTACTCGGACGTCTGGATGCCTAAACTGATCGCTAACGCGCTGCTGTTCCAGCTCGGCTGGCTGGCCTGTGTACTGGGCGGCGGCCCCTGGTTGCTGCTGGTCGGCGCCGTGCTCGCGGTGCACCTGCTGTGGATCAGCAGCTGGGCGGCCGAGGGCAAACTGCTGCTCAGCGTGTTTCTCGCCGGCAGCGCCCTGGACAGTTTCCTGCTCAACCTCGGGGTCTTCGACTTCGGCGAGCCACGCACCCTGATTCCGCTGTGGCTGGCACTGCTCTGGCTGCTGCTGGCCACCACCCTCAACCATTGCCTGGCCTGGACCGCGCAGCCCTGGTGGCGGGGCAGCCTGCTCGGCGCGGTCGGCGGACCGCTGTCCTACTACGCCGGCGCCCAGCTGGCCGGCGTCGGACTGCCCTATGGCACCTGGCCGACCCTGGCCCTGCTGGCCATGATCTGGGCGCTGGTCATGCCCGTACTGCACGGCTTCGCCCGGCTCTACCGCAGCCAGTACGAGCAGACGAAGCGCGCGCGCCGGTCGGCCTGAGCCCCGCAGCACGCCTGGCAGGCGTACACTGCAGCCCATGAGCCATCTCCCGCCCATCGCCCACACCCAACTGCCCGACGAGCCGGCCGTCAGCTGCTCCAACTGCGCCGCCTGCTGCTGCCAGCTGGAGGTCATGCTGATCAGCGACACCGGCGTACCGCAGCGCTTCATCGGCACCGACGCCTGGGGCGGCGAGGTGATGCGCCGCCTCGACGACGGCTGGTGCGCGGCGCTGGATCGCGACAGCATGCGCTGCACCATCTATGAACAGCGCCCGCTGATCTGCCGCGAGTTCGAGATGGGCTCGGCCGAATGCCTGGACGAGCGCCGTGGCATGGCTGGCATCTATCGCTGAATCATCCTGCGGAAACAAAAAACCGGGCCATTGCCCGGTTTTTTACGCTCTGACGCCGCCTTAGAAGCTCAGGCGGTAATGCAGGGTATAGGCCTCGATGCCGTTGTTCGGCTCCTTGAGCCCGGCATTGGAGTAGTGCCACGCGCGCAGGCCGATCTCCTGGTCGGCGAAGCGCAGGCCCACACCGAGGCGGTCCTCGAACTGGAAGGACGAGCCCAGCTTGCTGCCTTCCAGCTCGGTGCTGGAGAAGAAGGCCACGCCGACACCGGCCTCGATATAGGGCCGCACGCTGTCGCCGGCGAACTCGTAGACCAGCACCGGGGAGAAGGACAGGCTGTGGTTGCTCGCCGACTCATCGCCTTGCCAGTAGGTGTAGCCGGCATCCCAGTAGCCGCCGAGGTGGCCGGTGTCGCTGTCCAGCCAGCGCCGGTTGAAATCGAACTGGGTGCCCAGGCGGTAGACCATGGTCGACTCGTCGGTGCTGCCCACGGAGAAGGTCACATCGGCCGCCTGCGCCGACACCACTGGCCCCATGGTCACGGCTGCAAGGGCAGCCAAAGCGAACAACTTCTTCATTGGAAATATCCTTTTATTGCCAGGCCACGGGAGCGCCCCCGTGCAGTCACCTGAAAGTATCGAAGCCTTCGTTATAAATACAAGCAGACATATGCATAACAGCAGCCCGCTGCGCCGCTGTCAAAGCCGCTGCACCGACGCCGCCTCGCCCCACAGCAGCGGCAACACCGCCTGCATCTGCCCGGGGTCACCACTGCTCCAGAATCGTCCGGCCGCGGCCTCGCCATCAGCCAGCAGCTGCTGCTCGGCGAGGCGCCGCTGCAGCTGCCGGGCCACCGCCGCGCCGGTGTCGACCAGGCTGACCGAGGCCGGCAGCAGCTCACGCAACAGCGGCCTGATAAAGGGGTAATGGGTGCACCCGAGGATCATCGTATCGCAGCCCTCGGCCAGCAACGGCGCGACGAAGCCCTGGAGCAGCTCGCGGGTCGCCGCGCCGTCCAGGTCGCCGGCCTCGATGCGTTCCACCAGTCCCGGACAGGGCTGCGTCACCACCCGCACGTCGCTGGCGAAGCGGTCGAGCAGCGCGGCGAACTTGGCGCTCTTCAGGGTGCCGGTGGTGGCCAGCACGCCGACCACGCCGGAGCGGGTCGCCGCCGCGGCGGGCTTGACCGCCGGCTCCATGCCGATGATCGGCAACTGCGGGTACAACTCGCGCAGCTCGGCGACGCCAGCCACCGTGGCGGTGTTGCAGGCCAGCACCAGCGCCTTGGCGCCCTGGCCGAGGAGGAACTCGGCGATGAGACGGCAGCGCTCGCGAATGAACTCCGGGCTCTTCTCGCCGTAGGGCACATGCCCGCTGTCGGCCACATAGAGCAGCGACTCGGCCGGCAACAGGGCACGGATCTCGCGCAGCACCGACAGGCCGCCGACGCCGGAATCGAATACCCCGACCGGCGCGCTATTGCCCATGGCCGGCGCCACAGACGCTGCAGGCCGGGTCACGCTTGACCCGCAACTCGCGAAAGCGCGACCCCAGGGCATCGACCAGCAGCAACCGACCGATCAGTGGCTCGCCGAAGCCGGCCAGCAGCTTCAGCGCCTCCAGCGCCTGCAGACTGCCGACCAGGCCCACCAGCGGACCGACCACCCCGGCCTCGCTGCAGGTCAGCTCGGCCTCGCTGCCATGGCCGTACAGGCAGTGGTAGCAGGGGCTGTCGGCGCGGCGCGGATCGAACACCGACAGCTGTCCCTCAAGGCGGATCGCCGCGCCGCTGACCAGCGGCTTGCGCGCGGCGACGCAGGCGGCGTTGACCGCTTCGCGGGTGCCAAAGTTGTCGCAGCAATCGAGCACCAGGTCCACCGCCGCCACCGCTGCGGCCAGCGAGTCGGCATCCAGGGCCGTGCGGTGCGCCTGCAGGCGCACCTGGGGATTGAGCGCCGCCAGTCGCGCCATGGCCGAGTCGACCTTGCCCTGGCCGATGCTCTCACTGTCGTGAACGATCTGCCGCTGCAGGTTGGTCAGGTCCACCGTGTCGAAATCCGCCAGGTGCAGCTCGCCGACGCCGGCCGCCGCCAGGTACAGCGCGACCGGCGAGCCGAGGCCGCCGAGACCGACGATCAGCACGCGGCTGTGCTTGAGGCGCAGCTGGCCCTCGACATCGATCTGCGCAAGGAGAATCTGCCGGCTGTAGCGCAGCAGTTCGTCATCGTTCAGCGTGCTCTGCTCATTCATGGTGAAACCGTCCCAGACTGATGCGTTCGTGGTCCGCCAGATCGCGCCGGCTCTGCACCTCGGCGAAACCGCGGGCCGCCAGCAGGTCGCGCACCGCCACGGCCTGCTCGAAGCCATGCTCGAGCAGCAGCCACCCCCCCGCCTGCAGGTGCTCCGGTGCCTGCGCGACGATCAGGCGGATATCGTCCAGGCCGTCGGCGCCGGCGACCAGCGCGCTGCTCGGCTCGAAGCGCAGATCCCCCTCGGTTAGATGATGGTCGTCGGCGGCGATATAGGGTGGATTGCTGACGATCAGCGCGTAGCGGCGAGCACCCAGGGCGGCGAACCAGTGGCTGTGGATAAACTCGGCATTGGTCAGCTTCAGCCGCGCGCGATTGCGTTCGGCCAGGGCCACCGCCTCCGCCACCCGGTCGACCCCGGTGAGCCGCCAGGCCGGCCGCTCGGCCGCCAGGGCCAGGGCGATCGCGCCGCTGCCGGTACCGAGGTCGAGCAGGCTCGCCGGGGTCGCCGGCAGCAACGCCAGGGCAGTCTCCACCAGCAGCTCGGTGTCCGGGCGGGGAATCAGGGTATGCGGCGCCACTTCCAGGTCCAGGCTCCAGAAGCCCTGCTGACCGAGGATATAGGCCACCGGCTCGCCGCCCCGGCGGCGCACCAGGTCGGCGAGGAAACGGGCGGCCTGGGCGGCTTCCACCTCGCGCTCCGGCCAGGTGTGCAGGTAGCTGCGCGACTTGCCTAGGGCGTGGGCGAGCAATAGCTCGGCGTCCAGCCGCGGGGTCGGCGAGTCGGGCAGTTCGGCGGCGCTCAGTAGGGATTCGATGCTGGCCATGGTCAGAGTTCCTGGCGGGCAAGGGCCGCCATCAATCGCCCAGGGCGGCCAGCTGGTCGGCCTGGTACTCGGCGAGCAGGGGTTCGATCACCGCCTCGACGCCGCCGGACATCACTTCGGCCAGGGAATACAGGGTCAGGTTGATGCGGTGATCGGTGACCCGGCCCTGGGGGAAGTTGTAGGTGCGGATGCGCTCGGAGCGGTCGCCGGAGCCGACCAGCAGCTTGCGCGTGTCGGAAATCTCCTTGTGCGCCGCCGCTTCCTGCTGGTCCTTGAGCTTGGCGCCCAGCCAGGCCATGGCCTTGGCGCGGTTCTTGTGCTGCGAGCGCTCTTCCTGACATTCGACCACGATGCCGGTGGGGATGTGGGTGATGCGGATCGCCGAGTCGGTGGTGTTGACGTGCTGGCCGCCGGCGCCGGAGCTGCGGTAGGTGTCCACCCGCAGGTCCGCCGGGTTGATCTCGATGGCCGCCTGTTCGTCCGGCTCCGGCAGCACCGCCACGGTACAGGCGGATGTATGGATCCGGCCCTGGGATTCGGTCTCCGGCACGCGCTGCACGCGGTGGGCACCGGACTCGAATTTCAGCTTGGCGTAGACGTTATCCCCCTCGACCCGGGCGATCACCTCCTTGAAGCCGCCATGCTCGCCCTCGTTGGCCGACAGCACCTCGACCCGCCAGCCCTGCTTCTCGGCATAGCGCGAGTACATGCGGAACAGGTCGCCGGAGAAGATCGCCGCCTCGTCGCCGCCCGTGCCGGCACGCACCTCGAGGTAGACGTTGCGCCCGTCGTTGGGGTCCTTGGGCAGCAGCATGCGCTGCAAGTGGTCTTCCAGCTCGATCAGCCGGGCCTTGGCCTGGGTGACTTCCTCCTCGGCCATCTCGCGCAGGTCCGGGTCGCTGTCCTTGAGCAGCGCCTGGGCGCCCTCGAGATCGCCCTGCACCTTGCAGAACTCGCGAAACCCCAGGATCACCGGCTCGATCTCGGCGTATTCCTTGGAGTAGGCACGGAACTGGCTCTGTTTGCTGATCACCTCGGCATCGCCGAGCAGCGCGGTCAGTTCTTCGAAACGGTCCTGCAACAGGTCGAGTTTGTTGATCAGTGAAGCTTTCATCACAGGCCTTTATCGGACGGCACGCCCTCGTCGAGGGCAAAGAGTTCCTGGGCCACGGCCAGCGCATCGATGCGGCCGTCGGCGGAGAGTTTCTTCAGCTGCACGCTGGGCGCATGCAGCAGCTTGTTGGTCAGCCCGCGGGCCAGCTGCGCCAGCGCCTCGTCGGCGGAAACGCCGCGGGCCAGCAGGCGCTGCGCCTTGGTCAGCTCCTCGTCGCGCAGGCGCTCGGCCTGCTGGCGATAGGACCTGAGCACATCCACCGCGGCCAGCTCGCGCAGGCGCAGCATGAACTCCTCGGCACCGGCGCTGACCAGCTCCTCGGCGGCCTGGGCGGCACCCTGGCGGCTCTTGAGGTTTTCCGCGATGACCTCGTGCAGGTCATCGACGGTATAGAGGTAGACGTCGTCCAGCTTGCCGACCTGGGGTTCGATGTCACGCGGCACGGCGATATCGACCATGAAGATCGGCTTGTGCTTGCGTCGTTTCAGCGCGCTTTCCACCGCGCCCTTGCCAAGAATCGGCAGCTGGCTGGCCGTGGAGCTGATGACGATGTCGCTGCTCACCAGCACCTCGGGGATGTCCGACAGCAGCACCGCGTGGGCGCCGAACTGCTCGGCCAGGCTGCTGGCCCGCTCCAGGGTGCGGTTGGCCACGACGATGCGCTTGACGCCCTGCTCGTAGAGGTGGCGGGCGACCAGGGTGATGGTTTCACCGGCGCCGATCAGCAGCGCCTGGCTGTCGTGCAGGTCGCTGAAGATCTGCTTGGCCAGGCTGACGGCGGCGAAGGCCACCGACACCGGGTTCTCGCCGATCGCGGTGTCGGTGCGCACCTGCTTGGCGGTGCTGAAGGTGGCCTGAAACAGCCGTCCCAGCAAAGGCCCCAGGGTGCCGGCCTCGCGGGCCACGGCGTAGGCCGACTTCATCTGGCCGAGGATCTGCGGCTCGCCGAGCACCATGGAGTCCAGACCGGAGGCCACCCGCATCATGTGACGCACCGCCGCATCGTCCTGATGCACGTAGGCGCAGGCGCGCAGGTCATCCAGGCTGAGCTGGTGAAATTCGGCCAGCCAGGCCAGCACCGTGTCGGCCGCCAGGCTGTCCTGCTCGAGGTACAGCTCGCTGCGGTTGCAGGTCGAGAGGATCGCCGCCTCGCGACTGGCCGTGCGCAGGCACAGCTGCTGCAGGGCCTCAACCAACTGCTCGGGGGTGAAGGCCACGCGTTCGCGGACGTCCACCGAGGCGGTTTTGTGGTTGATGCCGAGGGCGATGAAGGCCATGCAAGGTCGCTGACAATAGAGGGAAGCGCGCAATTGTCCTACTTCGCCGGAGCGAGAACAACCACCGCCGGCCATTGTCACAGTCAGGCGTACCCAGCGCCGCAGCGCCTTGATGCGTGCCCCATGGGCTTGCCCAACGGCTTGTGTCATGATGCCCCGACCGCAGGTTAGTCGTCTTTGCCCCTATGAATAGATCCTTCGCGTTACTGACCGCCCTGGCCTTGCTGGGCGGCTGCCAAGTGCTCAGCCCCGCCACTCCGGACGGCACGCCGCCCGTGGAGGATGCATCCCCGGCAGCGACGACACCGCAACCCAAGGTATATGCCTCGTTCCCCCAGGAAACCCTGTTCGCCCTGCTCACCGCCGAGCTGGCCGGGCAGCGCAACCGCTTCGACATCGCCCTGGGCAACTATGTACAGCAGGCCAACGCGACCCAGGACGCCGGTGTCGCCGAACGCGGCTTCCGCATCGCCGAATACCTGGGCGCCGAGCAGGCCGCCCTGGACACCGCGCTGATCTGGGCCAAGAACGCCCCGGACAATCTCGACGCCCAGCGCGCCGCCGCCGTGCAGCTGGCCCGTGCCGGCCGCTACGACGAATCCATGGTCTATATGGAAAGCGTCCTGCAGCGCCAGGGGGACACCCACTTCGACTTCCTCGCCCTGTCCGCCGCGGAGACCGACCCGGACACCCGCAGCGGCCTGCTGCAAAGTTTCGAGCGCCTGCTGGAAAAGCACCCGAACAACGGTCAGCTGCTGTTCGGCAAGGCCCTGCTGCTGCAACAGGACGATCGTCCGCAAGAGGCCCTCGAGCTGCTGGAGGAGCGAACCGCGCAACTCGACGATGTCTCGCCCCTGCTGCTGCGGGCACGCCTGCTGCAAAGCCTCGAGCGTGGCGACGAGGCCCTGCCCCTGCTGGAGCAAGGCCTCGAGCGCCACCCGGAAGACAAACGCCTGCGCCTGACCTATGCGCGCCTGCTGGTGGCCCAGGGCCGCCTGGAAGACGCCAAGGGCGAATTCTCCGCGCTGCTGCAACAGTTCCCTACGGATGACGACCTGCGTTTCTCCCTGGCCCTGGTCTGCCTGGAAGCCGAGGCCTGGAAAGAAGCCATCGTCTACCTGGAAGAATTGGTCGAGCGCGACAGCCATGTCGATGCCGCGCATTTCAACCTGGCCCGCGCCTATGAGGCCCTGAACAAACCGAAAAGCGCCTTGATCGAATACGCCCTGGTCGGCCCTGGCAATGACTTCCTCCCGGCCCAGGCACGCCAGACCGAGCTGCTGCTGGCCGAGGAACGCGGCGAAGAGGCCTCGGCGCGCCTGCGCAAGGCCCGCGAAGCGCAGCCCGACTATGCCATCCAGCTCTACCTGATCGAATCCGAGGCGCTGGCCAAGCAGCAACAGCCGGACGCTGCCTGGACCCTGATCGGCCAGGCGCTGAAGCAGTTCCCGGACGACCTCAACCTGCTCTACACCCGCGCCATGCTGGCGGAGAAGCGTGACGACCTGGCCCAGCTGGAACAGGATCTGCGCTTTATCATCGAGCGCGAGCCGGACAACGCCATGGCCCTCAACGCCCTCGGCTACACCCTGGCCGACCGCACCACGCGCTATGCCGAAGCGAGGGAACTGATCGAGCTGGCCCATCAGATCAACCCGGAGGACCCGGCGATTCTCGACAGCCTGGGCTGGGTCCATTATCGCCTGGGCAATCTGGATGAGGCCGAGCGCCTGCTGCGCCAGGCCCTGCAGCGCTTCCCCGATCACGAGGTCGCCGCCCACCTCGGCGAGGTGCTCTGGGCCCAGGGCAAGCAGCGCGAAGCCCGGAAAGTCTGGGCCGGCGCCCTGAAGGAACAACCCGACAGCACCGTCCTGCGCAGCACCCTGCAGCGCCTGACCGGCTCCGAGACCCTGTGATGCTCGCTCGCCCACTTCTCCTGCTCAGCCTGATCGCCCTGCTCGCCGGCTGCGCCGGCCTGACCTCCCGCGAGGCCCTGGAAGGCACCGGCGACCCCACCCGCTGGCGGGCCCACAAGCAGCAGGTCGCGGACCTGGATGCCTGGCAGATCAGCGGCAAGGTCGGCATCCGCGCACCACGCGACTCCGGCAGCGGCACCCTGTTCTGGCTGCAACGCCAGGATTACTACGACATCCGCCTGTCCGGCCCGCTGGGTCGCGGCGCGGCGCGCCTGACCGGCCGCCCCGGGGCCATTCTCCTGGAAGTGGCCAACCAGGGCCGCTATCAGGCCGCATCGCCGGAGGCCCTGCTGCAGCAGCAACTGGGTCTGAACCTGCCGGTTTCCCATCTGCTCTGGTGGATTCGCGGCCTGCCGTCGCCCGACAGCAGGAGCCGCGTGACCCTCGACGGCGACAGCCGCCTGGCGCATTTGCAGCAGGACGGCTGGAAAGTCGATTACCTGCGCTATGCCGAACAGAATGGCTACTGGCTGCCCGAGCGCATCAAGCTGGAGGGCCACGACCTGCAGGTGACCCTGGTGATCAAGGACTGGCAGCCGCGCCAGCTCGGCCTATGACCCCGCCGGCTATTCCCGCCGGCGTCCAGCTGATCCTGCCGGCGCCGGCCAAGCTCAACCTGATGCTGCACATCCTCGGCCGCCGCGCCGACGGTTATCACGAACTGCAGACCCTGTTTCAGTTTCTCGACCACGGCGACCAGCTGGGCTTCTCCGTGCGCGAGGATGGCCAGATCCGCCTGCACACCGAGATACCGGGCGTGGCCCACGACAACAACCTGATCGTGCGCGCCGCCCGGCAACTCCAGCAGCAGGCCGGCTGCCCACTGGGCGCCGACATCTGGCTGGACAAGCGCCTGCCCATGGGCGGCGGCATCGGCGGTGGCAGCTCCGACGCCGCCACCACCCTGCTCGGCCTCAAGCAGCTCTGGCGGCTGGACTGGAACGAGGATAGCCTGGCCGAGCTGGGCCTCGGCCTCGGCGCCGATGTACCGGTCTTCGTTCGCGGCCGTGCGGCCTTCGCAGAAGGCGTCGGCGAACAACTCACCCCGGTCGAGCTCCCCGAACCCTGGTTTCTCGTGGCCGTCCCGCAAGTACTTGTCAGCACAGCGGAAGTTTTCTCCGACCCCGAGTTGACACGGGATACGCCGCCCATTAAAGTTCGCAGCCTTCTTGAGGGGGGTGGTCGTAACGACTGCCAGCCGGTTGTCCAGAAGCGTTATCCAGAAGTTCGTAACGCTCTGATCTTGTTGAACAAATTTGTTTCAGCGAGGCTAACCGGCACTGGAGCTTGTGTGTTTGGGAGCTTCCCAAACAGGGTCGATGCTGATAAAGTCGCCCGCCAACTTCCAGCCACTTTGCCGAGTTTTGTCGCTCAAGGTCGCAACGTTTCGATGTTGCATCGCAAGCTCGCAACTCTGGCCAAGAAGTGAATGCGTAAGAGTGAGTTGTACTAGGGGCGTCGCCAAGCGGTAAGGCACCAGGTTTTGATCCTGGCATGCGTTGGTTCGAATCCAGCCGCCCCTGCCATCAACGCCACAGGCGTTGTGAGTACGACTGACAGCATTGGGTTACACACGATACAGGGGCGTCGCCAAGCGGTAAGGCACCAGGTTTTGATCCTGGCATGCGTTGGTTCGAATCCAGCCGCCCCTGCCATTTCTATACTCATCCAGGTATACCCTCAGCCGGCAGGTACTGCGCGTGTCCAAGATGATGGTCTTTACGGGGAACGCTAACCCCGATCTGGCGCGACGTATTGTTCGTCAGCTGCACATCCCCCTCGGCGATGCCTCTGTCGGTAAGTTCTCCGACGGCGAAATCAGCATTGAAATCAACGAAAACGTCCGCGGTAAAGACGTCTTCCTGATCCAGCCGACGTGCGCGCCAACCAACGACAACCTGATGGAACTGGTGGTAATGGCCGACGCCTTCCGCCGCTCCTCGGCTACTCGAATCACCGCTGTTATCCCCTACTTCGGCTATGCCCGCCAGGATCGCCGCCCGCGCTCCGCCCGCGTGGCAATCAGCGCCAAGGTAGTGGCCGACATGCTCACCGTTGTAGGCATCGACCGTGTTCTCACCGTCGACCTGCACGCGGACCAGATCCAGGGCTTCTTCGATATCCCGGTCGACAACATCTACGGTTCGCCCGTACTGGTCGACGATATCGAAGACCAGCGCTTCGACAATCTGATGATCGTCTCCCCGGACATCGGCGGCGTAGTGCGTGCACGCGCCGTGGCCAAGTCCCTGGGCGTGGATCTGGCGATCATCGACAAGCGTCGCGAGAAAGCCAACCACTCCGAGGTGATGCACATCATTGGCGACGTGGAAGGTCGCACCTGCATCCTGGTCGACGACATGGTGGACACCGCCGGCACCCTGTGCCACGCGGCCAAGGCGCTGAAGGAACATGGCGCCGCCAAGGTCTTCGCCTACGCCACCCACGCGGTGCTGTCGGGTCGCGCCATTGAGAACATCGAAAATTCCGTGCTGGACGAGCTGGTGGTGACCAACACCATCCCGCTGTCCGCCGCCGCGCAATCCTGCTCGCGTATTCGCCAGCTGGATATCGCACCGGTAGTCGCTGAGGCGGTCCGCCGCATCAGCAATGAAGAATCGATCAGCGCGATGTTCCGATAAATCGGAATCACCGCTGAACGAAATGCGCCCCGCCTCGAGCGGGGCTTTTTGCCCAACCGTCCGGTCGCTGGTCGCAAGCGTGAAGGACGGTTTGGTTATTTTGGAGAGATGAAATGACTGAATTTGCCCTGAATGCCGAAGTGCGTTCCGACCTGGGGAAAGGTGCGAGCCGCCGCCTGCGTCGTAACGCCAGCCTGGTTCCTGCCGTAATCTACGGTGGCGAGAAAGCCCCGCAATCGATCAGCCTGCTGGCCAAGGATTTCGCCAAGCTGCTGGAAAACGAAGCGGCTTTCAGCCACGTTCTGACCCTGAACGTCGCCGGCAGCAACGAAAGCGTACTGATCAAGGCGCTGCAGCGTCACCCGGCCAAGGGCTTCGTCCTGCACGCCGACTTCCAGCGCGTGATCGCCGGCCAGAAGCTGACTGCCCACGTACCGCTGCACTTCCTCAACGAAACCACAGCAGTTGGCGTCAAGCGCGACGGCGGCGAAATCTCCCACACCCTGGTAGAAGTGGAAGTTTCCTGCCTGCCGAAGGATCTGCCGGAGTTCATCGAAGTCGACCTGGCCAAGGTTGAACTGGGCCAAGTCGTACACCTGTCCGACCTGACCCTGCCGAATGGCGTCGAGCTGGCGGCCCTGGCCCACGGCAACGACCTGGCCGTGGCCAACATCCACGCCTCCCGCGTCATTGCTGAAGAAACCGAAGCCGAAAGCGAAAAAGCTGAAGGCGAAGAAGCTGAAGGCGAAGGCGCTGCCGAGTAACCCTCGCACCGCCGAAAACAGCCCGCCCACCTCGGTGGTCGGGCTATTTTCACTAAAGGGCTCCTGACATGACTGCCGTACAACTGATCGTCGGCCTGGGTAATCCCGGCCCCGAATACGACCAGACCCGGCACAATGCAGGGGCCCTTTTCGTTGAGCGCCTGGCCAACAGCCAGGGCGTCAACCTGAGCGTAGACCGCAAATATTTTGGCTTGGTGGGCAAGTTCAGCCACCAGGGCCGCGACGTTCGCCTGCTGATCCCCACCACCTACATGAACCGCAGCGGCCAGGCCGTGGCGGCGCTGGCGAAGTTCTTCCGCATCGCGCCGGAAGCGATTCTGGTGGCTCACGACGAACTCGACATGCCCCCCGGCGTCGCCAAACTCAAACTGGGTGGCGGGCACGGCGGGCACAACGGGCTGCGCGACATCATCGCCCAGCTCGGCAACCAGAATAACTTCTACCGCCTGCGGCTCGGCATCGGCCATCCCGGGCACAGCAGCCTGGTCTCCAACTTCGTGCTCGGCCGCGCGCCGCGCAGCGAGCAGGAACTGCTCGATACCAGCATCGATTTCGCCCTCGGCGTGCTGCCGCAAATGCTCGCCGGCGACTGGTCCAAGGCGATGCAGCAACTGCACAGCCAGAAGGCCTGACCCCCCTCTCCACCGAATTCACCTCCGCGAGGAACACACCATGGGATTCAACTGCGGCATCGTCGGCCTGCCCAACGTCGGCAAGTCCACCCTGTTCAATGCCCTGACCAAAGCCGGGATCAGCGCGGAGAACTTCCCCTTCTGCACCATCGAGCCGAACAGCGGCATCGTGCCCATGCCCGACGCGCGCCTGGACGCCCTGGCCGCCATCGTCAAGCCGGAGCGGGTGATCCCCACCACCATGGAGTTCGTCGACATCGCCGGCCTGGTCGCCGGCGCCTCCAAGGGTGAAGGCCTGGGCAACAAGTTCCTCGCCAACATCCGCGAGACCGACGCCATCGCCCATGTGGTGCGCTGCTTCCAGGACGACAACGTGATCCACGTGGCCAACACCGTCGACCCCAAGCGCGACATCGAGATCATCGAGCTGGAACTGATCTTCGCCGACCTCGACAGCTGCGAAAAGCAGCTGCAGAAGGTCCAGCGCAACGCCAAGGGCGGCGACAAGGAAGCCGTGGCGCAGAAGGCGCTGCTGGAGAAGCTGATCCCGCACTTCAGCGAAGGCAAGCCGGCGCGCACCCTGCTCAAGACCCTGGGGGACGAAGACAAGCAGCTGGTCAGGGGCTTCCACCTGCTCACCAGCAAGCCGGTGATGTACATCGCCAACGTCGCCGAAGACGGCTTCGACAATAACCCGCTGCTCGACGTGGTCAACGCCATCGCCGCCGAGGAAGGCGCCATCGTCGTGCCGGTGTGCAACAAGATCGAGGCGGAAATCGCCGAACTGGAAGACGGCGAAGAGAAGGACATGTTCCTCGAGTCCCTGGGCCTGGAAGAGCCAGGCCTCAACCGGGTGATCCGCGCCGGTTACGAACTGCTCAACCTGCAGACCTACTTCACCGCCGGGGTCAAGGAAGTACGTGCCTGGACCGTGCGCATCGGCGCCACCGCGCCACAGGCCGCCGCCGTGATCCATACCGACTTCGAGAAGGGCTTCATCCGCGCCGAGGTCATCGCCTACAACGATTTCATCCAGTACAAGGGCGAAGCTGGCGCCAAGGAAGCCGGCAAGTGGCGCCTGGAAGGCAAGGAATACATCGTCAAGGACGGCGACGTCATGCACTTCCGTTTCAACGTCTAAGCGATTGATCGCGCGCATAAATTTTCGAGAAATAGGGTTGACACCAGCCCGCCTTCCGCGAATAATGCGCGCCACTCGGCTACGTAGCTCAGCTGGTTAGAGCATAGCATTCATAATGCTGGGGTCCGGGGTTCAAGTCCCTGCGTAGCCACCAAACAAAACAAGGGTTTAGCGAAAGCTAAGCCCTTTTTTGTTTGCGCCAGTGACTACCAAGTGACTACGGCGCGCCCACAACGCCCTCATCACCCTTTTAGACTCACCCTGCCTTCCTATCCTTTCTGCTCGCATGCCAGCTCAGGGCAAGCCAGGGCATTCTTGAAGCCTTATGCTGCCTTCTAGCTGCCCCTGACGACCTCAGGGTAGGGCGAGCGTTGGCACTTGTGAAACAGGGAGATCAAGGATGTTGTGGTCGGAGATTTTCGATGCCGAGTTTTCCTCGGTGGAGCACTACAAGCTGTACCCAGATCTCTATCCCTGGGTCGGCCAAGAATACGGACAAAGAATACCTAGGGTCCTATTACTCGGTGAAAGCCACTATTTCGCTAGCGATGCGACCTTCCATCATGATGCCGCCTCTTGGTACGCAGGCATTACGATTCCTGAGCAGCACCAAAAATCTATAAAGACACGCAAGATCATAAATAAAGGCCTATGCAACCAATGGAAGGGACGCTCTCGGCTTATTTACCGTAATCTCGAAGCCGCTTTACGTGATATTGAGGGCGGCTCTAACCTGTCAGCTTCCCCATTTCATCGAGTGGCGTTTATGAATTACTTCCAGCGCCCCGCTCAACGCGAAGGTAAATCACTTGTGGTCTCTACGGCAGATCAACAGCGGAGCGCGGAGGTGCAGCGGTCGGTTATCGAGATCCTTTCTCCCGATGTGGTCATGTTCTGTAGCATTCTTGCGTGGAAACACGCTAAGGCTGCCGGCCTATTCGATACGTTCAAGAATACTGAAATACGTTTTGGTAGGTGCACCCATCCCGCCACCCGCTGGTGGCATACGCCAATGAAGAAGTACAAAGGCAAGAAAGGCATGGACCTATTTCTTGATGTGCTCCGACCATGCTACGGAACAGCTGCCACATAGCCGCTCTGTTTCAATGGCGAGAACCTTAACGCCGACTCCAGATGATCCGGCGACAGGTGCGCATAACGCATGGTCATGGTGATCGAGGAGTGGCCAAGGATTCGCTGAAGACTGAGGATATCCCCTCCCCCCATCATGTAATGACTTGCGAAGGTATGTCGCAGGATGTGGGTCAGCTGCCCTGGCGTGTCGAACCCGCAGCGTTCATAGGCGCTACGAAATGCAGCGCGGCAGGACATGAACAGCCGACCATTTCCCGGCATGGCCACCTTAAGCGCGGCGCCCTCGACTTCCTTGGGTATCGGTACCGAGCGAGACTGCCGATTCTTCGTCCGGTGAAAATGGGCCTTTCCCCCAAAGATCGCGCCCTGGGTCAGGCTCTCTGCTTCGTCCCACCTGGCTCCCGTAGCCAAGCAGATCAACGCCACCGGATAGGTATGGTTGTTCGTCGACTTCCTGCACTCTTCCAGCAGCTGACCAACCTGCTCCAGGCTCAGAAACGACAGCTCGGTCTGGTCGGTCTTGATCTGGCGGACATTGGCCAACGGGTTGTTACCCGACCATGCGCCCAGACGGATCAGCTCCGAGAACACCGCTGACAAGTAGCGCTGCTCATGGTTGACCGTGCTGGGTGTGGCCTCTTTCAGGCGTGACTGGCGATAGCGTGCCCAGGCCAAGGCATCGAAGTCGGAGACGCGAGGGTTGCCCAGGCGCTCGACCACTGCCAGGGTGCGAGACAGCCGAGCCTTTTCGTCCTTGAGCGAGCAGCCATGCAGGTCATACCAGACGGTTACCAGATCGGAGAGGCGATCATCCAGCGGCCTGCCGGTCTGCTTTAGCGCTGCGAAGAAGTCAGATTCGAAGCGCTGCGCGGCTGACTTGGTAGCGAATCCCTTCTTGCGTATCCGCCGCCCCGAGCGTCCGTTCTCATAGAAGTCCGCTGTCCAGGTCTTACCTTCCTTGCGTGCCGTCATACCGCCCTACCCCACCGGACGTTGCGCTCCTCGAGCAGCGCCTTGATGTGCTTGTACAGGTCGTGTTCGCTCATGTCCTTGGCGGCGTAGTGGTCGCGGATCACCGGCCAGCAGTCCCACTGCTGGAGGGTTTCAAAGGCCTTTTTTGCGCCCACCCGCTCCCTTGCCAGTAGGCTGACGAAGTTTCCCAGGAACAGCTCCACATTCTTGCCGGAGAAGCCTCGGCTGGTCTTGTAGTAGCGCTTGTATTCGGTCTGATCGAGCAGCGAGTCCACCGGCAGATCGACCCGCACGTCATCGCGGATCAGGGTCCAGATCGGCTCGAAATAACCGGGACGGGCCAGCAACTTGAATTGCCCCAGACCATAGCGCCACAGGCCGTCCAGATGCCCCGAGAACGCCGCGTAGGAGCGCGTGTCGATGGCTTCCCCCGTTTTGACGTCGATAGAGCCGCTGGCAAACTGCTGGATGATCGAGTGGTGATAGCGCAGCTCGACGCGCCAGACGTCTTGCGCCGGGTCGTAGTTGTCCGGATCGCCTTCGTCGAAACTGTCCCGGCGTTTCCAGACGCTCTCCCAGTAGTCCAGCTTGTCTGTTGCGCGGGCCTGTTCGGTCTTGTTGTAGATGGCCAGCTGGACGCCACCGGCAGAGCCGAACATGGACGTTTCCCCGCGACCGTAGACGCTGCTTTTCGTGGCCCAATGGACTTCGTTGATCCCGGATATGTCCCGATGCGTGCGCGCCTTGCAGTGCATGCGGGCGACCAGATCGGCGGGCGGTTGCCAGCCTTGCAGGTCCAACGCCAGATGGACCGCACACTGGTTGAGTTCCAGGTGGGTCAGCACGGCGTCGGCGTAGTAGTCCAGACGCTCTTGCAGACGCTCGGGGGAGAAGGCGTCGATGGCGTGGGGCGAGACTTCGATTTTCAGATGGGGGCCGATGCAATCGAGCTTGGCGTTGAAGTTCTTCACCAAGAGGATGATGCCCAGGTCGGCATTCTGCAGTTTGTACTGGTAGCCCGAGTCACGGCCGACACGACCGGAGTGCCAGCGCTGACCGGCAAAGTCGACCATGACGCCCGGTGTCTCAAACAGCGCCATGATCTCCGGGCGGATCATGCCCCGGTACAGCTGCCGCACCGTGTCGACGCCACAGCGCAGCAGGCGTACGCCTGACAGGTCGACGAAACCCATATGGCCTGGGTCCACGAAAAGACGACTTTTCGAGTCTTCCAGTCCGGTTTCAATATCGATACGGGAGAAGTCCTTTGCTCTGGCCATTTCACACCCTTCACTCTGGATTAGTCTGGTCGTTCAGCTCTGTTTATCTGACGTGTTACAGGAACGTCCGCGCGCGCTTTTTGCGCCGCGCTCGTGCCTCGCTGCGGACGCAAAAAAGCGCCGAGCGCAGGCGCGGAATACTCACCACAGGAATTGCCCCTTCTCGTAGGGCACCACGGTCACCGTGGGCCTGGGTTCGCTTGGAGCGAAGTCTTGCGGTGGCTGGTTGAGCGGCTGCTGGGCCTGTTGCTGTTGCGCGTAGGCCTGCTGGCCGCGATCCGGGATGCTTGGGTCGAAGTAGCCGTTCTCCACCACTTGGGCGCAGAAGGCGAAGTCGGTCTGCACCCGGTTGCCTTGCTGGGTGTAGCACTGGCACACCGTGGGCTTGCCGTTGACCACCGCGCTGGCCATGCGGCTGAACTCGCGGGCATAGGTGTTGGGGTCGGTGCTGGACATGCAATACAGCCGCGGGAAGGCCTGCGGCTTGGTCAGCTCGTCATAGATCGGCGCCGAGGCCGGCAGGTTGGCGATGCGGGGCACGCGCAGGGCCGTGTAGTCGGCCGGGTTGATCGCAGTTGTGGGCGCGCCTGGGGTGATGCCGGGGATCAGCGAGCGGGCGATGTTGCCGACCTGCTCACCGATGGGCTGGCTCTGTTCCTGGGGCGCATCGGCAGGGCTGTCGGTGTCGCCGCGCACCAGGTCGTAGGCGCGGAAGATGAAGTAGCCGGCGACCAGCACCAGGGCGGCGAAGCCCACCGCCTTCTTCGAGGGCTTGAACTTGAAGTGGTGGCCGGCCTGGGCGCTGGTGTAGACGCCGAAGTAACGCTTATCCAGGCTGATGATGGTGCGGCTGGCGTCCTTGAGCTGGTTGATCTTCTCGACCTCGTTGTAGACCCGCTCCAGCTCGTAACGCGACACCTTGGAGCTGCCGAAGATCCGCCAGTAGTGGATGTGCTTGTTACACAGGCGGCGAGCATGCACGTCGATGAAACGCGGGTCCTGGGTGATCAGGTGCATTTCATAGCCGCCCTTGCGCATGGTCTCGAAACGCGACACGTGCAGCGGCACTTCCTTGCGCGGATCGCGCACGCCGAACATGGGCCGCTCCTTATCGCCCTGGGCCTCGTCCACCACGATGATGCTGTTCTCCGGCAGCTCGTACCACTTAAGCGGGTCGTCGAATTCGAACCAAGAGGCTTGCAGCTTGCTCGGGTCGAGGTCGGTGACATTGTGGTAGTAGACCGGCCGATCCTGGGCCTTGGCGCTCTGGTCCACTTCCTTGATGGTGTTGAGGGTCTTGCCGTGGCCCTGCAGGCCGGTACGGATGTAGAGCATGCCTAGGCCTCCAGCGTGCCGATGTTGCCGAGCTTGGCCTTGCGGTCGGCCAGCTTGTTGAGGCCGGTGAGTACCAGGCGGGTGGTGATGGCGGCGAAGTAGATGTTGATGGCCACGTCGATCTTGGCCAGGCCCAAGACCATCTGAATCGCCGGGGCGGCGTTACCCATGTTGGCCAGCAGATAGTCCTTGGCCTGATCGATCACCAGGTTGATGCCGACATAGGCGATGACGCCGATGCCGAGGGCTTTCAGGGCCATCTTCACCAGCGGGGTGACGATGGTCAGGAACAGGGTGGCCAGGTAGAAGAAGTGCATCATTCACCTCCGAAGGCGCGACCGACGTAGAGGGCCGAGAACAGCGACGTGAAGGCCACGATCAGCCAGGAGAAGTCGCTGGCGATGCGGCAGATCGGTTCGTACTTGAGCTGGAAGGTGTGGCCGCCGTTGGAGGTCAGGGTGATGCTCTCCGGAGGCGGACAGCCGGACGGCAGGAAGCGGGTGGCGCTGTTGATGAAGCTGGGGGCGCTGATTTCCGACTCTTGCAGCTCGAACTGCTCGCCCTGGAACAGGCCTTCGATGTCGGCCTTCTTGCCGTCGTAGTCCATGGCCTCTTCGTAGTCGCAGCGGGCCTCATACTGTTGCTTGAGAATGGCGCACTGCACCGCATCGCCCTCACAGGTCGGCGCGGCCTCACAGGTCTGGCCACCCGAGACTTTGCTCTCCGGCTGCTCTTCCTCCTCTTCCTGCTCGCGCTCCTGCTGGGTCTTGCCGTCGCCATCCGGGCAGCCTGGGCCGGTGCAACTGGTGGACTCTCCGCCCGGGCTGCCGTCCGACTTGGTGTGGTTGCTGGTGGTCGAGGTGGTGGTCGTGGTCGTGCAGGCATTAACCCCGGAGCAGACCGTGGTGGTGGTCGTCGTGGTTGTGGTGGTGTCTTTCGAGCCGTCCGGGTTGGTCTTCTCCGTCACCTCGACCTCTGTGGTCTTGTCGGTTTTCCTCGGCTTGGGTGGCACCGGTACGCATTGGTGCACGCCGTTAACCTCACCGCAGTCCATGCTGCCAATGTCTGTGTAGCTGTCGACGGCGGTACAGCTGTATTGCTGGCGACCTTCGGCGTCCGTCACCTTGTTGGTGCATTCACTGGTTTTCTCGGCGGTGGGGCTGCCGTTGGCCGGTTGCTCGCGGGTCGCCTCACCACCGGTGCAGGACACACCGTTGCCCTTGTAGCCGTAGGCGCCATAGACACCGGACGGGTCGCCGTTGACGAAGCGGAAGGCATCTTTGGCTGGCTGCTGGTTGGAGGCGTACTGGCAACCACCGTCGCAGACCACGCCCGGTGGCGGGACGTAGCCACCGACTACCCCGGCCCCGGTGAAGTCGCCCATCCGGTGCATGTGGTCGACGTTGTTGCCGACCGTGGATTCGCATTTGTCCGGCTCAGGGACGACGCATTGCCCCTCGACCATTTTCTTTGGCGGGTCACAGGAGGCATTGCATTGGGTACCGGTATTGCCGAACGGGCAACTGCGGGTGTGGCGATAAACCGGGCCCTGATACTCAGGGGTCGGCGCGTTAAAGGACTTACGGTTACAGCTTGCCGAGGTGGCGGTGACCTGGGTCAACCACTGTTCCGGGTTCGTGTGCGGAGGCGGATAGGCGCGAGAATCGCAAGCCGCTTGAGCCGAAGCGAACTCGCCGTTCTGAGGATAGTCGGCGAGCATCCAGTAATACACCGTGGAAGCCTTAGCCGTGGTCGACAGGAGAGTCCCGCATAGCACGAAGGCAACGACGACCAGAGGTCGAAGAAGTCCTTGCGATACCATCCTGGCCATCTCACACCCGCCCAAACAACAACGCCGCCACCGCCAGGGTCACGACCAGTACGTAATAGGTATTGGGATCAATCGTCATAACTGAACACCGAGAGAAACCCCGCCGAAGCGGGGTTAGGTCGGTTACACGGCGCGGCGCATGTATTTGAACGCGGCCGCAGTGATGACCAGGCCGATGGCAGCCCAGCCGAGGGTGCCGATGTCGCCTTCGCTGCCGGTGATCTTCGTCGCGGCCGCAGCGGCATCGGCGAAGGCCTGGGAGGCGGTGACGGTGGTCAGGATGGCGACGGCAGCCACCTGGCGGCCGTACTTGCGGAGCATGTTGCGGGTTTTCATGGTGGTGATCCTCATAGGACTTTCTTGAGAACGAGGAAGCAGAACACCGTGGCGAACAGGCCGATGGCCGCATCCGTCAGGGTGATGGCGTCCTCGTCGGTTAAACCGGGATTAACCGCTTCCCGGATTTCCTCGCCCGTGATGGAAACCAGGGTGCCGCTGCACAGGGGTTCTCCCGAGGCACCGGCCGACCACGCCCCATCGCAGGCGATGAAATTCATGCGGCCGCCGGCTCAGCGGTGGCCGCAACGACTTCGGAGCTATCCAGGCAGAGCGGGCAGACAGTGAAGTGCGGCGGTAGCCGCAGATCGGGCAGCAGATCGGCTTGCGGCGCGGGCTGGTGATGCAGTTGGCCCATGTCGCACAAGCACAGGTTGCAGATGACGCGATCGACGATCAGCACGGCCTGCCCCTCCCCTTAGCTCTTGGCCGCGTCAGGCCCCGGCTGTTGGGCCGGGCGCTGAGGGGCTTGGGGTGGCTGGCGGTTGGCCGGTTTCGCGTCAACCGCTTCGATGTGCAGGGCTAGATTTTTGCCCTTGTTCTGCCCGCCACGGGCCACGTCGAAGGTGATGCGCACCTTCTGCAGCGGGTCGAACTGGGCGCCGGCGGCGAAGACTTCATCGGCCACGTCTTCGGCGATGGCCATGCCGATGATGGAAAGACCGTGCTCGCTTTTGCCGTCCGGTTCATCGCCATAGAAAATCTTGGCGTATTTGGCGTCATCGACCTGGGTCATCTGAGTGCCGAGAAATGCAACTTCCATAGTTGAACGTGCCATTTGGTATTTCCTCGTTGAGTTGCGCGTGAGTGCGCGGGTTTGCCTTTCAGCAGGCCGAGCGCTCCCGAGCAGGTGAACTGTGAAGTTCGGCCTACTGGGTTATCTCGACTTGCCGGGGGTTAAAGCCGGGTCTTGCGTTGAGCGGTTACGGGGTCAGCACCGGGGCGGGTGGTTAGCCGCTCCATCGTCGGGGCGGGCTGGTGATCCGGGCATGGATGCGCAACCCGAGTTGCCTGGGACAGATACCCACCGGCTGCGCCCGTGGATATCTATCAGCCCTCGACCCCACACGTGGGGCCCCACTCGGGCCTTGGGCAAAGCGGGTTTGCACCTTTGAAGAAGGAGAAGCAAAAGCGCGCCGAGGCTCAGGTTTAACGAACCAGCAGGCCAGCCACTCGCGCCACAGGTAGCGGGCGACGCCGTGGCCGACGACATAGGCCGCCGGCGCCAGGACGATAAGCAGGGCGATCTGTTCAAAAGTCATAGAAGAGATCCACAGGCGGCAGCGATGGAATGGGTGGGCCGCTGTCCTGCACAACGCGCCAATACTTCGGGGGCTGGAGCGGTGGCGTGTGTTTCTCGCAGATAAAGGCCGGTGTCACTGCCCAGTCCGAGAGCAGGACTTTCCAGGCACCAGCTACGAAGCCCATCTTGATGGCGCGTATCGGCAGCGCAGAGGCGCGGCGGCATAGGGCGCAGGGTGTGGATGGGCAAGGATCGGGTCTGGCCATTTCGGCCTTGGACCAGCAGACAGAGCAGGCGCAGTCCGCAGCGTGTTCTAGGCGCATGGCTCATACCAACCCCCTCAGCTTGATGATGCGAAAGTGCTTCCGTGCGTGCTCCTGGGCGAGCAACGAGGTCAGCGGGTCGTTCGCGACCACTACCGATACGGTCTGATCAATGAAGTGATGGCATGCACGGCGAGACTCGCCCCGAAAACAGCGCTGCCAACGCTTCTGACAGGTTGAGCCGTGGAAGCTGACGACTTCGACGACGCAGGCCGCGCTACTCATCGGCGTAATCCCCGGCGCAGAACACGGTTTTGCCCCGGTCGATGTCGCGGCGGATGCGGTGCAGGTTGATAACGCGGCGGCGGCCGATCTTTACGGTTGGGATGGCTTGCGACTCGACCCAGCCGCGCACCACGTCCGGGGTGACGTCTTCGATGCCGAGCATTTCGGCGAAAACCAGCTGGGAGCAGAACGGCGAATCACGGAAGTCGGTGATGCGCTCTGCGTTTCCCTGTGCGTTGAACCCCACTACTCCAGACTGTTCCATGCTTTTGTCCTATAATCGTCCAAACAATCGACTCATATACTTGAGTCAAACTATTTGAATAGATCGTAGGCAATTGCCTCTCTTTGTTCAAATTATTTGAGCAAAATAGATATATTAAATGAGCACAATAAACGACAGAGTTAGAACCGTAGCTTCTATGGCAGGCATGGATCGACTCGTCCGCGAGACTCCAATCGGGTCAAACAGATGGCGAACAGTGCTCTACAACAAGGATGTGCGAATCAGCACTGACGAGGTGGAGGAGCTGGGCAAGCTGTTCCCCTCCTATCGCTGGTGGATGGTCAGTGGCGATGTAGCACCGGAGATAGGTCAGACAAGCCCCGACTACGACGAGGCCAACCGAAACTTGATCGATCAAAACGCGGGATAGCAATCACAACGGAAGTGACTAGACGCTGGTACGCCCGAAAGGTGGAGAGATCGAGTGAAAGAGAGCTTTGAAAACATCCGGGCCGAGCGGGAGGCGCCTTCCTTCAGGCGCCATCAGCCAAACCAGTACGCAGGCCTCTGGAAGCAGATCGCCTTGGGCATCATCGTCGGCGGCAGCGTGCTGAGCCTCATCGGCACCCTGCTCTGGCTGATTTCGGTAGGCGCACTGCTGGGCGGTATGACCATCGCCTTGCCACAACCCTAGGCAGGCATACGAGTCGCGGTATTTCCGAAGGAGCGGAGCAGAATCATGAAGTGGACACTCATCGCGTTACTGATCCTGGCAACGCCTGCTTTGGCGGAAGAAGAAAAGCCCGTCGCCACCCAGGCGGCAGAAGCCACTTACCCCTATGTGGAAGCCTTCAGCAAAGGCGTAAGCAGAACCTTCACCGAGATCATGGCGGGAGGCAAAGGCCCGATGGCAGAAGGTGCACGCGCCAACCGGAAGATGCAGGATCAGCGCGAGCGCGAAGCCAATCGAGGGACGCGCAAAAGCATGAAGGAGTGCATCAAGCCTGGAAACGTCATTGACGATGATGTGAAGGAGTGCATCGAAGGACTACGCGACAAAACGTGGTAGCCCTAACTATCTAAAAACCGTGGTCAGCCTCCATATATTAGAACGGCCCAACACCTCGACAATCAAACAAGAGACCGCACGAATGAAGTTCTTTATTAATAAATTAATATTCAAGAACAGAGCACCATTTGACCACTTAGATATTGATCTAAAAGAAAATGATATTGGCGTTCTGACCGCCGCTAACGGCCGAGGAAAGACAACTATACTTTCACACATAATTGATGCCTTTCATGAACTAGCCAAGATCGGATTTACAAATCATTTCGAAGGAAAAGAAAACAAATTTTATAGAGTATCTCAATCAGTTGATAGCTTAAACCCTTCCGAGCCATCAATATTTTATATGCGCGCAATTTTCAACGGAGAGAATATAGACTACATCAACACAAGGGGCTCCATCAGCGAAGACTTATACAACGGCATACAGCTTGAAAACAAGATGCCATACGAAGTTTTAAGGAGCAGTTTCGACGCCAGCAATACAACGAAGCATTCATCAATTGCCGGCGACCAGAAAAAATCGACTAAAATATTCCACAATAATTTAATGACCTACTTCCCATCCTATCGTTTTGAGAAGCCAGGCTATATAAACGCTCCTTACGAAACAAAACTAAGCTTTCGAAAGGATCATGCATATACAGGACACATGATCAACCCCCTAGAGGTAGTTAGCGGACTAGAGCCCTTCTCCAACTGGCTAATGGACATAGTCCTTGACATGCAGTACCAGCAATCAAACGTGCACTTACTAAAAGCTAATATCGACAGAATAATTACACTCGTACTTGGTGGTAAAGAAAGAAAAAAATTGCGCTTTGGCATAGGCCCAAGAGGCTTCGGCCAAACCCGGATACAGATTCTAGACACGGTAACCAACGAGACAGTATATCCTACGATTTTCAATCTATCCGCTGGGGAAGCAGGTGCACTGTGCATGTTCGGAGAGCTTATACGGCAATCTGACAACCTCAACAACGACACAGTTATTAGCAACTCCACTGGAGTTGTCCTTATTGACGAGATAGACAAGCATCTACACATAAAGCTACAGAAAGAAGTCCTCCCTTTTTTATTCTCAATATTCCCCAACGTACAGTTTCTCATCAGTTCACATTCGCCGTTCCTTAGCATGGGTCTAGCCGAATCCCAGAGAGACCGTTCTAAAATTATTGATCTAGACAATTTCGGAGTAACTCACGACCCGACAACAAACGCCCTATACACTGAAGTGTACGACATGATGGTAAGCGACAATCAGCGATTTAGGGATGAATATATCACCCTAAAGAGCGAATTAAACAAAAACACCAAACCCTTAATCATAACCGAGGGAAAAACAGACATACAGCACATAAGAAAATCTCAGAAAGCATTGGGAATAGATCTAGACGCAGAGTACTTTTCAGTCCCAGGAGACTGGGGCGACAGCAAACTAAAACTACTGCTCGAACAGCTATCCAAAGTCTCTCAGCGCAGAGTAATCATAGGCATATTCGACAGAGACGTGCCCAGCGTAGTAGACCTAATAGAAAAGAACGGAAAGGTTTTTAAAGACTTCGGAAACAACGTATTCGGAATGTGCCTACCCACACCAACGGGCCGAGAAAAATACAAGAACATATCAATTGAATTTTTCTACTCCGACACCGACCTGCTCAAAGAAAAAGATGGGAAGCGTCTACATTTTGATAATGAAATTCGTTTCTTTCAACCAGGAAACAAACAAGGGAAGCCAAAACCAGAGAAGCTAGACAAGGCTGATCCAGCAGGTGAGGACACGAAGAAAATATTTGATTCAGATATAGGCGAACTAGAAGGCGCTCACTCTAAGTCTAGATTTGCAGACCTTATAGAAAATGACGACGAGTTTGGCTGCGGAATAAACTATGACGAATTCAAGGGTATTTTTGAAAGGATATCTATGATTCTGGATACCTCGAAACCCTGAAGAAACGTAATGAACCAGGAAACAATATCGACAAGGACTTGATCATATCCATTGAAAGAATTCTGGAGGCTTGCCCTCAGAAAATTACTGCTGCAGCGCGTATATTTTAAATATACCCGGGGAAAGGGAAGCGCATAAAGAGGTCTGAGTGAATAAAAATAGATCACTCCCCCCCTATAGCTGGGGGTTTATTGGGGATAAAGGGGACAGATTTATTTTCTTCCCCAGAGAGACCATCCCGTACAAGCCCACCCTAGTATTGTGCCAACTGACATCCGACGGCAGCCTCTAAGGCGCCTACCAAGGAATTCGTGTCAGACGCTTTTTTAAACGGCATCATAGTTCGCGTAAACACACGTTTGCCATTTATCTCCGTATCTATGAACACGATATAGACGCTGACGTTTTGTGGGTTTTCTTGCAGCGAATACAGGGCGCGTCTGTACTCGTTTGATGCAAGGGACTCGAATCCAGCACGGTCAACCGATGCGCACCCGGTACCGGGAACCGTTGTTGGTAGCTGACTGACGACTACTGCACCGATGGCACCCGCAAAAAACCCACCAAATGTACCGCGGCGAAGCTCTGTTTGGAGGTTACTGTACACAACGAAATGATGGACGACGAGTTCAACGGCAGGCTGCTGTGCACCCATTTTTTCGTACGCTCGATGGCGTAGGAGAATTGTTCCTGGCGGTGCAACGGCATCCTCATCCACACGATAGGTCGCATACGCATCATTGCTAATCAGGTAGCTAAAGGTCTCTGCTTGTTTCTCAGCTTGAGGCCTCCGATCAACAACCGAAATCGAGCGCGACCGGCCAACATCAGTGACATTCGGATTAACAACTTGCCCCGCACAACCTGCAAGCATCAACACCAGGACTGCCAGCACCGTCTTCATCTGCCTATCTTCTTTGATCAGCAACAAAGGTGAAACGCGCTCCAATCTACGGCGCCCAACGCTAGCAGTGTAGGCGGGAAAACTAGAACCCAGAGCATCGGCCTTGCGTTGCTAGGCAGTCGTTGTGCTTGGGCCTGTGCAGACACTGACGCGCCTTCTGAATGGCCTGGGTGGATGTGGCTAGCGCCAGGCTGAAAAGTCCAGTATCCGGGGCTCTACGGCTCAGACAGATGCTGTACCAGCTCGGGGTAGTCATTGCGAGTGTTGTTGACCTCGGTGCTGACGGGGTAGGAGGTGAGGTCTTGCCGCGCCATGGCCAGTGCTTCGCCCACCTGTTCACTCGATAGATTGGACGACAGCCACGGGTTGAACTGCTCCGGGGCCAGGACTACGGGCATGCGGTTGTGGATAGCGTGGATCGTGGGTGCGGCCTCGGTGGTCAGTAGCGCGCAGGACAACACGGGCTGACCGTCCGGCCCCTGCCAGGAGGACCACAGCGCGGCAAAGGCCAGCATCGAGTCATCCGGCGAATGGATGTAGTACGGCTGCTTGACCTTGCGCCCGCTCGGGCTGCGGGCCTGTTCTTTGGCGTTCCACTCGTACCAGCCCTGGGCGGGCATCAGGCAGCGCTGAGTGCGGTAGCTGTGCCGCCACATGGGTTTAACGGCTGCTTCTTCACTGCGGGCGTTGAAGGTCAGGGTGGGCAGGCTGGGTTTCTTCCACCACCCGGGTATCAACCCCCAGCGCGCCGGCACGACCTCGGGCGATCCGTCGTCGTTGTTGAGGACGATGGGTACGGTCATGGTCGGGGCTACGTTGTAGATCCGCTGAATCCACCGCCCGGAGTTGCGCGCGCCGATGTGCCAGTAGCGCTCCATGGCTGCTTCATCGGGGCTGACGTATCGACCGCACATGGGCACCTCTAACGCTCAATCGGGAGTGACTACATCGGCCTGCTTTTCCGGGAAGTGTAGCGGTCACCCCATCCCGGTCAGTGCTTTATGCAACACGCACGAAGACTCAGCCGCATGGGCAAAAAGGCGATGCCGTGCATCTGCACAGGCTCTCCGGCAGGCACAAAGCCAAAACGCTTATATACAGGCACGGCATTCAAGCTTGAGTTCACGGTGAACTCGCTCACCCCACCCGCGCGAATGGCTTGATCGCGTGCACAGCACCACAGAGTGGCGGCAATACCCTTGCGGTGTTGTTCTGCGGCTACGAACAGGTGAAAGAGGTGAGACTGGTCGCGCATGGCGATGAAGCCTGCGAGTTCACCCTCACGCTCAGCGACCCAGTACCTGTACCGCGGTGATTCCAGGTACTGCCGCTCCGACGCCTCGGAAACCGAGGCCAGAAAGTGCTCTGCGCCGGCACCGCTCGGGTCGAGCGTAAGCGATGACTGAAAGCGCTCGATCAGCTCGGCAATGGCTTTGCTGTCGGTGGTGTTGCCTGGACGGATATTCATGGTTTCTGAGGGTTAAGCGAAGGGGTGGGCCAAAGCCCGCCCCAGCGAAGTGCGCGATTTGATCCAATGATACAAGGCGCAGCTGGACCGGGACGGTTGGCGCATCCGCATCAGAAGTACTGGCAGTGATCCGCCGGGACGGCCTTGTCCTTCAGGAACTGGCCCGGATCGATGATGCCCGCCGCTTCGGGTATCAGGTCGGACGACTCCACGGCAAAGGTCTTGGCCGCGATGCGGCAGCCGTAGAGCCTGACCTTGTTGGTGGCCACCAGCAGTTTCAGGAACTCGTGAATCTCCGTGGGGCTGCCCTCCTCCTTCAGGCGTTGGTAGAGCCAGTGGGCCTCTGCCTCGTGGGAGCCGTCAATGCGCAGTGCGGAAGCTCCTGCCGGGGTCAGGGCCCGTACCGCCCAGAGCACGAACAGCACGTCCACCTCCACGCCCTCGAGGGCTTGGGTGTAGGCAAAGGTCAGGGGCGTGAGGATTTTGTCGTAGGCATCCTCGCGGATGACGATGGCTAGCTTTTTCATGGCGGTTCTCGCGGTTGCAAAGGATGTGAGTGGTTCGGCGTGCCGCAGTGCGGCGGGCATCCCTCCCGCCACGCTGTTCGCTAGCCTGGGCGTGCTTCCAGGACCATGTTGAAGGGGGTTTCCGTGGCCCTCCAGAACGACTGGAAGCCACCGGCCATGGCCACTTCCCGCAGCTTGCGTTCGCCCGCCTGTGCGCCGAGGGCGGCGGCGCCCTCCTGATCCAGGGAAGACGGCACGCAGACCATGGTGGAGGCCGCGTAGAACAGGCGCCCTACTGGGTTGATATTGTCTTCCAGATGATCGTGGGCGAAGGGCTCGACGATCATCCAGGTGCCGTCAGACTTGAGCGACTGGCGCACGTGGGCGGCGGCACCCTCCGGGTCGCCCATGTCGTGCAGGCAATCGAAGAAGGTCACCAGGTCGTAGTCGCCGCCCGGGAAGTCCTGGGCCGAGCTGACCTGGAACTCCACGTTGTCGCTGACGCCGTGTTCGGCGGCATGTTTCCTGGCTTCCTCGATAGAGGCTTCATGGAAGTCGAAGCCGATGAAGCGCGAGTTGGGGAACGCCTGCGCCATGAGCACGGTCGAGTAGCCGTGGCCGCACCCTACGTCCGCCACCAGGGCGCCGCGCTTGAGCTTTTCCACCACGCCGTCCAGGGCCGGCAGCCAGCTTTGCACCAGGTTGGCCTGGTAGCCGGGGCGGAAGAAGCGCGCGATCGCGCAGAACAGGCAGCCCGCCTGGTTGCCCCAGCCGACGCCACGGCCGGTCTTGAAGGCCTCTTGTATCTTGGGTTGGTTCTCCAGATAGGCCGCGGCCGCATCGAAGGCCGGCACCATGAACACCGGGCTGTCCTCGTCGGCGAATACCGCTGCCTGTTCCGCCGGCAGGGTGAAGCGCTTGTCGGCGGGGTCGTAGGCCAGGTAGTTGGAGGCCGCCTGCTGGGCCAGCCACTCCCGCACGTAGCGCTCGGCCAGGCCGGTATGCTCTGCCAGTTCCTGGGACGTGAGCGCGCCCTTGGCCTGCAGCGTCTTGTACAGCCCGTGGGCATGGCCAATGCGGACCAGGCCGATGCCGAAGGCGCCGCCCAGGTCGTGGAGCAGCTGATCGAGGAAGTCGTTGAGTTTTTGTTCTTGCATGACAGCCCACCTCTAGTGGTCACAATGTGAGTGGTTCAACGCCAACTGCAGTGACGTGGGTGTTACTGTGGAAAAACGCCAATGAATTGCCCATGACCCGTTCACCGGCAGTCTTGCCCGAGACGCCGTTTAAGTAGGTGACTCGATGGATGCACTCTCGGACGTGTTGCGCACCACGCACCTGATGGGCGGGGTGTTTCTGCATGCGGAGCTCACCGCGCCCTGGTGCGTGGAGTCGAAGGTGTCCCCGGAGAATTGCGCCCCCTTCCTGGGCCGCACCACGGACGTGATCCCCTACCACTACGTGCTGGAAGGTTGCCTGCGGGTGGAGGTCGACGGCGCCGACCCCATCGACCTGGGCGCCGATCAAGTGGTGTTGTTCCCCCGCAATGACAGCCACCTGATGGGCAGTGACCTGCGCCTTCCCCCGGTGCAGGGCGATCATGTGGTGAAGCCTCCCAGCAACGGCGGGCTTGCCACCATCAGGCTTGGCGGCGGTGGGGCGCGGACTTGCCTGGTGTGCGGCTTCCTGGCCGGCGAGGACTTCGACCGCAACCCCATCATCAGCACCCTGCCCCCGCTGCTGCACCTGGATGTGAAGGAGGGCAACGCCGCGGACTGGATTCGCAGCACCTTCAACTACGCCGCCCAGGAGATCGCCGCTGGCCGGGCCGGCTCGGAAACGGTGATGGCCAAGCTCTCGGAGCTGCTCTTCGTGGAGGCGGTGCGGCGCTACGTGGAGACTCTGCCGGAACAACACACCGGCTGGCTGGCGGGGCTGAAAGATCCCTATGTGGCCCGGGCCCTGGCGATTCTGCACGCCCGCTTGAAGGAAAGCTGGACCGTGGAGCAGCTGGGCAAGGAAGTGGGCCTGTCCCGCTCGGCCCTGGCGGAGCGCTTCACCCAGGTCATCGGCCTGCCCCCGATGCAGTACCTGACCCAGTGGCGCTTGCAGGTGGCCGCCCAGGAACTGCGCAACAGCAGCAAATCCATCATGCAGGTGGCCGAGGGCGTGGGCTACGAGTCAGAAGCGGCCTTCTCACGGGCCTTCAAACGCGCCCACGGAGCACCGCCTGCAGGGTGGCGGAAGCGGAATTAGGCCGCTCAAGCCCAGGGCTAGCTAAACAGCGCCCTCTTCAAGGCAAAGCGTCATGGGCTGGACAAGCAAGCCCGAGCCGGAACGCAACGGCTCAGTTGCACCACTTGGGACAAAGCCGGCCTTGCAGTAGAGCTGCATCGCTGGACTATTGCTCAGCGTGACGCCAAGGCATACGGCGCTTGCATTGCGCGCTCGAGCCCATGATTGGAGGTAGTTCTCTTCTATTCGTATTGTGCCAGTTGGCATCTCACGGCAGCTTCTAGGGCAGCTACTTGAGGCTCCGCGTCAGCCGCCTTTTTAAACGGCATCATGGTGCGTGTGAATACACGCTTGCCATTTATCTCCGTATCTATGTACACGATGTATACGCTGGCGTGGTTAGGGTTCTCTCGCTCCGAGTACAGCGCCCGTTTGTATTCGGCCGATGCGAGGGAGTCGAATCCAGCACGATCAACCGATGTACAGGCTGTGTCCGGAGCCGTCGTCGGTAGCTGGCTGGCTACTACTGAGCCTAAAGCCCCCGCAAACACTCCGCCAATTGTGCTGCGGCGAAGCTCTGATTGAAGGTTGCTGTACACAACGAAATGATGAACAACGAGCTCAAGACTCGGCATCGCCGCGCCGAATTTTTCGTACGCACGATGGCGTAGAAGAATGGTTCCTGGCGGCGAAACAGTTTCTTCAGCCATACGATAGGTCGCATACGCATCGTTGCTGATTGAATAGCTAAATGTCTCTGCTTTTTTCTCTGTTTCCGGCCGCCGATCGACTACCGAAATTGAGCTCGACCGCTCAACATTGGCGACGTTGGGATTGGTGACTTGCCCCGCACAGCCGGCAAGCATCAGCACAAGGACCGCTAGCACCGTTTTCATCTGCCTTATCTCCACCGAAAAGCCCACCGAATTTCTGCCAACTGCAGCCCCTACAAGTGGTGCACAGGTGAGCAGAACCTGATTTTCGAAGCATCGTTACTTCGATCTGCAATCCCGTGGTGGTAGTGGCCGGCCGGTCTGCGATGCGAGCTCACGACGACATAAGTCTGCGGATCGACGAACTGATTCGTATGAAGGCGGAGAAGATACGGCCTCCCCTTACTCTTGTACTCGAACAACCTGTAGGTGCTTGCCTCCTCGGTCTTGCACTCGCGAACGAATCGATAGAGCCCACTGGACAGGTAAGCCTTCAGCTCGATCGTACCGTCGTCCGCCTCCGAGCGGAGTAGGCAACCCAGTGCCGTATCGGAGGGGACACCACTGCGGGGCGATATCCACCTGATAGACGGATGCGCATCCGCAATCTGGTATGACAGCACTTCGTCGCAGGAAGTAGGAACATGTGGGCTGACCGCTCGCCCGACAGTTTCCGGCGCATTCGGTTGGGTAACGCAGCCGCCAGTCAGCAGCACTAGCCCCCACAGAGCGCCAATCTGGGCCGGTCGACATATCGAAGGTCGGCTGATGCAGGTCGTTCGCTTGGACCACTTCATTGCGTTCATGAGTGACCCCGGTTGCAGCGGCTCTTCCGTGACTCTAGTAGGTCCATAAGAGCAAGGCCAATGTCGATGCGAGCTCATTTCTCAAGGCTGAAAAAGGGGCGCTTGGCGAGGTGACTACATCGGCCTGTTTTTCTGGAAAGCTCTGTTTTGGCGAGGGCCGAGGCAGGCTGAAAGCCCCGTTTTATGGGCTTTCCTGGCTCAGAGTGTAGCCGCTCAGGTGCTTTATCTTGAAGGCGGAACGGGTCTGAGCAGCAAGTACTTGAAATAGATACCTCGGGCTTGTTAGCTCCTTCAATGGGCTATTCGGGAAAAGTGGATGCAACTGACAAAACTGACAGACAACACAGCCTACATCCACTACCGCTCAGCAAACGCATTTAAAAACTAGCTATTGCTTCCCACCGTAAATACTGCATTACCAGTAGAGCTACCATTGCCCGTAGTTTTAATTTCCAACGAAGTATCCGGTGGATAACTAGCGGTAGCGCCATCGTGGAAATTATTATCCAAGTATATTGAGCTATTCTTGAACGGCTCATTATTACTGAACGACATATACATATTTGCCGTCAACAGGGGGGAGACCCCCCAGAGGTAAAAGTGCATTGTTATAGAAATTGCCGGACTTGCACCGTCACAACCGTATGTAACAGTTGGATTGATACTCAATCGTCCCGTTTGCTTAAAGACAGGTGTTGTGGAGTGGGCTGGTATGGACTTAGGCCATTCTCCATCCCCTTGATTATCCTCATTCAACAGAGTCAAGGAGTATGGGCTGTTGTTAACAATTGTAAAGCTTTCGGTATACATAGACATGAGTTTATCATCCCGTATAGAACTGCTAATGAAACTTCCTGTTCATAGCTTTCACACTTATAGCCTTTACAAGCTAGACCATAGTGCCACCTCCTCATCTGTTGACTACGACGGTAACCTGAGCAGTGAATCGTATTAGCCAATAGGACACCACTGCCTATGGCAACGCTGCCAATAAGTTACGTTGATTTACCCACAAATCAGTACTGCCTATGCGGATACCGGAACAAGCCTAGCCAACTACGCCCTATCTGCAAGTCATGAATCCCACATGAAACCGGCTCAATGCGACCTCAGCAAACAGAACGACTCCTCTGTTATAAGCGACGACTATTCGGTGAGGATTTCTGAAAGCTCTGTACTGGTGGGACACGGGCCGGCTGAAAGCCATACCCTGCGGGCTTATCGGAGGTTGCAGGAGAGAGGGGAGCGACCAACATCATTCATGAGATGTCAGCAGCAAGGTGACTACATCGGCCTGTTTTTCTGGAAAGCTCTGTTTTGGCGAGGGCCGAGGCAGGCTGAAAGCCCCGTTTTATGGGCGTTCCTGGGTCAGAGTGGCGCCGCTCAGGTGATTCATAATGCCGAAGCTCACGCCACAAATCGCCGCACTTCCCGCCTATAACACGCTCCTTGCGGCCAGCAGCAAGCCCAGTGACGCCAGGACCAAAACGCCCCAACCCCACAGTCTCACCCTGGTGCGAGGTGGTGAGCGCAGCGCAACACCCATACCTGCTACTCCGATCAGCGCCAATGGGAAGGCCAGAACCATCAGGGTTCCCCAGGCACGATTCGACGCACTCAGATCACCGGCCGAGTAGTAGCCGAAGCAACCAACTGCTGGCAAAGCGACAACGATGACGAGCGGTACAAGCCACTCAGGGAGCCTTGGCGTGCTCATGACTCTATCCAGTGATGCTCATTCCCGCCGAATGATCAGCAGCATGCCCACTCTACACCTTGGGTGAAAGTCTCAGTGCCAGCCGCAGGTGGTCCGGCAATAGTCCAAGCGCCGATGATGGATCAGCGGCCAGGCAGAACGTTCGCCCTCAAACGAGGGCCCAGGATCATATGCCGCCAGGGCTTCGGCTTCAGCACATTGCGGACGTCACCGCCCAGCCATCGATTCGAGAGCCAGAATCGGAGTGTTTGCCAGCGCCGTCACGACTAGTCTCTTCGAACGCATACAGGTACAGGGAGGTTGATATGGCAACGCTGACTGGCAAGGTGGCCATTGTGACCGGAGCCAGCTCCGGAATCGGTCGTGCGACGGCATTGCTGTTCGCCAAAGAGGGGGCTCGTCTGGTGCTGGTCGCCCGAAGAGCAAGCGAACTCGATGAGCTGGTCGCACAGATCGAAGCGAGCGGTGGCCAGGCGATCGCCGCGCCCGGCAACGTGAAGGACGAAACCACCGCGAGGCGAGCGGTCGAGGCCGCCAAAGCCGAGTTCGGTGGTCTGGATATCGCCTTCAACAACGCCGGGACATTGGGAGAAATGGGCGCGACACCGGACGTATCCGCCGCGAGTTGGGGGGATACGGTCGCCACCAACCTGACGAGCGCGTTCCTGGGGGCGAAGTATCAGCTACCGGCGCTGCTCAGACGGGGATCGGGGTCGCTCATTTTCACCTCGACCTTCGTGGGGTACAGGGTTGGGCTCCCGGGAACTGCGGCTTACGCGGCCAGCAAGTCGGGGCTGATCGGCCTGGTCCAAGCGCTCGCGGCAGAGTTTGGCCCCAGATCGATTCGTGTCAACGCCCTGCTGCCCGGTGGCACTGATACACCCATGGCCACCGAAATGAACAGCACAGCGGAGGCGATCGCCCGAGTCGCGAATCTCCACGCACTTAAACGCATTGCCAGACCTGAGGAACTGGCCCAGGCGGCGCTGTTTCTCGCGGCTGACGCCTCATCATTCATGACCGGCTCCGCCATGCTCGTCGACGGCGGTATCTCCATCAACCGCAGTTGACGGAAAGCATGAGCGTGCTCAGTCCGTGGGACCATTCACGCCGAACCCCATACCGACGACACATGGCGCGAGGGAGGAGGCTCTGAACCGTGGCGGGATGCCCGTGGCCGGTAACGTAGTCCCGCCTCGCCGCGCCCGTTTCTCACTGTTTCGGCCGTCGATTTCGACGCCCGTACCGTTGGCAAAGCCATAGCGCCGATGAAAGGGGCAGCTGGTGACGACAACGCGGCCCTGGGCCAACGACCAATGGCGACTGGGCCGGTTCGCTGCCCCCGGATAGGTCTGACGATCGCCGCATCTGCTCGAAACCCAGGAACCCATGGCGTGGAAGCAGGGCGTCGCCGCTCGCCGTACTGGCATCGGCGGCATAGCCTTTCGACAGCGCCTGAAAGTCCGGGCGCCCTGCTTCGTTCGACCGGGCGTTGCACAAGATGTCGGCGCTTACCGTCCAGGAAGCGACATCAATCCGAGGTTTCATGGCGCGGCCTGCGACCATCTTGGTTCGACGCGTTTTAACGTCTCATGCGCTAGCCGCGTTGCGAATGAACGGAGGGCAGCGGGCTTCTGGCTCCCCGCTCGACTGACGCATCAGGCACTCCAACATTGGCGGGCTTGAAGGATTGTATCGGCATCGAATGCCGCCAACTCCGGACGCAACTCTATGAAGTGGCCCAGGGTGTCGCATTGCTCGATCGCATCCGCCAACGAGCCGGCGACGCTCATGAGGTGGTCGAGACGCTGCGAGGGGACGGCAGGAGCTAGCGCTGCTCAGCCAAACTTTCTGGCACGGTCCAGATCAGGCCACGTGGAAGTCTGCTGCACGACGCGGCGACAGTCAGCGACCGGGTAAATGTGCGGACGCCGAACCGGTTCGCTCGAGCCCGCCAGCAAGCGCTCGACGAAGAACTCCAACCGGCCAGTCGGAGCGTCCGGAAACGGCCAGAGCGCAATGCGTTGGGCGAGAAGCTGATAGGCGAGCGCGCTCTTCGAGTGAGGGTAGGCCTCATAGACGGTACGGCTTTTCTGAGCCGCCCTGCGCACGAAGTGATCAAAAGGGATGGCACCGGCGTAGGACAGCAAGGCACCGGGCAGCTGCTCGCTGATCTTCACCAGCTTCTTGAACAGGAAGTGCCCCTCCTGGGTGCTGCGGGTCATGCTGGCCAGCACATGGAAACGCGTCGTGCCGTGCTTGTGGCCGAGCAGTTTGATCAGCGTCGAGGCGCTGGTGATCGAACTGGGCTCATCACAGGCCACGACCAGCACTTCCCGGGCGGCCCCCACGAAGTTCAGCACGGTGTCGCTGATACCTGATGCCGTGTCGATGATCAGGTAGTCCAGAGCGTCGCCGATCTCGCTGAAGGCGTGAATCAACTCGGCATGCTGCATGGGGCTGAGACGGTCCATGGCGGGATCGCCGGAGCTGCCGGAAACAACCTGCACGCCGCTGCGTCCCTCGTGTACCACCTCGCCCAGGGTGCTCTTGCCGCTGATGACTTCGGCGAGGCTGCGCTCGGCGGCATGCCCCAGCAGCACATTGAGGTTTGCATTAGCCAGGTCCGCATCCAGCAGCACGACCCTGTTGCCCAGGTCGGACAACGCCAGGGCTAGGTTGGCTGCGACATTGGTCTTGCCGACACCTCCCTTGCCACTGGTCACCGCAATGACCTGCACAGGATCCCCCCCACGCTTTGCCAAAACTCTGCCCCTCACTGGCGATACGCTGCCGCTGAACCGATCCACCGTCCTGCTGCTGTGCGGCTACCTGTTCGGTATCCGCGCACAGCGAGAACGACTTGGCAGCCCGATCTACGCATCGCGAAGGCAGTGCCACGGCCCAACATTATTTGGACCACGATTATGACATGAATGCCCTTTGTGACAAAAGTGACATATTGGCAAGTTATGCCTTCGGCCCGCCCCAGCGCCCTCCCCTCGGGAGCGCTTGGGAGGACTGGGCCAGGCTGGACAGCCGAGGCCCTACCTCTGCCTCTTAACCAGCTCCGGGTAGTCGTTGCGGGTGTTGTTGACCGCAGTGCTGACCGGACGCGCGATGGGGTTTTGCCGAGCCTGCGCCAGCGCTGCGCCAACCTGTTCAGCCGACAGGCTGGCCGATAGCCACAGGTCCAACTGCTCCGGGGGCAACACCACCGGCATGCGGTTGTGGATGGGATGGAGGGCGGGGGCCATTTCGGCGGTCAGTAGCGCGCAGGACAGCACCACCTGCCCATCCGCCCCCTGCCAACTGGACCACAGCCCGGCGAAAGCCAGCATCGAGTCGTCCTGCGCCTGGTTCTAGTACGGCTGCTTGACCTGGCGGCCGACAGGGCTGGTAGCCCTTTCGTGGGCACTCCATTCGTACCAACCCTGGGCGGGCATCAGGCCGCGGCGGGACCGGTGGCTGTGCCGCCACATCGGCTTTTCGGCCGCTTCCTCGCTGCGCGCATTGAAGGTCAGAGTGGGCAGGCTCGGCTTCTTCCACCAGCCCGGGACCAGCCCGCAACGCCCCGGCATCACCTCGGCCACACCGTCCTCGTTGTTCAGCACCATGGGCACCGCCATGCTCGGTGCGACGTTGTACATCCGCTGAATCCAGCGCCCGGCGTTCCGCGCGCCGATCTGCCAGTAGCGCTCCATGGCGGCTTCATCGGGGCTGACGTATCGACCCCACATGGAAACCTCGGTGCCTTATCGGGTGATAGCAAACCATGCACCGGCCTTCTTCCCGCGGGCCAGCCCCTTGATGCATCGCTACTGGCCTGCCGATGCTTCCATTGGCACGGCATCCAGCGGCGATTCGAAGGCGATGAACAGGATGCAGGGCTCAGCGCTTGCACAACGACCATGGTGCGGACGCTTGGCCGGCCCGTACGCATAGGTTCCGGGCTTGAGCACGCTTTGGCTCTGCCCCGCGTAGGTGACATGCAACTCGCCCGCAACCAGCACCATGCGCTCGGCGGAGGTGTGCCAATGCAGGGGAATATCTGAATGTCCAGGCAGCTTCAGAAAGACGTCCAGGTTCTCCTGTGCCGGATCGCCGTGGAGAACGGCAATCGCACAGCCCTCTGGCAAAAATGCAGGACAAGCGCCCCACTGCAGCTGTTCGCTGTCCGCCGCGCGTGCCACTGCGGGCTCTTCTTCCGTCGTTTGCGCCAATACACAACTGACGCTCAGGGCCAGCAGCATCAGGCCGCCCCAACACAGACGCTTCATCATTGATCGAACGAACATGGTCTGCACCTCACTGTGATTGACGCACTGCACCGCTGAACGCCTTGCGACCATCCACTACCTGGCCGAAAGCGATGAGGCGAACTGCCTGGCGCAAGCCTGGCAAGGGTTCACCTGCGATCATCACTCCCAGTCTAGGTTGGAAGCGCCTGAGGCGATGCTGGAAAACGCAGGGAGGAACAGAGGCACGCCGGCCAGGGTCGAACCGTCAGACGCATGGCGGCGACCTAGCTAGGGTGCAGCGGGGCCTGGGCTGAGAAGGGGAGTGGCCAGGGTCATGTAGCGAACCCAGCCAATACGGCCCTGCTCACGAATGCCCAGTTCCTGAAAGCCGGCCTTGCCGTAGGCCCTTATCCCCGCCCCGTTCCCCTCATCCACAGACAGCATGATGGCGGACGATTCGGGCCAGTACTCCTCGACCCACAGGGCAAGCGCGTGCAGCGCGGCGGTCCCCAGCCCCTTGCCTTGCCGGGATTGGTCCACCCGCATGGCACTGACCACTGCGGCCCTGTCTGCAGCCCACACCGGGGCATCCGACCGGCGCTTCAACAGGAAGAAACCCACTACATCGGCTCCGTGCTTGATGGCCAAACCGACGATATTCCCCGCATGGGACGCTTCGCAGAGCTCGATCGAATGCTCGATGGTTCCCGCGTACTCGATCTGCTGCGGGCTGATGTCTAGAGCGCTGACCGAACGCTGCTCATTGGGAGTCAGGGACTCCCAAGGGATAAGGGAGACTCGCATACCGAGGGTTTCAGGTGTCATTCGAATAACCTGCCTGTCGTTCGAGGTGAGGGACGGTGTTCTACTTGCCGCAACGCCTTGCGTTGACCCTTGCCCGCCGCTTACCGGGTCGTCGGCCTCTCGAGCAACAGCAAGCGCGCGGCCAGGCCGACAAAGATGCTCGCATGAAACCACGCGAAGTACCTGGCGGCGCTGGCGCTGCGCTGGAAAAGCCTGCCCACCTTGCCGCTCGCCAGCCCCAGGGCGCAGTGGAACACCAGGGCGATAAGCGACAGCACGACGCCGAGCATTGCGAGCTGCAAGGGAAGGTTTCCGCGGGCCGGCGCTACGAACTGCGGCAGGAACACCATAAAGAAGAGCAGTGCCTTCGGGTTGAGCAGGCTGTTCAACATGGCCATCCGGAAGATGCTCCAGGTACTCGCGCTGCGCTTCTCGACCAGGTGCGGGGAGCCGTGCTGGCGGATGGTTTGAATGGCCAGCCACAGGAGATACAGCGCGCCGAAGTAGCGTATGACGTCGAACGAGGGAGGCCACGCGGTGATCATGGCGGTGATGCCCGTTGCCGTCAGCGCAGTGAGCAGCAGGTCCGCGACAAAGATCCCGAACGCGACTGCCAGACCGCCACGGGCACCATGGGAAATGCCGTGGGACAATAGAAACGCCATGTTGGGCCCTGGCGAAACCAGCAGCGCCAGCACGGCGGCGGCGAACAGAATAAGGGTCTGCGTATCGATCACTGTTGCTCCCCCGCGGTAGACACCACACCCGAAACCGGCCCACGCGCCGTCAGGTCTGCGGGCCTAACTTAAGTGTTCGCATGGCAGCGCACCAGATCGGCCGCCAGTCCTCGATGGACAATTTACGCCGCATTACTGACACAACCGCCGCCAAGGCGCTTCAGGGTATGGCACTACCTCTGCCGGACCACAGCGCGGCAGGCGGAAGGATCGGCTCGCCCGGAGCTGCATTTGCCCCGGTTTCTCCGTGACGCTGGCCCACATCACGACGATCGTCGGTGAACCGCTTCGCGTTGACGGCGCCCTCCCATGAACGCCTCGAGCTAGACGACCGGCCGGGCTGAGCGACGTCAAATGGCCATTGCTTTTTGCGCCCCGCGGGGCACTACCATTCGTCGCCCTCATTGCTCAGAAAATGAACAAAGCCAGTTTTGCCCGCTCAGAGAGTAGCCAGACGACGGCGGAGGCACTCGCCCCGCCCTCCGGTAACCCAGGAGCTTTTTCTCACAGGCACGAGTCATGTGCGGGGGGAGCTTTTACTTTTGAAAGAGGAAATCGAATGACTGAAGACTCATTCGCCAGGTAGTGACCGGACTGAAACTGAAGACCGGTGCTGGAATAGTTTCTTAACTGCAAATGTAAAACCTATTGCCCACAACGCCTTAGCTGTGTGGCTCACCTGAAAAAGAGGCAACCATGGATTTCACTATAATTACTGCGCTGTTTGAGCAGAAGACCACCATGGAGTTTATGCGCCTAGGGATTGTTTACGCGCACCTGATCGCCTGCTGTGTCGCCATCGGCATGGTGTTGACCAGCGATTTCGCGATGATCAAAGAATTGTTCAAGGGTGGGAAATCCCACCTGCAGGACAGCCAGCATATGGAAAGCCTGCAGAAGTCCGTTTCCGCCGCCCTGGCAGTGCTCTGGGTCAGCGGCGTGGCGATCATCTGGCTGGATATCAATGCCAACGGCCTGTCCTACCTGCTCAACCCCAAGCTGCAGGCCAAGATCACCATCGTGATGCTGCTGACCTTCAACGGCATGCTGCTGCACGGCCTGGTCCTGCCGGCCCTGCAGAAGGCCGGATCGCTGCTCAAGCTGAACTTCAGCATGCGCATGTTCGCCCTGTTCGCCGGCGCCCTGTCGGGTGTGTCCTGGTTCTATGCCGCGATGCTCGGCGTCGGTCGCCCGCTGTCCTGGAAGTATTCGCTGACCGAAATCCTCGCCGCCTACCCGGTGATGATCGTCGGTGGCTTCGCCGCGATGGTACTGCTCACCCAGTGGGCGATGAAGCGTGAGGCCCGCGAAGAGCAAGGCAATCTCGCTTTCGTCCCCGCCGTTCGCAACCCGGCACTGGCAGCGGGATAAGCCTCGCTGGCTCCTCCGCCAGGCTGATCATCAGCCTGGCCCTGACGCCCTCGAACGCCAAGCCGTTCGGGGGCGTCTTGCTTTGTACCTTGCGCTGCCCCCGAACCGCCGCCCTCATCGAGCCCAGGGTCCACCTGGCCGAGTCTGCATAACGCGGCGCTATTGAGTCAGCGACTCGGCCAGGGCCCGCAGCAGCGCCGCGCCATCGCCTTTCCAGGCACTGCCATGCATACAGGCCAGGGTGGTGGGTTTGGCGCTTGCCAGGTGTTCGAGCAACGCGCGGGTGTTGTTCGTGTGGGAGAAGTAGTCCATTTCCTGGCGGAAGGCTTCGCTGGGGCCGAGGATGTCCGACTCGGTGATGGGCGGCAGATCGCAGCCGCCCTGGGTGAACAGGTCGCCGCAGAACAGTGTGCCGGTGCGCTCCTCGGCGAGAAAACCGCACTCCCAGGCATGGGGCAGGTGCGGCGCGTCGTACCAGCGCACGACCCGTGACCCCAGCGACAGGCGCTCACCGTCGGCCAATGCGCGCGGGCTGCGGTCGGCCAGGTCCTCGATGGAAACCATCGCGGCGATCGCCCCGCACACGGGCACGGACTGTGGCGCCGCGGCCAGCCACTCGTTGAGCGAGCCGCATTCGTCCGCCTCCACATGGGAAAAGGCGATGTAGCGCAGGCGCTCGACCGGCAGGATGCTGGCGACCGCCTCGCGCACCAGGGGAAACAGCTTGCGCGGTCCGGTGTGGAACAGCAGGGGCTCGTCGTCGACGATCAGGTACTGGTTGAACGAAAAACCGCCGGCACCGGGGATGACCAGCGGCGTGTTGATGCGATAGATGCCGTCGGCCACTTCATGCACATTGGTGCCCGACTGATGGTTGGTTACGGCCATGACGCTTCCTCGTTCCGCCAGTGAATGTTCGCCTTGCGCGGCGTCCGCAACCAGGTCGATAAGGCTCCGGTCGCCGTTTTTCGCTGAGCCAGCCTACGCCCCTCCCTGGGGAAAATTCGGCCAATAAGGCCACGCAACAGGCCACCTGGATGCTTCTCTCCACGCCAGCCTGCTAGCTGCCCGGTTGGCTGCTCAGCCCCACTGCCTGCCGAGCGCCTCCAGTCCCGCACGCTGCAGGTCTTGCGGGCTCATGAGGATGCGGAACTTGCAGTTGGCGTGAAAGTTGAGAAAGAACGGCTCCGCTATCGCCGGCACCGCCGAGGGTTCCTTCACCTCGATCACGAAGACGCCGGCACGGGTACCGTCCTGCTCCGTGAAGTAAGCGGCCTCCGGCTTGATGGCCTCGAGGATGCGGGCGATGACCTCGCCACAGGTGCCGTTTCTGACGAGCGCATTGAATGGTTCATGGGGGAACTCCACCGAAAGCAGCATTTTCATTCGATGATCTCCTTGTAGTGCGGCATTCGAAGGCGGTGCCGCGGACGCCCTGTTACCAATCCGGAGGCCAGTACGCTGGGCAAGCGCCGTCCGCTGGAGCCGCGCACTCAAGGCAACTGAAACGCCTCGCCGATGCTGCTGGTCTTGAACAGGCGAAACCGTGCGGCGCCCACGTCCAGGTAGGGGTGCGCGCCTTTGACCTTGGCCAGGTACTCCTCGAGGGCGGCCGCATCCCTCAGGTAGTAACGCCAGATCGTCGGCTGCCCGACCTGCGGACATTCGGGGGCGAAGTGCCCCACATAGACCACCTCGTTGGCGGCCACGGTGAAGCTGCCGGCCAACGGCGCGCCGTTTTCCAGCAGCTGGCTGCGCCGGGCCTGGAAGGCGCCGACATCGTTGACCGATTTGGCGGCCTTGATGTGGAAGGCGGTAAGGGCATACTCGCCCGGCGCCAGCAGCAGTGCGTAGTCCTGCGAGATGGGCTTGGCCGTCAGCCCGGGCCCCTCGAGCTCGATATCGGCGGACGGCGAGTCGCCGTGCTTGCGCACCGGCATATGGTCGAAGCCGAGGCTGCGCAACTGCACGTTCTCGAACCCACAGTATCCCCACGCCCGGCCCCAACTGACGCCCAGCAGGACCACGCCCATGGTCGCCCTGGCCTCGGCATAGGCCCGCTCGGTCAAGGCCTGCTCGGCAGAGACCGGCCCGGCAACGGCGCCCCAAAGCCAGATGGCCAGCAGACTGGCAAACCGCTGTTTCCACCGGATCCTCATCGCCCTCATCCTCCAGGACTCCCTTGACCGAACCCCGCTGCCTGTCATCCGGCCTTGGTGGCGGAGACGATCAGCGCCGGCATGTCGAACTCGATGCCGCCATCTGCGCCGAGGAAAGGTGCTAGCGATTCCTCCGCCGCCCCCAGCAGGCGCGCGAACTGCGCCTCGTCCAGCAGCCCGCCAAGGGTCCAGACGCAGGCGCGCTCGGTGGCCACCAGCGACTCGATCGAGGCGAAACGCACCCGTCCGTCATGGCGCCTGACCTGGGCATCGGGCACGCCTGCCGCGACGCAGGTGGCGCGCAGCTGGTCCGCATCACCACAGGCAAAGGGCGCACGAAAGGCCTGGGCTACCGGTTCGCCAAACAGCCGATGCAGCAGTTCGGCGAGCACCGCATATCCGGGCGAGTGATCCAGCGCATCGCACACCGCCAGCGCCAGTCGCCCGCCTGGGCGCAGCACCCGCAGCATTTCACGCAGGGCCTGGCTTCGGTCCTCGAAGAACATCAAGCCGAACTGACTGACCACCGCATCGAACGTCGAGCCGGCGAAGGGCAGTGCCTCCGCCCGACCGCTGCGCCACTCGACCGACGCCTGCTTGCGCCGGGCGACGGCCAGCATCTCGTCATTAGGGTCGAGGCCCACCACACGGCCCGCTGCCCCGACACGCGCCTCGGCAGCGCAGGCCAGTACGCCGGTGCCACTGGCGACATCGAGTACCTGCTGCGCCGACGTCACCGCGGCCGCATCCAGCACACGGGGGGGCCACTGTTGGAACAAGGCAGGAACGAACAGGCTGTCATACACCTCGGCTGGAGAACGGCTTGGCTGCTGGCTCATCGGACACCTCCGCCCCGGCCCGCGCCGCTTCCAGTCCCCGTACGACCTGACCCTCGCGGCGCGGCGGCCACGTTCAGACAGACACCAACTCACTCTATTAGTAGAGACCATCGGCCGCGCTGGAGCAGCCGAGAAGGGGAATAGGGCCGCGCTGGCCTAGACAGAGTTTTTCTATCGCCAGCCCTTCTCAGCAGTTGCGGAAATTTAACGCCTGGGCGCCAGCTTCGTGCCCAGCAACAGTCCGGCGAAGATCAGCCCGCCGCCCAGCCAGTGGTAAGGCTGCAGGCCCTCCCCCAGCAACACCCAACCGAGCACGGCGGTGAACACCGGCATCAGGTAGTTGGTCAGCGCCGCCTTGGCCGCGCCGAGCACGCGCACGCCGTGGTTCCAGGCCAGGTAGGCGAGCAACGAGGCGAACACCGCCGTGTAGCCGATGGCGCCGAGGGTGCCAGGGGTGAGTACGAAGTGCGCGCCGCGGGCCAGCTCGAACAGGTAGAACGGCAGGATCAGCGGCAGGCCCAGCAACATCAGCGCGCCGAGCAGCGCCAGCGGGGGGATCGGCAGCAGGTAACTGGCCCAGCGCCGCAGCAGCAACGAGTACAGCGCCCAGTCTGCCACGGCCAGGAGCATGATCAGGTCGCCGGGGTTGAACGACAGCGCGGTCAGGGTCGTAAGGCTGCCCTGGCCGATCAGCACCAGCAGGCCGATCGCCGCCAGGCCCATGCCCCACCAGGCGCGCGGCTGTGGCCACTCGCCGAGCAGCAGGCCGGCACCGATGAAGGTCATCAGCGGCAGGCAGGTGTTGACCAGGGTGATGTTGATTGCCACGGTGGTCTGCGCCGCGCTGTACAGCAGCGAGTTGTAGGCGGCGATGCCCAGTCCGCCAAGCACCAGCAACCGCCAGCCGGCCCGGCGCAGGGCCGCACGGTGGCGCCACAGCGGCGCGGCCACGAAGGGCAACAGCAGCAGCAGGGCCAGACTCCAGCGCCAGAACGACAGGGCGAAGGGCGGGATCTCGCCGGTGAAGGCGCGCGCCACCAGGGCATTACCCGACCAGCACAGCACCGCCAGCAGCAGCCCCAGCACAGCCATGCCGCGCGAACTGGTCATCGGGTTCAAACCTGCTGCAGTGGGCGCAGGCGGTACTGCCGCGGCAGTTGCTCGAGGCCACTGATAGTGACGTTGAGATCCTTCCAGCGCCCGTCCTTGATGCCGTAGATGCAACCGTGCACCGACAGTTCCTGACCACGGTGCCAGGCGTTCTGCACGATGGTGGTGTGGCTGACGTTGGCCACCTGCTGAATCACGTTCAGCTCGCACAGGCGATCGACCCGCGCCTCTTCGTCGGGCAGCTGGGCCAGGCGCTCGCGGTGCTCGTAGTAGAGGTCGCGAATCGAGCGCAGCCAGCCATCGATCAGGCCGTACTGGGTGTCCTGCATCGAGGCGCGCACGCCCCCGCAGCCGTAGTGCCCGGTGACCAGTATGTGTTTGACCTTGAGCACATCGACCGCGTACTGGATCACCGACAGGCAGTTGAGGTCGGTGTGCAGCACCACGTTGGCGACGTTGCGGTGGACGAACAGGTCGCCCGGCAGCAGGCCGACGATCTCGTTGGCCGGCACCCGCGCATCCGAACAGCCGATCCACAGGTATTCCGGCACCTGCTGGCGGGCCAGCTTGGCGAAGAACTCCGGGTCTTGCTGGGTGATCGACTCGGCCCAGCGGGCATTGTTGTCGAAGAGGTGCTGTAAATCGCTCATGCCATCTGCTCCGGAATTTGCCGATGCGCACCCTAGTGAGTGCTCGGGATCTTTGACAAGTCGCACCGGCGTGCCGTCACAGCCGATCTCATCGGGCATCGGCGACCGGCTGACGCTGCCCACACCCGCCCTCGGTCTGCCGAGGTGGAATCTTTCGCCGCTGGCAGCGTCAACCTTAGGTAGCCCCTGCAGAGGAGAGCAACTGATGCCTGCGACCCCACCCGAGCGCGGCCCCCGTCCGTCCCAGGCGCCGCGAGACGACCTCGACCTGGAAGACGGCGAGGACGCCTTGCTGGATGACCGCGACGATGAGCATGACGTGATCGAGGAGTTCGAACACAGTCAGCGCCGGGAAGCCGGCCTGAACGAGGATGCTCCGCCTGGGCATGGCCCGGACAAGGACGATGCCGATCTGGAGGACCTGATCCTCGAAGATGGCGCCCGTTCGCCGTTCGAGGAAGGCAGCGATCTGCCGGCCGATCACGAGCTGAACGTCATCGACGAGGACGACTTCGGCCTGGAAGAGGACGAACGCGCGCCCCGGCGGCCGACGCCCGGCGAATCGCGCTAAGGCATCAGTCGACCAGGGTGCAGGCCATCACCAGCGCATCCTCGCGCCCGCCCACGGCAGGGTAGTAGTCGCGGCGGCGGCCGACCTCATTGAACCCATAGCGCTCGTACAGGCGATAGGCCGCCTGGTTGCTGGCGCGCACCTCGAGGAAGCATTCGCCGGCCTTGAGTTGTGCGGCCCGCTGCATGAGGAACTCCAGCAGACGCAGACCCAGACCGCGGCCCTGGCTTTCCGGTTTGACGGTGATGTTCAGCAGATGGGCCTCGTCGATGATCACGTTGATCACCCCATGCCCGACCTGCTGGCCACCCTCGAACATCAACCAGCAATCGTAGGATTTGACACTGTCGGCGAAGATGCCGCGGGTCCAGGGGTGGCTGAAGGCGGCGTATTCGATTTTCAGCACCGCCTCGAGATCCGCCTCGGTCATCGGGCGGAAGGAAATCGCATCACTCATTGGGCCTGACTCATCCAGCGTTGGCGCACCCGGCGCATGGCCTGCCACAGCTCGCGCTTGCGTTGCGGCTCGTCCATCAGCAGTTCCAGCCCCGGCAACGCCCAGGCCGCCCCCAGGCCCTCGACCTGCAACTCGCCGTTGTAGGCCTCGGCATCGGCCTCACCGGCAAAGCGCACGGCCGGCAGGCCCACCAGCCACAGGCAGGCGCAGGGTTCCTGCTCTTCCAGGCGGGCGCTCACGAAGCTCTGCACGAACTCCAGGGCCGCCTGCGGACCCTGGTCCATAGTGCCGCGCACCAGCAGCGGCCAGCGCACCGGCTCGCCGATCAGCTGCGGGCTGTCCGGTAGCCCGGCGGCGCGCAGCAGATCCTTGAGCAGCAGGTAGGCCGGATCGCGGCCCTGCAGCGGCTCGCCGGTGGGCAACTCGACCAGCAGCGCACAGTCGCCGGCGCGCAGCAGCTGCAGGGCAAAGCGTGGCGGTGGCGCGACCACCGGCCTGACCGTGTCCGGCTTTTCATCCGTGGCCTCGGCCTTCTCGGCCTTCTCGGGCTTGGCGCCGCGGGGGACGACGGCGGGCTTCGGCACCTCGATCTTCGGCCGCTCGGCCGGCGGGGCGGTTGGAGCCGGCGCCACGCTCTCGCGCAGCGCCTGCAAGGTCGGCTCGTCGTCGGCCGGCGACTCAGGCTCCGGCGCCTCCAGCAGCTGCGGCCGCGACGGCGCGGCGAACGGCAACTCCACCCGCGGCAACCAGCTGGTCACCTGCATGGCGGTCAGGTAGGCACGGCGGCGCAGCTCGGCAATCAAACGTCAGCCACCTGCGGATGGGCCTTCTGCCCGGCCTGCATCAGGTTCAGGGCATTGATGTAGGCCTTGGCCGAGGCCACCAGGATATCGGTGTCGGCGCCGTTGCCGTTGACGATGCGCCCGGCCTTCTCCAGGCGCACCGTGACCTCGCCCTGGGAGTCGGTGCCCTGGGTGATGGCGTTGACCGAGTACAGCTGCAGGTTGGCAGTGGAGCCGACGATCGACTCGATGGCCTTGAAGGTGGCATCCACCGGGCCAGAGCCCTGGGACTGAGCCGCGTGTTCGGCGCCGTCGACGCTCAGCACCAGTTTGGCCTGGGGCACCGTGCCGGTCTTGCTGGCGACCTCCAGGCTCACCAGCTTGAAGTGCTCCGGCGCTTCCTCGCCCAGGGTGTCGGAGACCAGCGCCTGCAGGTCTTCGTCGAAGATCTCGTGCTTCTTGTCGGCCAGTTCCTTGAAGCGGGCGAAGGCGGCGTTCAGCTCGGCCTCGCCACCGAGCACGATGCCCAGCTCGTCCAGGCGCGAGCGGAAGGCGTTGCGCCCCGACAGCTTGCCCAGCGACAGCTTGTTGGTGTGCCAGCCGACCGACTGCGCCGACATGATCTCGTAGGTCTCGCGGTGCTTGAGCACGCCGTCCTGGTGGATGCCCGACTCGTGGGCGAAGGCGTTGGCACCGACGATCGCCTTGTTCGGCTGCACCGGGAAACCGGTGATGCCGGAGACCATGCGCGAGGTGCTGAGGATATGCGGGGTGTCGATGTTGGTGTGCACGCCGAGCAGGTCCGCGCGGGTCTTGATCGCCATGACGATCTCTTCCAGGGCGGCATTGCCGGCCCGCTCGCCGAGGCCGTTGATGGTGCACTCCACCTGCCGCGCACCGGCCACCACCGCCGCCAGGGAATTGGCCACTGCCAGGCCCAGGTCGTTGTGGCAGTGCACCGAGAACACCGCCTTGTCGGCGTTGGGGATGCGCTGCAGGAGCTGGCGGAGGGTCTCGGCGTACTGGTGCGGAATGGCATAGCCGACCGTATCGGGAATATTGATGGTGCGCGCACCGGCGTCGATGGCCGCCTCGATGATGCGGCAGAGGAAGTCCAGCTCGGAACGGCCGGCGTCCTCGCAGGAGAACTCCACATCGCTACACAGGTTGCGCGCACGCTTGACCGCGTGCACCGCTTGCTCCACCACCTGGTCCGGCTGCATGCGCAGCTTGTACTGCATGTGGATCGGACTGGTGGCGATAAAGGTGTGGATGCGCCCGGAGTTGGCCCCGGCCAGCGCCTCGGCGGCGCGGTCGATATCGGCATCCACCGCCCTCGAGAGGCTGCACACGGTGCTGTCCTTGATGTTGTCGGCGATCGCCTTGACCGCGGCGAAGTCGCCGGGGCTGGCGATGGCGAAACCGGCTTCGATCACGTCGACCCGCAGACGCTCCAGGGCCTTGGCGATGCGCAGCTTCTCTTCGCCGGTCATGGATGCGCCGGGGCTCTGCTCACCGTCGCGCAGGGTGGTATCGAAAATAATGACGCGATCGCTGCTGCTCATGCTCGACTCCTCAAGGCCCAACCCTGGATGCGGCGGGCTCAGGCAGATAGCGCCGGCTGGTGGCGGCGCTCAATTGAGGAATTGTGGCGTGAAACCCGGCTGACGGAAAGCCTGCAGCGACTGTGCGGTCGCTGCAGGCCATTCGGCCGGCCGAAACGGCCGTATTGCGTTAGCTGTGCACGACCCCGCACCTCCGATCGGCTGGGGTTCCGGTACGGGCCATTCGATGCAGTACAATCGGCGTTTTTTCCGATTGAGCGACCGGCCCTGCGATGATCGACCCCAAACGCGTACTGCGCGCCCTCGCCGAGCACTGGAGCCTGCTCGAACCGCTGTGCGAGCGCTTCGATGCCGGCACCCTGAGCCTGGTCGAGTTGCGCAATCAGCTCGCCGCGCAGCTGCCCGACAGCACCCCGGTGGACATCACCGCCCTGCTCGACCAGTGGATCCGCCTGGACATCCTGGTGCCGGTGGCCAAGAGCCCCAACCGCTTCGAGCTGAACGCGCAGATCCATGACTTCCTCGCCTACCTGCGCCGCGAGCACCGCCTGGGCCTGTGCCTGGAGATCGAGGCCTACCTGCGCCATCTGGAGCGCCTGGCCGGCTATATCCAGGATGCCTTCGAGGTGCGCGACGCCGCCGACCTGGCGCGCCAGCTGCGTCTGCTCGACATGCGCGTGCGCGACGTGCTGAAGAAGCTGGCCAACGACGAACAGGCCCTGGTGGCGGTGGCCGAGCGGGCCAAGACCAGCGACCGGCAGATCCCCCTGCGCCAGCGCTATGCCGAGGTGCTGGCGACCTGGGACGAGTACGTCGAGCCGATGATCCAGCTGGTCGCCGCCGACGGCGCCTTCGAACAGGGCGTGTACCGCGTCGAACATGTGCTGCTGCGCCTGCTCGGCGAGCAGCAGCGCCTCGGCCAGCTGGTCGACGACGACCTGCTGCTGCGCACCCACGCGCGCATCCTGGAGATGCAGACCACCGCCCAGCTGACCCTGCGCCGTGCCCGCGAGCTGCTGCTGCCGCTGCGCGAGGAGGCGCGCCGGCACAACGCGGTGACCCGCGGCGCCGCCCTGGCGCTTTCCGCGATTCGTAAACGCGGCCTGGACGCCGTGCCCCAGGCGGCCCTGCCGCTGTTCAGCCGACCGCAAAGCACCTTCCTCGGCAGCGCCTCCCAGGTCGAGGCCTATGTCTATGCCCTGGCCCGCTTCGAGCCCAAGCCCAGCCACTTCCCCAAGGCCAGCGGCACGCGCAGGCAAGCCGCGCCCCAGGCGCCACGTACCGCCCGCGAGATGGTCGAGCGCTGCGAGCAGGCCCTGCCGCTGCCCGACCTGATGCTCTGGCTGCTGGAACAGGAGCCGGAGGGCGCCACCGACGAGTTGCTCTACTGGTTCTCGCGCCTGTCCCGCGACGCCCGCTTCCAGCGCGAACGCCTGGAGCGCCGCGACTACCTGACCCGGGAGCACCAGCTCAGCCTGAGCTCCTATGCGCTGCTGGGCCGCCCCGATGCTTAAGCCCTGCGTAGGGTGGACAACGCGCGGCTTGTCCACCTGTCACCCTCTTCATGGTGGAAAGCACTTCGCGGCTTTCCACCCTACGACTGCCTGTGAGCATTGCGTATGAATATCGATCTGAAGGAAATGACCCAGCTCTCGGCGATCTTCCGCGAGCTGTTCAAGGGCTACCACCTGTCGCGCAGCGAGCCGGAGTGCTACGCCCAGCTGTCCAGCCAGCAGGACCAGTACCGCGCACTGTTCAAGGCCCTCGGCTTCGAGCTGGTGTGCGACCCGCGCGGTTTCTACTACTTCGTGCCCGAGCAGATGGGCGCCCAGGTCAACAAGACCGCCCAGCGCCTGGCGCTGTTCACCTTCATCCTCGTCGAACACCTCGCCGACCAGGGCCGCGACCCGCTTAGCGTGCTGGACGGCGGCAGCATCGGCCGCGACGAACTGCCGGCGCTGCTGGACAAATACAAGGACCTGTTTCTCCAGGCCGAGGTCACCACCCAGGAGGAGCTGGAGGACAAGGTCATCCGCCGCCTCACCCAGCTCGGTTTCGCCGCCGACAGCAACGGCGTGTACCGCTTCCTCGCGCCCATGCACCGCTTCCTCGACGTCTGCCTGGCGGTGCAGCACGACCGCGACCTGGCCGCCAGCCTGCACAGCAGCGACCTGCCCCTGCCGGCGCCGCTGCTGCTCGACGACGACAGCGGCGAGGCGATCATCGCCCTCGATGAATTCGCCGCCGAGCAATCCGAAGAAGACGCCATGGCCCGCGCCATGGCCGAAGAACGCGCCGCCCAGGAGATAGACGCATGAGCCAGGAACGCTACGGCATCCGCCGCTTCGCCCTGCTGAACACCGCCGGCTACAGCCTCGGCCTGTTTCCCCTGGAGAACCCGCTGTCGGTGTACGGCGCCAACAACCTGGGCAAGTCGGCCTCGATCAACGCCCTGCAGTTCCCCATCCTGGCGCGCATGTCGGACATGAGCTTCGGCAAGTACAGCCTGGAGCAGTCACGCCGGTTCTACTTCGCCAGCGACACCAGCTACATCCTGGTGGAAGTCGCCCTGCCCCACGGCCCCCACGTGATCGGCGTGGCCGGCCGCGGCCCCGGTGGCGGCTTCGGCCACCAGTTCTTCGCCTACCAGGGCGAGCTGGACCTGGAGCACTACCAGAACAACGGCAGCTGCCTGCGCCAGCGCGAGCTGTTCAACAACCTCGAGCGGGCCGGCATCAAGGCCTACGAGCTCAAGCCGGACGAACTGCGCCGCCTGCTGGTCGGCGGCCATACCTCGGTGCCCCTGGACCTGACCCTGATCCCCCTGCGCTCCACCAGCGAGCAGAGCCTGAAGACCTTCCGCGCGCTGTTCATCAACCTGCTGCACATGCGCGAGATCACCGCCGCCAAGCTCAAGCAGCTGTTCCTCGACGCCTTCGAGCACAGCCTGCGCTCGGGCAGCGTCGACTACATCGCCGCCACCGAGGAGGCTTTCCGCGACGTGCGCCGCATGGAGCAGGACTACCAGGCGTTGGTCGGCGCCGGCCCCCTGATCGAGGCCCTGGCCGCGGGCCTGGCCCAGCGCGAACAGCTGCGCGGCAAGCTGCACCGCCTGTCGCCGCTGCTCGACTCGCTGCTCGGCACCTGGCAGGACTACGCCGGTGCCCGCCGCGAGGAGCTGGTGATCCAGGCCGAGCACTACCAGCGCGAGCAGGACGGCCTGCAGCAGGAGCAGCGCGGCGGCACCGCCGAGCTGATGCGCCTGGAACGGGCGATCAGCGAGATCCAGCGCTGGCTCGGCGAGCTGGCCGTGCTGAAGAACCGCTTCGCCCTGGTCGACAACGCCCAGGTGCTGGAGGCCCAGTTGCTGGCCGCCAAGGATGCCCACGACGAGCTGGCCGGCGCCCTGGCGCAGTCCCGCCAGTTCAGCAGCGAGGATCTGGACGAGCGCCTGCGCGACCTGGAGAAGCGCCTCAAGTCGGTCAGGCAGCAGCTCGACCACGCCGACAACAACAGCTACGCGCGGCTGCGCGAGGAGTTCTCCCAGGCCGACGTCGACCGCCTGATGCGCCTGTTCAACGGCCAGCTGTTCAGCCTGCCGCTGGGCGAGAAGGGCATCGCCCTGGACGACGGCGAGGCCTGGGTCAAGTCCCTGGAAGCGGTGCTGGACGGCTTCAAGGGCGAGCGCTTCGAGGTCCCCGGTCTGTCCATCGACCTGTCCCATATCGAGCCGCCGGCCCTGCAGGCTCTGGCCGACCGCGCCGCCCTGCGCGATCAGAAAGACCGCCTGGAGCGCGAGCTCAAGCAGCTCAAGACCCAGCAGGCGGTGGCCGCCGACCGCGCCGCGAGCAAGGCCCAGGCCGAGGCGCTTTACCAGGCCGTGCTGGATGCGCAGAAGGCCCTGGAAGACTACCGCCGCAGCCAGACCCTGGCTGTCGAGGAGGCCGACAAGCTGGAGCAGCTGGCCCAGCTGGAGGCCGCCCAGGACGAACTCAAACGTACCAGCGACGCCTTCGCCGAGCGGGTCCAGCAGCTGTCCGCCAAGCTGCAGCTGGTCGGTCGCCAGCTGGCCGACCTGGAAGCCAAGCAGCGCACCCTGGACGACGCCCTGCGCCGCCGCCAGCTGCTGCCGGCCAACCTGCCGTTCGGCACGCCCTTCACCGACCCGGTGGACGACTCCCTGGACAACCTGCAGCCGCTGCTCAACGACTACCAGGACGCCTGGCAGGGCCTGCAGCGCGTGGACGGGCAGATCGAGGCGCTGTATGCCCAGGTGCGCCTCAAGGGCGTCGCCAAGTTCGACAGCGAGGACGACGTCGAGCGCCGCCTGCAGCTGTTGGTCAACGCCTACGCCCATCGCCAGGACGAGGCCCTGACCCTGGCCAAGGCCCGCCGTGCCGCGGTCACCGATATCGCCCGCACCCTGCGCAACATCCGCAGCGACTACGACAACCTGGAACACCAGCTGGCGCTGTTCAACCGCGAGATCAACAAGCGCCAGGTCTCCAACCTGTCGAGCTTCCGCATCGTCCTGGCGCCGAACAAGGAGGCGCTCAAGCACATCGACCAGATCATCCACAGCGCCGGCCAGTACGAGGAAGGCGAGACCCTGTCGGTGTTCGACCTGCAGCAGAGCAGCGAGCAGGACGCCAAGAACGAGCAGGCCAAGGAGTACCTGGCGCGCCTGGTGGCGGCCAATCACAACCAGCTGGGCCTCAAGGACCTGTTCGAGCTGGCCTTCGAGATCACCAAGGTCGGTGGTCAACCGGTGATCCACACCGACATCGACGGTGCGGCGTCCAACGGCACCACCATGACCATCAAGGCGCTGACCAACATGTACCTGCTGCTGCACCTGATGGACCGCGAGCAGGCCGGGCGCGTGCGCCTGCCCTACTACCTGGACGAGGCGGCCGACATCGACGAGCGCAACCAGCAGGCGCTGATCGAGACCAGCCTGCAGCTGGGCTTCGTGCCGATCCTCGCCTCGGTCAAGCCGCAGGTCTCGGCCCACGTGGCCATCGACCTGGAAGGCGGCAGCGGGCCGAACGGCATCTACATCGACGAAGCCGACTGGAAGTTCATCCGCCCCCGCGAGACGGCCAGTGCCGAGGCCGTGGTGCCGGAGGTCAGCGCCGAACCGGCCTGACCCTCGAGCGCGAAGGAAAAGGGCCGCAGCTGCGGCCCTTTTTCAGGGTTTCACGGCTCCAGGGATATCTTCGGCGCCCAGCGCAACCACTCCTCCTGCGCCTCCTCGAACAGCGCGAAGGTCTGCCCCGGCAGCGCCTTGGCGCCCATCTGCTCGCCCTCCGGGGTGGCAAAGGCCACGCCGCCGGCGATGATGGTTTCCAGGGATTCGGTGCGCACCTTCAGCCCCTTGAACAGGCTCGCCTCGACGCCGATGCCGGTGCTGACCCAGAAGCGGCTGCCGCCGTGCACCAGGGGCGCGTAGCGCGGCTCGATCAGCACATGGACCAGCACCCGGTTGGCGCTGGGGCTCAGTTCGACGCCCATCACCTTGCCCACCGGCACCTCGCGGTAGGTCACAGGCTCCCCGGTCTTCAGCGAATTGCGCTGGGCCGCGCTGAGCACCAGGCGCAGGCCCGGCTCGCTGACCGCCCGAGTGGGTGGCGCCGCCAGGGCGACGAACTCGGTCTGCTGGCGCCCGGTTTGCTCCGCCGGCAGCACCTCCAGGTACTGGCCGCCGACCAGGGTATCGAGGTTGGTCACCCGGGTCAGGCTCAACTCCGGCTTGACCACCCAGAACTGCGAGCCGGCGCGGGCGATCCGCTTGGCGGCCAGGGTGATGCGTCCATGCAGCAGGACGCTGCGCAGGTCATCGCTCAGCTCGATGCGCTCGACCTTGCCGACGTCCAGGCCGCGGTAGCGGATGGCCGTGCCGGGGCCCAGGCCATCGCCGCGCTCCAGGCGGATGCTGATCGCCACGCCATTCTGCAGGGCGCTGTCGCGGCTGTCGTACAGGGCGAAGCGCTGCACCCGCTTGGTCAACACCGGCGCCTGCGGGTCGCGGGTCTCGAAGGCGATGCCGCCCGCCAGCAGGGTCTGCAGCGACTCGCTCTTCACCTCGATACCGGACAAGCTGCCCTTGAGGGTGATGCCGCTGGCATTCCAGAAGCGCGTGCTGCTGTTGACCAGATGGGCGTACTCCGGCTCGATGTGCACGCCGAACGCCACCTGCTGATCGTTGCGTGACAGCTGCACGCTCTGCACCGTGCCGACCTTGACCTGGCGATAGAGGATCGGATTGCCGACCTCCAGCGAGCCGCGGCTGTCGCTGAGCAGCACCAGGTGCAGGCCCGGCGAGGCCAGGTCCAGGGGCGGCGCCTTGGGCCGGGCCTCGAACTCGCGCTTGGCCGCGGCGCCCTTCTCGCCCGGTCGCACGGCGATGTAATTGCCCTTGACCAGGGCCTCCAAGCCGGTGATGCCGGCCAGCGAGATGGACGGCTTGACCACCCAGAACTCGGTGCCCTCGACCAGAAAGTCTTCGGTGCGCGGGTCCAGGGTCAGCTCGGCGCTGGCCGAGGTCAGGTCGTCGCTGACATTCAGGGCCTTGAGGGTGCCGGCCTGGATGCCGTTGTACAGCACCGGCGTGCGCCCGGCCTCCAGCCCCTCGAAATCACTGAACCGGACCTGCACCCTGATGCCGGCCTGGGCCGCCTCGAAATCCTCGTACAGGCGGAAGGGGAAGACCGGGTCGGTGGGCGGGCTGTCCTTGCGGTGCTCCGGGGTGGCGAAGGCGATGCCGCCGGCGACGATGCTGGCCAGGGACTCGCTGCGCAGCTTGAAACCCGACAGGCTGGCATTGATGCTGATGCCGCTGGCGTTCCAGAACCGCGTGTGTTTGCGCACCAGGCTGGCGTAGGTCGGCTCGATGAACACCTTCACCTCGACGGTGCTCTGGTCGCTGGCCAGGGCGTAGCTTTTAACCCGTCCGACCTGGATCTGCTTGTAGAACACCGGGCTGTCACGATCCAGCGAGCCCAGACGCTCGGCCTTCAGGGTCAGGTGCAGGCCCGGCTGGTCGTCCGACAAGGGCGGTGCCGCCGGCAGCGCGCGAAACTTCGTCTGCGGCTCGCCGTCTCCCGGACTGACGGCGATGTAGTTGCCCGACACCAGGGTTTCCAGGCCGGTAATGCCGGCCAGGCTGACGCTGGGCTTGACCAGCCAGAAGCGGGTGGTCTCCCGCAGCTGCGACTCGGCCTCCTGGCTCATCTCGATGGTGGCGATCACCCCGCGCTGCTCGCCGCTGTCGTCCAGGGCCAGGGCCTTGACCTTGCCCACCGGCATGCCCTTGAAGATGACCTCGGTCTTGCCGGCCTGGATGCCGGCGCCGCTCTCGAAGAACACCTCGATCTCGATCCCCGCCTGGTTGTAGGCACGCCAGCCCAGCCAGCCGCCGATCAGCAGGGCGAGGATGGGCAGCACCCAGATGGCCGACCAGTTGGAAGCCGGGCGGGTTTTGGCCAGTGGCAGGTCATTCATGGTCGTGTGGCGACTCCGTGTTGTCCCAGATCAGGCGAGGGTCAAAGGTCAAGGCGGCGAGCATGGTCAGGATCACCACGCTGGCGAAGGCCACCGCGCCCATGCCCGGTTCGATGCTGGCCAGATTGCCGAACCTGACCAGCGCCACCAGGATGGCGATGACGAAGATGTCGAGCATCGACCAGCGGCCGATCCATTCGATGAAGCGAAACATGAAGATGCGCCGCCGGGGCGACATCGGCTGGTGCCGCTGCACCGAATACAGCAGCAGGGCGATGCCGGCCAGCTTGAAGGTCGGCACCAGGATGCTGGCGATGAACACCACCGCGGCGATCGGCAGCATGCCCAGGTGCACCAGCTCGATCACCCCGGACATGATGGTGTCCGACTGCCCCTTGCCCAGGGAGTTGACCGTCATGATCGGCAGCAGGTTGGCCGGGACATAGAGGATCGCCGCGGTCAGCAGCAGTGCCCAGGTGCGCGCCAGGCTGTTCGGTCGCCGCGCGTGCAGCAGGCCGCCGCAGCGCTCGCAGTGCTGGCGCTCGGCCTCGGCCTGCTGGGGGTTGAGCAGGTGGCACTCGTGACAGACCAGCAGCCCGGCATCAATCGCCCGCATGCACATCCTCCCCGGACAGGGCCTGCCAGATCTGGTGGGGCGCCATGCTCACCTCCAGCCAGGCCTGGATCAGCAGCAGTGCAACGAAGCAGAACAAGCCGACGCCGAGGCTGAGGTCCGCCAGGTCGGCCAGCTTGACCATGGCCACCAGGATGCCCATCAGGTAGACCTCGAGCATGCCCCACTCGCGCAGGTGGTGATAGATGCGGTACAGCAGCAGGCCATAGCTGCGCCCCAGGTCCAGGCGGATGCTCAACAGCACCACCAGCTGGCACAGCAGCTTGAGCAGCGGCACCGCCATGCTGCAGAGGAACACCACCACGGCGATGCCCTGCATGCCGCTTTCGTACAACCCGAGCACCCCGCTCCACACCGTGTCCTCGGACGTCTGGCCGAGCAGGTTGAGGTGCATGATGGGCAGGAAGTTGGCCGGCACATAGAGCAGCAAGGCGGCGATCACCAGCGCCAGGCTGCGGCGCACCACCTGATGGCGGTGGGTATAGAGCTCGAAACCGCAGCGTGGGCACTCGACCCGTTCGTCATAGCCGGTCTGCGGCTTGCGCATCAGCAGGTCGCATTCGTGGCAGGCGATCAATTGCTCGACGGGAAGCACCGGCAAAGGCTGAAGGTCGGCCGAATCGGACATAAACGGGTTCTCGGAAAAGTGCGCCTATTCTAGCCGAGCGCGACCGCCAGCAGGTGAAGTGCCACGCGCGTGGCGCCGAGATGAGCACGCCGGCTCCGCCCGTCCATTACCGCGACTGAAGGCTTGCCGCTCGCCTCGCCGATGGACTACTGTATCTATATACAGTTAATTGATCTGCATCGCCTTCCCGCCAGCAGCGCCTTCGGCAGTCCGCCCATGATCCCGATCGTCCATCACGCCTCAATCATTGCCCAGCGAGCCCGCACTCAGGGTGCATGCCGATGAGCGCCGTGGTCAGCCTCGACAGCCTGCTCGATCAACGCCGGGTCTGGCGCGGCCAACCGACGCCACGGGCGCCGAGTCGGCAGCCGAGCGGCCATGCCGCCCTGGATGCCGCATTGCCCACGGGCGGCTGGCCGGAAGCGGCGCTGACCGAGATCCTCCTGCCGGGGCCCGGCCTCGGCGAGCTGCACCTGCTGTGGCCATCGCTGGCACGCCTGACCCAGGCCGCCGAACGCGTGGTCCTGGTCGCCCCACCCTTCGTGCCCTATGCACCGGCCTGGCAGGCCGCCGGCCTCGACCTGCGCCACCTCGCGGTGATCCAGGCCAGCGGCCGCGACGCCCTCTGGGCCACCGAGCAGTGCCTGCGCTCGGGCAGCTGTGCGGCGCTGCTGTGCTGGCCGGAGCGCGCCGACGACCGCGCCCTGCGGCGCCTGCAGGTCGCCGCCGAAAGCGGCCAGACCCTGGCATTCGCCTACCGCCCGCTGCGCGAGGCCCACACCCCCTCACCAGCGGCGCTGCGCCTGGCCTTGGACGACCGGCCGGGGCACGTGCGGGTGCTCAAGTGCCGGGGTGGCCTGGCGCCGGTGACGCCCATCGGTTTCGCGGCAGGACGCTGAGGCGACCATGCGCTGGGCCTGTGTATTGCTGCCGCAACTGGCGCTGGATGCAATCCTGCGCCGCTGCGCCGATCCCGCCGCGCCCCTGGCCCTGCTCAGCGGGACGCCGCAGCGCCGGGTCTTGCAGGTGCTCAACCCGGCCGCCCGCGCCCTGGGCTTGCGCCCCGGTCAATCGCTGAGCGCCGCCCAGGCATTGACTCAGGACTTCACCACGGCCGAATACGACAGCGCCCAGATCGAACGCCACCAGCGTTTGCTCGCGGCCTGGGCCTATCGCTTCAGCTCCCAGGTCAGCCTGCACTACCCGCGCGCGCTGCTCATGGAGGTCGAATCCAGCCTCGGCCTGTTCGGCCCCTGGCCACGCTTCGAGTCGCGTCTGCGCGCCGAGCTGCAGGCCCTGGGCTTTCGCCACCGCATCACCCTGGCGCCGAACCCCGCCGCGGCGCGGGTGTTGGCCAACGTCCATGACGGTTTGGCCGTGGCCGACGCCAGCGCCCTACACCAGCAGCTGGAGCGCCTGCCAATCGAGCGGCTGGGCCTGGCCCGGGAGGTGGCGAATGCCTTCGCGCGCATGGGCCTGCGCACCTTGCGGCAGGTCCTGGCCCTGCCGCGCGACAGCCTGGCCCGGCGTTTTCCGGCCGAGGTGCTGTACCACCTGGACACCCTGCTCGGGGTGCGCCCGCTGGCCCTGGACTGCTACAGCCCGCCGGACCGCTTCGATGAACGCATCGAGCTGAACTACGAGGTCGAGTCGCACCAGGCCCTGCTGTTCCCCTTGCGCCGGCTGACCCACGACCTGGCCGCCTACCTCGCCGGCCGCGACAGCGGCGTGCAGCGCTTCGTCCTGCACCTGGAGCACCGGGCCCGCGCCGACAGCCTGGTGCCGGTGGGCCTGCTCGGCGCCGAGCGCGAAGCGACCCTGCTGTTCGAGCTGACCCGCGAACGCCTGGAACGCCTGGCGCTGCCCGCCCCCGTCGAGGCGCTGCGCCTGCTGGCCAAAGACCTGCCGGACTTCGTGCCACCGCACCACAGCCTGTTCGACGAACGCCCGCAACAGTCCCTGGCCTGGGAGCAGTTGCGCGAGCGCCTGCGTGCGCGCCTGGGCGATGGCGCGGTGCAAGGCCTGGGCGCACGCCCCGATCACCGCCCCGAACTGGCCTGGCAGCCCCACAGCACGGCCAAGGCGATGAGCTGCCCCCCCACGGGGCCAAGACCCGGCTGGCTGCTGCCGCAGCCGCTGCCGCTGGACGAAAGCCCGCCGCGCCTGCTCACCGGTCCCGAGCGCATCGAGTCCGGCTGGTGGGATGGCAACGACCTGCGGCGCGACTACTACCTGATCGAGACTCGTGCGGGGCAGCGCGCCTGGGCCTTCCGTCCCGTCGGCTCGACGGGGGCGCTGTGGTTGCACGGGTGGTTTGCATGAGCGCCGAGTACGCCGAACTGCATTGCCTGTCCAACTTCAGCTTCCAGCGCGGCGCCTCCAGCGCCGCCGAACTCTTCACCCGCGCCGCCCGCCTGGGCTACCAGGCCCTGGCCATCACCGACGAGTGCAGCCTGGCCGGCATCGTGCGCGCCTGGCAGGCGGCCAAGGACAGCGGCGTGGCGCTGATCGTCGGCAGCGAACTGCGCATCGAGGATGGCCCCAAGCTGGTGCTGCTGGTGGAAGACCTCGGCGGCTACCAGCACCTGTGCCGGCTGATCAGCAGCGCCCGCGGACGCGCGGCCAAGGGCCGCTACCGCCTGCTGCGCGAGGATTTCGCCGGGCCCACCGACGGCCTGCTGGCCCTGTGGTTGCCCGGTTCGCCTGACGACCCCCGCGAGGACCAGTGGCTGCGCAGTGTGTTTGCCGACCGCCTGTGGCTGGCGGTCGAGCTGCTTCGCGGCGCGGACGATGGCCAACGCCTGGCTCGGCTGCAGGCCTTGGCCGCGGAACTCGAGCTGCCGCTGGTCGCCAGTGGCGACGTGCACATGCACGCCCGTGGCCGCCGCGCCCTGCAGGACTGCATGACGGCCATCCGCCTGCACCTGCCGGTCAGCGAGGCGGGCCTGCAGCTGTTTGCCAATGGCGAGCGCCACCTGCGCAGCCGCCAGGTCCTGGCCGAGCTCTACCCGCCACAGCTACTGGCAGAGACGCTGCACATCGCCCGCCGCTGTCGCTTCGACCTCAGCGAGCTGCACTACCAGTATCCCCGCGAGCTGGTCCCCCAGGGCCAGACGCCGAGCACCTGGCTGCGCCACCTCACCGAACAGGGCATGGCCTGGCGCTGGCCCCGGGGCGTGCCGGAAAAAGCCCGCCTGCTGATCGAGCGCGAACTGCTGCTGATCACCGAGCTGGGCTACGAAAGCTACTTCCTCACCGTGCACGACATCGTCCGCTTCGCCCGCAGTCAGAACATCCTCTGCCAGGGCCGCGGTTCGGCCGCCAACTCGGCGGTGTGCTACGCCCTGGGCATCACCGAGTTGGACCCCGCGCGGATGAACATGCTGTTCGAGCGGTTCATCTCCAGGGAACGCAACGAGCCACCGGACATCGACGTCGACTTCGAACACGAGCGTCGCGAGGAGGTCCTGCAGTACATCTTCCAGCGTTACGGCCGCGACCGCGCCGCGCTCACCGCCGTGGTCAGCACCTACCATGGCGCCGGCGCCGTGCGCGATGTCGGCAAGGCCCTGGGCCTGCCGCCCGACCAGCTCAACGCCCTGGCCGCGTGCTGCGGACGCTGGAGCGATCAGCTGCCCCCCGCCGAACAGCTGCTGGAGGCCGGCTTCGATCCCCACAGTCCGCTGCTGCTCCGGGTACTGACCCTCAGCGACGAATTGATCGGCTTCCCCCGCCACCTGTCCCAGCACCCCGGCGGCTTCGTCATTTCCGAACAGCCCTTGCATACCCTGGTGCCGGTGGAGAACGCGGCCATGGCCGAGCGCACCATCATCCAGTGGGACAAGGACGACCTGGACATGCTCGGCCTGCTCAAGGTCGACATCCTCGCCCTGGGCATGCTCAGCGCCCTGCGTCGCACCTTCGACCTGTTGCGCCGCTATCGCGGACGCGACCTGAGCCTGGCGAGCATCCCGGCCGAGGACCCGCAGACCTACGCAATGATCAGCCGCGCCGACACCGTCGGCGTGTTCCAGATCGAGTCGCGGGCGCAGATGGCCATGCTGCCGCGGCTCAAGCCCCGTTGCTTCTACGACCTGGTCATCGAGGTGGCGATCGTCCGCCCCGGGCCGATCCAGGGCGAAATGGTCCACCCTTATCTGCGCCGGCGTAACGGCGAGGAAGCGGTCAGCTACCCCTCGCCGGAACTGCGCCAGGTGTTCGAACGCACCCTTGGGGTGCCCCTGTTCCAGGAGCAGGTCATGGAGCTGGCCATAGTCGCGGCCGGCTACAGCCCGGGCGAGGCCGACCAGCTGCGCCGCGCCATGGCCGCCTGGAAACGCCATGGCGGCCTCGAACCCCATCGCCAGCGCCTGACCCAGGGCATGCTCGAGCGTGGCTACAGCTCCGAATTCGCCGCGCGCATCTTCGAGCAGATCAAGGGCTTCGGCAGCTACGGTTTTCCGGAGTCCCACGCCGCCAGCTTCGCCCTGCTGACCTATGCCAGCTGCTGGCTCAAATGTCACGAACCGGCCGCCTTCACCTGCGCCCTGATCAACAGCTGGCCGATGGGCTTCTACAGCCCCGACCAGCTGCTGCAGGACGCCCGCCGCCATGACATCGAAACGCGCCCGGTGGACGTGCGCTGCAGTGACTGGGATTGCACCCTGGAAAACCACGGCGAGCAGCCGGCCATCCGCCTGGGACTGCGGATGGTACGGGGATTGCCTGAGGCCGCTGCTCGCCGCATCGAGGCGGCCAGGACCGCAGGTCCCTTTGCCGATGTGGCGGACCTGGCCAGGCGCGCGCGGCTCGACGCCCGGGCCCTTGCCCAACTGGCCGACGCCGACTGTCTTCGGGAATTGGCCGGCGACCGCCACCGGGCCCGCTGGGCGGTCGCCGGCATCGAGGAGCAGGCGCCCTTGTTCGCCGGCTTACCAGCCCAGGACGAAGCCGCCGTGGCCTTGCCTCAGCCGACCCTGGGGGAAAACCTGCAGGCCGACTACGCCACCCTCGGCACCACTCTGGGGCCCCATCCGCTCGCCCTGCTGCGCGGCGAACTCATCGCCAGGCGCTGCCGTAGCTCAAGGGAACTGGCCGACATCGGCCATGGCCGGCCCCTCAGTGTTTCCGGCCTGGTCGTGGGCCGTCAGCGCCCACAAACCGCCGCCGGCGTGACCTTTGTCACCCTGGAGGACGAATACGGCATGATCAATGTGGTGGTCTGGCGCGACCTGGCCGAACGGCAACGTCGCGTGCTGCTCGAGGCGCAGCTGTTGCAGATCGACGGCCACCTGGAGGAGGCCGCCGAAGTCCGCCATGTGATCGCCGGACGCCTGCAGGACCTGACGCCACTGCTGGCCGGGCTGGCGGTGCGCAGCCGCGACTTCCAGTGAGTCGCTGCGGCTTTCCTGCGCGCAAAAGCAAACCCCCGACCTGCTTGCGCGGATCGGGGGTTTGGGATAGGTGCTTGACGATGACCTACTCTCACATGGGGAAACCCCACACTACCATCGGCGATGCATCGTTTCACTACTGAGTTCGGGATGGGATCAGGTGGTTCCAACGCTCTATGGTCGTCAAGCAATTCAGCAGGGGATTCGCGGTTAAGGCGCTTCCCCGAATTGGGTATGTGATGTCGTGGTATTGCGTGTTCTGGCAAATTTTCGGTTTGTTGTCGACTTCAGCCATCGAGCACACAAACAACAAATTGTTTGGGTGTTATATGGTCAAGCCTCACGGGCAATTAGTATGGGTTAGCTCAACGCCTCACAGCGCTTACACACCCCACCTATCAACGTCGTAGTCTTCGACGGCCCTTCAGGGAGCTCAAGGCTCCAGTGAGATCTCATCTTGAGGCAAGTTTCCCGCTTAGATGCTTTCAGCGGTTATCTTTTCCGAACATAGCTACCCGGCAATGCCACTGGCGTGACAACCGGAACACCAGAGGTTCGTCCACTCCGGTCCTCTCGTACTAGGAGCAGCCCCTCTCAAATCTCAAACGTCCACGGCAGATAGGGACCGAACTGTCTCACGACGTTCTAAACCCAGCTCGCGTACCACTTTAAATGGCGAACAGCCATACCCTTGGGACCGGCTTCAGCCCCAGGATGTGATGAGCCGACATCGAGGTGCCAAACACCGCCGTCGATATGAACTCTTGGGCGGTATCAGCCTGTTATCCCCGGAGTACCTTTTATCCGTTGAGCGATGGCCCTTCCATACAGAACCACCGGATCACTAAGACCTACTTTCGTACCTGCTCGACGTGTCTGTCTCGCAGTCAAGCGCGCTTTTGCCTTTATACTCTACGACCGATTTCCGACCGGTCTGAGCGCACCTTCGTACTCCTCCGTTACTCTTTAGGAGGAGACCGCCCCAGTCAAACTACCCACCATACACTGTCCTCGATCCGGATAACGGACCAGAGTTAGAACCTCAAGGTTACCAGGGTGGTATTTCAAGGTTGGCTCCACGCGAACTGGCGTCCACGCTTCAAAGCCTCCCACCTATCCTACACAAGTAAACTCAAAGTCCAGTGCAAAGCTATAGTAAAGGTTCACGGGGTCTTTCCGTCTAGCCGCGGATACACTGCATCTTCACAGCGATTTCAATTTCACTGAGTCTCGGGTGGAGACAGCGCCGCCATCGTTACGCCATTCGTGCAGGTCGGAACTTACCCGACAAGGAATTTCGCTACCTTAGGACCGTTATAGTTACGGCCGCCGTTTACCGGGGCTTCGATCAAGAGCTTCGCGTTAGCTAACCCCATCAATTAACCTTCCGGCACCGGGCAGGCGTCACACCCTATACGTCCACTTTCGTGTTTGCAGAGTGCTGTGTTTTTAATAAACAGTCGCAGCGGCCTGGTATCTTCGACCGGCATGAGCTTACGCAGTAAATGCTTCACCCTCACCGGCGCACCTTCTCCCGAAGTTACGGTGCCATTTTGCCTAGTTCCTTCACCCGAGTTCTCTCAAGCGCCTTGGTATTCTCTACCTAACCACCTGTGTCGGTTTGGGGTACGGTTCCTAGTTACCTGAAGCTTAGAAGCTTTTCCTGGAAGCATGGCATCAACCACTTCGCATTCTAAAAGAACGCTCGTCATCAGCTCTCGGCATTAAGCACCCGGATTTACCTAAGCACTCTGCCTACCACCTTAAACACGGACAACCAACGCCGTGCTGGCCTAGCCTTCTCCGTCCCTCCATCGCAGTAACTAGAAGTACGGGAATATTAACCCGTTTCCCATCGACTACGCATTTCTGCCTCGCCTTAGGGGCCGACTCACCCTGCGTCGATTAACGTTGCGCAGGAAACCTTGGTCTTTCGGCGTGCGAGTTTTTCACTCGCATTGTCGTTACTCATGTCAGCATTCGCACTTCTGATACCTCCAGCAAGCTTCTCAACTCACCTTCACAGGCTTACAGAACGCTCCTCTACCGCTCAACTTACGTTGAACCCGTAGCTTCGGTGTATGGTTTGAGCCCCGTTACATCTTCCGCGCAGGCCGACTCGACTAGTGAGCTATTACGCTTTCTTTAAAGGGTGGCTGCTTCTAAGCCAACCTCCTAGCTGTCTAAGCCTTCCCACATCGTTTCCCACTTAACCATAACTTTGGGACCTTAGCTGACGGTCTGGGTTGTTTCCCTTTTCACGACGGACGTTAGCACCCGCCGTGTGTCTCCCGTGCTGACACTTGCTGGTATTCGGAGTTTGCATCGGTTTGGTAAGTCGGGATGACCCCCTAGCCGAAACAGTGCTCTACCCCCAGCAGTGATACACGAGGCGCTACCTAAATAGCTTTCGAGGAGAACCAGCTATCTCCGAGCTTGATTAGCCTTTCACTCCGATCCACAGGTCATCCGCTAACTTTTCAACGGTAGTCGGTTCGGTCCTCCAGTCAGTGTTACCTAACCTTCAACCTGCCCATGGATAGATCGCCCGGTTTCGGGTCTATACCCAGCGACTAAACGCCCTATTAAGACTCGCTTTCGCTACGCCTCCCCTATTCGGTTAAGCTCGCCACTGAATATAAGTCGCTGACCCATTATACAAAAGGTACGCAGTCACCCAACAAAGTAGGCTCCCACTGCTTGTACGCATACGGTTTCAGGTTCTATTTCACTCCCCTCTCCGGGGTTCTTTTCGCCTTTCCCTCACGGTACTGGTTCACTATCGGTCAGTCAGTAGTATTTAGCCTTGGAGGATGGTCCCCCCATATTCAGACAAAGTTTCTCGTGCTCCGTCCTACTCGATTTCACTTCTAAGATCCTTTCGCGTACAGGGCTATCACCCACTATGGCCGCACTTTCCAGAGCGTTCCGCTAAAATCAAAGAAGCTTAAGGGCTAGTCCCCGTTCGCTCGCCACTACTAAGGGAATCTCGGTTGATTTCTATTCCTCAGGGTACTTAGATGTTTCAGTTCCCCTGGTTCGCCTCCTACACCTATGTATTCAGTGCAGGATACCCAGCTTATGCTGGGTGGGTTCCCCCATTCAGAGATCTCCGGATCAAAGTCTGTTTGCCGACTCCCCGAAGCTTTTCGCAGGCTACCACGTCTTTCATCGCCTCTGACTGCCAAGGCATCCACCGTATGCGCTTCTTCACTTGACCATATAACCCCAAGCAATCTGGTTACTGTCTCTAACGTGAAGACGACATTCGCCGAAAATTTGCACTTGAGAACAACGCAAATTTTACCTTGACCAAACTAATTACCAGTGAAAGTAATTAATCAGTCACTTCTATCACATACCCAAATTTTTAAAGAACGATTTTCGTACTGGTCAAAGACCAGAAATCAACATTCAACTGAGCATTTCAGGAATGTTCATTTCTGAACTCTACACAACGGCGCTGTAAGTGGTGGAGCCAAGCGGGATCGAACCGCTGACCTCCTGCGTGCAAGGCAGGCGCTCTCCCAGCTGAGCTATGGCCCCATATTCGTACAAGGCCAAACCCCACAACAATTGGTGGGTCTGGGCAGATTCGAACTGCCGACCTCACCCTTATCAGGGGTGCGCTCTAACCAACTGAGCTACAGACCCAATCGTCTTTCGCAATGAATCAAGCAATTCGTGTGGGAGCTTATAAGGAAGCTGGTGTCGTCGATTAAGGAGGTGATCCAGCCGCAGGTTCCCCTACGGCTACCTTGTTACGACTTCACCCCAGTCATGAATCACACCGTGGTAACCGTCCCCCTTGCGGTTAGACTAGCTACTTCTGGTGCAACCCACTCCCATGGTGTGACGGGCGGTGTGTACAAGGCCCGGGAACGTATTCACCGTGACATTCTGATTCACGATTACTAGCGATTCCGACTTCACGCAGTCGAGTTGCAGACTGCGATCCGGACTACGATCGGTTTTATGGGATTAGCTCCACCTCGCGGCTTGGCAACCCTTTGTACCGACCATTGTAGCACGTGTGTAGCCCTGGCCGTAAGGGCCATGATGACTTGACGTCATCCCCACCTTCCTCCGGTTTGTCACCGGCAGTCTCCTTAGAGTTCCCACCATAACGTGCTGGTAACTAAGGACAAGGGTTGCGCTCGTTACGGGACTTAACCCAACATCTCACGACACGAGCTGACGACAGCCATGCAGCACCTGTCTTACAGTTCCCGAAGGCACCAATCCATCTCTGGAAAGTTCTGTAGATGTCAAGGCCAGGTAAGGTTCTTCGCGTTGCTTCGAATTAAACCACATGCTCCACCGCTTGTGCGGGCCCCCGTCAATTCATTTGAGTTTTAACCTTGCGGCCGTACTCCCCAGGCGGTCAACTTAATGCGTTAGCTGCGCCACTAAGTTCTCAAGGAACCCAACGGCTAGTTGACATCGTTTACGGCGTGGACTACCAGGGTATCTAATCCTGTTTGCTCCCCACGCTTTCGCACCTCAGTGTCAGTATCAGTCCAGGTGGTCGCCTTCGCCACTGGTGTTCCTTCCTATATCTACGCATTTCACCGCTACACAGGAAATTCCACCACCCTCTACCGTACTCTAGCTTGCCAGTTTTGGATGCAGTTCCCAGGTTGAGCCCGGGGCTTTCACATCCAACTTAACAAACCACCTACGCGCGCTTTACGCCCAGTAATTCCGATTAACGCTTGCACCCTCTGTATTACCGCGGCTGCTGGCACAGAGTTAGCCGGTGCTTATTCTGTCGGTAACGTCAAAATTGCAACGTATTAGGTTACAACCCTTCCTCCCAACTTAAAGTGCTTTACAATCCGAAGACCTTCTTCACACACGCGGCATGGCTGGATCAGGCTTTCGCCCATTGTCCAATATTCCCCACTGCTGCCTCCCGTAGGAGTCTGGACCGTGTCTCAGTTCCAGTGTGACTGATCATCCTCTCAGACCAGTTACGGATCGTCGCCTTGGTGAGCCATTACCTCACCAACTAGCTAATCCGACCTAGGCTCATCTGATAGCGTGAGGTCCGAAGATCCCCCACTTTCTCCCGTAGGACGTATGCGGTATTAGCGTTCCTTTCGAAACGTTGTCCCCCACTACCAGGCAGATTCCTAGGCATTACTCACCCGTCCGCCGCTGAATCAGGTAGCAAGCTACCCTCATCCGCTCGACTTGCATGTGTTAGGCCTGCCGCCAGCGTTCAATCTGAGCCATGATCAAACTCTTCAGTTCAATACTGCTTGGGTTTTGAGAAAACCCTAAACTTGGCTCAGCAATCGCAAACCTCTTACCGAAGTAAGAGTTAACTCTCGAATTAACGAGTGTTGCTTTGTGATGCTGATAATCAGTTGACTACCAGTCTTACCTCACAAGCACCCACACGAATTGCTTGATTCAGTTGTTAAAGAACAGTTGGTTAAGTCTTTCGTCTCAACCGAGGCGCGCATTCTACAGCAGCCTCATCTTCCGTCAAGCAGTTTCGAAAATTTCTTTTCTACTTCAACCGCTTGGTGAAACTTAGCGGCTTTCGCCAGCTTTTAGCTTCACGCCCAAGTACAAAACTTAGGCTTTCACTAAAAGCAAACCCCCGACCCGCTTGCGCGGATCGGGGGTTTGGGATAGGTGCTTGACGATGACCTACTCTCACATGGGGAAACCCCACACTACCATCGGCGATGCATCGTTTCACTACTGAGTTCGGGATGGGATCAGGTGGTTCCAACGCTCTATGGTCGTCAAGCAATTCAGCAGGGGATTCGCGGTTAAGGCGCTTCCCCGAATTGGGTATGTGATGTCGTGGTATTGCGTGTTCTGGCAAATTTTCGGTTTGTTGTCGACTTCAGCCATCGAGCACACAAACAACAAATTGTTTGGGTGTTATATGGTCAAGCCTCACGGGCAATTAGTATGGGTTAGCTCAACGCCTCACAGCGCTTACACACCCCACCTATCAACGTCGTAGTCTTCGACGGCCCTTCAGGGAGCTCAAGGCTCCAGTGAGATCTCATCTTGAGGCAAGTTTCCCGCTTAGATGCTTTCAGCGGTTATCTTTTCCGAACATAGCTACCCGGCAATGCCACTGGCGTGACAACCGGAACACCAGAGGTTCGTCCACTCCGGTCCTCTCGTACTAGGAGCAGCCCCTCTCAAATCTCAAACGTCCACGGCAGATAGGGACCGAACTGTCTCACGACGTTCTAAACCCAGCTCGCGTACCACTTTAAATGGCGAACAGCCATACCCTTGGGACCGGCTTCAGCCCCAGGATGTGATGAGCCGACATCGAGGTGCCAAACACCGCCGTCGATATGAACTCTTGGGCGGTATCAGCCTGTTATCCCCGGAGTACCTTTTATCCGTTGAGCGATGGCCCTTCCATACAGAACCACCGGATCACTAAGACCTACTTTCGTACCTGCTCGACGTGTCTGTCTCGCAGTCAAGCGCGCTTTTGCCTTTATACTCTACGACCGATTTCCGACCGGTCTGAGCGCACCTTCGTACTCCTCCGTTACTCTTTAGGAGGAGACCGCCCCAGTCAAACTACCCACCATACACTGTCCTCGATCCGGATAACGGACCAGAGTTAGAACCTCAAGGTTACCAGGGTGGTATTTCAAGGTTGGCTCCACGCGAACTGGCGTCCACGCTTCAAAGCCTCCCACCTATCCTACACAAGTAAACTCAAAGTCCAGTGCAAAGCTATAGTAAAGGTTCACGGGGTCTTTCCGTCTAGCCGCGGATACACTGCATCTTCACAGCGATTTCAATTTCACTGAGTCTCGGGTGGAGACAGCGCCGCCATCGTTACGCCATTCGTGCAGGTCGGAACTTACCCGACAAGGAATTTCGCTACCTTAGGACCGTTATAGTTACGGCCGCCGTTTACCGGGGCTTCGATCAAGAGCTTCGCGTTAGCTAACCCCATCAATTAACCTTCCGGCACCGGGCAGGCGTCACACCCTATACGTCCACTTTCGTGTTTGCAGAGTGCTGTGTTTTTAATAAACAGTCGCAGCGGCCTGGTATCTTCGACCGGCATGAGCTTACGCAGTAAATGCTTCACCCTCACCGGCGCACCTTCTCCCGAAGTTACGGTGCCATTTTGCCTAGTTCCTTCACCCGAGTTCTCTCAAGCGCCTTGGTATTCTCTACCTAACCACCTGTGTCGGTTTGGGGTACGGTTCCTAGTTACCTGAAGCTTAGAAGCTTTTCCTGGAAGCATGGCATCAACCACTTCGCATTCTAAAAGAACGCTCGTCATCAGCTCTCGGCATTAAGCACCCGGATTTACCTAAGCACTCTGCCTACCACCTTAAACACGGACAACCAACGCCGTGCTGGCCTAGCCTTCTCCGTCCCTCCATCGCAGTAACTAGAAGTACGGGAATATTAACCCGTTTCCCATCGACTACGCATTTCTGCCTCGCCTTAGGGGCCGACTCACCCTGCGTCGATTAACGTTGCGCAGGAAACCTTGGTCTTTCGGCGTGCGAGTTTTTCACTCGCATTGTCGTTACTCATGTCAGCATTCGCACTTCTGATACCTCCAGCAAGCTTCTCAACTCACCTTCACAGGCTTACAGAACGCTCCTCTACCGCTCAACTTACGTTGAACCCGTAGCTTCGGTGTATGGTTTGAGCCCCGTTACATCTTCCGCGCAGGCCGACTCGACTAGTGAGCTATTACGCTTTCTTTAAAGGGTGGCTGCTTCTAAGCCAACCTCCTAGCTGTCTAAGCCTTCCCACATCGTTTCCCACTTAACCATAACTTTGGGACCTTAGCTGACGGTCTGGGTTGTTTCCCTTTTCACGACGGACGTTAGCACCCGCCGTGTGTCTCCCGTGCTGACACTTGCTGGTATTCGGAGTTTGCATCGGTTTGGTAAGTCGGGATGACCCCCTAGCCGAAACAGTGCTCTACCCCCAGCAGTGATACACGAGGCGCTACCTAAATAGCTTTCGAGGAGAACCAGCTATCTCCGAGCTTGATTAGCCTTTCACTCCGATCCACAGGTCATCCGCTAACTTTTCAACGGTAGTCGGTTCGGTCCTCCAGTCAGTGTTACCTAACCTTCAACCTGCCCATGGATAGATCGCCCGGTTTCGGGTCTATACCCAGCGACTAAACGCCCTATTAAGACTCGCTTTCGCTACGCCTCCCCTATTCGGTTAAGCTCGCCACTGAATATAAGTCGCTGACCCATTATACAAAAGGTACGCAGTCACCCAACAAAGTAGGCTCCCACTGCTTGTACGCATACGGTTTCAGGTTCTATTTCACTCCCCTCTCCGGGGTTCTTTTCGCCTTTCCCTCACGGTACTGGTTCACTATCGGTCAGTCAGTAGTATTTAGCCTTGGAGGATGGTCCCCCCATATTCAGACAAAGTTTCTCGTGCTCCGTCCTACTCGATTTCACTTCTAAGATCCTTTCGCGTACAGGGCTATCACCCACTATGGCCGCACTTTCCAGAGCGTTCCGCTAAAATCAAAGAAGCTTAAGGGCTAGTCCCCGTTCGCTCGCCACTACTAAGGGAATCTCGGTTGATTTCTATTCCTCAGGGTACTTAGATGTTTCAGTTCCCCTGGTTCGCCTCCTACACCTATGTATTCAGTGCAGGATACCCAGCTTATGCTGGGTGGGTTCCCCCATTCAGAGATCTCCGGATCAAAGTCTGTTTGCCGACTCCCCGAAGCTTTTCGCAGGCTACCACGTCTTTCATCGCCTCTGACTGCCAAGGCATCCACCGTATGCGCTTCTTCACTTGACCATATAACCCCAAGCAATCTGGTTACTGTCTCTAACGTGAAGACGACATTCGCCGAAAATTTGCACTTGAGAACAACGCAAATTTTACCTTGACCAAACTAATTACCAGTGAAAGTAATTAATCAGTCACTTCTATCACATACCCAAATTTTTAAAGAACGATTTTCGTACTGGTCAAAGACCAGAAATCAACATTCAACTGAGCATTTCAGGAATGTTCATTTCTGAACTCTACACAACGGCGCTGTAAGTGGTGGAGCCAAGCGGGATCGAACCGCTGACCTCCTGCGTGCAAGGCAGGCGCTCTCCCAGCTGAGCTATGGCCCCATATTCGTACAAGGCCAAACCCCACAACAATTGGTGGGTCTGGGCAGATTCGAACTGCCGACCTCACCCTTATCAGGGGTGCGCTCTAACCAACTGAGCTACAGACCCAATCGTCTTTCGCAATGAATCAAGCAATTCGTGTGGGAGCTTATAAGGAAGCTGGTGTCGTCGATTAAGGAGGTGATCCAGCCGCAGGTTCCCCTACGGCTACCTTGTTACGACTTCACCCCAGTCATGAATCACACCGTGGTAACCGTCCCCCTTGCGGTTAGACTAGCTACTTCTGGTGCAACCCACTCCCATGGTGTGACGGGCGGTGTGTACAAGGCCCGGGAACGTATTCACCGTGACATTCTGATTCACGATTACTAGCGATTCCGACTTCACGCAGTCGAGTTGCAGACTGCGATCCGGACTACGATCGGTTTTATGGGATTAGCTCCACCTCGCGGCTTGGCAACCCTTTGTACCGACCATTGTAGCACGTGTGTAGCCCTGGCCGTAAGGGCCATGATGACTTGACGTCATCCCCACCTTCCTCCGGTTTGTCACCGGCAGTCTCCTTAGAGTTCCCACCATAACGTGCTGGTAACTAAGGACAAGGGTTGCGCTCGTTACGGGACTTAACCCAACATCTCACGACACGAGCTGACGACAGCCATGCAGCACCTGTCTTACAGTTCCCGAAGGCACCAATCCATCTCTGGAAAGTTCTGTAGATGTCAAGGCCAGGTAAGGTTCTTCGCGTTGCTTCGAATTAAACCACATGCTCCACCGCTTGTGCGGGCCCCCGTCAATTCATTTGAGTTTTAACCTTGCGGCCGTACTCCCCAGGCGGTCAACTTAATGCGTTAGCTGCGCCACTAAGTTCTCAAGGAACCCAACGGCTAGTTGACATCGTTTACGGCGTGGACTACCAGGGTATCTAATCCTGTTTGCTCCCCACGCTTTCGCACCTCAGTGTCAGTATCAGTCCAGGTGGTCGCCTTCGCCACTGGTGTTCCTTCCTATATCTACGCATTTCACCGCTACACAGGAAATTCCACCACCCTCTACCGTACTCTAGCTTGCCAGTTTTGGATGCAGTTCCCAGGTTGAGCCCGGGGCTTTCACATCCAACTTAACAAACCACCTACGCGCGCTTTACGCCCAGTAATTCCGATTAACGCTTGCACCCTCTGTATTACCGCGGCTGCTGGCACAGAGTTAGCCGGTGCTTATTCTGTCGGTAACGTCAAAATTGCAACGTATTAGGTTACAACCCTTCCTCCCAACTTAAAGTGCTTTACAATCCGAAGACCTTCTTCACACACGCGGCATGGCTGGATCAGGCTTTCGCCCATTGTCCAATATTCCCCACTGCTGCCTCCCGTAGGAGTCTGGACCGTGTCTCAGTTCCAGTGTGACTGATCATCCTCTCAGACCAGTTACGGATCGTCGCCTTGGTGAGCCATTACCTCACCAACTAGCTAATCCGACCTAGGCTCATCTGATAGCGTGAGGTCCGAAGATCCCCCACTTTCTCCCGTAGGACGTATGCGGTATTAGCGTTCCTTTCGAAACGTTGTCCCCCACTACCAGGCAGATTCCTAGGCATTACTCACCCGTCCGCCGCTGAATCAGGTAGCAAGCTACCCTCATCCGCTCGACTTGCATGTGTTAGGCCTGCCGCCAGCGTTCAATCTGAGCCATGATCAAACTCTTCAGTTCAATACTGCTTGGGTTTTGAGAAAACCCTAAACTTGGCTCAGCAATCGCAAACCTCTTACCGAAGTAAGAGTTAACTCTCGAATTAACGAGTGTTGCTTTGTGATGCTGATAATCAGTTGACTACCAGTCTTACCTCACAAGCACCCACACGAATTGCTTGATTCAGTTGTTAAAGAACAGTTGGTTAAGTCTTTCGTCTCAACCGAGGCGCGCATTCTACAGCAGCCCCATCTTCCGTCAAGCAGTTTCGAAAATTTCTTTTCTACTTCAACCACTTGCGCCTCCGATCAACCTTCAGCTTCTCGTCAGCGGGAGGCGAATTCTACAGCGTTCAAAACCGCTGTCAACCACCTCTTGCAACCGCTTTCGAGCCACTCGACCGAAGCACCGACAGGATCAACAAACCACCCTGTCAGCCCGGCGCATTCTACGCAGCCTGCGCTGCTTTGCAACCCCTCACTTAAATATAAGTATCTGTTTTACAAATACTTTTACGAGAGGCCTGCGCCGGAGAAGGCGCGCATTATAGGCCCGACGAAGCTAAGGTCAACGCTTTTTCGAAAGTTTATCTAAGCCGTAACCGAAACAGCGACTGGGCGCCACGCAACCTGCTGCCCCCCTGGCCACGCCAGTCGAAACCCAGCGACGCAGGCATTGTCTCCGAGCACTCAGCGGCTACTGCTCCGACCTCGCCTGAAAGAAGCTAAATCTATGATTAGCCGCACCGTTGAAGTGCAGTAACGGAAGGGAGCCATAGATCCGCATTGACTCCAGGCATAGCATCGGCAACGCACAGACAGAGGAAACAGAAGGCGGGATACAACGTGCGCCTAACGCAGACTTGCCGACACCGCCAATACAACCAGCGGCGTCGACAAGTGATCAGATCACTTTACAGACTTGCGGCGACGCAACTGCAGGAGGTATTGCAGCGGACCGGAGGCCGCATAGGCCAGGAACATGATCAACAGGATCCGCGGCGGATCACTGAACACCACGGCGAACAGCAGCACGACTGCCAGAATCGCGACAAAAGGCACGCGCCCCTTCAGATCCAGATCCTTGAAGCTGTAGTACTTGATATTGCTGACCATCAGCATGCCCGCAGCCGCGACCAGCACCGCAACGCCGAACGCCATGTTCGAGCCCTGAATGCCGAAGTCGCTGAAGGCCCAGACCGTACCAGCCACCACACCCGCCGCGGCAGGGCTGGCCAACCCGATGAAGTAGCGCTTGTCGGTGGTGCCAATCTGGGTATTGAAGCGCGCCAGGCGCAACGCCGCACCGGCAACATAGATGAACGCCACCATCCAGCCCACCTTGCCCATGCTGCCCAGGGCCCACTCGAACGCCAGCAGTGCCGGCGCCACACCGAAGGCCACCATGTCGGACAAGGAGTCATACTCGGCACCAAAAGCGCTCTGTGTATTGGTCAAGCGCGCCACGCGGCCATCAAGACCGTCCAGCACCATCGCCACGAACACGGTGGCGGCCGCCACGTAGAAGTTGCCGTTCATGGCATTGATGATGGCGTAGAAGCCCGCAAACAAGTTCGCCGTGGTGAACAGGTTGGGCAACAGGTAGACCCCACGATGACGAACCTTGCGCCCCTCGTCATCATGGCCTTCCTCGATATGCTCATCGATGGGCAGCAGGCTCTCTTCGTCGGGGGCCGCGTTCGGCTCTTCTGGACGCTCGCTCATGAACAACACCTTGCAACGTATAGGGAGAATTTCGCCAGACACCGGCAGTACCAACTGGCCAGCGCCCTGACTCGGCAATCAGGCTTTATACCAGAAGCCATGCAACAGAACGAAAAAACGCGGCCAAGGCCGCGTTTTTCTGACACCGACAGGACTTAGTTCTTGCTCTTGTCGACGATCTTGTTGGCGGAGATCCACGGCATCATCGAGCGCAGCTGCTCGCCGATGATCTCGATGCCATGTGCCGCATTGTTGCGGCGCTTGGCGGTCATCGACGGGTAGTTGGTAGCACCTTCGCTGATGAACATCTTGGCGTACTCGCCATCCTGAATGCGCTTCAGGGCGTTGCGCATGGCCTTGCGCGATTCTTCGTTGATCACTTCCGGACCGGTCACGTACTCGCCGTACTCGGCGTTGTTGGAGATCGAGTAGTTCATGTTGGCGATGCCGCCTTCGTACATCAGGTCGACGATCAGCTTCAGCTCGTGCAGGCACTCGAAGTAGGCCATTTCCGGGGCATAACCGGCTTCGACCAGGGTTTCGAAACCGGCCTTGACCAGCTCGACGCAACCGCCACAGAGAACGGCCTGCTCGCCGAACAGGTCGGTTTCGGTCTCGTCCTTGAAGGTGGTTTCGATGATGCCGGTACGGCCGCCGCCGACGCCGGAAGCGTAGGACAGGGCGACGTTCTTGGCGTTGCCGGATGCATCCTGGTAGATCGCGATCAGGTCAGGGATACCACCGCCCTTGACGAATTCGGAACGCACGGTGTGACCCGGCGCCTTCGGCGCGATCATGATCACGTCCAGATCGGCACGCGGCACCACCTGGTTGTAGTGGATGGCGAAGCCGTGGGAGAAGGCCAGGGTTGCACCCTGCTTGATGTTCGGCTCGATCTCGTTCTTGTACAGCTGACCCTGGAACTCGTCCGGAGTGAGGATCATCACCAGGTCGGCGGCCGCTACGGCGGAGGCGACATCGGTGACCTTGAGGCCGTGAGCCTCGGCCTTGGCAACGGTGCTCGAGCCCTTGCGCAGGCCGATGGTGACGTCGACGCCGGAATCCTTCAGGTTGCAGGCCTGAGCGTGACCCTGGGAGCCGTAGCCGATGATGGCGACTTTCTTGCCCTGGATGATGGAGAGGTCGCAGTCTTTGTCGTAATAAACTTTCATGTTCTTGGCTCTTTTAAATCGAAAAAGGAGCGGCGCGCAAAGGCACCGTGACAGGAAGCACCTTAAGTGATCCGCACCGTTGCGTAAAATGATATATTTGCAACACAACATGCCGAAACAAGAAACAACCATGGACAGCCACACCCTCAAGCTCTTTCTTGCCCTGGCAGACAACCTTCACTTCGGCAAAACCAGCCGCGAGCAGCACGTCAGCCCCTCCGCACTCAGTCGCTGCATCAAGCAGCTGGAAGATGAACTCGGCGCACCGCTGTTCCTGCGCGACAATCGCTCGGTCCGGCTGACCCGCGAGGGGCAGCAGTTCCGCGAGTACGCCAGCGAGGTCATGAATGGCTGGCAGGCCATTCGCCAGGCTTTCCGGCAGGACCAGCTGGTTCTGCACGGCGAACTCTCCCTCTACTGCTCCGTCACGGCCAGCTACAGCTTCCTCTACGACATCCTCAGCAGCTTTCGACAGGACTACCCGCGAATCGAAATGAAGCTGCACACCGGCGACCCGGCAAGAGCCGTCGAACGCGTGCAGCAAGGACTGGAAGACCTTGCCATCGGCGCCCGCCCCGACAACCTACCCGCCGGCATCGATTTTCAGTCGATCACTCGCTCCGAGCTGCGCTTCATCGGCCCGCAGTCGCCACAGCTACTGACCGAGGACCAGCTGATCCACCCCGACGCGGAAAGCTGGAAAGATGTGCCGATGATCCTATCGGAAGAAGGCCTGGCCAGAACCCGGACCGACCGGTGGCTGAAAAGCCACAACATCAAACCGCGCATATACGCCCAGGTGAGCGGCAACGAAGCAATCGTGAGCATGGTGAGTCTGGGGTTCGGCATAGGCGTGGTGCCGCAGATCGTGCTCGACAACAGCCCGCTGACCGCACGCATTCGCATCTACGACATTCAGCCGCCATTGACCGCCTACGATATCGGCCTGTTCGCACTGCAAAAGCGCCTCAAGGACCCGCTGATCGCGGCCTTCTGGAATCGCCAGCAATAATCTGCGGCGAAAAAAAAGGCTATGTACCAACGATGTGTTGCGAGTACTAATCTAAACGGCAGAGTTCCAATCAGGAGGTCTGCCGATTATGGATACTCAAGCCTTTCACCACTGGCTGGCTCAACTGAGCCAACTCAGCGCCCATCAGAAATCTACGCTTCATCAGGCACTGCGGAACCCGCCGGCGACAGAAGTGCTCGATTGCCTGCCGGCGCTGCAGCGTTGCCCGCATTGCCAGACCAATGCGAATCAGCTTGCGCCCTGGGGTTGGTCGCGCAGTCTGCGCCGCTATCGTTGCCGTAGTTGTCGACGGACTTGCACCGCGCGCTCAGCAACAGGCCTTGCCCGCCTGCACTACCCCGAACGCTGGAAAGACTACGCCCAGGCACTGATTGACGGGCTTAGCGTGCGCAAGGCGGCCCAGGCATGCGGCATCAGCAAAAACACCGCTTTCCTCTGGAGGCACCGCTTCCTGGCTGCAGCGGCTGAGCATCACGCCACGCATGAGGCAGGGATTGTCGAAGTGGATGAGACGTTCTTTCTGGAGTCCTTCAAGGGCCAGAGGCAGTTGCCTCGGCCGCCCCGTAAACGAGGTGGGGTGAGCGTGACCCGCGGCACGGGTAAAGACCAGATCCCGGTGATGGTGGTGCGCGACCGGGAGGGCCACACCGCTGACTTCAAGTTGGCCAAGCTCGATGCCAATCATGTGCGAGAGGCGTTGATGCCGCTGATCGACCGGGAGGCCGTGCTCTGCAGTGACGGGGCGGCAGTCTATGCCAGCTTTGCCCGGGCACAGGGCATCACCCATCAGGTCGTGCATGCCCGCCCCGGCCAGCGAGTGCGCCAAGGCGCTTTCCATATTCAGAACGTCAACGCCTACCACAGCCGCTTGAAGAGCTGGATGACCCGCTTTCACGGCGTGGCCACCCGCTACCTCCCGAATTACCTGGGCTGGCGCCGCATGCTAGAGCGCTATCAGCGGAATATTCGGCCGGCTCACTGCATTCAGGAGGCGGTAGGCAGAACCCTGCAACACGCTATTGGTACATAGCCAAAAAAAACCCCGCACTGGGCGGGGCTTTCTTCAGCATGGCTGTCAGATACTCAGCACCTTGTCGCCCCGGGCGATGCCGGTGACGCCGCTGCGTACGGTTTCCAGGATCGACGCGGTGCCGACGGCCTGAATGAAGCTGTCCAGCTTGTCGCTCGTGCCGGCCAGTTGAATGGTGTAGACGCTGGTGTTCACGTCGACGATCTGCCCACGGAAGATGTCGGTGGTGCGCTTGACCTCGGCGCGCTGGGCGCCGGTAGCCTTGACCTTGACCAGCATCAGTTCGCGCTCGATATGGGCGCTTTCCGACAGATCCACCAGCTTAACCACCTCGATCAGCTTGTTGAGGTTCTTGGTGATCTGCTCGATTACTTCATCGTGACCAACTGTGGTGAGCGTCAACCGCGACAGAGTCGGGTCTTCGGTTGGCGCCACGGTCAGACTTTCGATGTTGTAGTTGCGTTGCGAGAACAGGCCCACCACGCGGGACAATGCGCCGGGCTCGTTTTCCAGCAGCAGGGAAATGATGTGTCGCATGGTTAGGTCCGCTCCGTCTTGCTCAGCCACATATCGCGCATCGCCCCGTCTTTGATCTGCATCGGATAGACGTGCTCACTGGTGTCGACCTGGATATCGAGGAACACCAGGCGATCCTTCATCGCGAAGGCCTGCTCCATCATCGGCTTCAGGTCTTTCAGCTCGGTAATGCGCATGCCGACATGACCATAGGCCTCGGCCAGCTTGACGAAGTCCGGCAACGACTCCATGTAGGAATGCGAGTGACGGCTGCTGTACATCATGTCCTGCCATTGGCGCACCATGCCGAGGGCGCCGTTGTTCAGGTTGACGATCTTCACCGGCAGGCCGTACTGCAGGCAGGTCGACAGCTCCTGGATGTTCATCTGGATACTGCCTTCACCGGTCACACAGGCCACATGGTCATCCGGGAAGCTCAGCTTGACACCCATCGCCGCCGGCAAGCCGAAGCCCATGGTGCCGAGGCCACCGGAGTTGATCCAGCGATTGGGCTTGTTGAAGCGGTAGTACTGCGCGGCAAACATCTGGTGCTGACCGACGTCAGAGGTGACGAAGGCGTCGCCCTGGGTCACTTCGCTCAGGGTCTCGATCACGGTTTGCGGCTTGATGATGCTGCCGTCGCCCTTGTCGTAAGGGAACATGCCGCGGCTGCCACGCCACTCCTCGATCTGCTTCCACCAGCTGGACAGCGCCTCTTTGCTCGGGCTCTCGCCGATTTCCTTGAGGATCGCGACCATCTCGGTCAGTACGCTTTCGACCGGCCCGACGATCGGGATGTCGGCCTTGATGGTCTTGGAGATCGAAGCCGGGTCGATGTCGATGTGGATGATCTTGGCATTCGGGCAGAACTTGCCGGCGCCATTGATCACCCGGTCGTCGAAACGCGCGCCGACGGCCAGGATCACGTCGGCATGGTGCATCGCCAGGTTGGCGGTGTAGCTGCCGTGCATGCCGAGCATACCGAGGAACTGGCGGTCGCCGCCGGGGTAGCCGCCCAGGCCCATCAGGGTGTTGGTCACCGGCAGATTGAGCATCTGCGCCAGCTCGGTCAACGGTGCCGCAGCTCCACCCATGATCACGCCACCACCGGAGTAGATCACCGGGCGCTTGGCGCTCAGGAGCATTTCGGCTGCCTTGCGAATCTGGCCCGAATGCCCGCGCATGGCCGGGGTGTAGGAGCGCAGCTTGGCCTTCTTCGGGTACACGTACTCGAATTTTTCCGCCGGGTTGGTCATGTCCTTCGGGATATCCACGACCACCGGGCCGGGACGGCCGGACTGGGCGAGATAGAAGGCCTTCTTCATCACCTCGGGAATCTCGGAGGCGTGCTTGATCATGAAGCTGTGCTTCACGATCGGCCGGGAGATACCGATCATGTCGGTTTCCTGGAAGGCATCGGTACCGACCATGTTGCTCGGCACCTGGCCGGACAGCACCACCATCGGAATGGAATCCATGTAGGCCGTGGCGATACCGGTGATGGCGTTGGTCGCGCCTGGCCCGGAGGTCACCAGCACTACACCGGCCTTGCCGGTGGCGCGGGCGTAACCGTCAGCCATATGAGTTGCCGCTTGTTCGTGGCGAACCAGGATGTGATTGACCTCCGGTTCCTTGAACAGGGCATCGTAGATATGCAGCAGAGCACCGCCCGGGTACCCATAGATGTTCTTTACGCCTTCGTCACGCAAAAAGCGGACGACCATTTCAGCGCCGGATAAAAGCTCCACGTTGTTCACCTCTTGAACGCCAGAATGCCACCCGACAACGAGTGACTCTTAGTAGGTCTTACTGGTCAGCGGACTTGCACGACTGTGATCGTGAACTCTGAACGTCGGCATGACGAGTAACGGAACAGCCCATGGTCTTGGGGGACTGGCCCTCCCAGCGCGAGGTAACGCGTTGCGGGTAACACGGATCGGCACGGGTAGCGCCTCTTGTTGCTGAGCTGGAGGACACTTGCGGCGGACTCCACTACAGCGAACGTGGGATTGTTCGGATTCGGCGAGGGCAAGTCAAGTGATCCGTAACGGATTCGGCAATCTTCTGCTGTGACGTGGCGCAGGATGAAGATTCGGCCGATTTGGTTATAGTAACCCCCAGCCTTCGCAGCACATCAAAAGGAAACAGCATGCGCCGCACAATCCTCATCAGCAGCTTGCTGCTCGCCCTGAGCGCAACCGCCACGGCCAGCCAGGTGTACAAGTGGGTCGACGCCCAGGGTGTCACCCACTTCAGCGCGCAACCGCCACAAGGCGAGCAGGCCACCACCATCAATACCGCTGCGCCGCCGCCCAAGCCGGCCGAAGCCAAGGCTGCACCCACCTTCCAGAGCATTGCCGACCCCGAGCAGGCCGCGATCGATGAGAAAGTGAAGCAGCAGGTCGCCGCCAAGGAAGCTGAGCGCAAGAAATACTGCGAAAGCGTGCGCACCAACCTGGCGCAACTGCAGAACAACCCGCGCGTGCGCGAAGAGGTTGACGGCGAGGTGCGCCGCCTGAGCGAAGAAGAGCGTCAGCAGCGCATCAGCGCGGCGCAGAAGTCGATTGCCGAGAACTGCAAATAGCGCCCTCGACGCGGCCTCAGGCCGCGCCGCCGATCAGCCGATCAAACTCGCCCAACGCCCGAATCAGCTCCGCGGCCTGCTCAGCACGGGCACTGTAGACCTGCTCGGCCATAGGCCGGATTCCCGAGACGCTAGGCAGCTGCGCCTCGGTCTCGAGCATCTGCTTCATGCGCGGTAGGAATACCCATTGCAGCCACTGTTCGAAGGCCATGCTGTCGACACAGAAGGGCTGCTGACTGGCCAGCGCCTGCTCGCTGGGAGGGGTCTCGGACCACCAGCCCTGCAAACGCAATTCACGTTCGATCAGCAGAAGCTGCTCTGCGATAGCAGGTACGCGCGCATCCATCAGAGACTGACCCGCGCGCGCTCACGCGCCTGCGCGGCGCCGGCCGGATCGCCCTGACGCTCCCGCGCCTGGGCGATCAGGTTCCACAGACTGGCCTGCAAGGCCGGGCGACCACTGGCGTAGCTCAGGCCGCGACGGGCGAATTGCTCGGCCTGCGCCGCATCGCCCTGGGCCAGACGCACCTCGGCCAGCCGATAGAGCACCTGCGGCTCGCGCGGGGCGATTCGCTGTGCGCGCTCCAGGCTGGAAGCCGCACCATTCAGGTCACCACTGCTCTGCTGCTGCTGGGCCGTGGTCAGCAACGCCAGCACCGGGCCATCGAGTTGCTCGTCGGCGGCCAGGCCACCGTTACTAGGAATACCGCTGGGCATCGAAGGGGCCGGCGCGCTGTAACCACCCAACGGTTCGCCGGTATCCAGCGGCGGGCTCTCGATGACGCCACCGATCGGCGCACTGGGCGCCGGAAAGGTCTGAATAGGTGCAGCGCTGCCGGCACCCTGGGGCACCATCACCACCACCCCCGAATCCTGCGGGAGGGTTTGCGGCTGGGCGGCCGGCTGGCCATAACTGCCACCACTGCCCTCTTGCTGCTCGTAGACCGATCCGCTGGAGTCGACCACCGGGATCGAACCACGCGGCACACTGGCGCAACCACCCAGCACCACCGAGGCTGTTACAGCTGGAATCCACCACTTGCTCACTTTGCTTCCTCTCACTTAATCCAACCAGCCCCGAACCCAGTCCATCACCGAATCAACCGGCGCCTGTATTCCACAGCCCGGCCCCGGCACCGGCTCACTCCCTCGAATATACGGCATCTGCACGGCATTCGGGCAGCTGGGATCGGAGCCCTGGCCGCTGTGGGCGTCGACCCAGGCCTGCACCACGTTGTCCGGCAGCGGCATGTCCAGTGGCAGTGGATCGGCCTTGCCCATAAAGTTGGTCCAGACCTGCAGGGCTCCGGTGGCGCCGGTCAATGGCGTCGGCCCGTTGTCATCCCGACCGAGCCACACCACGGCGAGCAGATCCTGGCTGAACCCGGCGAACCAGCTGTCGCGCGAGTCGTTGCTGGTCCCGGTCTTGCCGGCCAGGTTCAGGGAACTGGACAACTGGCTGTACACCGAGCGGCCAGTACCTTCGCGCATGGTGCGCTGCATGGCGTTCTGCAGCAGGTAGATCGCCCCCGCATCAAAGCGCTGCTGAATCTGGTAGGGATAGCGTTTGAGCGGTTCGCCCTCGGCGGTCAGCACGCTGCGAATGCCGCGCAATGGCGTATTGAAGCCACCGTTGGCCAAGGTCTGGTACATGTCCGCTACCTCCATCGGCGTCAAGGCACCGGCCCCCAGCAGCATCGAGGGGTAGGCCGGCCACTTGCGCTCGACACCGAGACGCTCAAGGGTTTTGAGCACGTTCGGCACGCCCAGTTCCAGGCCGAGCTTGGCGGTGGACAGGTTGTAGGAGTTGGCCAGGCCCTGATACAGGTAAATGGTACCGTGGGCCTTGCGGTCATAGTTCTGCGGGCGCCAGACCTGACCGTCCTGGCCCTTGATGGAGAAGGGTTGATCCTCCAGCAGGCTGGTCAGGGTGAACTGGCTGGGGCGCTCCAGAGCGGTCAGGTAGATCGCCGGCTTGATCAGCGAGCCGATCGGCCGCAGCGCATCCAGCGCCCGGTTGAAGCCAGCGAAGCGCGGCTGCCGGCTGCCGATCAGGGCCTGCACCTCGCCGGTTTCCGGGTTGGTGACCACCATGCCGGCCTCCACCTGGTCCACACCCTTGCGACCGGACAGGCGCTTCAAGGACTCGGCCAGGGCATTCTCGGCCTTGAGCTGAAGAATCGGGTCGAAGCTGGTGAAGATGCGCAGGCCCTCTTCGGTCAGGTCGGCCTCCCGGTAGTCCTCGCGCAGCTGGCGCTTGACCAGATCGAGGAACGCCGGGAAGGAGCTGTCCGCCAGACTGCCGCGCTGGGTGACACCGAGCGGCTTGGCCTTGGCCGCAGCCGCTTCCTCGGCGCTCACCACACCCTGCTCGACCAGCACATCGAGGACCAGATTGCGCCGTTCCAGGGCGCGCTCGGGATTGCGCCGCGGGTTGTAGTAGGTCGGGCCCTTGACCATGCCCACCAGCAACGCGACCTGGTCGAGCTTCAGTTCGTTCAGCGGCTGGCTGAAGAAGTACTGGCTGGCCAGGCCGAAGCCGTGCACCGCGCGCTGACCATCCTGGCCGAGGAAGACCTCGTTGAGGTAGGCCTCGAGGATGTCCTCTTTGTCGTAATGCAACTCCAGCAGCACCGCCATCATGGCTTCGGTGGCCTTGCGGGTCAGGCTGCGCTCGTTGGTCAGGTAGAAGTTCTTCACCAGCTGCTGGGTCAGGGTACTGCCGCCCTGGCGCAATTGCCCCGCCGTGGCGTTGATCCAGACCGCACGGGCGATGCCCTTGGGCGAGACGCCGAAGTGGTTGAAGAACTCGCGATCCTCTACCGCCACCAGGGTTTCCACCAGGTAGGGCGGCACCTGCTCGAGCTTGATCAGCACGCGGTCTTCCTGATGCGCCGGGTAGAGGCCACCGATCAGCATCGGCTCCAGCCGCGCCACCGCCAGGTTGGCGCCGTTGGCCTGGGTCAGGCCGGCGACGTAGTCGCCGGAAAAACGCACCCGCACGCGCTGGGACGGTTCTGCGCTCTCGTAGAACTGGAAGCCGCGGCTGTGCAACTCGATGCTGTTGCCGGCCACCGACACGGCGCCCGGACCGCTGACCGCGCCCTCAAGGCGATAGCCGAGGGCATCCAGCTCCTTGAGAAAGTCATCCTTGGTCAGTTTCTGCCCGACGAACAGCTCGAGCGGCCTGGCGTAGACCTTGGCGGGCACGGTCCAGCGCTTGCCGGAGAACTTCTCCTGCACCACGGCGTCGAGGTAGACGGCGAAGCCGGCCACAATGACCAAGCCAACCAAGCCAAGCTTGAAAATCCAGCCAAGCCAGGGGCGCGGGCCGCGCGAGCGGCGTTTGGAACGGGGACGGGGGGATCGGGTACGAGTCATGGCGCGGCATTATACGCACTTTGCCGGGCCCGAGCAGGCGCTGCCCGGCGGTTTGCAGAGCGGCTCACAGCGGCCATAATGCCCTCCTCTCAATTAGACCGAACGCCAAGGATCGCCCGTGAGCCAAGCCCTGATCGCCGCCCTGCAGAACCCGGCCCTCTACCCGCACCCGGTAGACGGGTTCCAGGTCATCGAGACGCATATCTCCTGGGTCCTGCTGACCGGCCCCTACGCCTACAAGGTCAAGAAGCCGGTGAATTTCGGCTTCCTCGACTTCACCGAACTGGCGGCGCGCGAGCACTTCTGCAACGAAGAACTGCGCCTCAACCAGCGCCTGACCCAGGGCCTGTACCTGGAAGTCTTGCCGATCAGCGGCAGCGAAGAGGCCCCGCAGCTGTCCGGCGAGGGCCCGGTCATCGAATACGCGCTGAAGATGCGCCAGTTCCCCCAGGACCAGCTGCTCGGCGAGGTGCAGGGCCGCGGCGAACTGAGCGAGAGCCATATCGAGGCACTGGCCCGGCAGATCGCCGAGTTCCACCTCAAGGCCCCGCAGGTGCCTCAGGCGCATGAGCTCGGCAGCGCGCAGGCGGTCATGGCGCCGGTGCTGCAGAACTTCGAGCAGATCCGCCCGCTGCTCTCCGACCCGACCGACCTGCAGCAGCTCGACGCCCTTCAGGCCTGGGCCGAGAGCAGCTACGCGCGCCTGATGCCGCTGCTCGACCAGCGCAAGGCCGAGGGCTTCATTCGCGAATGCCACGGCGATATCCACCTGGGCAACGTGACCCTGCTCGATGGCCAGGTGGTGCTGTTCGACTGCATCGAGTTCAACGAACCCTTCCGCCTGATCGACATCATCTCCGACGCCGCCTTCCTCGCCATGGATCTGGAGGACCGCGGTCTGAAGTGCTTGTCACGGCGCTTCGTCAGCACCTGGCTGGAGTACACCGGCGACTATGCCGCGCTGGAACTGCTGAACTTCTACAAGGCCTATCGCGCCATGGTCCGCGGCAAGGTCGCGCTGTTCCGCCTAGGTCAGGAGCAGGATGCCGTGCAGCGTGCAGTGATCCTGCGCCAGTACCGGCGCTACGCCACCCTGGCGGAAAGCTACAGCGCCATCCCCACCCCTTTCCTGGCAATCACCCATGGGGTGTCCGCGGTCGGCAAGAGCTCCGTGGCCATGCGCCTGGTCGAGGCCCTGGGTGCCGTGCGCCTGCGCTCGGATGTGGAACGCAAGCGTCTGTTCGGCGAGCAGCCGAGCGGCGACCAGGGGCAACTGAGCGCCGGCATCTACAGTCAGGACGCCAGCACCGCCACCTACCAGCGCCTGCACCAGCTGGCCGAAATCGGCCTGCATGCCGGCTTCCCGGTGGTGATCGACGCCACCTACCTCAAGCAGGCGCAGCGCAAGGCCGCCTGGCAGATCGCCGAGGCCAACGCCGTGCCCTTCCTGATCCTCGACTGCCACGCGCCGCAGGACGTGATCGCCAGCTGGCTGAGCCAGCGCCAGGCCGCCGGCATCGACCCCTCCGACGCCACCCTGGAGGTGATTCAGGCCCAGCAGGCCAGCCGCGAGCCGCTAAGCGAGGATGAACAGGCCAACAGCAAGCGCGTCGACACCCACGAAGGCGCCAGCCTGGACAGCCTGGTGAAGCAGATTCGTCAGCGCCTGCCGGGGCTCTAAGCGCCACCAGGACAGCCGCGGGCAGATCGCGGCGCGGCTTCTATACTGGCGGGGAACGCCACCCAGGAAGGCATCCCCATGAGCCAGCCGTGCCAACTCGATAGTCCGCTCTACCGCCTGCTGCGCGAGGAGAACATCGCCGGCTTCAATGCCCAGCGCCCCCAGGACGTCGAAGTCGACCTCAGCGGGGGCGACTTCCGCGGCCTCGATCTACGCGCCCTGGATGCCCAGGGCATCAACTTCAGCGACGCCTATTTCCGCGGCACCGACCTGCGCGGCCTGGACCTGCGCCAGGCGCGCCTGGAAGGGGCGAGCCTGGCCCATGCGCAGATTTCCGGGGCCTACTTTCCCGCCGACCTGTCCGCCGATGAGCTGCTGATGTCCGTCAACTTCGGAACACGCCTGCGCTACCGGACCCGCTAGCATGAGCGAGATCAGCGCGCTGTTCGGTGCCGGCGCCGAGGCCTACGCCAACTACCGCCCGCAATACCCGGACGCCTTGTTCGACTGGCTGGCCCAGCACAGCCCGCAGCGCCTGCGCGCCCTCGACATCGCCTGCGGCAACGGCCAGGCCAGCCACCCGCTGCGCCGGCACTTCGCCCAGGTGCTGGCCTGCGACGCCAGCCTCGAGCAGCTGCACGCCGGCCGCGACTGGCAGGGCATCCAGCGCTTCGCCGCCGACGCCAGCGCACTGCCCCTGGCCACAGCCAGCCTCGACCTGATAGTGGTCGCCCAGGCCCTGCACTGGTTCGCCAGCCCGGCGTTCTTCGCCGAGGTCAGGCGCCTGCTCAAACCCGACGGCCTGTTCTGCGCCTGGTGCTACGGCCTGACGCGGATCGACAGCCGACTCGACACGCTGATCGAGAACTTCTATGGCAATACCCTGGCGGGCTACTGGCTGGACGGGCGCGCCAGCGTCGAAGCCGGCTACCGCGACATCGCGCTTCCGCTGCCCGGCATCGCGGTACCCGACCTGGCCCTCGAGGCGGTCTGGAACCTCGATCAGCTGACCGGCTACCTGCGTACCTGGTCGGCAGTCCAACGCTGGGAGCGGCAGCACGGTCGCGATCCGGTTGCCGAACTGACACCGGCACTGCGACGGGCCTGGGGCGATAGCAAACAGCCACGCCCGGTCCGCTGGCCGCTACACTTCCTGGCAGGCATAGCACGCTGATCGACTTCCATTCGTTATTCAGCTTCGCGACTGCGCGACGCAAGGAGGCCTGATGAACGACGAACTGCAACATTTGAAGAATCTTGGCAAGACTTCGGCCCAGTGGCTGCATGCTGCGGGCATCCACAGTGCCAGCGACCTGCGCCGCCTGGGGGCGGTAAGCGCCTACCGCGCCGTCCGGGCGCGCGGGTTTCGCGCCTCCAAGGTGCTGCTGTACGCGATCGAGGGCGCGCTGCTGAATATTCACTGGAACGAACTGCCGCCCGCCCACAAGGCAGAACTGAACGGCCAGCTCGACGCCTGCGCGGCGCACAACAAGAGCTAGCTCACATCCTCCACCGACGGGGATTTACCGGGAACCGGGCGCCACCTATTGTGTCAGGGCCGTCCGTGCGCTTCGCCAGTCCAGTCAGTTCAAGGAATTACGCTCATGTATTTACTCGGGGAGCAACCGGCTTACGCCGACCAGCTGATCAGTCGACTGCAGAGCATCCCCGCCCAGTTGCTGGACGGTCTGGAGCCTTGCGGCGCGCCGTTGCAGCTGGAGCAGGTCGAAGACCTGGCGCCGGCGCTGCCGAGCAATCAGCTCTTCATCATAGCCGACGGCCTGCTGCACGCCCTGGTCGATGAACGCCCGCTGTTCTATCTGCAGGAGGGCGACCTGGTCGGCCTGCGCCAGGGTATCGACCTGCCCAGTTGTCGTTACCGCAGCGAAGAGCCGCTCAGCCTGATTCCCTATGCCCGCGGCGACGTGTTCCAGCACATCTACGCCAGCGAGCATCGCCAGGAACTGTTCATCCAGTACCTGATCGGCCATACCGCCCTGCTCTCCGACGCGCTGGCGCGGCTCAAGCAGCCGGAATTGCGCACCTCCACCGGTTTCCAGCACTTTGCCGCCGGCGAAGAGCTGATCCACCAGGGCGACGCGGCCGAGCACGTGTTCATCATCATCGAGGGCCACGCCGAGGCCATCGTCGACGGGCACAAGGTCGGTGACGTGCAGAAGGACGAGATCTTCGGCGCCATGGCCGTGTTCACCCGGGAGAAACGCAGTGCCACGGTCGTCGCGACCGAGCCCTGCACGGTGATGGTGATCCCCAAGGACCAGTTCCTCAGCCTGATGCAGAGCAACCCGCGGATCGCCCACAGCCTGATCGAAAGCATGGCCAGGCGCATCGACCTGATGAACAAGGAAATCACCCAGCTGCGCCTACCGACGATGGCACTCTAGTCGCCGACTCGACGAACGGCGTCGCGAGGCGTTGGGCGAAAAACGTTGACATGCAAATGAGAATCGCTATTATTCAATCAACTGATCGCGAGATCAGCCGATAAGCTCAAGGGCCCAGCAGTCGGACTCTTCAGATTATCTCCTCATCAGGCTAAACACGGTTATTGACCCGGCGCATGCCGGGTCTTTTTTTGCCCGCTTTTCCGTGCCCGCGCCAGCCCGGCTCAATACCGGAGCTTGGCGTAGAAGCTCTTCTGCGAGGCCTCGCGGGCCTGCCGAAGGGTGTGGATGCCCTGCTCGGCGAGCAGGGGCAGCAGCCTGAGAAACACCTCGCCGGTGACCATGGCGTCGCCCAGGGCGGTATGCCGGCCGACCACCTGCACCCCCAGGCGAGCGGCGATCTGCTCGAGACGATGCTCGTCGGCGCCGTGCCCGGGATGGACCAGGGCCGACAGCAACAGGGTGTCGAGCACCGGCTGGATGAAGCGCACGCCGGTCTGTTCTTCCTTGAGCTGCAGGAAGCGCATGTCGAACGCGGCGTTGTGCGCGACCAGCACCGTGTCTTCGGCGAAGCGCTGGAACAGCGGCAGCACCTGGGCGATGGCCGGCTGGCCGGCGAGCAACTCCGGGGTCAAGCCATGCACCTGCTGCGACTCACGGGGAATCGAGCGACGCGGATCGATCAGCTGCTCGAAACACTCCTGCTTGAGCAGGTGGCCGTTGACAATGCGCACCGCACCGATCGAGATGATCTCGTCGCCCTCTGACGGCGCCAGCCCGGTGGTCTCGGTGTCGAACACCGTATAGGCCAACTCACCCAGGGGCCGCTCATCCAGCTCCGGGGTCTGCCCCGGCTGGCTGAACAGGTCGAAGTCGTAATACACCGGACGCCCGTGATCCGGCGTCGACGAGGGTTCCAGCGGCTGCGGCTCGATGATCGGCAACTGCAGGCACAGGCGCGCGGTGCCGGCGCTGCGGTCGCTCTGGCACCAGAGTTCGCCCGCATGACGTTCCAGCACCTCGCGCAGGGTCGAGGCACCCGGATCGTCCCCGCCCAGGCTGAACGGACGCTCTTCCCACTCGTGCAGTCGCTCCGGCTCCAGCCCAGGTCCTTGCCAGCGCAGCCCCAATCGGGCGAAGCCGCCCTCACCGGCCAGCTCCAGCTCGACCTCGCGTACGTCACAGCTACTGGCCAGGGCCCCCATCAGCTGGGTCATGGCCTGCACCAGGGAATAACTGTCCAGACTCAGCCAGAGTGGCGGATCATCCCCCCCATAGTGGGCGGTGACGCCCAGTACCGCATCGAAATTGCGCTGCAGGGCCAGCAGCAGATCGCTTGCCAGCATGTCCTCCAGCGGCCACTGCGGCCGCAGGATGTCGGCGTGCCGGGCCAGTGCCTGCTGCAGTTGCCCGGACAGACGCTGCGCCTCGTCCAGGATCACCGCGCCGAAGCGCTGACGCTGCTCGGCCTCCATCTGCGGATACTGCTGTACGGTCTCGGCGGCGGCGCGGATGTTGGCTAGGGCCGCGCGGCTGCCTTCGGTGAGTTGCAGCAACAGTGCGTCGCGACGGCTGTTGAGCTCCACCGAACGGGTGATGTCCTCGAGGATCAGGACGAAGCCGATCAGTTCGCCCTGGGCATCCTGCAGCGGCACCATCTGGGCGCGCAGCAGGTGGGCGCCCCGGGCCGTGACGAAGCTGGCCACCGGCCGCGGGCTGCGCTGCTCCAGGCGCTGCCGCAGGCGATCCAGGGCATGGACGATCAGCCGCTGATCGAGGATGGCGAAGATCGAGCGGCCCAGGCCCACCGGCGTGCCCGCCGCCTGCCCGGGGCCCGGCTCCAGCAGCAGGCTGGCGCGACTGTTGTACAGCAGGATGCGCCCCTCGCGGTTGCACACCAGCACGCTTTGCGCGAGCTCCGACATCAGGGCCGCCAGGCGGTTCTTTTCCTCCTCGAGGCGGGCGTTGGCCTCGCCGATGCGCTGCTTGACCTCCTGCTGCAGGGCGCCATGGGCCTCGGCGAAGGCATTCAACGCGCGCGCCAGGCGGCGCACCGGCCGAGCGCCGCCTGGCGTGAGGCGATGTGCGCCGTTGACCCGGCGGATGATGTCGACTTCCTCGGCCAGGCGCGCCGCCGCCTCCGGGTAGGCCGCCAGGGCAACCCGCAAAATCACGGCGAACGGCACCAGCAACAGCCCCCCCAGCACCACCAGCAATGCCCCGCGGCCGTCGGACAACGCCAGCAGGGCCGCGCGCTCGGCCGCGCTCAGGTCCGTCCACAGCGCCGCCCCGGCCAGGCCGAGCAAGGTCGCGAACAGCAGCACCAGCCCGCCCAGCCAGGCGGCGTACCTGAACCGGGGCCGCATGACTTAGCCCTCTTCGAGTAACGCGCGCACCTGGGCCAGCAGCGCTTGGGTGGCGAACGGCTTGGTGATGTAGGCATCGGCGCCCAGCGCCAGACCCTTGCTGATCTCCACCTCGCGGCCCTTGGCGGTCAGCATGACGATACGCAGGCGCTGCCAGGCGGGGTTTTCGCGGATCTTCTGGCACAGGTCGAAACCGCTCAGACGTGGCAGCATCACGTCGAGCAGCACCAGGTCCGGGGGCTGACGCTGGATGGCGTCCCAGGCCTCCTGACCGTCGTGGGCCACCTCAACCCGGTAGCCCTCCTGCTGCAGGAGAAACTCCAGGGAGATGACGATGTTCGGCTCGTCGTCGGCGATCAACACGGTACGGCTCATGGTTGCTCCTGCGTGTTGTGCTCGGGAGGCGACGCACCCACGTCGCCCCCCAAGGGAAGCGTAAAGGAAAAGCAGGCGCCCTGCCCGTGCACGCTGTCTACCCACAGGCGGCCGCCGAAGTGCTCGATGATCTGCCGACTGATCGGCAGGCCCAGGCCGGTGCCCTGGGGCTTCTCGGTAAGGGGGTCACCGGCCTGGCGGAACTTCTCGAAGATCGCCTCCTGATCGGCGGCGGCGATGCCGGCACCGTTGTCGCGCACCTCCACCCGCAGCGCCTCGGGCAGTTCGTGCAGGGCGATCGCGATACGCCCATGCTCGCGGGCACAGAACTTCGCCGCGTTGGATATCAGGTTGAGCAGCACCTGCAGCAGGCGGTCGCGATCGGCCGCCACCGGCGTCACCTGCGCCGGCAGATCGAGTTCCAGATCGATGCGCTGGTCGCCGAGCAGCTGACTGGTGGTGGCCACGGCATCTTCGATCACCGCCTTGAGGTCGACCGCACTCGCGCGCCACTCGGCCTGCCCCGACTCCAGCTTGGCCAGGTCGAGCACCTGGTTGATCAAACGCGTCAGGCGCTCGCTTTCCTTGACGATGATGGCGACGAAGCGCGTGCGCTGCGCCGCGTCCAGCTCCGGGTTGTCATTGAGGATCTCGGAGAAGGCGCGAATCGAGGTCAGCGGCGTGCGCAATTCGTGGGTCACCGTGGAGATGAAGTCGTCCTTGAGCCGATCGAGCTCCTGCAGCCGCGCATTGGCCGCGCGCAGCTCGCCGGTGGCCGTTTCCAGCTCGCGGGACTGCTGCTCCAGGCGCCGGCTGTAGGCGAGCACCTGGGAAGCCTCGTCGAGTATGCCGAGCACCTCGTCCATGCCCAGCGGCTCCTCCTCCACCACCGAGGCCAGCATCACCCGCGCCGAGGCGGCGCCGATGGCGCCGGCCAGCTGTTGTTCGGCGAAGTGCACCAGCTCGGCATCCGCCTCGAGCGCGGCGCTGGACGGCAGGCCACGCCGCTGCGCATGCTCGGCGAAGGCGGCCGCGGCGCGCCGGGGGCCGAGAAAACGGCCGACCAGGGCGCTGATCTCCGCCACCGAGGCCTGGCCACGCCACAGGCTGGAACCACGCCCGGCGACCTTGAAGGCTTCGACGAACAGCAGTGCCTGGGCCTGCTCGCGGGCGCTCTGGCGGCCGAGCAGCGACACGCCGACGTAGGCGCCGAGGTTGGCCGTCAGGCTCCAGAACAGCGCGTGGCTGAGCTCGTCCAGGCCGCTCAGGCCGAACAGCGCCAGGGGCTTGAGCCAGGCGATGGCCAGCGGCCCCTGCTCGATGAACGACAGCGGCAGCCAGCCGGACTTGGCAAATGCCGGCAGCGCTAGGGTGTAGAGCCACAGCGAGAAACCCAGCAGCAGACCACTCAGGGCCCCGGCGCGGCTGCCCTGTTTCCAGTACATGCCGCCGAGCATCGCCGGCGCGAACTGGGCCACCGCGGCGAAGGACACCAGGCCGATCGACACCAGGGCGTAGGCTTCGCCAGCGGCGCGGTAATAGACGTAACCGAGCAGCAAGAGCAGAAGGATGGCCGCGCGGCGGATGCCCAGCAACAACCCGGAAAGGTCGCGGCGTCGGGCCAGGCCCAGCGCGCGCCAGCGCAGCAGCAGTGGCATCACCAGGTCGTTACAGATCATTGTGGACAGGGCGATGCTCTCGACTATGACCATCCCGGTGGCCGCCGACAGGCCGCCGATGAACACCAGCAGGGCCAGGGCTTCCTGGCCCTGGGCCATCGGCAGGGTGAGGACGAAGGTATCGGCGTCGACCTGGCCCGGGGCGAAGTGCATCAGGCCGGCGAAGGCAATCGGCAGGACGAACACATTGATCGCCAGCAGGTACAGGGGAAACAGCCAGATCGCCTTGGCCAGATGCTGTTCGTTGACGTTCTCCACCACGCCGATCTGGAACTGCCGCGGCAGAAACAGGATCGACAGCATCGACAGCAGAATCAGCGAGACCCAGGAGCCGTAGGTGCCGGCCGCACCGCCAAGGGTCAGCAGGCGGCCCACCTCGGGCAGTCGCTGGGCCTGCTCGAACAGGTCGGCGAAGCCGTGGTAGAGGCCAAAGGTGACGAAGGCCCCCACCGCGAGAAAGGCCAGCAGCTTGACCAGCGACTCGAAGGCGATCGCCGCCACCATGCCCTCGTGGCGCTCGGTGGCATCCAGGTGACGGGTGCCGAAGACGATGGTGAAGGCCGCCAGCAGCAGCGCCGCGTACAGCGCCGTGTCCTGCAGCGGCCCGGCATCGGCCAGTTGGGTGGGCATGGTGATTTGCGGGTATTGCACGAGGATGAGGAAACTGGTCGACACCGCCTTCAGCTGCAGGGCGATATAGGGAATCACCCCGACCACCGCGATCAGCGTCACCAGGCCGCCGAGCAGGCCGCTCTTGCCGTAGCGGGCGGCGATGAAGTCGGCGATCGAGGTGATGCGATTGGCCTTGCTGATGCGGATCATCTTGCGTAGCACCAGCCAGAACAGCGCCGCCATCAGGGTCGGCCCGAGGTAGATGGGCAGGAAGCCGACGCCACTGGCCGCGGCGCGGCCGACGCTGCCGTAGAAGGTCCAGGAGGTGGCGTAGACCGCCATCGACAGGGCGTAGATGTAGGGGTTGGCGATCAGCGAGCGGCCGGCCTCGGCCCGCCGGTCGCCCCAGTAGGCGATGGCGAAGAGCAGGCCCAGGTAGGCGCAGGATGCCAGCAGGATCACGCCGCCATGCAGCATTGGCCGTGCCTCCCGCTCAGTCCGAGCGCTCGATGACCAGCATCATCAGCCCGATCAGCGCGGCCCAGGCCAGGAACAGGTAGGCGTAGAGCAGCGGGATCCCCCACAGCCTGCCGTCGACATCGAACAGCGACAGCAACGGGTAGCTGAACAGCAGCCAGCCCAGCGCGAATAGCGCCACCAACCGCTGGCTCTGCTTGCCTGGATCGGCCATGGTCCACACCTCCTCTGACCAGTGTGGACGAATATTGCCGATCCGCCGCCTAGCGGATGCCTGCGCAGTGATCCTGTTCGGCCAGCGCCGGGGTGTACCAGAGGTAATCGGCCTGTCCCGCGCCGACCCGGCTGCCGACCTCGGCCAGCATCAGCACCTGGGTGCCCTGAGGGTGTCCCAGGTCGGCCAGGTGCAGGGGCACGCCCAGGTCGCGGCGCACGTGATAGGCGCCGGCCAGCAGCAGGCTCGGCGGCGGCGCAGCCAACAGCGCCTCGGCCATGCGCCGGTCGCGCTGCTGCTGCACGGCGAGCATGGCCGGCAGCTGGCTGTCCGGCAGCTTGTCGCAATGGGCCAGGCGGATCTGCTGCAGCAGCGCCTGGCGTACCGGCGGCGCGTTCGACTGCGCCCCGGCGAGCGGCGGCGGCTGGCGATAGATCGACATGACCTCGTCGCGCCTCAGGTTGGCCGGCAACGTCGGATAGGGCTGGGCCAGGGCGTGGCGCACGACCGGCCCGTACAGCGCCCAGTCCCAGCCGGGCTGCCAGGCCAGGGCCGCTGGCAGGTCGGCCGGCGCCTGGCCGTCGGCGAGGCGCTGGCGGGTCGCTTCGACCTTGTCCTGCTGATCCGGGCCGAGCATCTCCAGCAACAGGCTGCCCTGCGCGCGCCGCGCCGCCAGGGCCTGCAGCAGCCACAGCTGCAGGGCATGGTGATCCGGGTTGTCGTGCTGTTCGCCGACCAGCACCCGGGGCGAGCCGGCCAGGCGCTCGACCAGCTGCGCCGGGCTCAGGTGCCGGCCGCTGGACAGCTCGATGATCTGCCCCAACTGCGCATGCTGGCGCCCTTCCGGGCTCTGCCAGTCCGGTAACGGCGGCAAGGCGGCCTGACAGCCGGCGAGCAGCAACAAAAGGGCCATCCAAAGCGTACGCACAGGCAACTCCTCAGCGGGCGACTATCAGCGGGTGGCCACGCTCGGGGTGGCGCTGCACCAGCACTTCCAGGCCGAACACGGCCTGCAGCGGCTCGGCACGCAGCACCTGCTCGGGCGTGCCCTGAACATGGGCGCGGCCGCCGGCCAGCAGCAGCAGGCGGTCGCAGTAGCGCGCCGCCAGGTTGAGGTCGTGGAGAATCACCAGCACCGCGCCGCCCTGCTCGGCGAAACGCCGCGTGGCCTGCAGCGTGGTGTGCTGGTGCAGGGGGTCGAGCATTGAGGTCGGCTCGTCGAGCAGCAGGCTCTGCCCTGCCCCGCCCGGCCAGAGCTGGGCCAGCACCCGGGCCAGGTGCACGCGCTGGCGTTCGCCGCCGGACAGGGCCAGGTAGCTGCGGCCGACCAGGTGCTCGGCATCCGCGGCCCGCAGGGCCTCGGCGACCACCTGGGCATCGCGCAGCCGGCCGCTGGCGTGTGGCAGGCGCCCCATGGCCACCACCTCCTCGACGCGAAAGGCGAAGTTCAGCGTCGAACTCTGCGGCAACACCGCCAGGCGCCGCGCCCGCTCGTCGCCCGGCCAGTCATCCAGGCCGCGCCGATCCAGCCAGACCCTGCCATTGTCCGCCGGCAGCTCGCCGCAGAGCGCGCCGAGCAGGGTGCTCTTGCCGGCGCCATTGGGCCCCAGCACGCCGAGCACCTCGCCGGGCCGCAGTTCGAGGTCGATGCCCTGCAGCACGGTGCGGCTGCCGCGCCTGACCGCCAGGTTCTGCGCGCGTAGCATCAGGCGCGCCCCCGCAGCAGCAGGTAGAGGAAGAACGGCGCGCCGATCAGGGCGGTGACGATGCCGATCGGCAGCTCCGCCGGCGCCAGCAGCATGCGGGCGACCAGGTCGGCCAGCAGCAGCAGGCTGGCCCCGGCCAGCGCCGCGGCCGGCAACAACAGGCGGTGATCCGGGCCCACCAGCAGGCGCATCAGGTGCGGCACCACCAGGCCGATAAAGCCGATCATCCCCGCCGCCGCCACCGCCGCGCCGACCCCCAGGGCGGTGCACAGCACCAGTTCGCGCTTGAGCCGCTCCACGGCGAAACCCAGGTGGCGCGCCTCCGACTCGCCGAGCAACAGGGCGTTCAGCGCCCGCGCCCGGCGCGGCAGCCACAGCGCCACGCCGCAGGTCACCAGCAGCAAGGGCCAGAGGCGCGCGTAGCTGGCGCCGTTGAGACTGCCGAGGTTCCAGAAGGTCAGGCTGCGCAGGGTCGCATCGTCAGCCAGGTAAGTGAACAGGCCGATCGCCGCGCCGGCCAGGGCGGTCAGGGCGATACCGGCCAGGAGCATGGTCGCCACGCTGGTCTGGCCATCGCGCCGCCCCAGGCGATAGACCAGCGCGGTCACCGCCAGGCCGCCGGCGAAGGCGAACAGCGACAACAGATAAGGCGTCAGGACCTCGGGCAGGCCGCCGAGCGCCGCGCCGCCAACGATCGCCACGGCCGCGCCCAGGGCCGCACCACTGGACACGCCGACCAGGCCTGGGTCGGCCAGGGGGTTGCGGAACAGGCCCTGCATCGCCACCCCGCACAGCGCCAGCACGGCGCCGACCGTCAGGCCCAGCAGCGAGCGCGGCAGGCGTATCTGCCCGAGGATCAGCTCGGCCTGCAGCAGCTCATCGCCGCCCAGGGGCAGGCCGAGCAGGCGCAGCGCCGCCTGCAGGGTATCGGCCAGGGGCAGGCTGACCGGCCCCAGGGCGAGCGACAGCCACAGCGCCAGCAGCAAGAGCAGGCCCAGCGCGACAAACAGTGTGCGCGGTTGGATGGCGGGATGCATGAGGTAGGCGGGACCTGGCGGCCGGAAGTTGGCAGGCAGGATAAAAGGCCGAGGGGCTGGCCGCCAGCCCGGCGATGGCGCAGGCCCCACTGAGCGCGCGATGGTTTCAGACCAGCGGACCGCCACTCCCTTGGCAATCCGGCGCGAGGCGGCATAATGCCGGCCTGCCGTGGAGACACCGATGAAGCGTTTATGCGCCCCGCAAGAGCTGGCCGAGGGCCAGAGCCGGGGCTTTGAAATTGAAGGACGCAAGCTGCTGGCCGTGCGCAAGGACGGCCAGGTGTACGCCTACCACAACCGCTGCCCCCATCGCGGCATCCCCCTGGAATGGCTGCCGGACCAGTTCCTCGATGCCAGCGCCAGCCTGATCCAGTGCGCCACCCATGGCGCGCTGTTTCTCATCGACTCGGGCGAGTGTGTGGCCGGCCCCTGCGCCGGGCAGGCGCTCGAGGCGCTGAGCTGCGTGGAAGACGCCGAGGGCATCTGGGTCCAGTCGTAGCCCACGATCCATCCGCCACGATGCCCATGCAGCGTAGGGTGCGCCGCGCGCACCAGCGTTCGGGACCATGGCGTGTATCCATCGGTGCCCATGGCGCACCCTCCCCCCTAAAGCCGCACCTCGAGCCGGCGCACCAGGCGCACCTCGCTCGGACTGATGTCCGCCCCATAGGCCAGCACCTCGACACCGGCGCCGATCGCCTCGCGCAGGGCGGTGGCGTAGGCCGGGTCGATCTCCTCGGCAGGGCGCACCGCGTCGATCCCGCTCAGGTTGACGCAATACAGCTGCACGGCGCGCACGCCGGCGCGGGCCAGCGCCGCCAGCTCGCGCAGGTGCTTGGCGCCGCGCTCGGTGCGCGCATCCGGGAAGGCCGCCACCGCGGAGCCGGCGAAGCCCAGGGTCACGCTCTTCACCTCGACGAAGGCCGGGCCGTCCGGGTAGTCCAGGCGAAAGTCGATACGGCTGCGCTCCTGGCCATAGGGCACCTCGCGCTTCAGCCCGGTGAAGCCGGCCAGCTCGCCGATCAGACCGGCCTGCAGCGCTTCCTCCACCAGGCCGTTGGCCCGCGCGGTATTGATCACGGCCAGACGCCCATGGGGGGTCTCGCCGAGTTCCCAGGTCCCCGGCAGCTTGCGCTTGGGGTCGTCCGAGCGGCTGAACCAGACCCGCGCGCCCTCGCTCATGCAATTGAGCATCGAACCGGTGTTGGGACAGTGAATGGTCAGCGGCTCGCCAGTCGCCGTCTCGATGTCGGCGAGAAAGCGCTTGTAGCGGCGCAGCAATCGACCCGGCTGCAGCGGCGGATCAAAGCGCATCGGACCGCCAGCTCTTCAGCCCACGGGCGATGCGCTCGACCGCCTGCTGCAGGCGCGGCAGGTCCTGGGTGTAGGCGAAGCGCACGTGCTGGCTGGCCAGATGCCGGCCGAAGTCCAGTCCTGGGGTGAAGGCCACGTGCTCGGTTTCCAGGAAATGCTGGCAGAAGGCGAAGGCGTCGCCGCCGAAGGCGCTGATGTCGGCATATAGATAGAAGGCGCCCTCCGGCTCCACGGCGATCCGGAAACCCAGCTCGCGCAGGGCCGGCAGGAGGAAGTCGCGGCGCCGCTGGAACGCGTGCCGGCGCTGCTCGCAGATCGCCAGGGTCTGCGCCTCGAAGCAGGCCAGGGCGGCGTGCTGGGCCATGCTCGGGGCACTGATATAGAGGTTCTGCGCCAGCTTCTCCAGCTCGGGCACCGCCGCCGGCGGCGCCACCAGCCAGCCCAGGCGCCAGCCGGTCATGCCGAAGTACTTGGAAAAACTGTTGAGAACGAAGGCCTCGTCATCCACTTCCAGCACGCTGGGCGCATCCATCCCGTAGGTCAGGCCGTGGTAGATCTCATCGACCACCAGGTGGCCACCGCGCTCCCTGAGCGCCTGGGACAGCGCGGCCAGCTCGTCTCGCTGCAACAGGGTGCCGGTCGGGTTGGCGGGCGAGGCGACCAGAGCGCCGACGCTGTCGCCATCCCAATGCCCGGCCACCAGCTCGGGGGTCAGCTGGTAGCGCACCTCGGGGCCCACCGGCACCAGCTGCGCGGCGCCTTCGATCAGGCGCAGGAAGTGACGGTTGCACGGGTAGCCCGGGTCGGCCAGCAGCCAGTGCTTGCCCGGATCGACCAGCAGGCTGCTGGCCAGCAGCAGGGCCCCGGAACCACCGGGGGTAATCAAAATCCGCTCAGGGTCTATGCTCAACCGATAGCGTTGCGCGTAGAAGCCGGCAATCGCTTCGCGCAAGGCGGGTATGCCCCGCGCCGCGGTGTAACGGGTATGCCCGGCCGCCAGCGCGGCCTGGCCGGCGGCGACGATGGGTTCGGCGGTGGTGAAATCCGGCTCGCCGATCTCCAGATGGATCACGTCGTGGCCAGCGGCCTGCAACTGGTTGGCGCGGGCGAGCAAGGCCATGACGTGGAAGGGTTCGATGGCGCGGCTACGCGCACTGTAGGACTGGGCCATGGACCTGCCTTGAAAGAGGTTGGAAGGCGGATTCTAACCAAGGGCCAGGCGAAACGGCAGCAACCTCGACAACCGGGAGTGGCGCGGCTTCAAACGATCTGGTAAGTTCGCCCGCTTGCAGCCGCAGGGCCGGTTTAAAATCGGCAAAGGGACACCACTCCTGCGCAGTGGATTAGAGAGAGTGAGAGGCGGTCATCCATGCCCACCAAAGCAAAAGCAAAGAGCAGCCAACTGATTCGTGGCTTCGAACCCTACCAAGAGAGCAAGGGTGAGGAGTACATGAGTGAGCCGATGCGCGCCCACTTTACCGGCATCCTCAACAAGTGGAAGCTGGAACTGATGCAGGAAGTCGACCGTACCGTGCATCACATGCAGGACGAAGCGGCCAACTTCCCCGATCCGGCCGATCGCGCCAGCCAGGAAGAAGAGTTCAGCCTGGAACTGCGTGCCCGCGACCGTGAGCGCAAGCTGATCAAGAAGATCGACGAGACCCTCGAGCTGATCGAGGAGAACGAGTACGGCTGGTGCGACTCCTGCGGCGTCGAGATCGGCATCCGTCGCCTCGAGGCGCGCCCCACCGCCACCCTGTGCATCGACTGCAAGACCCTGGCGGAAATCAAGGAAAAACAGATCGGTTCCTGATCCGATCACGGGGCGCTCAGGCGCCCCGTGTTGTTTCCGCCCCTCAGCCGCCCGCTACGCCGCCCTCCAGCCTTTCAGCCCGCGCGCATGAACGCTCCCCGCTACATCGGTCGTTTCGCCCCCACGCCCAGTGGCTACCTGCACTTCGGCTCCCTGGTCGCCGCCCTGGCCTCCTACCTGGATGCCCGCGCCGTCGATGGCCACTGGCTGCTGCGCATGGAAGACCTGGACCCGCCCCGCGAAGTGCCCGGCGCCCAGGATGCGATCCTGCGAACCCTGGAAAGCTACGGCTTGCACTGGGACGGCGAACTGGTGCGACAGAGCGCGCGGCATGCCGAGTACGAGGCGCTGATCCAGCGCCTGCTCGCGTCCGGCCTGGCCTATGCCTGCACCTGTTCACGCAAGCAACTGGAGGGCTATCAGGGGGTCTATCCGGGCTTCTGCCGCGACGCCGGCCATGCGCCGCAGGACGCGGCGATCCGCCTGCGGGTGCCGCAGCTGAGCTACGGTTTCACCGACCGCGTGCAGGGCGCGTATCACCAGCACCTGGGCCATGAGGTGGGGGACTTCGTCATTCGCCGCCGCGACGGGCTGTACGCCTACCAGTTGGCGGTGGTGCTCGACGATGCCTGGCAAGGCGTCACCGACGTGGTGCGTGGCGCCGACCTGCTGGACTCCACCCCGCGCCAGCTGTACCTGCAGGAGCTGCTCGGCGCGGCCCAGCCACGCTACCTGCACGTACCGCTGATCATCCAGCCGGACGGCCACAAGCTGGGCAAGTCCTACCGCTCCCCGCCCCTGCCCGCCGACCGGGCCGCGCCGCTGCTGGTGCGCGCCCTGCATGCCCTGGGCCAGGCCGTGCCGGCGGAACTCGAGGGCGCGCGCCCCGAGCAGCTGCTGGCCTGGGCCAGTCAGCACTGGGTTCCCGGGCGCATCCCCCACAGCCGCACCCTGGCCGAGGCGCAGCTGCGCTAAGCCCTGGACCTAGATCTCTGGCTGCAACTGCGCCTCGTCACGCGCCAATTCTGCTTCCTCGACCAGCCAGGACCAGAACACCTCGGCCTGGGGCGACATGTACTGATGGGCCGGGCAGGCCAGGTAGAACGCTTCGTTGGTGGCGATCCGCTGCTCGAAAGGCGCCACCAGGCGTCCACTGGCAATCATGCCGGCGACCAGCGAGGTGCGCCCGAGCGCCAGGCCGTGACCGAGCGCGGCCATCTCCAAGGCGGTGATCAGGGTGTCGAATTGCAAGCCCTGGGAGGGATCGACCTTGTGGAACCCGGTCTGATTGAGCCAGTGCCCCCAGCCCTCCTCGTAGCCGATCACGTGCAGCAGGGTGTGCCCTCCCAGCGCATCGGGCGAGGCCGGTGGCGGCTCGCCGGTGTTGAGCAGCGGCGCGCACACCGGGAACAGGTCGTCCCACGTCAGGCGACTGGACTTGTAGCCCGGCCACACGCCCTGGCCGTAGCGGATTTCCATGTCGGCCTCCTTCTCTCGCTCATCCAGCCAGATATTGCTGGTGAAACGCAGGCCGACTTCCGGATGGCGGGCGCGGAAGCGCTCCAGTCGCGGGGCCAGCCAGGTGGTGAAGAACACCAGGTTGGCCCTGACGGTCAGCAGACGCTTGCGGCCCTGACCGAAGAGCTCGTCGGTGGCCGCGGCCAGGCGCTCGACGGCCTCGTGCACCACCGGCATGTAGGCCTGACCCGCCTCGGTCAGCTCCAGCCCGCGCGGCAGGCGTTTGAACAGGCTGACGCCGAGCTGCGACTCCAGCCCCTTGACCTGCTGACTGATCGCCGCCTGGGTCAGGTTCAGCTCGGTAGCCGCCTGGGTGAAGTTCAGGTGGCGGGCCGACGCCTCGAACGAGCGCAACCAGTTCAGTGGGGGAAGCCGTTTCTTCATCGCTAACGCTCGCTATCAGTCCCTGACGACCTCCGTGTCGGTGATCAGCTGACCCAACTCCCCGGCCGCCTCACGCAAGAGGGGAGTATATGCCAGCAGCTCATCGAGGCTCTTGCCTATGAGCGGCGCATGGGTGAACAGACAGGCGAACAAGCGACCATCGCCGGCGCGGATCGGCACCGCGCAGGCCACCAGGCCGTCGACGAACTCTTCGTTGTCGATGCCCAGCTCGTCTTCGCGGGTCCTCTGCAGCGCCGCCTCCAGCTCGGCCGCGCTGGTCAGGGTGTTGCGCGCGAAGCGCTGCAACGGCAGGTTGTTGAGGATGCGCTGGCGCCGGTCCCTGGGCAGCGAGCTGAGGTAGAGCTTGCCGCTGGCGGTGCACCAGATCGGCGTATGGCTGCCGACCGGCAGGTGCACCTGCAGGGGCCGATCGGTCTGTACCCGGTCGTAGTAGATCATCTCGGTGCCGTTGGGGATGGCAATGCCGCAGGTCTCGCCGATCTGCGCCGTGAGGCGCTTCAGAATGGCCTGGCGCGGCGCCTTGAAGCGCCCGCTGTAGAGCACGCCGAGGGCGATGTCGTGCATGCGGTCGCCGGGCACGATGAGGCCGCGCATGTTGATCTGCAGGTAGCCGTCGCCTTCGAGCTGGCTGAGCAGGCGGTGGATGCTCGGCTTGGGGATGTCCAGCTGATAGGCGAGGTCGGCCGGCGACAGGGGCCGCTCCGCCTTGGACACCGCCTCGATGATCTCCAGCACCCGGCTGATCGAGGAGCCTTTTTCTCGCGTTGTGGTGGTCACGTGCTGTCTCCGTTGTAGGACGGGCGAGCGCTGAGCAGAACGGAAAAGGCCACGCCCCCTTGCGTGGGCGTGGCCTCCGGCCCGCAGCAGGTGCAGGCTGCCCGCAGCCTGCCGACGCTTACTTCATGGTCGGCATGGAGAAGGAGACGCCTTCACGCACGCCGGCCGACGGCCAGCGCTGGGTGATGGTCTTGCGCTTGGTGTAGAAGCGCACGGCATCCGGGCCGTAGGCATGCAGGTCACCGAACAGCGAGCGCTTCCAGCCGCCGAAGCTGTGGTAGGCCACCGGCACCGGCAGCGGCACGTTGATGCCGACCATGCCGACCTTGATGTTGTCGGAGAAGTAGCGCGCCGCCTCGCCGTCGCGGGTGAAGATGCAGGTGCCGTTGCCGTATTCGTGGGCGTCGATCAGGTCCATCGCCTCCTGCATGCTGTTCACCCGCACCACCTGCAGCACCGGGCCGAAGATTTCTTCCTTGTAGCTGAGCATCTCCGGGTTGACGTTGTCGATCAGGGTGCCGCCGACGAAGAAGCCGTTCTCGTGCCCGACCACTTGCGGATTGCGGCCGTCGACCACGATCCTGGCGCCCTGCTCCTCGGCGCTGTCGATGTAGCCGACCACCTTCTGCTGATGGGCCCTGGTGATCACCGGACCGAAATCGTTGCTCTTGTCCGAGTACGCGCCGACCTTCAGCGACTGCATGGCAGCCTGCATCTTCTCGATCAGTGCATCGGCGGCCGCGTCACCCACGGCGACGGCCACGGACAGCGCCATGCAGCGCTCGCCGGAGGAGCCGAAGGCGGCGCCCAGCAGCTGGTTGACCGCGTTGTCCATGTCGGCATCGGGCATCACGATGGCGTGGTTCTTCGCCCCGCCCAGGGCCTGGCAGCGCTTGCCGTTGGCATTGGCGGTCTTGTAGATGTACTCGGCGATCGGCGTCGAGCCGACGAAGCTGACGGCCTGGATGCGCGCGTCGCTGAGCAGCACGTCGACCGCTTCCTTGTCACCGTTGACCACGTTCATCACGCCGTCCGGCAGACCGGCTTCCTGCAGCAGCTGGGCGATGAACAGGGTGGAGCTGGGGTCGCGCTCGGACGGCTTGAGGATGAAGCAGTTGCCGCAGACGATGGCCATGGGGAACATCCACAGCGGCACCATCGCCGGGAAGTTGAACGGGGTGATGCCGGCCACCACGCCCAGGGGCTGGAACTCGCTCCAGGAGTCGATGTTCGGGCCGACGTTCTTGCTGTGCTCACCCTTGAGCAGCTCGGGGGCGCCGCAGGCATATTCGACGTTCTCGATGCCGCGCTGCAGCTCGCCGAGGGCGTCGTGGGAAATCTTGCCGTGCTCCTCGCCGATCATCTGGGCGATGCGCTCGGCATTCTGCTCGAGCAGCTCCTTGAAGCGGAACATCACCCGCGCGCGCTTGATCGGCGGGGTGTTGCGCCACTCGGGGAAGGCCGCTTCGGCGGCGGCGATGGCCTGCTCGACGGTGGCCTTGGACGCCAGGGCAACCTGCTTGCTGACCTCGCCGGTGGAGGGGTTGTACACGTCCTGCAGGCGCGCGGCGTCGTTGATGACCTGGCCGTTGATCAGGTGTCCTACTGTATTCATCGCAGCTGTTCCTCGATAAGGGTTGCAGGCGGCTGGGGCGCCGCCGCCAGTGACTGATTGAAAGGGGCTTACCAGAGCTTCTTGTAGAGTTCGATGATCTCTTCGGCGCTCGGTACGCGCGGGTTGTTGTTCGGCGATCCGGAGGCCAGGGCCTGCTCGGCCATCACCTGCAGCTGATCGAAGTACTGCTGGCGGTCGATGCCGAACTGCTCCGGGGTCGGCACACGCAGCTCGTCGTTGAGGGCGCGCAGTTCGGCGAGCAGCTTGTCGTTGGCCACCTCGGTGCTGTCCTGGGCGCTGGCCACGCCCATGGCGCGGGCGCAGTCGGCATAGCGCTCGGCCGCGGCCGGAATGGAGAACTCGGTGACGGTGGGCAGCAACATGGCGTTGGACAGGCCATGGGGCACATGGAAGTGCGCGCCGATCGGCCGGCTCATGCCGTGCACCAGGGCTACCGAAGCGTTGGAGAAGGCCACACCGGCCAGGGTCGAGCCGAGCATCATCGCCTCGCGGGCGGCCTTGTCGGAGCCGTCGTGGTAGGCGCGGCGCAGGTTCGGCGCGATCAGGCGCATGGCCTCCAGGGCCTGGCTGTCGCTGTACAGGCTGGCCTTCTTGCTGACATAGGCCTCCATGGCGTGGGTCAGGGCATCGATGCCGGTGTCGGCGGTGATGCGCGACGGCAGGCTGAGGGTCAGGCTGAAGTCGATCAGCGCCGCCACCGGCATGAAGCCGATGCCCACGCAGAGCATTTTCTCGTCGGTCTTCTCATCGGAAATGATGGTCACCCGGGTGACTTCCGAACCGGTGCCGGCGGTGGTCGGCACGGCGATGATCGGCAGGCCCGCCTCGACGACGATGCGCGGGAATTTGTAGTCGCGCATCTCGCCGCCATGCTTGGCGAGAATGGCGATGGCCTTGGCGCTGTCGATCGGGCTGCCGCCGCCGAGGGCGATGATGCAGTCGTAGTCGCCGTTGCGGGCCTTCTCCACGCCGGCCTGGATCGAGGCCACGGTCGGCTCCGGCACCGTTTCGTCGAACACTTCGGCAGTGATGTCGTGAACGGCCAGGCGCTCCTGGATGGCGGCGGCGTAGCCCAGCTTGACCATCATCTTGTCGGTGATGATCAGCGGCCGCTTGCAGCCCAGGTTGGCCATCACGACTGGAATGTCCTGACTGGCGTTTTCGCCGATCTGCATGATGCGAGGAAGTATCACTTGGGTAGACATGGCGACTCCGCTATTTCCGAGTGGCGGGCGCGGCAATGCGACGAGGGCATTGTCGGGCGCTGCTATTGGCTAAAAGAGATGCCGCGAATGTCGGTTCGCAGCGTTATTAAAATTCGGTGCTGCTCGCCGAGAAGGCCGATACAGCGTCAAACCCTGGCAGCCTCGGCTGCCTTGTTCATCAGCGGCAACTTCCCCGCATCGAGCCTCCAGTCGTCACCAGCGGGCGCAGCCTGGGCGGCCGGACCATCGCCGATGGACGTTGCTGTCCGCCCCCCTGCCCGTCATCCAGTTGACCGCAAACAGCCGGGCGGGAACCTGTCCTTCGCGATCCGCGGTAGCGCCCTGCTGCGGCGCCGAACCGCGATATCGATACGAAACCTATTGTTATGAAGCGCAAAAAGCATGAAAAGCAAAAAAATAGCGGCCTATGCCACGATTTTTTTTATGGATCTATTAATCAAACTACCTCATGGGCTGCGCCGCCGACTGCCGACATAGGTCGCATTGACGGCGCGCCGGCCGCTCGAGTGACCGCCAGGTCACGCGCTTATGCACCCATAAGAAAAACCCCGCCTAAGGTCCATTTTTTATTGCTGGTTCCGCCAAATCTTCATTCCTAATATCCGCCTCACCGAAGCAGACCAAGTACCTGCCGACCGCACCCACTGCCTCCAGCGGTGCGAGGGATACAGGGAACGACTGGATCCGGCCGACTGAAACGAATGAACGGCGGAACCGGCCAGGCGCCATCACTGAAGACGCCGGCCATCAACTTCTCCGTTCAGCTTTTCGCACTTCGATATCGGACGCTCGGGACTTGGTCATCACTCGCGACCTTATTTAAACAACACCCCCAACTTGGCTGTTTTGCACCAGCAGGCTGGATCGCTCCTCGAGGGATAAATTGACATGAACAACAACAATCAATTGCCTTTAACCGGTGTCCGCGTCGTCGACTTCGGCCAGCAGATCGCCGGCCCCGCCGTGGCCATGACCCTGGCCGACCTGGGCGCCACCGTGGTGCATATCGATCCGCCGCAGGGCCCGCAGTGGGACCACCCGGCCAATGCCGTGCTCAACCGCAACAAGAGCTGCCTGCGCCTGGACCTCAAGTCCGCGGCCGGGCTCGACCAGGCCATGGCCCTGATCGACAAGGCCGACATCGTCATCGAGAGCTTCCGCCCCGGCGTGATGCAGGAACTGGGCATCGACTTCGGCAAACTGCGTGCAGCCCGTCCCGAGTTGATCACCCTGTCCGTTCCGGGCTTCGCCAGCAACGACGAGCTGCGCCGCGACTGGAAAGCCACCGAGGCCGTGGTCGCCGCGACCGCCGGCGCCTTCACCGACATGGGCTTCAACCGCGTGCTGCTGGGCCTGAATCCGAGCTTCTCGCCGCTGCCGCTGGGTTCGGCCTACGCCACCGCCCTGGCCGCCGCCTCCGTCGCCCTGGCCCTGCAGGCCCGCGAGCGCACCGGCCGTGGCGATGCCATCGAGGTGCCGGTGATCTCCGCCCTGATGGAAGGCCTGTCGTACAACTCCTACGTCATCGAAGGCCTGCCCGAGCGCTACAAGACCATGCGCGAGAAGGAGATCGAGTACCGCAAGGCCAACAACATCGCGATGGACCTGAGCTACGACGATCTGCAGGAGTACCTGGACCCCTTCTACCGCACCTACAAGTGCGCCGACGGCCGCATGTTCTATTGCGTCTGCCCGTCGCACCGCAACCACGCCAAGCGCGCCCTGACCGTGCTGGGCATCTATGAAGAGCTGGTCGCCGAAGGCCTGCCGGAAGTCAACGACCTGCACGCGCCGATCAGCGAGTGGGACGGCGAGACCTCCATCGGCGTCTACCCGCTGCCGAAGAAATGGGCCGACCACATCTCCGCGAAGATGAAGAAGGCCTTCCTGACCAAGACCTCCGAGGAGTGGGCGAAGATCTTCGGCGAAGGCCAGATCCCCGGCGCGCCGCACCGCACCACCCAGGAGTGGGTCAACCACGAGCACACCAACGCCGCCGGTCTGATCGTCGAGGTCAACGACCCCGAGTACGGCCTGATGAAGCAGCCCGGCCCGTTCGCCTGGCTGGAAGAGTGCGCCGGACAGATGGTCACCCCGCGTCCACGCAAGAACGTCAGCTTCGAGCAGGCCCTGGCCGAGCTCAGTGAGGTGGCGGCGGCCGAAGTCGTGACCCGTCCGGTCGGCGACGCCATCGCCCCGGCCTCCAATGCCGGCTGGCTCGATGGCCTGCGCATCCTCGACCTGACCAACGTGATCGCCGGTCCGCACTCCACCGCGTTCCTCGCCCGCTTCGGCGCCGAGGTGATCAAGCTCGATACCGTCAAGCCCATGTACGATCCGCTGATCGGCACCCTGTTCAGCTTCCAGACCAGCATGGGCAAGCAGAGCGCGCTGGTCGACATCATGAGCGAGGAAGGCCGCGAGGTGTTCAACCGCCTGGTGCGTTCGGTCGACATGGTGGTGATCAACGCCCCCGAGCGTCAGCTCAAGGCCCTGGGTCTGGATAACGACAGCCTGCAGGCGGTCAACCCGGGCGTGCTGTTCTGCCGCCTCGACTGCCTCGGCGGCCCGCTGCCCGGCCCGAAGACCAACTACATCGGCTACGACGACATCATCCAGGCCCACAGCGGCATCATGAGCCGTTTCGGTGGCCCGGAGACCCCGGAAGAGCACGCCCACCTCGGCACCCTGGACGTCAACTGCGGTTTCGCCGCCGGCCTGGGCATGGCCGTGTCGATCTACCACAAGATCAAGACCGGTCAGCCGACCCGTTCGCGTACCTCGCTGTCGGCGGTCACCAACCTGGCGCAGCTGTCGTTCGCCTTCGACTATGCCGGCCGTGCGCCCTTCAACGAGCCATCGGGTCGCGAAGTGCTGGGCCACAACGCCCTGTCGCACTTCTACAAGACCGCCGAGGGCTGGCTCTACCTCGACTCCAAGGAGGCCGAACTGCCGCAGCTGGAGCAGGTCGAGGGCTTGGCCGGCATCAGCCAGGCCGCGGATGTCGGCGCCTTCCTGAAGAACGCGCTGCAGGCCGCACCGGCCGCCTACTGGGCCGAGAAGCTGCAGGCCGCCGACATCGCCGCCGCCGTTCCGCAGTCCATCGAGTCGCTGCGCGAGCAGTACAGCCGTGAAGGCGACGGCACCGTGGGCATCGATCGCGGCAGCTTCGCCTTCTCGATCCACCGCAACCACCCGAGCGGCCACTGCCTGACCCAGATCGACCACCTGGCGATCCGTCCGAGCGAAGCCAGCATCAAGGCCGTGAGCCTGCCGGAGCGCTGGGGTCACTCGACCCGCGAAGTGCTGGCCGACGCCGGCTACAGCTCGAGCGAGATCGAGTCGATGCTCGAACGCAACATCGCCAGCCTCGGCTGGGCCAAGGAGTTCCTGCCCAGCTAAACTCAGGCGCAGGCACGGCGGGCGGGACAGTTTCGGCTGTCCCGCCCGCTTTTTTGTTTCTGGGCTGATGGCCGGACGAGCCGCCCCATCGCCCCTTATCTTCGCGGGCTGGCCACGCACGGGCGCGGCGGGCCCACGTTTCAACCCGCCCTTGTGCGACGTCGGTGGTGAGCATGTTTCAGCAGACGGTACGGTCGGTATGGCCCTTGTTCTTCGGCCTGGGCATCATCGGCCTGTGCATCGGCGCGCAGAACACCCTGCTGGGCATTCGCGCCGAACTGGAAGGCTTCGACACCCGGGTCACCGGCCTGCTCATGTCCGGCTATTACGCCGGCTTCCTGCTCGGTTCGCTGCGCGCCCCGGCGATCATCCAGCGGGTCGGCCACGTGCGCGCCTTCGCCGCGCTGACCGCCCTGGCCTCCATGACCATCCTGATCCATTCGATATGGGTCGATCCCTGGGTCTGGGGCGTCATGCGCCTGCTCACCGGCTTCTCGGTGTCGGCCATCTACGTGGTGGCCGAAAGCTGGCTGAACCAGGCCGCCGACAACCGTACCCGCGGCCAGCTGCTGTCGCTGTACATGATCACCATGCTGGCCGGGCTGTCCGCCGGCCAGTTCCTGCTGAACATCTCCGACCCGGCCAGCTTCGAGCTGTTCACCCTGATCTCCATCCTCATCAGCCTGGCGGCGCTGCCCATCCTGATCACCGCCACGCCGATGCCGTCGTTCGAGGCGGCCCGCCCGGTGAGCATCGCCACCCTCTATCGCCTGGCGCCGACCGGCCTGGTCGGCTCCTTCCTGATCAACGCCTGCTACGCCATGGTCCTGGGCATGGGCTCGGTCTACGCCAGCCGGCTGGGCATGCAGGTCAGCGACATCTCGCTGTTCATGGCCCTGCTGGTGGTCGGCGGCATGCTGCTGCAATGGCCGCTGGGCCGGCTGTCCGACACCATGGACCGGCGCACGGTGATCGCCGCAGCAGCCGGCGCCGCGGTGCTGTTCGCCATGGCCAGCGCCCTGGTCGGTTTCGCCGACAACCACAGCCACCTGCTGCTGGCCCTGCTGTTCGGCGGCAGCTGCTTCCCCCTGCTGGCGCTGTACCTGGCCCTGACCAATGACCAGCTGGAAGCCGACCAGGCCACCGGCGCCAGCAGCACCCTGTTGCTGCTCGGCAGCGTCGGCGCCAGCATCGGCCCGTTCATGGTCTCCCTGACCATGGAGCAATGGGGACCGGCGAGCTTCTTCTGGAGCCTGGCGGTGATGGCCGGTCTGATGGTCACCCATGCCCTCTACAAGCGCATCAGCGACCCCTTCCCGGTCACCAGCGAGACGCCCACCCACTTCCAGATGCAGGCCCCCCTGGCGGTGGGCTCGGTGCTGATGGAGTCGATGCCGAGCGACAGCGAAGCCGAGGCAACCGGCGAGACCGCAGAAGATCGCGGCGATCAGCCCCAGTCGCCAACCGCCTGACCCAGGGCCCCCGACGGCGCGGACGGGGCAATTTCGGCTATCCTTGCCGCCCTTCTCCACTGCCCCAGGAATCTCGCCATGCACGCCCAGCTCGAAGAACTGATCAACAAGATAAGCTCGGGCTGCATGCTGCCGGACGAGATCAGCCGCATCGCCGCCGAGGCCGCCCAGGCCTACGCCGCCCCGCAGGCCTTCCTCGCCGCCAACCCGGACATCAACTACGACGACAGTTTCCCCATCCCCCTCGGCGAATGGGTGGTGGTCGGCAGCCTGCCGGACACCGTGCTGTTCCAGGCCGACAGCTACGAGCAGCTGTTCCAGCAGATCACCGACTCCTTCGGCCCCAGCGTCAACTTCGTGCTCAAGCCCAAGCAACTGGCCAAGGTCGAACCGCTCAAGGCGCTCAACCGCATCCAGGTGCAACTCTCCAGCCTGTCGCCGGAGACCCAGGGCTATGTGCTGGTGGACTTCAGCGAGCCACTGGATGACGAACTGCAGGCCGTGCTGGTCTACAGCAGCGACCTGCCGCGGGTAATGGCGTTGGCGGTGGAGGTGGGCATCTATGCGGCGCCGGCCTACGAGGCGTGCAAGGCGGCACAGGAGGGATAAGCGAGGCGCGGCCGTCGGCCGGCCTCCAGGGCCGCCGATAGCCGCGGTGGTGCTAGGCCACGCCGACCCGCAATGGCTGGTCCGCCGCCGGCGCCTGGAGCGGAATGACGCGGTACACCGGCGCCACCTCGCGCAGCTCGGTCAACGGAATGTGGCAGGCGATCTGGTGGGATCCCGACGCTTCGAGCACCGGCGGCTTCTCCTGCTCGCAGATACTGCCGAGCTTACGCGGGCAGCGGGCATTGAACGGACAGCCTGTGGGCGGATTCATCGCACTGGGGATTTCCCCCTGGAGAATCACGCGCTTCTTCTCCACACGGGTATCGGCCAGCGGAATCGCCGAGATCAGCGCTTCGGTGTAGGGGTGGTAAGGCGGCGAGAACACCTCGGCGGTGCGGCCCTGCTCGACGATATTGCCGAGATAGATCACCACCACCCGGTCGGCCAGGTAGCGCACCAGGCTCAGGTCGTGACTGATGAACACCAGGGAGGTCTGCTGCTCGGCCTGGATGTTCATCAGCAGGCGCGTGACCGCGGCACCGACCGAGACATCCAGGGCCGAGACCGGTTCATCGGCGACCACCAGGCTGGGCTGGCCGGCGAAGGCGCGGGCAATCGCCACCCGCTGCTTCTGCCCGCCGGACAACTGGCGCGGTTTGCGGTTGGCGAACTCGGCCGGCAGCTTGACCAGCTCCAGCAGCTCCAGCACCTTGGCCTGGATCGCCGCCCTGTCGCTGCAGATGCCGAACTTCTTGATCACCCGCCCCAGCTGGGAGCCGATACTCAGGCTGGGGTTGAGGGTGTCGAAAGGGTTCTGGAAGACCATCTGCATGGCCCGGGTCTGCTCGGCGCCGCGCGCAGTCACCGGCTTGTCGCCGATCTCCTGGCCATTGAGCCGCACCTGCCCGGCACTCGCCGTCTCCAGCCCCATCAGCACCTTGGCGAAGGTGGACTTGCCGCACCCCGACTCGCCGACCACCGCCACGGTTTCGCCGGCGTGGGCCTGGAAGCTGATGTTTTCCACTGCCTTGACGATCTTCACCCGCTCACCCTGCAAGGTGGCGCGCAGGGAACTGTCGGTGACCTCGTAGTACTTGCGCATCTGCTCGACCGCCAGTTTCAACTCGCCCCGTTGCGAGGCGCTGGGCGATACCGGCGATGCGGCCTGCGGCGCGTTCAACGCGAGCTCCTGCCAGCGCGCGCAACGCACCGCATGACTGTCCAGCTCCGGTACCCGGCTGACCCCAAGCGCATTCTGGTCACAGGTACCGGCGACGAAGTGATCGCAGCGCGGGCCGAAGAAGCAGCCCTTGGGGCGCTGGTGGGGCAAGGGCAGCTGGCCGCGAATCGGCTTCAACGGCCGCGTATGCTTGTCGGCGGTGGCCGACGGGATACAGTCGAACAGGCCCTTGGTATAGGGATGCTTCATGTGGTCGAAGACGTTCCTGACCTGGCCCACTTCGACCACCTGACCGGAGTACATGACGTTGACCCGGGAACAGGTTTCCAGGATCAACCCCAGGTTGTGCGAGATGTAGACCAGCGCCGTGTTGAAGCGCGCGGCGATCTCGTCGATCAGCTCGACGATGCCGGCCTCGACCGTGACGTCCAGGGCGGTGGTCGGCTCGTCCAGCAACAGCAGCGAGGGGTTGGACAGTAGCGCCATGGCGATCACCACCCGTTGCTGCTGGCCGCCGGAAATCTGGTGCGGATAGGCGGTCATCACCCGCGCAGGGTCCGGCAGGTGCACATTGCCGAGCATCTCCAGCGATTGCTGATAGGCCTGCGCCCTGTCGAGCTTCTTGTGATACTGCAGCACCTCCATCAGCTGCTGGCCGATGCGCAGCGAGGGGTTCAGCGAGGCCATCGGCTCCTGGTAGATCATGGCGATCTCGTTGCCCCTGATCCTGCGCAGTTCCGCCGCGCTCAGGCGCGCCAGGTCCTGCCCCTTGTAGCGGATCGAGCCCCCGACGATCTTCGCGCTGCCGCCCAGGTACTGCATGATGGCCATGGCCACCGTCGACTTGCCGCAGCCCGACTCACCGACCAGGCCGATACGCTCGCCCGGGTTGAGCGTCAGGTTGAAGTCCACCACCGCCGGAATCTCGCCCGCACGACTGAAGTAGGAGATGCTCAGGTTTTCGATTTCCAGGATCGGGTTGGTCATAGCCAGTCTCTCTTGTCAGTCTTTGAGCGAGATTTCGCGCAGCCCGTCGGACAGCATGTTCAGCCCCAGCACCAGCGATGAGATGGCGATGCAGGGAAAGATCGCCATGTGCGGAAATACCGGAAACAGCTTGCGCGCCTCGCTGATCATCCCGCCCCAGTCGGGCGTGGGCGGCGGCAGGCCCATGCCGAGGAAGCCCAGCACGCCGATGGTGATGGTCACGTAGCCCATGCGCAGGCAGGCATCGACGATCAGCGGACCGCGCGCGTTCGGCAGGATCTCCACGAACATGATCCACAGGCCGCTTTCGCCGCGGGTCTGGGCGGCGGCCACGTATTCGCGATTGCGCAGGTCCATGGCCAGACCGCGGACGATGCGGAAGATCCCCGGCGCACTGGCGAAGGTCACCGCCAGGACGATGTTGAGCCCGGAGGCACCGATCGAGGCGATGATCAGGATGTACAGCACCAGTACCGGGAAGGACAGGATCACGTTGGCGAGGAAGGACAGCAGGGTGTCCACCCGCCCCTGGTAATAACCGCCGGCCAGGCCCATGACGATGCCGACCAGGTAGGCGCTGAAGGTCGCCAGCGGCGCGTAGATCAGCACCGTCTGGGTGCCGTAGATGATCCGCGAGAGAATGTCCCGCCCCAGCAGGTCGGTGCCCAGCCAGAAGACCCCGCCGGCCGGGTTGTCGGCCAGGGGTTTCTGCATGGGCAGCAGGCTGCTGACCGGGTCAAAGGGCGCCAGCACATCGGCGAACAGGGCGATGAACAGCCAGAACAGGCAGATGCCCGCCCCGACCATGCCCACCTTGCTCTCGCGCAGCAGGCCGATGGCCCTGAACGCGGAGCTATAGATCGATTGATTCATCTGCAAGTCCTCAACTGAGACGGATGCGCGGGTTGAGGTAGCTGTAGCCGATGTCGGCCAGCAACTGCGTCAGCACCGCGGCACAGACGGCCACCATGGTGCAGGCCTCGATCAGGTACACGTCGCTGTTCAGCGAGGCCTCCAGCAGCAGCGCGCCGAAGCCTTTGTAGGCGAAGGCATACTCGACCACGATGACCCCGGACAGCAGCCAGTTGATCTGCAGCATGATGATGGTGAACGGCGCAATCAGGGCGTTGCGCAGCGCGTGCTTGAGGATCACATAGTGGTAGGGCAGGCCCTTGAGCACGGCGGTGCGGATGTAGTGGGTGGCCATCACCTCGGCCATCGAAGCCCGGGTCATGCGCGCCACATAGCCGAAGCCGTAGCCGACCAGCACCATCGCCGGCAGCACCAGCTGCACCGGGTCGAAGCCGCCGGTCATGCTGCTGGTGCCCGGCAGCAGGTGCAGGGAAAAGACGAAGATGGCCGACAGGAACACCGCGCTGGCGAATTCCGGGATCGAGGTGGTGATGATGCAGATCAGCGAAATGACCCGGTCCAGCGGCGAGCCTTCCTTCATCCCGGACAGCACGCCCAGCAGGATCGACAGCGGAATCATCACGCCGAAGGTGGCAGCCGCCAGGATCAGCGTGTTGCCGAGGCGGTCCCAGAGAATGTCGGCGACCGGCACGCGAAATCGAATCGACTCGCCGAAGTCCCCGACGATGAAATTGCCCACCCAGCCGAGGTAGCGCTCCAGCACGAAGCGGTTGTAACCGTTGGCTTCCAGCCACAGCTGACGCTGCTCGTCGGTGGAATAGGGCCCCAGCACCTTGATCGCCACCGAATCGATGTTCAGTTCGAGGGCCAGGAACAGGATGATCGACACCACCAGCATGGTCAGCGCCATGATGGCGATGCGCCGAATAATCAGAAGTATCACTGCGCAGTCCTCCGTTCGCTTCTCGTAAAAAGGGCCGCGCCCGGCCGGGCGCGACCAAGGGAGAACAGATCAGGACAACCAGACTTTATTGAACTGATGCTGGATCGAAGGCAGCACTGCAGCCCCCTGGACCCGCTGGTGGGTGGTGTTGAAGTTCGAGCGCCACAGGGTCTGCAGGACGATGGCGTCGTCCTGCAGGATCTGCTGGATCCTGGCCATGATCTGGCGCCGCTTGTCGGACTCCAGGGTCATGCTGGCCTGGTCGAGCAGCTTGTCGAACTCCGGGTTGGCGTAGGCGGTTTCGTTCCAGGCCGCGCCACTGCGATAGGCCAGGCTGAGCACCTGAATGCCGAGCGGACGGTGGCTCCATTCGGTGAAGCCGAAGGGGGTGGTCTTCCACACGTCCCAATAGCTGCCGCCGGGCATGATATTGACCCTCAGGCGGATGCCGGCCTCGCGCACCTGGTCGGAGATCGCCAGGCAGACGTTCGACTCCCAGGCCGGCTGGGCGACGCAGTCGATGACCAGGTCGATGCCGTTGGGATAGCCGGCCTCGGCCAGCAGCTGTCTGGCCTTCGCCACGTCGCGCTGCAGCTTGGGCAGCGGCGCGTACTCGGGGTGAATCGGCGCGACGTGGTGGTTCTCCGCGGCCTTGCCGAGGCCCTGGTAGCCGATCTTCAGCACCCGCTCGTTGTCCACCGCCAGCGCCAGGGCGCGGCGCACGCGGATGTCGTCGAAGGGTTTCTGGGTGATGTTCATGCGGGCCACGCCGGTGCTGGCGGTCACCGCCTCGTTGACCTGCAGGTTCGGCAGGGTGCGGTGAATGGCCACCTGATCCGGGTCGGTCAGGGTGTTCATGTCGATCTGGTCGGAGGCGAAGGCTGCCAGCTCTGCCGAGGTATCGTCGCCCAGATCGACGTAGGTGATCTGATCCAGATAGGGCGCCTCACCCCAGTAGTCGCCGTCCGGACGGCGCTTGAGCACCGCGCTGACGCCCACCTCCATCTTTGCCAGGGTGAAGGGCCCGGTACCGACCCGGTGCTTGAGCAGATCGCCCTGGTAACCACGATGCACGATCAGCGCCGGGTAGTCGGCAATGGCCTCGGGAATGCTGATGTCCGGACGAATCAGGTTGAGCCGCACGGTGTGATCGTCGAGCCGCTGTACGGCATTGTCACCGGCGACCCGGGTCATCTTCGGCGAGCCGTCGTCATTCTTCTCGCCGGTTTCGACTTCGACCGTCAGCGCCACCAGACGACTCTGCATGGAGGAGCCGGTCTTGGGGTCCAGCCAGCGGTTGAAGTTGAACACCACGTCATCGGCGTTGAAGCTGTCGCCGTTGGACCACTTCACCCCGCGGCGCAGATGCAGCGTCACCGTCAGCAGGTCATCGGAGACCACCCAGCGTTCGGCCAGGTGCGGGCGGGTGATGCCGTCGGCGCCGATCTGGGTCAGGTTCTCGACGAAGTGGCGGGCGATATTGCCCTTGTCGGGCCAGTCGTAGAGGGCCGGATCGGTGATTTCCTTGACCCGCATGGCCACCCGCAGGTTACCGCCGCGCTTGGGCGTCTCGGCCAGGGCCATGCTCGACATCGCCATGCCCGACAGCCCGTAGGCGGCCGCGACGGACATGCCCAGCAGCACCGATTTGCGCAAGAACTCGCGACGATCCAGCTTGCCGGCGTCCATCTCTTGCTTGAGTAGATCGACGTGCGGATTTATCACTTCGTTTTCCATAGCAGCCTCATGGTGTTTTTCTAGTTAACGACTTGGCTATTCGTCGACGCGCCGCTGCCACCTGGCTCACGCCAGATCGAACCAGGCGGATTTGCTCTGGGTGTAGCCGAGCAGGCACTCGAAGGATTTGTCCCGGGTATTGCCCGATTGCTTGTAGCCGCCGAACGGCTGGGTCATGTCGCCGTCGCCGAAGCAGTTGACCCATACCACGCCGGCCTCGAGGGCCTGGACCATGCGGTGGGCGGTCTTCAGGTCCCGCGTCCAGACGCTGGCGGCCAGGCCGTAGATGGAGTCGTTGGCCATGGCGATGGCCTGGGCTTCGTCGTCGAAGCGCTGCACCGCCGCCACCGGCCCGAAGATTTCCTCCCGGGCGATGCTCATGCCCTGCTCGACGCAGGTGAAGAGCGTCGGCGACACGTAGGCGCCCTGCTCCAGGCCGCCGGGTTCGCCACCGCCCATGGCCAGCTGGGCGCCCTCTCGGCATCCCTGCTCGATCTTCGCCAGCACGCCCTGCTGATGGGCGCGGGTCACCACCGGTCCCAGGGTGGTGGCGGGATTCAGCGGGTCGCCCGGGCGATAGACCTGGCGACTGCGTGCGACGAACTTCTCGACGAAGGCATCGTGAATATCGCGGTGCACCAGCAGTCGGGAACCGGCGTTGCAGACCTGGCCGGCGTTGTCGAAGATGCCGCCGTAGGCGCGCTCGACGGCGGCATCCAGGTCCTCCAGATCGGCCATGAAGATCTGCGGGCTCTTGCCCCCGGTCTCCAGCGCCACGCGCTTGAGGTTGGATTGGCCGGCATAGCCCATGATCAGCTTGCCCACGGCCGTGGAGCCGGTGAAGCTGACCTTCGCCACATCCATGTGCAGCGCCAGGGCGCGGCCGGTGACAGGTCCGTCGCCGTTGACCACGTTGAACACCCCTGGCGGGCCGCCGGCCTCGATGAACAGTTGGGCCAGGCGCAGGCAGCTGAGCGGCGCCTGCTGCGCGGGCTTGAGCACCACGCAGTTGCCGGCGGCCAGGGCCGGGGCGACCTTCCAGCTGGCCATCAGCAGCGGGTAGTTCCAGGGGGAAATGGCGCCGACTATGCCCAGCGGCTCACGCTGGATCAGGTGCAGCGCGCCCCGGGCGGTGTTGGTGACGGCGCCTTCGAGCTTGTCGATGCACTCGGCGTAATAGCGGAAGGTGGACACCACCTCCGGCAGGTCGATGGTCAGGGCATCGGTAATCGGCTTACCCATGTCCAGGGTTTCCAGCAGGGCCAGCTCGGCCTTGTGCTGGTCGATCAGCTCGGCCAGGCGAGTGAGCACGGTCATCCGCGCACGGGGCGCCATGTAGCGCCAGTGCCCGGCATGCCAGGCCCGCTTGGCGGACGCGACGGCGCGGTCGATATCGCTTTCGTCACCGAAGGCGAGCGACGCCAGCGCCTCGCCCGTGGCCGGGTTGATGCTGTCGAAACGCTTGCCCTGCAGGGCCTCGACGTACTCGCCGTCGATGAACAGACCGGTTTCGATATCCAGTTTCTTCGCCAGGGTGCTCCACTCGGGCTGACCCAGGGTCTGCGGGGCTTCGGTCACGAGGGCTCGGGTCGACATGGCGCTGTCCTTGGTTGGCAAATTCGGGGAATTGAAGAGGGCATGCACGGCCGGGGCAGGACGGGGGCGATGGGCGCCGTCCGCCGGCCCGTGATCCGGCGCCGCCAGAGCAGTGTCTGGCGGCATGTACCTATCGCCTCAGGCTGTGCGGCCTGGCGGCACCACTTCGGCGCCCGGCTCTTCCGGCTCGTAGTCCACCAGCTCGGCCGGGAAGCCCGGCGCGCGCACCTCGACATCGCAGGCCTCCTCCAGGCGCTTGACGATGTTGGTGGACCACTCGCGGGCGCCATAACGCGCCTGACCGTCCTTGAAGATGTCCAGCACCAGCGGGGAGATTTCCAGCTGCACGCCGAGTTGCTGGGCCAGGGAGTCGAACAGACCGACGTCCTTGATCACCAGGTCCATGGTGAAGTTGACGTTGCGACTGCCGTTGAGCATCAACTGGGACTCGGTTTCGTGGACGAAGGAGTTGCCCGAGGAAATGCGGATCGCCTCGTAGGTGGTGCCCAGGTCCAGGCCGGCCTTCTTGCAGACGATCAGCGCCTCCGCCAGCGAGCACAGGTTGGTGGTGGCCAGGTAGTTGGTCATGACCTTGAGCACGGAGGCCGAGCCGATCTCGCCGGTGTGCAGAACACGCCGTCCGAGGGTGGACAGCACCGGCAGCACGCGCTCGAAGGCGGAACGCGCACCGCCGGCGAAGATCGAAATGTTGCCGGTGGCGGCGCGGTGGCAACCGCCGGAAACCGGACAATCCATGGCCAACGCGCCGGTCGACTCGACCAGGGCGCCGAGACGCTTCACCTCGGCGTCGTCGGTGGTGCTCATCTCCAGCCAGATCTTGCCTTCCTTCAGGCCGTGGATCAGGCCATCTTCGCCTTCCATGACCAGGGCGCAGGCGGCCGGGGACGGCAGGCAGGTGATCACCAGGTCGACCTTCTCGGCCAGCTCCTTGGGCGAGTCTGCCCAGTGCGCGCCCTGGTCCAGAAAAGACTGCGCCAATTGCCGGTCAAGATCCCTGACCGTCAGGTCGTAGCCATTGCGCAGCAAACTTCCAGCAAGTTTTCCACCGACATTACCGAGGCCAATAAATCCTACTTTCATATAATCCTCTTTGTTATTTCACAGTTAGCACGGGCTATTAATTAAGCCTGCTGCACCACCGTGCCAGTTACTTATGAACCAACACTTGTATTCGGCATGCATCAGGAAACTGCTGGAGACTCGGAGGCCAAACTATTACCGAAGTACCGTCGCAACAATTGAGAATTTTTGCCGAACCGGTAAATATTCTTTACCGATGGCATCCCCGCTCGGGGTATATTTCGTGACCACGCGGTCAACGCGAATCGTCAGGTCAGGCAGGGTGGACAAGGGCAGGCAATGAGCAGCATGGATTTCCGCAAACTTCCCCCCCTCAAGTCATTGAAGGGGTTCGAGGCCACGGCGCGGCTGCGCAGCGTCCGGCGCGCCGCCGAAGAGCTCAACCTGACCCACCCGGCCATCACCCACCAGATCCAGACCCTGGAGGAGAGCCTCGGGGTGAAGCTGTTCTCCCGCGAGGGCCGCAGCCTCGTCCTGACCGCGGAGGGCGAGCGTTACTACCCCTGCGTGCGCGGTGCACTGGAGCAACTGCTGCAGGGTGCCGACGCCATCCGCCCGGCCGAAGCCCCGAGCGCCTTGCGCGTGCAGACCTACATCAGCTTCGCCATCTGCTGGCTGGCCCATCGCCTCGCCCACTTCCGCGCACGGCACCCGGAGATCAAGCTGCACCTGGCGACGTCCGGTGCCGACTGGGATTTCGACGAAGCCAACGCCGACATCGGCGTGATCTACCGCAGCGCGCCCCTGCCCTCGCACCTGCACTGGGTCAAGCTGTTCGACTCCCGCTACTTTCCGGTCTGCAGCCCCAAGCTGCTGGACAATCGATCGACCGAGCTGCGGCCGCAAGACCTGATGCAGTACCCCTTGATTACGGTCAACTCCGAAGACCAGTTCTGGAATTGGCATCAGTGGTTCGAGTCGACCGGACTGAAGATCGAGAAGCCTCCGGAAACCCTGGTGGTTGACACCCTGGTGGTGGCCCTCGAGATGGCCGTGGACGGCGAGGGTATCGCGCTGGTCAACGGCCCCCTGGCCGACAGCGGTCTGCGCTCGGGTCGCCTGGTGATGCCGGTCGAGCACTATGCCGACGGTCAGGGACAGTGGGGCATTGTCTGCCGCAAGGACCTTCGCCAGGATCATCGCATCGCCAGCTTCACCGACTGGCTGTTGGGCGTGCGGTGAATCATGTTCTGCGTGTGCGGCCGGCCGCCGCTGTCGACAGCCGATGGCATCGCCACTGCACAACTTGTCGCCCGCAACTTGGCGTCAGCGCGCCTAGCCATAAACAAAACGCCTAGCGAGACCCGTTTTTTATTGTTAGCCTGACGCCCGCGTTAGTTTCTACTATCCAGCCGCACGCAAAGTTCCGAGACGCGTTCAAAGTCCAATAAACAACAACAACGAACTCGCAACAACTTACCTGCCAGACATGGGCCCGGTACTTTCCCGAGTGGAAGTACTGCCCCTTCGCTGAGTAAACTCGAGGAACAACATGAACAACAACTTCGCGCCCATTCTGTTGGGCACCGTGCTGTGCGTCAGCGCCGGCAACCTCATGGCCCAAGAAGCCAGCTCCTGCAAGACCATTCGCATCGCCGACATCGGCTGGGTGGATAACGCCGCCAACAACAGCATTCTCGAAGTGCTGGCCGAGGGCCTGGGCTACCAGCCGAAGAAAACCATGGTGTCCCTGCCCATCACCCTGGCCGCCATTCAGAAGAAGCAGATGGACGTGTACCTCGACTACTGGTCGCCCTCCACGGACGAAACCGTACAGCCCTACCGTGACAAGAAGAGCGTGAAGATTTCGGAACAGCCCAACATGCGCGGCGCCAAGTACACCCTGGCGGTACCGACCTACCTGTACGAGAAGGGCCTCCAGGACTTCGCCGACATCCCCCGCTTCAAGGAGGCGCTCAACGGCAAGATCCACGGGATCGAGGCAGGCTCAGGCGGCAACAAGCAGCTCAACCGGATCATCGCCGACAACCAGTTCGGCCTGGGTGACTTCAAGCTGATCGAGTCCAGCGAGGCGGCAATGCGCACCGCGGTGGCCCGTGCCATCAAAAGAGAGGAGGCCATCGTCTTCCTCGCCTGGTCCCCACACCCGATGAACCTGCAGTTCGACATGACCTACCTGTCGGGCGGCGACGACTACTTCGGCCCCAACTACGGTGCCGCCGAGGTCTACACCATCACCGCCACCGACTACGACGAACGTTGCCCGAACGCCGCCAAACTGGTGGCGAACCTGACCTATACCACGGACATGGAAGCCGCGCTGATGGACCGGATCATGGCCCGTGAAGAACCGGTCGCCGTGGCCAGGGACTGGATCAAGAGCAACCCGCAATGGCTCGACACCTGGCTGGCCGACGTCACCACCCTGGATGGCCAGAACGGCCTGGATGCGGTGAAAGTCCACCTGGGTCTCTGAGCCCTGATCTGGTCTCGGGCACTTCCCCCCGAGACCAGAACTGTCCGCACCACCTCGAACAAACGTCGCCCTGCAAAAGCCCACCTCAAACGCTCGGCGCCGGCCCGCCCCGGGCCTCACAGCTTCCCGTGTAGCGCCTTCTCGAACAACTGGCCGTACTGACTTGCGGTGAAGGAAATCGGGTTGGTGCCGGCCGACGGATCGACCTCGGCCATCTTCCCGACCTGCTCGATACGCGCCTCATCGATGCCGATCTCGCCCAGGCTGTGGGGAATGCCCAGCTCGCTGCGCAGCTCCAGCACCCAGTCGAGCACCCCGTCGAAACCCTGCTTGGCCAAGCCCAGGTAGCGAGCGAGCCGGTACATCTGCGGACCGATGCTGCCCTGGTTCGCCTGCAGCACGTAGGGCATCAGCACCGCATTGAGCAGGCCATGGTGGGCGTCGTACAGGGCGCCGAGCGGATGGGCCAGGGCGTGCATCGCGCCGAGGCCGCGCTGGAAGGCGGTGGCGCCCATGCTCGAGGCCACCAGCATCTGCAGCCGCGCCTCGATATCCGCGCCGTGGCTAACTGCGCGCGGCAGGTAGTGCTGGACCAGGCGCATGCCCTCCAGGGCGATGCCCTCGGCCATGGGGTGGAACAGCGGCGAGCAGTAGGCCTCCAGGTTATGGGACAGGGCATCCATGCCGGTGGCCGCGGTGATCTTGGCCGGCAGGCCGATGGTCAGTTGCGGATCGAGTATGACCAGCGCCGGGAGCATGCGGGCGTGGAAGATGATGCGCTTTATATGCGCACTGTCGTCGGTGATCACCGAGGCGCGGCCGACCTCCGAGCCGGTGCCGGCGGTGGTCGGCACCGCCACCACCGGCGCCATGCCGGCCACCTTGACCCGCTGGTAGTTGTCGCCGATATCCTCGAAGTCCCACAGCGGGCGGTCCTGGCCGACCATCAGGGCGATGGCCTTGCCGGCGTCCAGCGCCGAGCCGCCGCCGAAGGCGATGACGCCGTCGTGGCCACCGGCCTTGAAGGCCGCCACGCCGTCCATCACGTTCTGCCCGGTGGGGTTGCCCTTGATCGCCGAGAAGAGGCCCGCCTTGAGGCCATCGTCACGGCACTGCAGCAGGGCGTCGTCGATGATCGACAGGGCCGCCAGGCCCGGGTCGGTGACCAGCAGCGGCGCGCTCATGCCCAGCTCGCGGCAGGCGGCCGGTAGATCACGGATGCGTCCGGCGCCGACGCGAATCGCGGTGGGGTAGTTCCAGTTCATCCGGTATTGATTCAGGTCCATGACGCGCCTCACAGCTGGGTCTTGAAGTGGAAAGATTTCGGCCGGGTGAGCTGCTCGTAGCCGATGCTCGACAGGGTGCAGCCGCGCCCGGAGTGCTTGACCCCGGTCCAGGCCAGTTCCGGGTCGAGGTAGTCGCAGCGATTGAGGAACACGGTGCCGGCCTCGACCCGCTCGGCCAGGGCCTGGGCGGCCTCGACGTCGCGGCTGAAGATGGCGGCGGTGAGGCCGAACTCGCTGTCGTTCATCAGCCCCACGGCCTCGTCGTCGTCCTTGACCTTCTGGATGCCGACTACCGGGCCGAAGGACTCCTCGGTCATCACCCGCATGCCGTGGTAGACACCGGTCAGAACCTGAGGCGCCAGATAGGCCGAGCCGGGCCGGTCGAGGGCGAAGCTCGCCGCGTCGATATGGGCTATGGCCCCCAGGGCGATGGCCTCGTTGACCTGGCGGCGGACGAAGTCCGCCGCCTCGGCACGCACCAGAGGGCCCAGGGTGGTCTCGGGATCATCGGAACGGCCCAGCTTGTACTGGCGCACCAGCGCCACCGCCCGCTCGACGAAGGCGTCGAACAGCGACTCGTGCACGTAGATGCGCTCGATGCCGCAGCAGGACTGCCCGGAATTGAAGAAGGCACCGTCGATGGCGGTTTCCACGGCGTGGTCAAGGTCGGCATCGGCGCGCACGTAGGCCGGGTCTTTGCCCCCCAGCTCCAGGCCGGTGCCGATGAAGCGCCCGGCGGCCGCCCGCTCGACCATGGCGCCCCCCGGCACCGAGCCGGTAAAGGCCACGTACTGCACCGCCGGCGCCTTGATCAGCTGCTCGGTATCGGCGTGGCTGAGGTGCAGGTACTGGAAGACACCGTCCGGCAGACCGGCCTCGGCGAAGGCCTCGACCATGCGCTCGGCGCACAGCGGAGTCTGCGCCGAATGCTTGAGCAGCACCGCGTTGCCGGCCAGCAGCGCCGGCATCACCGCGTTCACCGCGGTCAGGTAGGGGTAGTTCCAGGGTGCGATGATCAGGGCCACGCCCAGCGGTTCGCGGCGGATGAAGCGAGTGAAACCGGGCTTGTCCGGCAGGCGGATTTCGGCCAGGGCACTCTCGGCGATATCGGCCATGTGGCTGGCGCGCTCGACGAAGCCACGGATCTCGCCGGCGGTGTAGCGGATCGGCCGGCCCATCATCCAGCACAGTTCCTCGGCCAGCTGGGCTTCCTTGGCGGCGAAGGCGGCGATGGCCTTGCGGCCGATGGCGACCCGCTCGCTCAGCGGTGTGTTCTTCCACGCCCGTTGGGCCTGCGCGGCCCTGGCCAGGGCCGCGTCGATCTGTTCGGCCGTGGCCAGGTCACGCTCGACGTAGACCGAGCCGTCGATCGGCGATATGCACTGCAACTTGCTCATTGCGACACTCCAGACACAGGACAGGGGCGCAAGGCGACTGGCCCCCGCCCCTGGCAATCAGATGATTTCGAAGTAGCGATCGAGCTCCCAATCGCTGACATGCCGACGGTATTCACGTTCCTCCCATTCGCGGCTGGCGGCGAAATGTTCGACGAACGGATCGCCGAACAGCTCCCGCGCCGCGGTGGAAGCGCGCAGGCGCTGCGCCGCATCCCAGAGGGTGCGCGGCAGCGCCAGCTCCGGCGGATGTTTCTGCGCATAGGCGTTGCCCGACACCGGCTCGGTCGGCTGCCATTGCTGCATCACCCCGTACAGCCCCGAGCCGATGGCCACCGACAGGGCCAGGAAGGGGTTGCCGTCCGCGGCGCCCAGGCGATATTCCTGGCGCTGCGACTTGTCGCTGCCGGGGATCACGCGCAGCGCCGCGGTGCGATTCTCCACCCCCCAGGTGGCATCGGTGGGCGCCCAGAACCCCGGAATCAGCCGGCGGTAGCTGTTCAGGGTAGGCGCCACCATGCACAGGAATTCCGGCATCAGGCGCTGCTGGCCGGCGAGGAACTGACGCTGCACCTCGCTCATGTTGTGTGCTTGGCTGGGGTCGTGGAAGGCCGACTTGCCGCTGCTGCGATCGCGCAGGGAGACGTGGATATGCCCGCTCTGCCCCGGGTACTTGCCCGACCACTTGGCCATGAAGGTGGCCATCAGGCCATTGCGCTGAGCCAGCACCTTCATGAAGGTCTTGAACAGCGCGCCCTTGTCCGCCGCGGCCTCGGCATGGTCGTAGGCGATGGCCGCCTCGAGCACGCCGGGGCCGGTCTCGGTGTGCAGGCCCTCGATGGGGAAGTCCATCCGTTCGGCCAGTTCGAGGATCTCGTGGTACAGCTCGGCATGCACCGAACTGCGGATGGTCGAGTAGCCGAACCAGTCCGGGGTGAACGGCTTGAGGTTGCGAAAGCCCTTCTCCCGCGCCGACTCCGGGGTCTCGTCGAACATGAAGAACTCGTACTCCAGGGCGGCGAAGGGATCGAAGCCCATCTCCTGGCAACGTTTGATCACCCGCCGCAGGGTGCCGCGGGGACAGACCGCCTCGGCCTGCTGGTCGAACTCGCAGATGAACAGCAGCATGCCGTTCTCGAAGGGAATCTCCCGGCAGGTGTGCGGCAGCACCCGCACCGGCGCATCCGGGTAGCCGGTGTGCCAGCCGGTGTAGCTGGCGTTGTCATAGAGCTGGTCCTTGACGTCCCAGCCCAGGACCACGTCGCAGAAGGCGAAGCCTGAGTCCAGGGCCGAGAAAAACTTGCTGCGGCTGAGGTATTTGCCGCGCATGACCCCATCGTTGTCGAACACCCCGACCTTGATATGACTGAGCCCGCGCTCTTCGACGATGCGCTTGGCGTCCTCTATGGTCTTCACTTCTCGCGGTTTGAGCATGTGCACCCCCATCTTGTTGTTATGGCCCAGGTCTCCTGGCGCTGGCGCGCATCCGCCTCAGGCGGCGGCCTGCGCCGAAACGCAGGGCGCCCGTACCGGCGCAGCGTCATCCGGACACGGGCGCGCACGGCCGACCTCAGGAGCGGTAGGGTGGGCCGGCCTTGTCCATCAGGGCGTTGTACTTCTTGAAGATCTCCACCACCTTGGCGCTGCGCGGGCTGGCCTTGGCGATCTCGTCCCAGAACTTGTGCGCCTCGTCCTCCACGGTCTTCCACTCCGCATCGGGAATGGTGGTCAGCTGCAGCTTGCCGCCCTCCACCCGCAACTGCGCCTCGCCACCCCAGTACCAGTGCTGGCGGTAGTAGTGGGAGCTGTCCATGCACAGCTTGAACAGGGTCTTGAGGTGCTCGGGCACCTCGGCCCACTTCTCCGAATTGGCGAAATAGGAGCCGATCCAGGCGCCGGAAATGTTGTTGGTGAGGAAGTACTTGGTGACGTCGGCCCAGCCGACCGTGTAGTCCTCGGTGATGCCGGACCAGGTGATGCCGTCCAGTTCGCCGGTCTGCACCGCCACCTCGACATCCTCCCAGGGCAGGGTCACCGGGATCACGCCGAAGCGGGAGAGGAACTTGCCCGCCGTGGGGAAGGTGAAGATGCGCTTGCCCTTGAGGTCGGCCAGGCTGCGGATCGGCTCGACCGTGGCGAAATGGCAGGGGTCCCAGGCGCCGGCGCCGAGCCAGGTGACGCCCTCGACCTCGCCGTAGGCCTCCTCCCAGATCTGCCGCAGGCCGTACTTCTCGAACAGCACCGGCACGTCCAGGCTGTAGCGGGTGGCGAAGGGGAAGTAGCCGCCGAACACCGAGACATCCACCGGCGCGGCGATCGAGTCGTCATCGCTCTGCACCGCATCGATGGTGCCGCGCTGCATGGCGCGGAACAGCTCGCCGGTGGGCACCAGCTGGTCGGCGAAGTACAGCTGGATCTCCATCTCGCCATTGGCCGCCAGGTTGAAGGCGTCGATGGACGGCTTGATCACATGCTCGGCCAGGGCCGGGCCGGCGTAGGTCTGCAGGCGCCAGGTGATCTTCTTCGGCTCGTGGGCGTAGATGTGCGCCGAGCCCAGGGCCGATGCGCCGGTGGCGACCGCGGCGGTCTTGAGGAACTTGCGTCTCGTACTCATGCTGTTATCTCCAATAGTGTCGATCCAGATGTCATACAACCGCATAGCACCACTGCGACCCGGCAAGGTCGGTGCAGCGTGTTCAGGCAGGCTCTATCCCCTCGTGGCCGTCGGCGCCCGCTCCCGAGTCGGCAAAACGCCGGCCGGCCTTTCCTGAATGCCGTGGTTCATCGTGCGTAGTGCCATTGCGGCAGCCACAGCGCGATCTGTGGAAACATCATCACCAGCGCCAGGGCCAGCACCATGATCAGCACGAAGGGGGTGACCGAGACGTAGATGTCGCGCAGGGTCACCTCCGGCGGCGCCATGGCGCGCATGAGGAACAGGTTGTAGCCGAAGGGCGGGGTCATATAAGCGATCTGGCAGGTGATGGTGTAGAGCACGCCGTACCAGATCAGGTCGAAGCCCAGGGCGCCGACCAGGGGCACATAGAGCGGCGCGACGATCACCAGCATGGCGGTGTCGTCGAGGAACATGCCCATCAGGATGAAGGACAGCTGCATCATGATGAGGATCTGCCAGGGGCCCAGCTCCAGGCGGTCGACGAAGAAGGCCTCGATGGCATTGACCGCGCCGAGGCCGTCGAACACCGCGCCGAAGCACAGCGCGGCGAGGATGATCCACATGAACATGCAGCTGATGCCCAGGGTCTTGCGCAGGGTTTCCTCCATCACCTTGGCGGTCAGGCGCCGCTTGACCAGGGCGGTGAAGGTCGCGGCCGCGGCGCCCACTGCCGAGCTTTCCACCAGGCTGGTGACGCCCATCAGGAACAGCCCGGTCATGCAGAAGAAGATGAACAGCGGGGCGATGCCGGCCTTGAGCAGGCGCAGCTTCTCGCCCCAGCCGATCTGCTGGCGCTCCTCCTCGGCCAGGGCCGGCCCCAGGTGGGGCTGCAGGCGGCAGCGGATGACGATGTAGAGGATGAACAGCCCGGCCATCATCAGCCCCGGAAACACCCCGGCCAGCCACAGCTGGCCCACCGGCTGGCGAGCGATCATGCCGTACAGCACCAGCACCACGCTGGGCGGAATCAGGATGCCCAGGGAGCTGCCGGCCTGGATAACCCCGGTGACCATGATCTTGTCGTAGCCGCGGCGCAGCAGCTCCGGCAGGGCGATGCTGGCGCCGATGGCCATGCCCGCCACGCTCAGTCCGTTCATCGCCGAGATCGCCACCATCAGGCCGATGGTGCCGATCGCCAGGCCGCCGTGCAGCGGGCCCATCCAGACATGGAACATGCGGTAGAGGTCTTCGGCCAGGCCGGACTCCGACAACATGTAGCCCATGTAGACGAACATCGGCAGGGTCAGCAGCGGGTACCACTTCATCAGTTTCATCGCCGCGCTGAAGGCGATTTCCGAGCCGCCGTCGCCCCACAGCAGCAAGGCGGCACTGACCGCGACGAAGCCGATGGCGCCGAACACCCGCTTGCCGGTGAGCAGCAGCAACATCATCGAGGAGAACATCAGCAGGGCGATGAGCTCGTAACTCATTACAGCGTCTCCCCACGGGCCGCGGCGATATCCTTGAAGAAGGTGGCGATGGTCTGCAGCAGCATCAGTGCCACGCCAACGGTCATGATGATCTTGATCGGCGCCATGGGCGGCGACCAGGCCGAGTAGCTGGTCTCGCCGTACTTCAGGGCGTACTGGGTCGAGGAGATACCGCCGTAGAGCAGGAAGATCAGGTAGAAGATCAGGAAGCCGACGGTGATGGCATCCATGATCGCGCTGGTGCGCGGCGACCAGCGGCTGTAGAACAGGTCCATGCGCACATGGGCATCGAGTTGCATGGAGTAGCCGCCGCCGAGGAGGAAGTAGGCGACCATCAGGAATTGCGCGGTTTCCAGGGTCCAGAGCGCAGGATCGGCGAAGGTCTTGCTGACCGAGGAGTAGAGCAGCACCGCCAGCATGGCGAAGATCAGGTACATGGCGAACCGGCCAATGACCCGGTTCATCGCATCCACCCCGCGCACGAACACCCGAATGGCCCTTGGCATGCAGTTCTCTACGAAATAGTTGTTATCCCGTCAGACTAGCCGAAGATTTCACAAAGCCAACTTGTCCAGGGCTGCCGGTCCTGGCGCGACGCTGCGGGCAGCACGGCGACGACTTGCAGCGCCCCACCATGATCGATGCCCGCTAACACGGCGGGGATAACGGCATCAAGATCGGCGAACAGCCAGAAAAACAGGCCCAGCACGATCATCACCTGGATTGATGGGTACTATCGAGGCGTTCAAGTTCTTCCCGCGTCCATCAGTCCCTAGCATTGCCCTCCGTAGCCACTGTTCTCCAACCGGAGGAGCCATCATGAAATCCCCATTGATCCTGAGCCTGGCCCTCGGCCTGTTTGCCGCCAACGCTTTCGCCCTGCCGAACCAGATCCCCCAGCCGCTGCTCGGCGAATTCAAGGACAGCCGACAGGAGGTGCGGTCCTATGATCGCCACGTCGCCGAAGGAGGTGCCGAGCGCCTGCAGCAACAGCGCCTGCGTATGGCGGAAGATGGCAGCGAGCGCACCCCCGGCCAGCAACGCCTGCGCCTGGCCGAAGGCGGCGCCGAGCGCCTGCAGGAACACCATACGCGGGGATAGGCGCGCCTCAGACAAGCGCCAGCCGCCACAACGGCAGCGTCAGCGTCAGCGCCGCCAATACCCCGAAGACACGCCGCGGCGTGTCTTCCCGGGGTCATAGAGGAAGGCCAGGGCATTGAGCCCGCCCGGACAGGCGGGCAGCCCGGCGACCGACTCGACATTCAGCCACCGGTGCCAGACCAGCATTAGCCCAGCCCGCTCGGCGCGAAGGTCGGCAATTTCACCTGAACGACTACCATGAATCTACAGGCGCCTCGATCACGCGGGGCGCCAGCTGTGCCGCACATGCGCAGGCACACGGCGACCAGCAACAACCGTCCGGCACACCGGACCACCGACCGGGGCCGCACGCCACGCTTGCAACGGGAGGTTTCCATGGACACGCATACCCTCGGCGCCTTGCTCCTAGTGGGCACCCTCTCCGGCTGCGCCGGCTCGCTCGGCACTCCCGCCGCCTACCTGGCCTACCGCGAAGCGCCCCTGGTGGCCAAGGTCGACCTCGACATGAGCAAGCAGCATGTCCTGGAAATCGGTGGCCCCCCTTCCAGCGAGATGCAGCGCACCGTCCGGCCCGGCAGCTGTCACGACTACACCCTCACCCAGGACGGCCGGCCCCAGGCCTATCACGTCAGCTTCGACGCGGCCGGGCGGGTCGACGGCAAGGGCTTCACCACCTGCACCCAGATGGAAGACAACGCGCGCGCCCGTGCTCGCGCCCGCGTGCCCTACGGCGGGGGCGGGGGCTATTGAGCCCGGAGGTACGGCCTTGGCTGCTGCGCAGGTCGACGTACCGACCGCTCGCCGGCGCCGCCATCCTTTGCCATAGTCCAGTGTCTGCACAGTTCATCGGCTTCAATGGACCTATCCATGCTGCGACTCGCCCGATTCCTTCTCGCCCCCGTGCTGGTGGTTGCCATCGCGTTGCTGATGCTCGCGCAGTTCAGCCGGCCGGTGGCACCGCCCCCCGTGCTGGCCGCACTGGGCGAGCGCCCGCTGGTGATCGCCCACCGCGGCGGCAAGGGACTGTGGCCGGAAAACAGCCTGTTCGCCTTCGAGCGGGCCAGCGCCCTGGGCGTGGACATGCTGGAGATGGACCTGCGGCGCTCCAGCGATGGCGAGCTCGTGGTGATCCACGACAGCACCCTGGAGCGCACCACCGACGGCCAGGGGCTGGTGGCCGAGCACAGCCTTGAACAGCTGCAAGCCCTGGATGCCGGCTACCGGTGGACAGCCGACGGCGGCCAGAGCTACCCCTATCGCGGGCAGGGCATCCGCATCCCGCGCCTGATCGAAGTGCTCGAGGGCTTGCCGGAGGTGGCCAAGGCCATCGAGATCAAGGTGCCCGACGCCGGCCTGGAAGCGCAGCTCTGTCAGCTGCTGGAAGCCAGCGGTCAGGGTCAGCGGGTGCTGGTCGGCAGCTTCCACGAGCGCAGCCTGCAACGGTTCCGCGAGCTGTGCCCGGGCGTCGCCACCTCCGCCGGCCCCAGCTCTGTGCGCCTGCTGCTGACGCTCGACTGGCTGGGCCTGGGCCGTGTGCTGTCGCCCTCCTACCAGGCGCTGCAGATCCCCGAGCGTCACGGCAACTGGCCTATCGCCAGCGCCAGCCTGATGCGGACCGCCCGCGATCGCGGCCTCAATGTACTGCTGTGGACCGTCAACGAGCAGCCGGCAATGCGTCGTCTGCTCGAACTTGGCGCCGGCGGACTGATCACCGACCACCCGGAGCGTGCTCTTGAACTGCTTGGTCGCTCGACCCGGATCAGCGCGCTGGATGAATGACGCCGACAACCGATCAAAAAGTGCCCAACGGTCTCCAGAGCACAACCGGTCTGGGCTCGCGAAAGGTACCCGCAGCTTATCCACATGACATTCCACAGCCATTCTGGATAACTACCGGCCAGCGCCATGAACGGTTTCCAAGTCACTGATACAGGGTGACTTTTTGCTTGACTTGAGCGGTAGTTCGGGCTCCTGGGCGGACACCCTCGGCACTGTTCAAAAAACGTTCTGATGGCTCAACCGCTTGATCCATCTGGCTCTCAGCCACTTACCCGGGACTTATCAACAGCCCTACCCACAGCAGCCGTGGACAACTTTCCAAGCCTACGCCAAGCGCCATAGATCAAGCCTAAGCTGCTGTTTTTATATAAAAAATATCGCAGCTCAAAAAACAACCAACTGCTCCAGACGACCGTATTGCAAGGGCTCCACAGCTCTGCCACCACCTTATCCACAGCTCGTTCCACAGCAGATGTGGGCAACTGCCGGACAACCACTATCGCGGCCATCGAGACAATCAACGGGCCGAGTCCGGTATCCCCGGCTAAGGTCTGGATAGACCACCAGGGAGATGCATCATGGACTTCGACAACCTGCTCCGCAGCCTGCTCGCCGCCTATGCCGGCGGCGCCAGTGGCAGCTGCCGCGAGTAACGCGCCTTCGCCCTTGGTCGCCGGGCCCTGACTCGCTACCCTGAGGGCAAATTTGCCTGAGAGGAGTCGAGCATGACCTTGCGCTCAATCTGCGTGTTCTGCGGCGCCAGCCCCGGTGCCCAGCCGATCTACCGTCAGGCCGCGGAGAACCTCGGCCGGCACCTGGCCGAACAGGGCCTGCGCCTGGTCTATGGCGGCGGTGCGGTTGGCCTGATGGGGGTGGTGGCAGACGCGGCGATGGCCGCCGGCGGAGAAGTCGTCGGCATCATCCCGCAGAGCCTGGAGCGCGCGGAAATCGGCCACCAGGGCCTGAGCCGCCTGGAAGTGGTGGACGGCATGCATGCCCGCAAGGCGCGCATGGCCGAACTCAGCGACGCCTTCATCGCCCTGCCCGGCGGCCTCGGGACCCTGGAGGAACTCTTCGAGGTGTGGACCTGGGGCCAGCTCGGCTACCACAGCAAGCCGCTGGGCCTGCTGGATGTCGGCGGTTTCTACAGCAAGCTCGGTGACTTTCTCGATCACCTGGTGGCCGAACGCTTCGTCCGCTCCCAGCACCGCGCCATGCTGCAGCTCGCCGATTCACCGGCCGAGCTGCTGCAGGCGCTGCGCCAGTGGCAGCCGAATGTGGCGCCGAAGTGGGTCGATCGCAAACCCGACTGAATCCCCCCAGGGTCCGGCTGGCAGGCGGCGGCGCCGTGACGCATAACCGCAGGGCGCGGCCACCGACTGCCGCCCCCACTTCACGCCCCAAGAGAAGGAATACTCGCAGGGCCGGTGCACTGGCCCTGTTTCTGCTGAGCCTGGCGGGGCGGCTGTGGAAAACCCTTAAGCGCCCGGCACACCCCTGACCCACGTCAGCGCGGCGCCACCGTCTCGGCCAGCGGCAGCACCGTGACCTGGACCTCCGGGTCATGGCTGCCGCCGCCGAGGATCACCCCGCGCAACGGCGAGACATCGGCGAAGTCGCGGCCCCAGGCCAGGGTGATGTGCTCCAGGGACGGGCGGATGTTGTTGGTCGGGTCGAAGTCGACCCACCCCTGGCGCGGGCAATACACCGATATCCAGGCATGCGAGGCGTCGGCCCCGATCAGCCGGGGCTGGCCGGGCGGCGGCTGGGTCAGCAGGTAGCCGCTGACGTAGCGCGCGGCCAGGCCACGGGAACGCAGGCAGGCGAGCATCAGGTGGGCGAAGTCCTGACACACGCCGCGACGCTCCTCCAGCACCTGCATCAAGGGCGTAGCCACTTGAGTGGCCACGGCATCGAAGGTGAACTCGCTGAAGATCTTGCCCATCAGCGCCTGCACCGCCACCAGCAGTGGACGCCTGGCCGGGAAGCAATCGGCCGAATAGTCGACGAAGGCCTGTTTGAGCCGCACGTAGGGCGACTCGAAACGGTAGCGAGCGGCGTCCAGCAGGGTTGCCGAGAGTGCCCGACCGCTGTAGCTGAGCGCGCCACTGATGCGCTCCCAGGGAGGCGAATCGGGCAGCGCCAGGGGCGGCCGCTCCAGCACCTCGATATGCAGGCGCGCGCCGACCTCCAGGGCGTCATGGGGCCGCTCGAATACCAGACGGGTCAACGGATTACCGAATACGTCCAGCTCGTCGCGGCGCTGGCAGGGCTGCGGACTGACGTGCAACTGGCGCTCGTGACAACGCTGCCAGGGGCACTGGCGGGGCCACAGGTGAGCCAGCTGCTGAGCCAGGGACACCGGTGCCGAGTAGCGGTAGTGGGTGTCGTGGATGATCTGATAGGCCGCTTTGCTCATGTCGATTGCGTCCGCTGGCTGGGGTCGACGTGCACGAAGAAGCGCAAACCGAGGTGTTCGGAGGCATTCTCACCGGCTTCGGCGATGCGCTCCAGCAAGTCCGCCAGGCCCTCGAGCACCGCCCTGACGCTGCTGGGGCCGAACAGCGGGCTCTCCAGGCTGGCCAGTCTGAAGTCGCTGAGCTGCTGCTCCAGCTGCCACAGGGGCACCTCTTCGGGCAGGGCGAAACGCTCGCCCAGTCGGCCCAGCGCGCGCAGCAGGGTACGCAACTGGAACAGCACGGCATGGGGGTTCTGCTCGTCGAGTAGCAACAGGTCGAGTACCGGAATCAATTGCGCCGAGGCCAGGTAGCGGGTGCGGTAGGTGATGCTGCTGTTGCCCAGTTCCAGCAGCCAGGCCAGGGCCGAGGGATCGCTGACCGCGTCGCTGCGCAAGAACGCGGCAACGCTCTCGGCCATGAAGTGCAGCCGTTCGATGCTGCGGCCGATGAGCAGGAAACGCCAGCCGTCGTCGCGGGTCATGTCGTCGAGGGCAAAACCGGACAAGGCCGCCAGGGAAATCAGCAGGCCGTCGAGATAGTCCAGCAGTTCGCCGAGGTCCTCGCCCTCGACCTCCAGGCACTGGGCCTCGCGGTGCAGCACCAGCAACAGCTGCCAGTTGGCCTGGGACAACTTGCCGCGCACGCTGCCGGCCGTCCATTGCAGGCGTTGCAGGTTGGCACGCAGGCTGGCCGGCCAGTCGGCGCCGAGCACCGCCTGCAACAGGCGCTGCTCCAGCTCGCCGCTGTCAGCGTCGGGCAAAATGCCCAGACGCTCGCCCAGGGCCAGGGCGCTCTGCAGGGCCTGCGGGTCGTCGTCATCGTCGACATAGCGCGCCAGCATGATGCGCAACAGACGTGCACCATCCTCGCAGCGCGAACTGTAGCGACCGAACCAGAACAGGTTCTCCACCACCCGCGACGGCAGGAAGGGGTCGCTGCGCACCAGGTCAGCCACGCCGAGTGCGCGCCACCACTGCCAGGGCTCGCCGCCGGGGTGGCGCTCGCCGAGCACCCAGGTGTCCTTGCTCGCCCCGCCGCTCTGCATCGACACGGCCTCGGCATCGGCGACCGCGGCCACCCGGGTCAGGCCGCCGGGCATGACCCGATAGCCTTCGGCACTGGCAACGGCGAACACGCGCATGCCGATGGCGCGCGACTGCAGGCGCTCCTCCTGGGCCTGCCACACCGGCGCCTGGGACAGCTGCGCCCGGGACTGGGCGACATAGGCGTAGGGCCTGGCCCTCAGGCGCTCGACCAGGGCCGCGCGCGCGGCCCCGTCCAGGGCGCGGCCGAGCACCGGGGGAAAACTCTGCGATGGGAAACTGGGCCGAATCAGCAACTCTGGCAGGTTCTCGATGGCCTGTTCGAGCACCGCCGCCTCGCCGCACCACCAGCTGGCAATGCTCGGCAGCAGCAGCTCCTCGCCGAGCAGCTTCTGCGCAATGGCCGGGAGGAAGCCGGGCAGCCCCGGCGACTCCAGCACTCCGCTGCCCAGGGCGTTGGCCACCAGCACCCGCCCCCGGCGCACCGCCTCGAGCAAGCCGGGCACCCCGAGCGCCGAGTCGGAGCGCAGCTCCAGCGGGTCGCAGAAGTCATCGTCCAGCCGCCGCAGCACGGCATGGACCCGACGCAGGCCGGCCAGGGTCTTGAGGTAGAGAGTGGCGTCGCGCACCGTCAGGTCGCTACCCTCGACCAGCGGATAACCGAGCTGGCGGGCCAGGTACAGGTGCTCGAAGTAGCTTTCGTTGAACCGCCCGGAGGTCAGCAGCACCACCAGGGGCGTGTCGCCGTCGGCCGGCGCCTGACGCGCCAGGGTGTCCTGCAGGGTACGGAAGAAGCCACCGAGATACTGCACGTTAAGCTCGCGGTACAGCTCCGGCAGGGTGCGCGAGACAATCTGTCGGTTCTCCAGCGCATAGCCGGCGCCTGAGGGTGCCTGGGTGCGGTCGCCGGTGACCCACCAACGGCCATCCGGCGCCCGCGCCAGGTCCACCGCATAGAGGTGCAGGAAGGTACCGCCCGCCGGCTTCACGCCCTGACACGGCCAGAGAAAGTGGTTGTGGCCGAACACCAGCTCGGCCGGCAGCAGTCCGTCGGCGATCAGCTGCTGCGGCCCGTAGATATCGGCCAGTACGGCGTCGAGCAGCTTCGCCCGCTGGGCCACCCCGGCGGCGATCTGCTGCCATTCGTCTGCGGGGATCAGGTTCGGCAGCAGGTCCAGCTCCCAGGGCCGGTCGGCACCCTCGGGGTCGGCGTAGACGTTGTAGGTCACGCCGTTTTCCTGGATCTGCCGGGTCACCAGGGCCTGACGCTGGGCCAGCTGCGCCGGACTGGCGGCCTGCAGGCGCTCGAACAACCGGCGCCAGTGCGGCCGCACCTGCCCCTTGGCGTCCACCAGCTCGTGGTAGGACGCAGCGCTCAGCGGGTAGTCGGCAAGCAGATCGGGCATGGTTCACTCAACAGGCAGGGGTTGGGGCGCCTCAGTGGAGGCGCAGGTCCAGGGTCATCGGCAGCTCGGGGTTAACCTGCAGCGGGCCCGCCTCGCGCTCGCCCGGACTGTGGCCGAGACGGAAGAAGCGCGCCAGGCGCCGACTCTCCGCCTCGTAGGCATTGACCGGCAGGCTCTCGTAGTTGCGCCCGCCGGGATGGGCGACATGATACTGGCAACCACCCAGGGAGCGGTTCATCCAGCTGTCGACCAGATCGAAAGTCAGCGGCGCGTGCACGCCGATATTCGGCTGCAGACAGGACGCCGGCTGCCAGGCCCGAAAGCGCACGCCACCGACGAACTCGCCGACCTTGCCGGTGGGACACAGCGGCACCGGCACGCCATTGCAGGTCAGCACATAGCGATCGGCCGGCATGCCGGCAACCCTGACCTGCAGGCGCTCCAGCGAGGAGTCGACGTAGCGCACGGTACCGCCGGTGGCGCCCTCCTCGCCCAGCACATGCCAGGGCTCCAGGGCCTGACGCAGTTCCAGCTCGATGCCCTTGACGTTGAAGTCGCCGGCCTTGGGGAAGCGGAACTCGAAATGCGGGGCGAACCACTCGGCCCGCAGCGGGTAGCCGAAGGCATAGAGTTCCTGCAGCACATCGGCGAAGTCCTGCTCGACGAAATGCGGCAGCAGGTAACGGTCATGCAGCTCGGTGCCCCAGCGCACCAGCCGCGCCGGCGCATAGGGCTGCTGCCAGAATCGCGCGATAAGGGCGCGCAGCAACAGCTGCTGAGCCAGGCTCATCCGCCCATGCGGCGGCATCTCGAAGGCGCGCAGCTCGAGCAGGCCGAGGCGGCCGGTGGCCGAATCCGGCGAATACAGCTTGTCGATGCAGAACTCGGCGCGGTGGGTGTTGCCGGTGACGTCCACCAGCAGGTGGCGCAACAGGCGGTCGACCAGCCAAGGCTGGCATGCCTCGCCCGGCTCGGGCATCTGGGCGAAGGCGATCTCCAATTCATAGAGGGCATCGTTGCGCGCCTCGTCGACCCGCGGCGCCTGGGAGGTCGGGCCGATGAACAGGCCGGAGAACAGGTAGGACAGCGACGGGTGGTTGTGCCAGTAGCTGATCAGGCTGCGCAGCAGGTCGGGGCGACGCAGGAACGGCGAGTCGGCCGGGGTCGCGCCGCCGAGCACGAAGTGGTTGCCGCCGCCGGTGCCGGTGTGACGGCCGTCGATCATGAACTTCTCGCTGGACAGGCGTGTCTGGCGCGCCGCCTCGTAGAGGAACTCGGTGCGCTCGACCAGCTCCGTCCAGCTGGCCGCCGGGTGGATGTTGACCTCGATCACCCCCGGGTCGGGGGTGATGCGGAAGAATTGCAGGCGCGGGTCCTGGGGCGGCTCGTAGCCCTCGAGCAGTACCGGACAGTCCAGCTCCGCGGCGGTGGCCTCGATGGCCGCGACCAGCTCCAGATAGTCTTCCAGCCGGCTCAGCGGCGGCATGAACAGATACAGCCGGCCACCCCGCGGCTCGGCACACAGCGCGGTGCGCACCACGTCATCGGCCGACTGCCCGGTCCGCGGCGGTTCGATTGGCGTATTCGCGCTTGCCAGCGCGGCGCCGCGCAGCTCGCGGGCCATCTGCCCGGCGGGTGGCAGCGGCGCGAACAGCTGGGATGGATCGACCGGGTTCACATAGGGGTAGTCGGCCTGCTTGACCCAGGGCTGCGATTCCAGCGGCAGGCGGTAGCCCAGCGGCGAATCACCCGGCAGCAGCCGGCAATGTTCCTCGCGCAGGAACCAGGCGCCGCTCTGCCAGGCGTCTTCGGCGGCGTTGCGGGCCAGCGGCAGAACATGCCCAATCACCTTGCCCAGTCCCTGGCCGAACACCTTGCTCAGGCGCTCGCGCTCCAGCGCATCGTCCAGTCGCGGGTCTTCCGGCGTGACGTTGCTCGGCAGCTTGCGTTCGCGCCACAGGAAATAGAAGAAGTCCTCATAGGCGGCGAAGCTATGCTCGCCACTCAGGCCCAGCCGTGGCGCCAGGGCGGCGAGGAACCGCGCGGCCAGGTGCGCATCGGCGCCGTAGTCACTCTGCTCGTCGGCATACAGCAGCGGTTCGTGCCACAGCGGCTCGCCGTCCCGGCGCCAGTAGCAGTTGAGTGACCAGCGCGGCAGCTGCTCGCCCGGGTACCACTTGCCCTGGCCGAAGTGCACCAGCGCCTCGGGGGCGTAGTGCTCGCGCAGGCGGTGGAACAGTTCGGCGGCCAGGCGGCGCTTGTGCGGCCCGAGGGCAGCGGTGTTCCACTCCTCGCCGTCCGGGTAGTCGAGGGCGACGAAGGTCGGCTCGCCACCCATGGTCAGGCGCACGTCGTCACGCTGCAGGTCTTCGTCGACCCGCCGGCCGAGGGCATCGATGGCCTGCCATTGCGCATCGCTGTAGGGCCGGGTAACCCGCGGCGCCTCCCAGATGCGCTCGATGCGCATCTCATGGGAGAACTCGCATTCGCACTCGTCCACCCCGCCACTGATCGGCGCCGCCGAGGACGGCTCGGGGCTGCAGGCCAGGGGAATATGGCCTTCGCCGGCGAACAGGCCGCTGGTCGGGTCGAGCCCGATCCAGCCGGCGCCGGGCAGGTAGACCTCGCACCAGGCGTGCAGGTCCGTGAAGTCCACCTCGGTGCCGGACGGCCCGTCCAGTGACTTGACGTCAGCGGTGAGCTGGATCAGATAGCCGGAGACGAAACGTGCGGCCAGCCCCAAGTGGCGCATCAACTGCACCAGCAACCAGGACGAGTCGCGGCAGGAGCCGGAGCCCTTTTCCAGGGTTTCCTCGGGCGTCTGCACCCCCGGTTCCATGCGGATCAGGTAGGCGATGTCGCAGGACAGGCGCTGGTTCAGTGCCACCAGAAAGTCGACGCTGGCCGTCGGCGTCAGCTCGATGCCGGCCAGGTAGTCGGCGAACAGTGGCGTGGCCGGCAGCTGCACCAGATAGGGCGCCAGCTCACGCTGCTCGCCCTCTGTGTAAGCAAAAGGAATCTGTTCGGCGTAAGGCTCAAGGAAGAAGTCGAAGGGATTGAACACCGCCATTTCGGCGACCAGGTCGACCTCCACCTTCAGCTCCCGGGTCTTCTCCGGGAACACCAGTCGCGCCAGGTAGTTGCCCTGGGGGTCCTGCTGCCAGTTGATGAAATGCCCGGCCGGCTCGACCTTCAGGCCATAGGACAGCACCCGGGTGCGGCTGTGGGGGGCCGGTCGCAGGCGCACGATCTGTGGGCCGAGCTGCACGGCGCGGTCGTAGCGATAGTGGCTGACGTGATGCAGGGCAATATGGATCGACACGGTGGACCTCCTGCGAACCTGGACGATGCGCTTGTTGAGCAAGGGATATGCCAGGGCTTCGTTACAGAGACTCTAGCCCCTCCCACCGAGGCGCGTACGTCGGCGCGGCGCCATGGCCGGCCGCCAAAACCGGCGGCGTGCCAGCAGAGCGCCCGCCTCATGAGGGATAACGGCCCCCATGGCGCCCTACGCAGGCCGCCACGCATCCGTTACCATCGCGACACTCCCGAGACGAGATGCGCATGTATATCTATCGATTGGTTCTGATTCTGGTTGTGGGGATCTACCTGTTCTCCCCGGCCATCATGGACTGGTGGACCGACCCCAACGGCGCCTGGTACCGGCCCTATCTGCTGTGGCTGATCCTGATCGTCGTGACCTTCATCCTGCAGAGCCAGCGAGACACCGATGAACTCTGAAACATGGCGGCGAAACCCGGTGACCGCCCTTTATCACGCGTCGCAGAGCCTGCGAGCCAGCGATGAGCCCTGATGCCAACCGGCGCCAGGCAGTGACCACCCTCTACCTTTTATCCGCAGAGCCAATCTGATGTTGATGAGCTTTAGCCTGAGCCATCTGATCCTGATCAGCGCCGCCTACCTGCTGGTGCTGTTCGGCGTGGCCTGGGTCAGCGAACACGGCCTGATCCCGCGCTGGATCATCCGCCACCCGCTGACCTACACCCTGTCGCTGGGCGTCTACGCCAGCGCCTGGGCCTTCTATGGCACGGTGGGCCTGGCCTACCAGTACGGCTATGGTTTTCTCGCCAGCTACCTGGGGGTGTCCGGCGCCTTCCTGCTGGCGCCGGTGCTGCTCTACCCCATCCTGCGCATCACCCGCACCTACCAGCTGTCTTCCCTGGCCGACCTGTTCGCCTTCCGCTTCCGCAGCACCTGGGCCGGCGCGCTGAGCACGGTGTTCATGCTGATCGGCGTGCTGCCGTTGCTGGCCCTGCAGATCCAGGCCGTGGCCGACTCGATCGGCATCCTCACCCAGGAGCCAGTCAAGGACCGCGTGGCACTGGCCTTCTGCGGCCTGATCATCCTCTTCACCACCCTGTTCGGCGCCCGCCATATCGCTACCCGCGAGAAGCACGAGGGTCTGGTGTTCGCCATCGCCTTCGAGTCGGTGGTCAAGCTCAGCGCCCTGGCCGCCATCGGCCTGTATGCCCTGTACGGTGTATTCGACGGCCCCCAGGCGCTGGAGCACTGGCTGGTGCAGAACCAGGCGGCCCTGACCAGCCTGCACACGCCGCTGCAGGAGGGGCCCTGGCGCACCCTGCTGCTGGTGTTCTTCGCCTCGGCCATCGTCATGCCGCACATGTACCACATGACCTTCACCGAGAACCTCAACCCGCGGGCCATGGTCAGCGCCAGCTGGGGCCTGCCGCTGTTCCTGCTGCTGATGAGCCTGGCGGTGCCGCTGATCCTCTGGGCCGGCCTGCGCGTCGGCGCCACCACCAACCCGGAATACTTCACCCTCGGCCTGGGCATCGCGGTCAACAGCCCGACCCTGGCGCTGATCGCCTATGTCGGCGGCCTGTCGGCCTCCAGCGGGCTGATCATCGTCACCACCCTGGCGCTGTCCGGCATGGTGCTCAACCACGTGGTGCTGCCGCTGTATCAGCCGCCCACCGAAGGCAACATCTACCGCTGGCTGAAGTGGACCCGACGGATCCTGATCTTCGCCATCATCATGGCCGGCTTCGGCTTCTATCACCTGCTCGGCGCCGAGCAGGACCTGGCCAACCTGGGCATCGTCGCCTTCGTCGCCACCCTGCAGTTTCTCCCCGGCGTGCTCTCGGTGCTGTACTGGCCGACCGCCAACCGCCGCGGCTTCATCGCCGGCCTGCTGGCCGGCATCGGTGTCTGGGTAGTCGGCATGCTGCTGCCGATGCTCGGCAACCTGCAGGGCTTTTACCTGCCGATGTTCAACCTGGTCTACGTGCTGGACGACAGCAGCTGGCACTTCGCCGCGATCGGCTCGCTGGCGGCCAACGTCCTGGTGTTCACCCTGGTGTCGCTGTTCACCGAGGCCAGTGACGAAGAGAAGAGCGCCGCCGAGGCCTGCGCGGTGGATAACGTACGCCGTCCGCAACGGCGCGAGCTGCTGGCCCTGTCGCCCCAGGAGTTCGCCACCCAACTGGCCAAGCCGCTGGGCGCCAAGACCGCCCAGCGTGAGGTCGAGCAGGCCCTGCGCGACCTGCACCTGCCGTTCGACGAGGGCCGCCCCTATGCCCTGCGCCGCCTGCGCGACCGCATCGAGGCCAACCTGTCCGGCCTGATGGGGCCCAGCGTAGCTCAGGACATCGTCGAGACCTTCCTGCCCTACAAGGCCGGCAGCGAGACCTACGTCACCGAGGACATCCACTTCATCGAGAGCCGCCTGGAGGACTACCACTCGCGCCTCACCGGCCTGGCCGCCGAGCTCGACACCCTGCGCCGCTACCACCGCCAGACCCTGCAGGAGCTGCCGATGGGCGTCTGCTCGCTGGCCAAGGATCAGGAGATCCTGATGTGGAACAAGGCCATGGAGGAACTCACCGAGATCCCCGCACAACGCGTGGTCGGCTCGCGCCTGGCCACCCTGGGCGAGCCCTGGCATAGCCTGCTCAGCGGTTTCATCGAGCTGCCCGACCAGCACCTGCACAAGCAGCAACTGGATCTGGATGGCGAAACCCGCTGGCTCAACCTGCACAAGGCGGCGATCGACGAGCCCCTGGCGCCCGGCAGCAGCGGCCTGGTGCTGCTGGTCGAGGACCTGACCGAGACCCAGATGCTGGAAGACAAGCTGGTGCACTCCGAGCGCCTGGCCAGCATCGGCCGCCTGGCAGCCGGCGTGGCCCACGAGATCGGCAACCCGATCACCGGCATCGCCTGTCTGGCGCAGAACCTGCGCGAAGATCGCGAGCAGGACGAGGAGATGGTCGAGCTGAGCGGGCAGATTCTCGAACAGACCAAGCGGGTCTCGCGCATCGTCCAGTCGCTGATGAGCTTCGCCCACTCCGGCACCCACCAGCAGACCGACGAGCCGGTGTCCCTGGCCCAGGTGGCGCAGGACGCCATCGGCCTGCTGGCGCTCAACCGCCTCGGCACCGAGGTGCACTTCTTCAACCTGTGCGACCCCGAGCATTGGGCCGAGGGCGACCCCCAGCGCCTCGCCCAGGTGCTGATCAACCTGCTGTCCAACGCCCGCGACGCCTCGCCGCCGGGGGCGGCGATCCGGGTCAGGAGCGAGGCCTCCGAGCACACCGTCGACCTGATCGTCGAGGACGAGGGCAGCGGCATACCCAAGGTGATCATGGACCGCCTGTTCGAACCTTTCTTCACCACCAAAGAGGTCGGCAAGGGTACCGGCCTCGGCCTCGCGCTGGTCTATTCCATCGTGGAAGAGCATTATGGACAGATAACAATCGACAGCCCGGCCGATCCTGAGCTGCAACGCGGCACCCGCATCCGGGTGACCCTGCCACGGCATGTCGAGGCGACGTCCAAAGCGAATTGAACCTGCGACCTGAGACCGTCGAGAGAACAGATTAATGCCTCATATTTTGATCGTCGAAGACGAAACCATTATCCGCTCTGCCCTGCGCCGCCTGCTCGAGCGCAACCAGTACCAGGTCAGCGAAGCCGGCTCGGTACAGGAAGCGCAGGAACGCTACAGCATCCCCAGCTTCGACCTGATCGTCAGCGATCTGCGCCTGCCAGGCGCGCCGGGAACCGAAATGATCAAGCTGGCCGAAGGCACCCCGGTGCTGATCATGACCAGCTACGCCAGCCTGCGCTCGGCCGTCGACTCGATGAAGATGGGCGCGGTCGACTACATCGCCAAGCCCTTCGACCATGACGAGATGCTTCAGGCCGTGGCGCGCATCCTCCGCGACCATCAGACGCCCAAGAGCAGCCCCGGCGAGCGCCCGGCCAGCAGCGGCCGCGGCGCCAGCGACAAGGACGGCAGCAACGGCGAGATTGGCATCATCGGCTCCTGCCCGCCCATGCAGGAGCTGTACGGCAAGATCCGCAAGGTCGCGCCGACCGATTCCAACGTGCTGATCCAGGGCGAGTCGGGCACCGGCAAGGAGCTGGTGGCGCGCGCCCTGCACAACCTGTCCAAGCGCGCCAAGGCGCCGCTGATCTCGGTCAACTGCGCCGCGATTCCGGAAACCCTGATCGAGTCCGAGCTGTTCGGCCACGAGAAAGGCGCCTTCACCGGCGCCAGCGCCAGCCGGGCCGGCCTGGTCGAGGCGGCCGACGGCGGCACCCTGTTCCTCGACGAGATCGGCGAGTTGCCCCTGGAGGCCCAGGCGCGGCTGCTGCGAGTGTTGCAGGAAGGCGAAATCCGCCGGGTCGGCTCGGTGCAGTCGCAGAAGGTCGACGTGCGCCTGATCGCCGCCACCCACCGCGACCTCAAGGGCCTGGCCAAGATCGGCCAGTTCCGCGAAGACCTCTACTACCGCCTGCACGTCATCGCCCTGAAGCTGCCCGCCCTGCGCGAGCGCGGCAGCGACGTGATCGAGATCGCCCGCGCCTTCCTGCAGCGCCAGTGCATCCGAATGGGCCGCGACGACCTGCAGTTCGCCCAGGATGCCGAACAGGCGATCCGTCACTACTCCTGGCCGGGCAACGTCCGCGAGCTGGAGAATGCCATCGAACGCGCGGTGATCCTCTGCGAGAACAGCAGCATCTCGGCCGAGCTGCTGGGCATCGACATCGAGCTGAACGATCTCGACGAGGACGATGACGCGCCTGCTGGCAGTTCATCCCATGCCAGCAACAGCAGCCTGGAGCCGACCGAGGACCTGTCGCTGGAAGACTACTTCCAGCATTTCGTCCTGGAGCACCAGGACCACATGACCGAGACCGAGCTGGCGCGCAAGCTCGGCATCAGCCGCAAGTGCCTGTGGGAGCGGCGCCAGCGCCTGGGCATTCCACGGCGCAAGTCGGGCGCGGTGACCGGTACCTGAGCCGCGGCGGCGACAATCACGCCGCGCGGAGGTTCCCCGAGCTGTTACCCAATCGACACTTCGTAACAAAAGCCGGGTCTATCGGTAACGACAGCCCGGCTTTTTTGTCCCCGCCCCGCAGCACCAATCAGCCGCAAGTCTTTGTTTTTAAAGGATTCTAAAAAACTGGCACGGCATCTGCTTTATCTATGGGACAACAACAATAACAAGCGACACCCAAAACAATAAAAATAAGACGTATCGACTCCAGAACAACAAGAACAACAAGACGGAGGCGCGGCTAACTGATCATTTTGGAACGGAATTGCCTTTGGGGCTTGCCCCACAACCAGACCGAGAACAATAAAACTGTCACTAGGCAGCCCCCGCACTGGTTGGGTCACGGATTGATCAAGGTAGCGTCAGCATCCAAAGTAATCCGTTTGCTACTGACTCCCAGCTTGGGAGGTTTTCCCCGAGTCACTGACTCGCCGGAACGAGCAACCCGACAAAAACAACAAGCTCGCCATAACAATAAAAACAAAGCACGCACCTACTTGGGGGGGAGCCTAGGCTCCCCCAGTAGCTTCTGCCCCGCCCAGCCCGACTATCTCCCGCCGCTTCCTACACCATCTCCCGACTCGATGCTAGAATCCGCGCCAATCCTGCGGCCATCACGTATTCTGGCCAGTCATTCCGTCATACAGTGCATCCCATGCTGAAAAAGCTGTTCAAGTCTTTACGCTCCCCCCTGCGCCGCGCCAAACACTCGCACAGCACGCCCGAGGTGCTGAACAGCAATCAGCACCCGATCCACCGCGGGGAGATCAGCCGCTACGCTGTCAGCGTGGTCGAGCGCCTGCAGGGTGCCGGCTACCAGGCGTACCTGGTCGGCGGTTGCGTGCGCGACCTGCTGCTGGACATCGACCCCAAGGATTTCGACGTCGCCACCAGCGCCACCCCCGAACAGGTACGCGCCGAATTTCGCAACGCCCGGGTGATCGGCCGACGCTTCAAGCTGGTGCACGTGCATTTCGGTCGCGATATCATCGAGGTCGCCACCTTCCGCGCCAACCACCCCCAAGGCGACGAAGAAGAGAACAGCAACCTGGCCTCGCGCAACGAGAGCGGGCGCATCCTGCGCGACAACGTCTACGGCAGCCTGGAAGACGACGCCCAGCGTCGCGACTTCACCATCAACGCGCTGTACTACGACCCGAGCAGCGAGCGCATCCTCGACTACGCCCACGGCGTGCACGACATTCGCAACCACCTGATCCGCCTGATCGGCGATCCGACCCAGCGCTACCAGGAAGACCCGGTGCGCATGCTGCGGGCGGTGCGCTTTGCCGCCAAGCTGGATTTCGACATCGAGAAGCACAGCGCCGCGCCCATCTACAAGCTGGCACCCATGCTGCGCGAGATCCCCTCGGCGCGCCTGTTCGAGGAAGTGCTCAAGCTGTTCCTCGCCGGCTACGCGGTCTACACCTACGAGCTGCTGGTCGACTACGGCCTGTTCGGCGAGCTGTTCCCCGCCAGCGCCGCGGCGCTCAAGCAGAACCCGGACTACACCGACACCCTGATCCACAACGCCCTGGCCAACACCGACCTGCGCATCCAACAGGGCAAGACCGTGACCCCGGCCTTCCTCTTCGCCGCACTGCTCTGGCCAGCCCTGCCGGCCCGCGTGCTGAAGCTGCAGGAGCGCGGCATGCCGCCGATCCCGGCCATGCAGGAAGCCGCCCACGAACTGATCAGCGAGCAATGCCAGCGCATCGCCGTACCCAAGCGCTTCACCCTGCCGATCCGCGAGATCTGGGACATGCAGGAGCGCCTGCCACGGCGCAGCGGCAAGCGCGCCGACCTGCTGCTGGAAAACCCGCGTTTCCGCGCCGGCTATGACTTCCTCCTGCTGCGCGAGAGCGCCGGCGAGCAGACCGGCGGCCTGGGCGACTGGTGGACCACCTACCAGGACGCCAGCGACAGCGAGCGACGCGCCATGATCCGTGACCTCAGCGGCAAGGACGACGGCCCTGGCGCACCGCGCAAGCGCAAGCGCAGCGGTGGCCGACGCAAGCGCGGCGGTGCCGATGACGGCGCCACGAAGCCCGGCAACGACTGATGGAACGGGCCTACATCGGCCTCGGCAGCAACCTCGCCGAGCCCCTGCAGCAATTGCGCGGCGCCCTCGCCGCGCTGGCCGAACTGCCACACTCGCGCCTGAGCGCCACCTCGTCCTTCTATGCCAGCGATCCACTCGGCCCGGCAGACCAGCCGCGCTACGTCAACGCGGTAGCCGCCCTCGACACCGCGCTCGGCCCGCTGGACCTGCTCGACGCCCTGCAGGCCATCGAGCTGAACCAGGGCCGCACGCGCAAGGCCGAACGCTGGGGTCCGCGCACCCTGGATCTGGACATCCTGCTGTTCGGCCAGCGGCGCCTCGACGAGCCGCGCCTGACGGTGCCGCACTACCACATGCACGCGCGGGCCTTCGTGCTCTACCCCCTGGCCGAGCTGGCGCCGGATCTGGTGCTGCCCGACGGTCGCCCGCTGCAGCAGCTGCTCGCCGCCTGCCCCTTCCAGGGCCTGGAGCGCCTGCCCTAGCGCCGCCCCTTCTGGCTGCAGCCAGCAGCCGAGCGCTGCGCCTGCGGCAAAATACGCGCCCGGCCAGCACCACGCGCCCCGGCATGGGTGGTAACGCCAGTAACGCGCCGGTAACACCCGCAATTGACTTCAAGCCGCCCCATCAGGACTATATGCGTCCCGTTGCCCCGCACCGGTGAAAACCGAGGCCCATGCAGGCCGATTTGAAGCAGCCCGGCTGCTGGCTGGACGCCTGATCGAGGACGATTCGCATGCCTGACGTTACCCTGACCACCCTGCAGAGCCTCAAGCAGAGCGGCGAGAAAATCGCCATGCTGACCTGCTACGACGCCACCTTCGCCCAGGCCGCCAGCCAGGCGGGGGTCGAGGTGCTGCTGGTCGGCGATTCCCTCGGCATGGTGCTGCAGGGGCACGACAGTACCCTGCCGGTGACTGTCGCCGAGATGGCTTACCACACCGCCAGCGTCAAGCGCGGCAACCAGGGCGCACTGATTCTCGTCGACCTGCCCTTTATGGCCTATGCCACCACCGAGCAGGCGCTGGCCAACTGCGCGACCCTGATGCAGGCCGGCGCCCACATGGTCAAGCTGGAAGGCGCCGGCTGGCTGGCCGAGCCGGTGCGTCTGCTGGCCGAGCGTGGCGTGCCCTGCTGCGTCCACCTGGGCCTGACCCCGCAAGCGGTCAACCTGCTCGGCGGCTACAAGGTCCAGGGGCGCCAGGAGGCTCAGGCACGGCAGATGCGCGCCGACGCCATGGCCCTGGAGCAGGCCGGCGCCGCCATGCTGCTGCTCGAGTGCGTGCCCAGCGAGCTGGCTGCGGAAATCAGCCAGGCGGTGAAGATTCCGGTGATCGGCATCGGCGCCGGCAGCGCCACCGACGGCCAGGTGCTGGTCCTGCACGACATGCTCGGTCTGTCCCTGAGCGGTCGCACACCAAAGTTCGTCAAGGATTTCATGGCCGGCCAGAACAGCATTCAGGCCGCCCTCGGCGCCTACGTCCAGGCCGTCAAGACACACAGCTTCCCCGCCCCCGAACACGGATTCTCCATATGAATACGGTCAAGACCGTCCGCGACCTGCGCGCTGCCGTGGCCCAGGCGCGGGCCGAGGGCAAACAGATCGGTTTCGTGCCGACCATGGGCAACCTGCACGCCGGCCATGCCGCGCTGGTGACCAAGGCTGCCCAGCGCGCCGACTTTGTGGTGGCGAGCATCTTCGTCAACCCGCTGCAGTTCGGCCCCAGCGAAGACCTCGACAAGTACCCGCGCACCCTCGCCGACGACCAGGAAAAGCTGCTCGGCGCCGGCTGCCACCTGCTGTTCGCCCCCAGCGTCGAGGAAATGTACCCCGACGGCATGGGGGACCAGACCCGGGTCAGCGTGCCACGGGTATCCGAAGGCCTGTGTGGCGCCAGCCGCCCGGGGCACTTCGAGGGCGTGGCCACCGTGGTGACCAAGCTGCTCAACATGGTTCAGCCGGATCTCGCCGTGTTCGGCCAGAAGGACTTCCAGCAGCTGGCGGTGATCCGCGCCCTGGTCCGCGACCTGAACATGCCGGTACAGATCATCGGCGCGCCTACCGTGCGCGCCGAGGACGGTCTGGCGCTGTCGTCGCGCAACGGCTACCTGACCCCCGAACAGCGGGTCGTGGCGCCCAACCTGTATCGTGGCCTGCAGCAGATCGCGGCGGCGCTGCGCGAGGGTGACCGCGACTTTGCCAAGCTGGTCGCCGCCGCTCAGCAGCAACAGCTGGCCGTGGGCTTTCGCCCGGACTACCTGGAGATTCGCGAGGCCAACAGCCTGCGCGCGGCAACCGCGGAGGATCGCCAGCTGGTGATTCTGGTCGCCGCCTTCATCGGCAACACCCGATTGATCGACAACCTGGCGCTCGACCTCGACGCCACCCCGTAACCCGGCGCCCCGCTCCTGCGCCGGCCACTCGAGCCGCGCGCACGGAGCAGGGCCGCCCTTGGAAACGTTCAGGAGAACGCCATGCACGCGATCATGCTCAAGGCCAAACTGCACCGCGCCGAAGTCACCCACGCCGTACTCGACTACGAAGGCTCCTGCGCCATCGACGGCGAGTGGCTGGACCTGGCCGGCATCCACGAGTACGAGCAGATTCAGATCTACAACATCGACAATGGCGAACGCTTCACCACCTACGCCATTCGTGGCGAAGCCGGCTCGCGGATGATCTCGGTGAACGGTGCGGCGGCGCACAAGGCCAAGGTCGGCGACCGGGTGATCATCTGCGCCTACGCCCAGTACAGCGAGGCCGAGCTGGCCAGCTTCAAACCGCGCATGCTGTACATGGCGCCGGGCAACGAACTGAGCCACACCAGCAACGCCATTCCGTTGCAGGTTGCCTGAGGCGGCGCCCCGCCGGTTACACTGAAAGCCCGGACACGACCTGTGCTCCGGGCTTTTTATTGCCTCAAGATCGATCTCCAGTGAACGCACACGCAGAAGGAAGCCCCGCAATGGCGTACTACCAGCAACCGCTCGATGTCACCGCACTGCCCGCCTGGCAGGCACTGCAAGGCCATAGAGCCGACTTGCAGGACTTCAGCATGCGCGAGGCGTTCAACGCGGATTCGCAGCGCTTCGAGCAACTGTCGCTGAGCAGTTGCGGGCTGTTTCTCGACTATTCGAAGAACCTGATCACCTACGAGACCCGTGACCTGCTGGTGCAACTGGCAAGAGAATGCGGGCTGCAGCCGGCGATCGACGCGCTGTTCGACGGCAAGCCGATCAACGCCTCGGAGGACCGACCGGCCCTGCATACCGCCTTGCGCCGGCCGATCGGCGACCAGGTGCTGGTCGACGGCGTCGACGTGATGCCCGAGGTGCACCGCGTGCTGCACCAGATGACCGAGCTGGTTGGGCGGGTGCATGACGGCCTATGGCGCGGCTACAGCGAGAAGCCCATCACCGACGTGGTCAACATCGGCATCGGCGGCTCCTTCCTCGGCCCCCAGCTGGTCTCCGAGGCGCTGCTGCCGTTCGCCCAGCGCGGCGTGCGCTGCCATTACCTGGCCAATATCGATGGCAGTTCATTCCACGAGCTGGCGGCCAAGCTGCGCGCGGAAACCACCCTGTTCATCGTCTCGTCCAAGTCCTTCAGCACCCTGGAAACCCTGAAGAACGCCCAGGCCGCGCGCCGCTGGTACCTGGCCCAGGGCGGCACCGAGGCCGAGCTGTACCGCCACTTCATCGCGGTGTCGAGCAACCGCGAAGCGGCGGTGGCCTTCGGCATCCACGAGGAAAACATCCTGCCGATGTGGGACTGGGTCGGCGGGCGCTACTCGCTGTGGTCGGCCATCGGCCTGCCGATCGCCATGTCCATCGGCATGTCCAACTTCAAGGAGCTGCTGTCCGGCGCCTACAACATGGACGAGCATTTCCGCAGCGCGCCCTTCGAGCAGAACATGCCGGTGCTCATGGCGCTGCTGGGCATCTGGTACGGCAACTTCTGGGGCGCCCAGACCCAGGCGATCCTGCCGTACGACCATTACCTGCGCAACATCACCAAGCACCTGCAGCAGCTGGACATGGAGTCCAACGGCAAGCGCGTGCTGCAGGATGGCCGCCCCGTACCCTGCGCCACCGGTCCGGTGATCTGGGGCGGGGTGGGCTGCAACGGCCAGCACGCCTATCACCAGTTGCTGCACCAGGGCACCGCGCTGATCCCGGCCGACTTCATCGTGCCGGTGGTCAGCTACAACCCGGTGGCCGACCACCACCAGTGGCTGTACGCCAACTGCCTGTCGCAGAGCCAGGCGCTGATGCTCGGCAAGACCCAGGCCGAAGCCGAGGCGGAACTGCGCGCCAAGGGCCTGGACGAGGACGAGGTGCAGCGCCTGGCGCCGCACAAGGTGATTCCCGGCAACCGGCCGAGCAACACCCTGGTGATGGAACGGGTCAGCCCGCGCCGTCTCGGCGCCCTGGTGGCCCTGTACGAGCACAAGGTCTTCGCCCAGAGCGCGATCTGGGGCATCAACGCCTTCGACCAGTGGGGCGTGGAGCTGGGCAAGGAGCTGGGCAAGAACGTCTACTCGCGCCTGCTGAGCAGCGAACCGGGGCCGGCCGAGGACCCCTCCACCCAGGGTCTGATCGACTTCTTCCGCGCTCGGCACCGCGGCTGAAGCCCGCCACGACCCGGTTCCGACCGGGCCCTTGGCGCAGCGCGGCGACGCTTGAACCCGGCCGCCACAGGGGTGCTAACCTTACGGACATCGCGGACACAACCAGACAAAAGGACCCGCCATGTTTGAGATCACCCGCCACCCGGTGGCCGACGCCGTGCGCCAGCGCGCCCACCTCAACGACCACGACTATCAGCGCCTCTACCGGCAGTCCGTGGAAGAGCCGGAGACCTTCTGGGCCGAGCAGGCGAAAGTCTTCCTCGACTGGTTCAAGCCGTGGCTGAGCGTGCACCACGTCGACATGTACAAGGGCCAGGCCACCTGGTTCAAGGGTGGCCAGCTGAACGTCAGCTACAACTGCATCGACCGTCACCTGCAGCAGCGCGGTGAGCAGATCGCCCTGATCTGGGAGGGCGACAATCCCAGCGAATCCGCCAACATCACCTACAGGGAACTGCATCAGCATGTCTGTCGCCTGGCCAACGTGCTGAAGAGCCGCGGCGTGCAGAAAGGCGACCGGGTGTGCATCTACATGCCGATGATCCCCGAGGCGGCCTACGCCATGCTCGCCTGCACACGGATCGGCGCGGTGCACTCGGTGGTGTTCGGCGGTTTCTCTCCAGATGCCCTGCGCGACCGCATCCTGGATGCGGACTGCCGCACCGTGATCACCGCCGATGAAGGCGTGCGCGGCGGCAAATCCGTACCGCTCAAGGCCAATGTCGACAAGGCCCTGCAGAGCTGCCCGGACGTCTCCAGCGTGCTGGTGGTGCAACGCACCCAGGGCACGATCGACTGGCACCCCGAGCGCGACCTCTGGTTCCACGAGGCCATGCAGGCAGCCAGCCTCGACTGCGCGCCCGAGCCGATGGAGGCCGAGGACCCACTGTTCATCCTCTATACCTCCGGCTCTACCGGCAAGCCCAAGGGGGTGCTGCACACCACCGGCGGCTATCTGCTGATGGCCGCGATGACCCACAAATACGTGTTCGATTATCACGACGGCGACATCTACTGGTGCACCGCCGATGTCGGCTGGGTCACCGGGCACAGCTATATCGTCTACGGTCCGCTGGCCAACGGCGCCACCAGCCTGATCTTCGAAGGCGTGCCGAACTATCCGGACGCCTCGCGCTTCTGGCAGGTGATCGACAAGCACCAGGTGAACATCTTCTATACCGCACCGACCGCCATCCGCGCCCTCATGCGCGAAGGCGAAGGCCCGGTCAAGAGCACCTCGCGCGCCAGCCTGCGCCTGCTCGGCTCGGTGGGCGAACCGATCAACCCGGAAGCCTGGGAGTGGTACTTCAACGTGGTCGGCGACCAGCGCTGCCCGATCGTCGACACCTGGTGGCAGACCGAGACCGGCGCCATCATGATCGCCCCGCTGCCCGGCGCCACGGAGCTCAAGCCCGGCTCGGCCACCCGCCCGTTCTTCGGCGTGCAGCCGGTGCTGCTGGACGACCAGGGCAAGGAGATCGACGGCGCGGGCTCAGGCGTGCTGGCAATCAAGGCCAGCTGGCCGAGCCAGATCCGCAGCGTCTATGGCGACCACCAGCGACTGATCGACACCTACTTCAAGCCCTACCCCGGCTACTACTTCAGCGGCGACGGTGCGCGTCGCGACGAGGATGGTTACTACTGGATCACCGGCCGGGTCGACGACGTGATCAACGTCTCCGGCCACCGCATCGGCACCGCCGAGGTCGAAAGTGCCCTGGTGCTGCACGACGCGGTGGCCGAAGCGGCGGTGGTCGGCTACCCCCACGACGTCAAGGGTCAGGGCATCTACGCCTTCGTCACGCCGATGAACGGAGTGGCGCCGAGCGATGAACTGAAGAAGGAACTGCTGGCCCTGGTCGGCAAGGAAATCGGCAGCTTCGCCAAGCCCGAACTGCTGCAGTGGGCCCCCGGCCTGCCCAAGACCCGCTCCGGCAAGATCATGCGGCGCATCCTGCGCAAGATCGCCTGCAACGAACTGGACAGCCTCGGCGACACCTCGACCCTGGCCGACCCCTCGGTGGTCGACGGCCTGATCGACAAGCGACTCAATCGCTAGAACGCCCCACCATTCCCCCAGTCGCCCTCCCAAGGGCGGCTGCGAGGGACATTCGACCTGCGGCCGAGCTGCGTCCAGCCCCTCCCCCAGTCATACACGACTCTCCCCATGCGCCCCATTGGCACCGCCGAAGCGCGCTAAAACGTTATCGCTCGATGGGCACGACGGCGCTGAGAGCGGCCTTGCCGGCTGAGCAATGGTTTCACGCGCTGGCCGCCGGCAAAGCCTCTGTGCCAACATAACGCCCCTTCGCGGTCTGCCGCGCCCGTCATTCGTGAGGATCGATCATGCAAGAAGTCGCCATCGTCGCCGCCACCCGCACCGCCATCGGCAGCTTCCAGGGCTCGCTGGCCGGTATTCCGGCCGTAGAACTGGGTGCCGCGGTGATCCGACGCCTGCTCGAACAGACCGGCCTGAACGGCGCCGAGGTCGACGAGGTGATCCTCGGCCAGGTGCTCACCGCCGGTGCCGGGCAGAATCCCGCGCGCCAGGCGGCGATCCTCGCCGACCTGCCCCACGCCGTACCGGCGCTGACCCTGAACAAGGTCTGCGGCTCGGGGCTCAAGGCCCTGCACCTGGGCGCCCAGGCGATTCGCTGCGGCGATGCCGAGGTCATCATCGCCGGCGGCATGGAGAACATGAGCCTGGCGCCCCACGTTGTACCCAACATGCGCAGCGGCCTGCGCATGGGCCACGGCAAGCTGATAGACACCATGATCCATGACGGCCTGTGGGACGCCTTCAACGACTACCACATGGGCATCACCGCCGAGAACCTGGTGGACAAGTACAGCATCAGCCGCGAGGAGCAGGACGCCTTCGCCGCCGCCTCGCAGCGCAAGGCCGCCGCGGCCATCGAGTCGGGCCGCTTCGCGGATGAGATCACCCCGATTCTGATTCCCCAGCGCAAGGGCGAGCCGAAGTCCTTCGCCACTGACGAGCAACCCCGCGCCGGCACCACCCCGGAATCCCTGGCCGCCCTCAAGCCGGCGTTCAAGAAGGACGGCAGCGTCACCTCCGGCAATGCCTCCAGCCTCAACGACGGCGCCGCCGCGGTGTTGCTGATGAGCGCGGCCAAGGCCGAGGCCCTCGGCCTGCCGGTGCTGGCGCGCGTAAAAGCCTATGCCAACGCCGGGGTCGACCCGGCGATCATGGGCATCGCCCCGGTCTCGGCCACCCGCCGCTGCCTGGACAAGGCCGGCTGGAGCCTCGCGCAACTGGACCTGATCGAGGCCAACGAGGCCTTCGCCGCCCAGGCCCTGGCGGTCGGCCAGGAACTGGGCTGGGATGCCGACAAGGTCAACGTCAACGGTGGCGCCATCGCCCTGGGCCACCCGATCGGCGGCTCCGGCTGCCGGGTACTGGTGACCCTGCTACACGAAATGATCAAGCGCGACGCCAAGAAGGGCCTAGCCACCCTGTGCATCGGCGGCGGTCAGGGCGTGGCCCTGGCCATCGAACGCTAAGCCCTGCCACTGCGCGACTGAACGCCGGCGACGCCTCGACAGGGGCCGCCGGCTTTTTCTTGCTAAACTGCGCGCCTCCTCTTTCCGAGCCGCCGCGCATGACCTCTCTCGATCAGGCGCTGCGCGCCGCCCTTCATACTCGCCAACCGCTGCTCGATGAACTGCACCAGCAAGGCACCGACTGTTATCGCCTGTTCCACGGCAGCCAGGAAGGCGCCGGCGGCCTGACGCTGGACCGCTACGGCCCGCAACTGCTGGTACAGAGTTTTCACCAGAGCCTCGAACGCGATCAGCTGCTGCGCCTGGCCGAGAATTGCCGCGAGCACCTCAACGAGCCCCTGCTGCTGGTCTACAACGACCGCTCCCAGGGTAATTCCCGAGTCGACCGGCAGGACCCGGTCTACCGTGCCGAGGACGCGGCCCTGGACGACCTGGTCGGCCACGAGTGGGGACTCAACTATCGGGTGCGCGGCCGCCATGCCGGCCAGGACCCGCTGCTGTTTCTCGACCTGCGCAATGCCCGCGGCTGGGTCAAGGCTCACAGTGCCGACAAGTCCGTGCTCAACCTGTTCGCCTACACCTGTGGCGTCGGTCTCGCCGCCAGCGCTGGCGGCGCCCGCGAATCGCTCAACCTGGACTTCGCCGAAGGCAACCTGGCGGTCGGCCGCGAGAATGCCGCGCTCAACCCCGAGCTGCCGCCGATGCAGTTCATCCAGTCGGACTACTTTCCGGCCATCCGCCAACTGGCCGGCCTGCCGGTGGCCCAGCGCCGTGGCCACCCGCTGCCCAGCTACCCGCGCCTGGCCGCGCGCCAGTTCGACCTGGTATTTCTCGACCCGCCGGCCTGGGCCAAGAGCGCCTTCGGCACCGTCGACCTGCTGCGCGACTACCAGAGCCTGCTCAAGCCGGCGATCCTCGCCACCGCCGCCGACGGCGTGCTGGTGTGTTGCAACAACCTGGCGAAGGTCGCCCTCGCCGACTGGCGCGAGCAGGTGCTGCGCTGCGCCGACAAGCTCGGCCGTCCGGTGCGCGACTGCCAGGTGCTGGCGCCGGCGGCCGACTTTCCCTCACTGGACGGCCAACCGCCGCTGAAAACCCTGATCCTGAGATTCTGAGCGGCTTGCAGGCGATGCAAAAGCCGCAGCAGCAGGCATTTTGAACCACCAGCCCGTGCCATACTCCAAGGCGTTTCTCGTCGGGAAAGTTGACGCCTCATCATGCACAAAGGACTGAAACGCGCCGCTGGCGCCTTGTTGATCGCCGCCCTGTTCTACGGCCTGCTGGGTTATCTGATCCTGCCCGGGGTCGCCCTGCGCATCGCCAACCAGCAACTGATGCACTACAGCAATCAGCCCGCCAGCCTGGAGCGCCTGCAGTTCGACCCCGTGCGCCTGGAGCTCAGCCTGTGGGGCCTGAGAGTCGGCGAGGCGGACCCGGCGCCGCTGGCCTTCGAACGCCTGTCGGCCGACCTTGAACTCGACAGCCTGTGGGGCGGCGCCCTGCACCTGGCGCGAGTCGAGCTGGAAAAGCCCCACGCCGAGGTGCGCTTCGACCGCCAGGGCCGACTCAACCTCAGCCAGCTGTTCAAGCTGCCCGAGCCCACGCCACCCGAAGAGCCACAAGCATCCAGCGAGCCTTTCGCCCTGCGCATCGATGCCTTGCACCTGAGCGGCGGCAATTTCAGGTTCCAGGACCTGCGCCCGAGCGAGCCTGTCGAGGTGCTCTATGACAATCTCAACCTCGAGCTGCGCAACCTCAGTACCCTGGCCGAGGAACAGGCCGAGCTGACCCTGAGCGCCAACGCCCCACGAGGTGGAAACATCGAGTGGCGCGGCCAGCTCAGCCTGGTGCCGCTCAGTTCCAGCGGCCACTTGCAGCTGCGCGACGCGCGCCTCGCGGATATCTGGCCCTACGTGCGCGACGCCCTGCCCCTGGTGCTGGAACAAGGCCGACTCAGCCTGGCCAGCGACTATCGACTGAGCCTGGCCGACGGCCTGCAGCTCAACCTGGAGAATGCCCAGGCGAGCGTCGCGCCTCTCGCCCTCAAGGCAGCGGATGGCCGCGCGCTGGTGAAGCTGGCGCGCCTGGACATCGCCGACACCCGTGTCGACCTGGGCAAGCGTCAGCTGCGCATCGGCACGCTGCGCAGCCAGAAGCTGGAAACCTGGGCGGCGCGCGAGGCCGATGGCCAGCTGGACTGGCTGAAGCTGCTGGCGCCCGATGCCGGCTCGGCGGCCAAGGCCGCGCCGGCCCAGCAGACGCCCGGCAAGGCCTGGCAGGTGCTGCTGGCCGACGCGCAACTGCGCGATTACCGCGTCCACCTGGCCGATCGGGTTCCGCAGCCGGCGGTCGAGCTGATGCTCGGCCCACTGGACCTCGACCTCAAGGACTTCGACAGCCGTGGTACGGCGCCCTTCAACCTGCGCCTGGACACCGGCGTGGGCGGCAAAGGCCGGCTGAAAGCCGAGGGCCAGGTGCAACTGAGCCCCACCGCCGCCGAGCTGCAGATCAGCAGCCGCGACATCGACCTGCGCCCGGCCCAGGCCTACCTCAGCCCCCTACTGCGCCTGGAGCTGCGCAGCGGCCAGCTCGCCAGCGACCTCAAGCTGGTCCTCAACGGCACCGCACCCCTGGCGTTCGCCGTGACCGGCAGCGCCCAGGTCAACGGGCTGCACAGCCTCGACACCCTCAAGGAACGCGACTTCGTGCGCTGGCAGCGGCTCGAACTGGATGGCCTCGACTATCGCCACGGCGAGCGTCTGAGCATCGGCCAAGTGAAGCTACAGCAGCCCTACGGGCGCTTCATCGTCAACGAGGACCTGACCACCAACCTCAACGACCTGATGATCACCCAGCCCAAGCCAACGGCCGCGCAGAACTCTGCCCGATCGAGCGACACCCAAGGCAAACCACTGGCGATCCGTATCGGCGAGATCACCATCGCAGAGGGTTCGGCCAATTTCGCCGACTTCAGCCTGACCCCCAACTTCGCCACCGCCATCCAGCAGCTCAACGGCCGCATCGGCACCCTCGACAGCCGCAGCGCCGCGCCGGCCAGCGTGGCCATCAGCGGAAAGGTCGACCGCTATGCCCCGGTGAGCATCAACGGCAGCCTCAATCCGTTCAACCCGCTGGACAGTCTGGATATCACCAGTCAGTTCAAGCAGGTCGAACTGACCACCTTGACCCCCTATTCCGGCAAGTTCGCCGGTTACCGCATCCGCAAGGGCCGGCTCAACCTGGATCTGCACTACCGCATCGACAAGGGCCAGCTCAAGGCCGAGAACAACGTGGTGGTCGAGCAGCTGCAGCTGGGTGAGCAGGTCGACAGCCCCAGCGCCGTCGATCTGCCGGTCCGCCTGGCAGTGGCCCTGCTCAAGGACTCGGACGGCAGGATCGCCATCCAGCTGCCGGTGCAGGGCAACCTCAACAGCCCCGACTTCGACGTCATGCCGATTGTCTGGAAGACCCTGCGCGGCCTGGTGGCGCGTGCCGTGCAGGCGCCGTTCAAGTTTCTCGGCGGTCTGGTCACCACGGGCTCGCAGCAGGACCTCAGCAGCGTGCCGTTCGCCCCGGGCAGCGCCACCCTCGATACCGCGGCTACGGCTGGCCTGGACACCCTGGCCAGCGCCCTGCAGCAGCGCCCAACACTGCGACTGGAAGTCGAAGGCCTTAGCGCCCCCGGCAGCGATGGGCCGCCGCTGGCCGAGCAACGCCTGCACCGTGCCTACCAGTCCGCCTACCAGAAGCTGCTGCAGGGGCGTGGCGAAACCGTGCCGGATGACCCGGCCCAACTGCAGGTTCCCGAGGACGAGAAGCGCGCGCTGCTCGAGGGCATCTACCGCAGCCGCCTGAAGCAGCAACCGCCGGCCGAGTGGGCGCAACTGGACGAGGCGCAGCGCGCCGCCAAGCTGGCCGAGGCCGTGCTGCAGTCCTGGTCGCAGAGCAAGCTGCTGCTGCGCCAGCTGGGTCAGGAGCGCGCCGCCAGCATCAAGGCCTACCTGGTCGATCAGGGCGGCCTGGCCCAGGAGCGCATCTACCTGCTCGACGTCGGCCTGGGCGACCCCGGCGCCGATGGTCGAGTGGCCACCCCACTGCACCTCGATAGCGAATAGGCTGAAGCGGTGATGACCATGAAAAGCTTCACTCTGGCCCTGCTAATGGGCTGCGCCGCCTGGGCCCAGGCCGACACCCTGCGCTGCGGCAGCCAGCTGGTCAGCCTCGGCGACCGCAGCTTCGAGGTGCAGCAGAAGTGCGGCGAACCGGCCTTCCGTGACCTGGTCGGTTACACCCTGGGCCCCTATGACCGGCGCGAGTTCAAGATCGAGGAATGGGTCTACGGCCCCAACAACGGCGTGCTGAGCATTCTCACCTTCGAAGGCAACCGCCTGATCCGCATCGAACGGCGACGCTAGCGCTGACGCACGGCCGCTCCTGGGTATAGGCTGGGGTCTCCATGGCAACTTGCGGTCGCACGATGAAATATCCCCTCTTCCTCCTGGCGTTGATCCTGTCGACCGGCGTCGACGCGGCCTCGACCCTGCGTTGCGGCAGCGATCTGGTCAGCCGCGACGACAGCAGCGCCGAGGTCCTCGACAAATGCGGCGAACCGGTCAGTCGCGACTTCCTCGGCTACCGCGAAGTGCAGGACTATTACGGCTTTCGCCACGAAGTGACGGTCGAGGAATGGACCTACGGCCCGCGCAACGGCATGTACCACTTCCTGCGTTTCGAGGGCAATCGCCTGGAGCGCATCGACAGCGAACGGGGCCACTGACAAACGCCAAGCCGGCTGCTAGTCTCGCCGCTTCTTCTGGACCTGGAACAAGGAAGCTCCATCATGCGCAAACTCTCTCTGTCCATCGCCCTGCTCCTGAGCGCCACCGCCGCCGAGGCCTCCCTGCGTTGCGACAAGGGCATCGCCAGCAAAGGCGACCGCAGCATCGAAGTCCAGGCCAAGTGTGGCGAAGCGGTCAGCCGCAGCCTGGTCGGGTATACCCAGAACGCCAACGGCGATCAGGAGTTCCCGATCGAGGAGTGGGTCTACGGGCCGCGCAACGGCATGTATTACTACCTGACGTTCCAGGGCGGCCGCCTGCAACGCATCGACAGCAAGCGCGGCAACTGACGGCGGCAGGTCGAATCACTCATGCTCATCCTGCCCGCCGAACACCCCCTGGACTGGAAAAGACCGCCGCTCGCCACGCTGCTGCTGATCCTGCTCAACGTGCTGATCTATTTCGGCTACCAGGGCGGTGACCGAGAGCGCGAAGCCGAGGCCGTGCAGACCTACCTCGACGGTGGCCTGCTCAACCGCGAACGCGCGCTGTTTCTGGAGGCCTTCAGCGAGCGCCGCGAGCTCGACGCCGACCAGCAGCGCTATGTCGATGGCATGCGCCGCCGCGACCTGGCCCGCCTGGTGCTCCACGACCTACAGTTCGAGCATCAGTTGCACCACAACCCCGATTACCTGGCCGACCCATCCTGGCAAGCGGCGCGCCAGCGGGCCGAGGCCGCCCGGGACCGCATCAGCAGCAAGCGCTTCGGCTTCGTCCCGGCCAAGTTCACCGTCGAGGGGTTGGTCGGCGCCATGTTCCTGCACGGCGACTTCGCTCACCTGGCCGGCAACATGCTGTTTCTGTTCATCTTCGGCTTCGCCCTGGAAATCGCCCTGGGCCGCTGGCTGTACCTCGGCCTCTACCTGCTCAGCGGCGTCGCCTCGCACCTGCTGTGGTGGCTCATGGACCCGGTCTGGGTGAGCGGGATCGGCGCTTCCGGGGCGGTCTCCGGACTGATGGGCGTGTACCTGGGGGTGTACGGCCTGCGCCGCATCAACTTCTTCTACTGGCTGGGTCCCCTGTTCGGCTACTTCCGCGCACCGGCGTTGTGGATATTGCCGGTTTGGATGGGCAAGGAACTGTACGGACTGCTGCTGGCCGACGACAACGTCAACTACTACGCCCACCTCGGCGGACTGGGCGCCGGTTTCCTCGCCGTATGGCTTCCCCGCCTGGGCGGCCGGCTCAAGGTCGACCAGGCCTACCTGCACAAGGAAGACCCGGACGCGCCGTTCAAGCGCGAGCTGGACAGCCTGGATCGCTCGATCGGCGGTTTCGCCCTCGACCAGGCGGCGACCCGCGGCCTGGACCTGCTGCAACGCTATTCCGGACGTCTGGAGCTGCTCGAGCGGCTCTACCCGCTGGCCCGTACCCGCCAGGACAAGGCCCTGCTCGGCGCCGTGTTGCGCCAGCTGTTCGCCCTGCCGGCAGAGAACGCCAGCCTGCCGCTGCTGCGGCGCCTGGCCGAGGACAGCGCCGAAGCCGGCCAAGCCCTGCTGCAGCACCCGGCGGTGCAGTTGCACTTGCTGCGGCGTCTGCTGCAGGCCGAGCAGCACGGCCTGGCGCTGGCCGCCTGGCGCCGACTCAGCCGCGCCGGCAAAGCACCTGCGGAGCTACCGGCGCTGACCCTGCGCCTGGCCAAACAGCTCGCCAGTCGCCAGGACATGCAAGGTGTCGCGGAGCTTGGCCAGTTTCTCGAGCAGCGCTACCCCCACGCCGACCAGACCACCCAGCTGGGCCTGCTCAGGCAGCACCTGGCGCGCTGAGCGCAGCGGCCCGGCTGGCGCCGGGCCTTGGCTTCACCTGTCGACCACCGCGCGCCCGGGCGAGCCTTTAGCCCGCCTCAGACGAGGCTGGCCAACCTGTCCAGGGTCGCCTCCAGGCTCGCCACTTCACTCATCAGTGGCGAGTCTGGATAACGGGCGCGAATGAAGGCCAACAGCTTGCGGGCCGGCTCGATTTGCCCCAGGCCTTCGGCGAAACCACGGCTGGCCAGCAGATAAGCGCGGGGGATATTTGGGTAGGCGGGAAAACGCTGGTGCAAATTGCGCAGCAACCCCAGGCCTTCGCGGATCTTGTGGCGCTGCAGCAGCGCCTCGGCCAGCCGCTCGCAGACCAGGGCGTCATCGGGCAGGTAGTCGCTGCCGAGCTGGCGCGCATTGAGCAGCGCCGTCGCCGCCAATGGCGGGTTCAGGCGTGCGGCCAGCGGCAGGTAGTGAGCCAGGTGGTGCTGACAGCGAACACGGTCGTTCAGGCCGAAGAGCAGCTGGTGATAACGCTCGTTGAGCTTGAGATCCTCGGGATCGCGCTTCAGGGCCTTGGCCAGGGTATCCAGGGCCTGGGCGCTCTGTCCCTCCTTCAGGCGAATCTCCGCCTCGGCCAGGGCGCGGCGGCGCAGGTACTCCGGCGCGGGATAGGCTGCCGCGCCCTCCTCGTCGGCCACCACATAGCCCAGGGCGCCCTGATACTGGAACACCGCATAGCCCATCATGGCGCACATCACCACGCCGAAGTAACCGAACAGGAAGGTCGCAACCGGCATCAGCACCACCCGCGGCATGCCGCTGGAGAGCATATAGGTGACCCAGCCCGGCGACTGCCAGAGGATGAACAGGAAGGCGCACAGGATCAGATAGCGCCAACCCATGGCGCCTATCACCTGGCCGATCTGCTCCGGGCTCAGTGCCGCGCCCAGCTCCTTGTCCAGGGCAAGACGGATGATGCTGGCCGGCATGGCCAGGAGCAGGCCGATATTCACCAGCCAATACAGCGCCTCGCTGTCGACGTCGGTGGCCAGCCACAGCGCACCGAAGGCGATCAGGAATACCGCCAGTTGCTTGCAGAACAGGCTGAAGCCTTCTCCGCTGAAGGCGCTGGCCAGGCTCGGCGCCTGCCGGTCGGCCTGGCTGCTGGCCTCGATCACGCAGTGGAAGTACTTGGTCGCGACGCTGAAAAGTGCGATCCACAGGACGATCCAGCGCGGCATGAACAGGCTGGCCAGCGCCAGCAGCGCGGCGAACGCCAGGGGCCCTGCCTGCAGGGCGTAGGCGAAGAACGAAGGGATACGCTCCCAGAACGGCTGGGCGCTGTTCGCCGCGCCCAGAAACTGCAACGGGCCGGCGCACAGGGGGCAGGCCGGGACTTCGTCCGGGGCGTCGGCATTGAGCGCGATGCAACAGTCGCCATAGGGGCGCTGACAAGGCAGGCACTGCCAGGTGGCAGGCTGCGCGGGATGGTAGCGGCAGAAGGTCTTGTCCATAAGCGAAAAATCCTGGAACGGCTGACGAAGGCCGCCGACCGATCCGCTCGGATGGCTGGCGCGCGGCCACTATTGTCCAGGCAAAAAAAGAGGGCCGCAATGCGGCCCTCCTGTTCAGCGTGACAACTGTCCGCTATCAGACACCCGAGGCCTCGGCAGCCGCGACGTCCTTGATCGACAGCTTGATACGGCCGCGGTTGTCCACGTCCAGTACCAGCACCTTCACTTCCTGGCCCTCCTTCAGCACATCGGTGACCTTCTCGACCCGCTGATCGCTCAGCATCGAGATGTGCACCAGGCCGTCCTTGCCCGGCAGGATGTTGACGAAGGCGCCGAAGTCGACGATGCGCTCGACCTTGCCGACGTAAATCTTGCCGATCTCGGCCTCGGCGGTGATGCCCAGCACGCGCTGGCGTGCGGCCTCGGCCGCTTCCTTGGTCTCGCCGAAGATCTTGATGGTGCCGTCGTCTTCGATGTCGATGGAGGCCTTGGTTTCCTCGCAGATGCCGCGGATGGTGGCGCCACCCTTGCCGATCACGTCGCGGATCTTGTCCTGGTCGATCTTCATCGCGATCATGGTCGGCGCGTTGGCCGACAGCTCGCTGCGCGACTCGGCGATCACCTGGTTCATCTGGCCGAGGATGTTCAGGCGCGCTTCCAGGGCCTGGCCCAGGGCGATTTCCATGATCTCTTCGGTGATGCCCTGGATCTTGATGTCCATCTGCAGGGCGGTCACGCCCTTGGCGGTACCGGCCACCTTGAAGTCCATGTCGCCCAGGTGGTCTTCGTCACCGAGGATGTCGGTCAGCACGGCGAATTTCTCGCCTTCCTTGACCAGACCCATGGCGATACCGGCCACCGGCGCCTTCATCGGCACACCGGCGTCCATCAGGGCCAGGGAGGCACCGCAGACCGAGGCCATGGAGCTGGAACCGTTGGATTCGGTGATCTCCGACACCACACGGATGGTGTAGGGGAATTCATCGGCGGTCGGCAGCATGGCGGCAACGGAACGACGGGCCAGGCGGCCGTGACCGATTTCGCGGCGGCCGGTGGCGCCCATGCGACCACACTCGCCCACCGAGTACGGCGGGAAGTTGTAGTGCAGCATGAAGGGGTCTTTCTTCTCGCCTTCCAGGGTGTCGAGCAGCTGGGCGTCGCGCGCGGTGCCCAGGGTGGCGACCACCAGGGCCTGGGTTTCGCCACGGGTGAACAGCGCCGAACCGTGGGTCTTGTCCAGCACCCCGACTTCGATGTTCAGGCCACGCACGGTGCGGGTGTCACGGCCATCGATACGCGGCTTGCCGTTGACGATGTTCTCGCGCACGGTGCGGTATTCGATTTCGCCGAAAGCGTCTTTGACTTCGCCGGCAGACGGCTGGCCTTCTTCGCCGGAGAACTTGGCCACGATCTGCTCACGCAGCTCGCCCAGGCGCGCGTAGCGGTCCTGCTTGATGGTGATGGTGTAGGCCTGGGAAATCGCCTCGCCGAACTCGCTGCGAATGGCAGAGAGCAGCGCGGTGTTTTCCGCCTTCGGCTGCCAATCCCAGGTCGGCTTGGCCGCTTCGGCCGCCAGCTCGGTCACGGCCTGGATCACGGCCTGGAACTCGTCGTGGGCGAACAATACGGCGCCGAGCATCTGGTCCTCGGTCAGCTCTTTGGCTTCCGATTCAACCATCAGTACGGCGTCCTTGGTGCCGGCCACGACCATGTCCAGGCTGGAGGCCTTGAGCTGCTCGTAGGTCGGGTTCAGCAGGTAGCCGGTTTCCGGGTGGAAGGCGACGCGCGCGGCGCCGATCGGGCCGTTGAACGGGATACCGGAGATGGCCAGGGCCGCCGAGGTACCGATCATCGCTGCGATGTCCGGATCGGTCTTCTTGCTGGTGGACACCACGGTGCAGATGACCTGCACTTCGTTCTGGAAGCCTTCCGGGAACAGCGGGCGGATCGGACGGTCGATCAGGCGCGAGGTCAGGGTCTCTTTCTCGGAAGGACGGGCCTCACGCTTGAAGAAACCGCCGGGGATCTTGCCGGCCGCGTAGGTCTTTTCCTGGTAGTGCACCGACAGCGGGAAAAAGCCCTTGCTCGGGTCGGCGGTCTTGGCGCCGGTCACGGCGACCAGCACGGCTACGTCGTCGTCGACGGTGACAAGTACGGAGCCGGAGGCCTGACGGGCGATGCGGCCAGTCTCGAGGGTAACGGTCGACTGACCGAACTGGAATTTCTTGATTACCGGGTTCACGGTGTTTTCCTTCTCTGTGTTGCCTTTGGGGAATCTGGATGGTGCGAAATTCGTGGGCAGTTACGGGAGTCGGACCCGGGCCTGTCCAAAATGCATCTGGCTGAAACGCAAAAGCTGGAAGCGGGGACCAGCCCCACTTCCAGCTTCGGCATTCAGCTGCGCGCCAGCATTGCTTAGCGACGCAGACCCAGGCGACCGATCAGGGCGCTGTAACGACTGGTGTCCTTGCCCTTCAGGTAATCCAGCAGCTTACGACGCTGGTTAACCATGCGGATCAGGCCACGACGCGAGTGGTGGTCCTTACCGTTGGCCTTGAAGTGGCCTTGCAGCTTGTTGATGTTGGCGGACAGCAGGGCTACCTGCACTTCCGGGCTACCGGTGTCGCCTTCAGCTTGCTTGTAGTCGTTAACGATCTGGGCTTTTTCTTCAACGCTGAGTGCCATGTGGGCATCCTCTCAATTAGGAAACTGCTGCAGAACAACAGCTCCAATAGGCCGGGAATCGCTTCCCGTGTTTTAAAAGGAGGAATGACCGTGCCTATTAACAGCCACCCTCGATATGGACTGCCGAACCCTGGAGGACTCGACAGCCCGCTACGGTCATACCGACCGAATCAAGCGACGCGGCGCGATGCGCCCGTCTTCGCTCACTTCACCGATACCGATGAAGCGGCCATTGTGATCTTGCACCCGCACCATGCCGAACTTCGGCGCCTCGGGTGCTCGTACCGGTTGCCCCTGCAGCCAATAGAACGCACTGTGCTCGGAGAACTGCAGCAATGGCCAGTGTTGCAAGCCGCTGTCCACCGGCAGCAGGAAGCGGTCAAGCGCCTCGTTGCCGCCGTCGGCATGGGCCTGCTCCAGCTCTTCCAGGCTGACGGTCTGGGCCAGCTCGAAGGGCCCGGCCTTGGTCCGCCGCAGCTCGGCGACATGGGCGCCACAGCCAAGCAGCTGACCGATGTCCTCGACCAGGGTGCGAATATAGGTGCCCTTGCTGCAATCCACCGCCAGGCGCGCTTGCTCTGCCTCGCAGGCCAGCAATTCCAGGCGCGCAATAGTAACAGAACGCGGCTCGCGCTCCACTACCTCGCCGGCACGCGCCAGCTTGTAGAGCGGCTGGCCGTCGCGTTTGAGGGCCGAATGCATCGGCGGTATCTGACTGATTTCACCGCGAAAACGCGGAAGCAGCGCCTCGATATCGGGGCGACCAACGGTCACCTGGCGACGCTCCAGCACCTCGCCTTCGGCATCGCCGGTGCTGGTGATGACGCCCATCTGCATCAGGGTTTCATAACCCTTGTCGGCATCCAGCAGGTACTGGGAGAACTTGGTCGCCTCGCCGAAGCACAGCGGCAGCACGCCGGTGGCCAGCGGATCGAGACTGCCGGTGTGACCGGCCTTCTCGGCATTGAGCAACCAGCGCACCTTCTGCAGCGCCGCGTTGGAGCTGAAGCCGCGCGGCTTGTCCAGCAGGATGATGCCGTTGACCTGGCGACGTACACGCTTTACCTGGGCCACGGCCTACTCCTCGGTCTTGCCGGTGTCGTGCTGGCTGTCTTCCGCCACCGCGCGATCGATCAGGGCCGACAGGTGGGCGCCACGGCTGACGCTCTCGTCGTAGTGGAAGCGCAATTGCGGCACGCTGCGCAGCTTCATGGCCTTGCCCAGTTGCATGCGCAGGAAGCCGCCGGCGTCGTTGAGCACCTTGAGGCTCTGGGTGACGTGATCGACGCCATCTTCGGCGGCCATCACGGTGATGAAGATCTTCGCGTGGCCGACGTCGCGGCTGACTTCCACGGCGGTGATGGTCACCAGCCCCAGACGCGGGTCCTTGACCTCACGACGAATCAATTGCGCCAGCTCGCGCTGCATCTGGTCGCCGATACGCTGGGTCCGGCTATAGTCTTTTGCCATCTTTACTACCTTCCACTCGCCGCGACGCGTCGAAAGGCATCGGGCTCAAAAGCGGCAAACGCCCGGCCGCGCGAAGAGCGGGGCCGGGCGTTGCATGTTGCGACCCGCGCCTTTACAGGCTGCGAGCCACCTGGACTTTCTCGAACACTTCGATCTTGTCGCCGACCTTGACGTCGTTGTAGCTCTTCACCGCGATACCGCACTCCATGCCGGCCCGCACTTCGGACATGTCGTCCTTGAAGCGGCGCAGGGATTCCAGTTCGCCTTCGAAGATCACCACGTCATCGCGCAGCACGCGGATCGGACGGTTACGGTGCACTACGCCCTCGACGACCATGCAACCGGCCACCGCGCCGAACTTCGGCGAACGGAACACGTCACGGACCTCGGCGATACCCAGGATGTTCTCCCGGACGTCGCTGCCAAGCATGCCGGTGAGGGCCTTCTTGACGTCTTCGATGATGTCGTAGATGACGTTGTAGTAACGCATGTCCAGACCTTCCTGCTCGACGATCTTCCGGGCGCCGGCATCGGCGCGCACGTTGAAGCCGAACAGCACGGCGTTGGAGGCCAGCGCCAGGTTGGCATCGGACTCGGTGATACCACCGACACCGCCGCCGACCACACGCACCTGCACTTCGTCGTTACCCAGGCCGCTGAGCGAGCCCTGCAGGGCCTCCAGCGAGCCGCGAACGTCGGACTTGAGGACGATGTTGAGCGTCTTCTTCTCGTCCTGGCCCATGTTCTCGAAGATGTTTTCCAGCTTGCCGGCGTGAGCACGGGCCAGCTTGACCTCGCGGAACTTGCCCTGACGGAACAGCGCCACTTCGCGGGCCTTCTTCTCGTCGGCGACCACGGTCATCTCGTCACCGGAATCCGGCGTGCCGTCCAGGCCGAGGATCTCGACCGGAATCGACGGACCAGCTTCCTTCACCGGCTTGCCATTCTCGTCGAGCATGGCGCGGATGCGGCCGTAGTTGGAGCCGACCAGCACCATGTCGCCCTGACGCAGGGTACCGTCCTGTACCAGCACGGTCGCCACCGGGCCACGGCCCTTGTCCAGACGCGACTCGACCACCACACCGCGGCCAGGCGCCGACGGCGTGGCCTTGAGCTCGAGCACTTCAGCCTGCAGCAGAACGGCCTCGAGCAGCTCGTCGACGCCAGTACCGACCTTGGCGGAAACATGCACGTAGGGTGCATCGCCGCCCCACTCTTCCGGGATCACATCCAGCGCGGCCAGGCCGTTCTTGATGTTGTCCGGGTTGGCGTCGGGCTTGTCGATCTTGTTGACCGCGACCACGATCGGCACGCCAGCGGCTTTCGCATGCTGCACGGCTTCCTGGGTCTGCGGCATCACGCCATCGTCCGCCGCCACTACCAGAATGACGATGTCAGTGGCTTGGGCGCCACGGGCACGCATCTGGGTAAAGGCCGCGTGACCGGGGGTATCGAGGAAGGTGACCATGCCGCGGTCGGTTTCCACGTGATAGGCACCGATGTGCTGGGTAATGCCGCCGGCTTCACCCGCGGCCACCTTGGCGCGACGGATGTAGTCGAGCAGCGAGGTCTTACCGTGGTCGACGTGACCCATTACGGTGACCACCGGCGCACGGGAAATCGCCTCGCCTTCGAACTTGAGGGAAGCAGCCAACTGCTCCTCGAGTGCGTTGTCGCTGACCAGCTTGACCTTGTGGCCCAGCTCTTCGGCGATCAGCTGCGCGGTTTCCTGATCCAGCACCTGGTTGATGGTCACCGGGGTGCCCATCTTGAACATGAACTTGATCACTTCCGCGGCCTTCACCGACATCTGCTGAGCCAGCTCGCCGACGGTGATGGTCTCGCCAATCGCCACTTCGCGGACGATAGGACCGCTCGGGCTCTGGAAGCCGTGCTGATTGCGCTTCTTCAGCTTGGACTTGCCACGGCCGCCACGACGGAAGCCGTCGCTTTCTTCATCGATGGTGCGCGGCGCAACACGAGGTGCCGGCGCCTTCTCCTTGACGGTCGGGCGGTGCTGAGTGGTCTTGCGCTCGCCACGACGGTCGTCGTCGCTGCGCACCTTGTCGGCACGACGCGGCTCTTCCTTCTTGCGCTCTTCGACCACAGGCGCGGCCACCGGCAGCTCGACCACAGTGGCAGAAGCCGGCGCAGGCGCGCTGTCCTCGGCCTTGGGACTGGCGGCCTTGAGCTTGGCCTCTTCCTCGGCGCGGCGCTTGGCCTCTTCTTCGGCCTTCAGGCGCGCGGCTTCGGCAGCGGCACGCTGCTCGGCGAGCTCGCGCTGCTTCTCGGCCTCGATCTCTTCGGCGCTGCGCTTGACGAAGGTCTTCTTCTTGCGCACTTCGACGCTGATGGTCTTGCTGCCAGCCACCCGCAGGGTGCTGGTGGTCTTGCGCTGCAAGGTGATCTTGCGCGGCTCTTCTACTTTATCGCCATGACTGCTCTTGAGATGGGCGAGCAGGGCTTGCTTCTCGTTATCGGTGACAACTTGCTCGGCACTGCTGTGCGGCAAACCCGCCTCACGCATCTGCTGCAGCAGGCGCTCTACCGGTGTGTCGACCACTTGGGCCAGTTCTTTCACCGTGACTTGCGACATGCATTTCTCTCCTCAGGCCGTAAAACTTACTCGAACCAGTGGGCTCGGGCGGCCATGATCAGCTTGCCGGCACGCTCTTCGTCGATGCCGTCGATGTCGAGCAAGTCGTCAATCGACTGCTCGGCCAGGTCTTCGCGGGTAATCACACCGCGCACTGCCAGTTCCTGCGCCAGGCCCTTCTCCATACCCTCAAGCGAGAGCAGGTCTTCGGCCGGGTGGGCGTCTGCCAGCTTTTCTTCTGTGGCGATGGCTTTGGTCAGCAGGCGGTCTTTTGCCCGTGCACGCAGCTCATTGACGATTTCTTCATCGAAACCCTCAATGCTGAGCATCTCTTCCATCGGCACATAGGCGATCTCTTCCAGGCTGGTGAAACCTTCTTCCACCAGCACCTGGGCCAGCTCCTCATCGACTTCCAGCTCGTCGATGAAGCGCTGCAGGATGTCGCCGGTTTCGGCCTGTTGCTTGGCCTGGATATCCGCCTCGGTCATCACGTTGAGCGTCCAGCCGGTCAGTTGACTGGCCAGACGGACGTTCTGGCCGCCACGGCCAATGGCCTGGGCCAGGTTGTCCTCGGCGACGGCGATGTCCATGGCATGGGCATCCTCGTCGACGATGATCGCCGCCACTTCAGCCGGCGACATGGCGTTGATGACGAACTGCGCCGGGTTCTCGTCCCACAGGACGATATCCACGCGCTCGCCACCCAGTTCGCCGGACACCGCCTGCACGCGCGAACCGCGCATGCCGATGCAGGCGCCCTGCGGATCGATACGCTTGTCCTTGGAGCGCACCGCGATCTTGGCCCGCGAACCCGGATCCCGGGAGGCAGCCATGACTTCGATCAACTCTTCGGCGATTTCCGGTACTTCGATGCGGAACAGTTCGATCAGCATTTCCGGCGCGGTACGCGACAGGATCAGCTGCGGACCGCGGTTCTCGGTACGAATTTCCTTGAGCAGCGCACGCAGACGGGCACCGACACGGAAGGTCTCGCGGGAGATGATGTCTTCGCGGGCCAGCAGGGCCTCGGCGTTGTTACCCAGGTCAACGATGACGTTGTCGCGGGTGACTTTCTTGACCGTGCCGGAAATGATCTCACCCAGACGACCGCGATAGGCTTCTACGACCTGAGCACGCTCGGCCTCGCGCACTTTCTGCACGATGACCTGCTTGGCCGTCTGCGCGGCGATGCGACCGAACTCGATGGACTCGATTTTTTCCTCGAGCACGTCGCCGATCTTCGCGTCGGCCTTGCGCGCCTGCGCCAGATCCAGGGTCAACTGATGCGCCGGATCATCAAAATCTTCTTCTTCCACCACTGTCCAGCAGCGGAAGGTCTCGTAGTTGCCGGTGAGGCGATTGATCGCCACACGCAACTCGACTTCGTCTTCAAATCGCTTCTTGGTCGCCGTGGCCAGGGCCAACTCCAGCGCCTCGAAAATCACGCCGGCCGGTACGCCCTTTTCGTTGGACACCGACTCAACAACCAGCAGTACTTCTTTGCTCATCGTACGCCTCGCCTTTCGCAATCCATTGGATCCGCGGGATCCGCGTCTCAATCAAACCGGGGGATAACATTGGCCTTGTCGATCAAGTCGATCGGCAACAGGAACTCGTGGTCATCCACCTGCACCACCACGTCCTGCTCCTCCACACCGCGGAGAAGACCCTGAAAGTTGCGGCGCCCTTCGAACGGCGAGCGCAGCTTGATTTTCACTTGCTCACCGACATAGCTGGCAAACTGCTCCAGCGTGAACAGCGGCCGATCCATGCCCGGCGAAGACACCTCCAGGGTGTACTCCGCAGCGATCGGATCCTCGACATCGAGAACACCACTGACCTGCCGACTGACCTTTTCGCAATCGTCAATCAGAACGCCGTCGGCATGATCGATATAGATACGCAGCAACGAATGCCGCCCTTGCGACAGGAACTCGATACCCCAGCATTGATAGCCGAGTGCTTCGACTACCGGGGCCACCAAGGCCTGCAACTGTTCTAGCTTGCTCGACACCTGAACCCCTCGCGCATGCTGTGCAAATAAAAAATGGGCGAAACGCCCATCCCATCGATTCGGCTCAAGAGGCCGAAAAACCTGTCTCCCAGCTAGCAAAAAGCCCCTTGAAAGGGGCTCCGCTACTACTGGTTGCGGGGGCTGGATTTGAACCAACGACCTTCGGGTTATGAGCCCGACGAGCTACCAGACTGCTCCACCCCGCGTCAAAGCTGGGGCCGAAGTATACGGCCGAACACCCAACAGGGTCAACCGAAGCTCCAGCAACAACAAGACCCGCATGTAGCGGGCCTTCTTGTAAATTGGTACCGAGGAGGGGACTCGAACCCCTACAGCCTATGGCCACTACCACCTCAAGGTAGCGTGTCTACCAATTCCACCACCTCGGCAAAATCGCTTGAAACTCTTACCGCCTTTACTGCTGCTCTGGAGCCTGAGGTATGTCAGCAGCATCAGCTGCAGACTTTTGCTCTTCGAGCACCGGCACATCTTCAGCCGCCGGCTTTTCTTGCTGCACTTCCTCGACCGCCGCAGTCGGCAAGCCGACCTGATTCAGCGCATCAGCCTTTTCATTAGCAAAGAACGCTAACCCCAGGCTGGTTAAGAAAAATGCGGTGGCGAGTATAGCAGTAACGCGACTCAAAAAGGTAGAGGAACCTTGACTACCGAACACGGTAGCAGAAGCACCAGAACCAAAAGACGCGCCCGCATCGGCACCCTTACCCTGCTGCAACAGAACCAGCGCAACCACACCGATCGCACCCAGCAGATGAAGAACTACTACGACTGTTTCCAGCATCTTTTCAGCTTCCCGCGGCGCGACAAATCGCACCGAACTCATCTGCATTCAGAGAGGCTCCACCCACAAGCCCCCCATCGATATCCGGCATGCCGAACAACTCGGCCGCATTGGCGGCCTTGACGCTGCCGCCGTAAAGAATCCTGACACCACGCGCCAACTCGGCATCTGCCGCCGCCAGCTGCGCGCGGATCGCCGCGTGCACTTCCTGCGCCTGCTCGGGCGAAGCGGTCAAGCCACTGCCGATCGCCCAGACCGGCTCGTAAGCCACCACCGCCGCGGAAAAAGCTGCCACGCCATGCGCATCGATTACCGCGGCCAACTGACGCCCGACCACCGCCAGCGTCTCGCCCGCCTGGCGCTGCTCTAGGGTTTCCCCCACACAGAGCACCGGAACGAGGCCGCAGGCCTGGGCCGCGGCAAACTTGCGCGCCACCACCTGATCGGATTCAGCCAGCACCTGCCGGCGCTCGGAGTGCCCAAGCAGCACCATGACACAACCCGCATCCTGCAACTGACTGGCAGCAACCTCACCCGTCAACGCCCCCTGCAGCGGCTCAACCGCGCAATCCTGCCCGCCGACCATCACGGACGCACCAGCCAGACCTTCTACGACCTGGGCAACATGCAGACAGGCCGGAAACACCGCAACATCCACATCGCCAGGCAATACCTGTCGACGAACACCTTCGATCAGCTCTGCGACGCTGGCGCGGGTACCGTGCATTTTCCAGTTACCAGCAACCAGGGGGCGACGCATGCTTTACCTCGTCGGTCAAAGAGGGCGCAGATGTTACCCAACAGCACCTGACCTGGCAAGCCGAATCAAGCACATACTTCGGCAACAACTTTAGCCAATTCATCGGCATAGCCGCGCACCTGATTTTCGTCGTCACCCTCGACCATCACCCGGACCAATGGCTCGGTGCCGGACTTGCGCAACAGTACACGGCCCCGGCCGGCCATACGCTCGGTCACTCGCGCACTGGCATCCTGCACGGCCGGGTGCTCCAGCGGGTCTTCACCACCGCCAAAACGTACGTTGACCAAGACCTGGGGGCACTTGCGCATTCCCTGGCGACTCTCGGCAAGGCTCTGCCCGCGACGCTTGAGCGCCAACAGCACCTGCAAAGCAGCGATGACCGCATCCCCGGTGGTGGTGTGATGGAAGCACACCAGATGCCCGGAATTTTCTCCGCCAAGCTGCCAACTGCGTGCAAGCAGCTCGGCGATCACGTAGCGGTCGCCGACTTTGGCACGCACAAAGGGGATTCCCAGGTCCGCGCAGGCCAGCTCCAGGCCGAGATTGCTCATCAAGGTCCCCACCAGGCCGCCATGGAGCTTGCCCCGCTCCTGCAGGTCGCGCGCAATGATGAACAACAGCTCGTCACCATCCACAAGAGCCCCGGTGTGATCGACCATCAACACCCGATCGGCATCGCCATCGAAGGCAATGCCCAGATCCGCCTGCTGAGCGACCACCTCGGCCTGCAGGGCATCCATGTGGGTGGAGCCACAACCATCGTTGATGTTCAGCCCGTTGGGTTGCGCCGAGAGCACCGTCACCTGGGCGCCCAGCTCGCGAAATACGCTGGGCGCGACCTTGTAGGCGGCGCCATGGGCGCAATCGATCACCAGCTTGAGCCCCGCGAAATCGGTGCTGCTCGGCACGCTGCTCTTGCAGAATTCGATGTAGCGTCCGGCGGCATCGTGGACCCGCGACACCTTGCCCAGCTGCCCCGAATCGACCACGGTCATGGGCGTATCGAGCAGCTCCTCGATCATCAGCTCAACCTCGTCCGGCAACTTGGTGCCCTGACCGGAAAAGAACTTGATGCCATTGTCATGGTGCGGGTTGTGCGAGGCACTGATGACGATGCCAGCCTCGGCGTGAAAGGTGCGGGTGAGGTAAGCGATCGCCGGGGTCGGCATGGGCCCCAGGAGCATCACATCAGCCCCGGCAGCGAGCAACCCGGCCTCCAGGGCCGACTCGAACATGTAGCCGGAGATGCGCGTGTCCTTGCCGATCAGGATGCGGCACTTGCCCTGCTTGCGGAACGCCATGCCCGCCGCCCAACCGAGCTTGAGCATGAAGTCCGGGGTGATGGGAAACTCACCGACACGGCCACGGATACCATCAGTACCGAAATATTTTCTACCCATAACCACGTTTCCTTCTGACTTATTCGGCCGCCTCGACTGCGGCAATCATGCGCAGCACATCGACTGTCTCGGCCACGTCGTGAACCCTGAGGATGTGCGCGCCCTTGGTCACCGCGAGCGCCGCCAGCCCCAGGCTGCCGTACAGCCGCCCGCCCACTTCATGGCCAAGCACGCGACCAATCATACTCTTGCGCGAGGCGCCGACCAGCAAGGGCCGCCCGAGCTCATGCAGCGACATGAGATGCTTAAACAGCCTGAGATTGTGCTCCAGAGTCTTGGCGAAGCCGAAGCCCGGATCGAGTATTACCCGCTCGGCGGCAATGCCCGCAGCCTCGCAGGCCGCCAATCGCGCGGACAGGAAGTCGCGCACCTCGACCAGGATATCGGCGTAACAAGGGTCCTGCTGCATGGTGCTCGGCTCGCCGCGCATATGCATCAGACACACCGGCAGACCACTGCCAGCAGCCGCCTCGAGCGCACCCTCTCGCTGCAGGGAGCGCACATCATTGATCAAGCCCGCGCCCAGACGCGCCGCCTCGCGCATGACCGCCGGCGTCGAGGTGTCCACCGAAATGATCACGTCAAGCTCGGCGGCGATGGCCTCGACGACAGGCGCCACCCGTTCCAGCTCCTGCGCAGGCGAAACCGCCTGCGCCCCTGGCCGGGTCGATTCGCCACCGACATCGATCAGGGCCGCGCCGGCACGCACCATCTCGGCGGCATGGCGCAGCGCCGCGTCACGCTGGCTGAAGCGTCCACCGTCGGAGAAGGAGTCCGGGGTCACGTTGAGGATGCCCATCACTTGCGGACGGGCCAAATCAAGAAACCGGCTGCCACAGGGCAGCCGGTTCGAGTCAAGCGATAGAGGCATTTGCAACCTTAATGCTCGGCGGCAGGGCCACCAATAGGCTTCTCGGGACTGTCGGCCTCATCGGCCTTGGCCGCGGGCTTGCCGGTATTGTCGCCGCCGCCCCATCCCTTGGGCTCGCGCGGCGCGCGGCCATTCATGATGTCATCGATCTGCTCGGCGTCGATGGTTTCGTACTTCATCAATGCCTCGGCCATCGCATCGAGCTTGTCGCGATTTTCTTCCAGCAGGCGCTTGGCGGTGCCGTAGCACTGATCGATGATGCTACGCACTTCTTGGTCGATCATCTTCGCCGTATCGGCCGAGACGTTGGTGTGCTGACTGCCCATGCTGCGACCGAGGAATACTTCACCCTCCTCCTCGGCGTACATGAGCGGACCGAGCTTCTCGGACAAGCCCCACTTGGTCACCATGTTCCGCGCCAACTGAGTGGCACGCATGATGTCATTGGACGCACCGGTGGTGACACCTTCGAAACCCAAGGTCATTTCTTCGGCGATACGGCCGCCGAACAGCGAGCAGATCTGGCTGACCAGCGCGCGCTTGCTCAGGCTGTAGCGATCCTCTTCCGGCAGGAACATGGTCACGCCCAAGGCACGACCGCGCGGGATGATCGACACCTTGTAGACCGGATCGTGCTCAGGCACCAGACGACCAACGATGGCGTGACCGGCCTCGTGGAACGCCGTATTGAGGCGCTCCTTCTCCGACATGACCATGGTCTTACGCTCGGCGCCCATCATGATCTTGTCCTTGGCCAGCTCGAACTCCTTCATTTCCACCAGGCGCTTGCCCGCGCGGGCGGCAAACAGCGAGGCCTCGTTGACCAGGTTGGCCAGGTCGGCGCCGGAGAACCCGGGAGTACCCCGCGCGATCACGGCAGGCTGCACATCCTCGCCCATCGGCACCTTGCGCATGTGCACCTTGAGAATCTGCTCGCGGCCGCGGATATCCGGCAGGCCGACCACCACCTGGCGGTCGAAGCGGCCGGGGCGCAGCAGCGCCGGATCGAGCACGTCGGGACGGTTGGTTGCGGCGATGACGATCACGCCGTCGTTCATCTCGAAGCCATCCATCTCCACCAGCAACTGGTTGAGGGTCTGCTCGCGCTCGTCATGCCCACCGCCCATGCCGGCGCCACGATGACGACCCACGGCGTCGATTTCATCGATGAAGATGATGCACGGCGCATGCTTCTTCGCCTGCTCGAACATGTCGCGCACGCGGGAGGCACCCACACCGACGAACATCTCGACGAAGTCGGAACCGGAAATGGTGAAGAACGGCACTTTGGCTTCGCCGGCAACCGCCTTGGCCAGCAGGGTCTTACCGGTACCCGGCGAGCCGACCATCAGCACGCCACGCGGAATGCGCCCACCGAGGCGCTGGAACTTGCCCGGATCGCGGAGGAACTCGACCAGCTCGCTGACCTCCTCCTTGGCCTCGTCGCAACCGGCAACATCGGCGAAGGTGGTCTTGACCTGGTCTTCGGACAGCAGGCGCGCCTTGCTCTTGCCGAAGCTCATCGGCCCGCCCTTGCCACCGGCGCCACCCTGCATCTGGCGCATGAAGAACATGAACACCGCGATGATCACCAGGATGGGGAAGCTGGCGACCAGCAACTGGGTCCAGATGCTCTGCTGCTCCGGCTGCTTGCCGACGATCTCGACGTTGTTGTCGATCAGGTCCTTGATCAGGCCATTGTCCTGGATTGCCGGACGCACGGTCTCGAACGACGAGCCGTCGATGCGCAAACCGCTGATGGTGTAGCCGTCAACGGTAACCCGCTGAACCCGGCCATCCTGAACCTGCTCGATGAAGTCCGAGTAGTTGAGCTTGTTCGTCTCACTCGGGCTGGAAAAATTGTTCATCACCGTGACCAGAACAGCGGCGATGATCAGCCACAGGATCAGATTCTTTGCCATGTCGTTCAATTAGCTACCCTCTGAAGCAGGCCCCGTGCGCAAGCGTGCTTCGCATGACGACCAGTTATGTACCGATCTAACTTACTACACAACGCCTGCAGCTGGCAGACGCGGTCTGTAACCCTTTATTTTGCCTCTACAACCGGAGCGGAAAGTACAGTGCCTTCAGGTCGTTGGACTGACAACCCCGCCCTTGGTTGCATATAGCTAGGCGCCACGATAACCGCGAGCCAGCAGGTACTGCTCGCGGGAGCGATCACGGGAAGACAGCGGCTTGCGCATCTGCACCTTGTCGAACATCTCGCGCACCTGCTTGTGGTACTGATCGAAACCCTCACCCTGGAAAATCTTGATCAGAAAATCGCCCCCCGGGCGCAGCACGCGCCCGGACAGATCCAGAGCCAGCTCGCACAGGTACATGGCGCGTGGCTGGTCGGCCGCCCTTACTCCACTCATATTGGGGGCCATGTCGGAAATCACAAGGTCCACCGGGCTGCCGCCGATCGCCTCGAGAATCTGCGAGAACACCGCGTCCTCGGTGAAGTCGCCCTGGATGAAGGTGACATCCGGGATGCTGTCCATCTCCAGAATATCGGAGGCGATCAGGGTGCCCTTGTCGCCGATCAGCCGGCTGGTCACCTGTGACCAGCCGCCAGGGGCGGCGCCCAGGTCGACCACCGTCATGCCCGGGCGCAGGATGCGGTCCTTCTCCTGGATTTCCAGCAGCTTGTAGCTGGCGCGCGAACGGTAGCCGTCCTTCTGCGCCATTTTGACGTAAGGGTCGTCGAAGTGTTCTTTCAGCCAACGGGGGCTGGTCTTGGAGCGGGCCACACGGCACCTCGATTGTACAGGTCGTGAATAACTGGGCGGGCCCGAAGGCGCTCGGGTAAACTAGCCGCCGCTTTTTACCAGATCAGACGCAGGGGTCAGATTATGCCGCTCACTCAGGAGCAGAAGAAACAATACAAATCTATCGGCCACCACCTGAAACCGGTATTGATCGTGGCCGACAATGGTTTGACCGAGGGCGTTCTGGCCGAACTGGAACGCGCACTGAATGATCACGAACTGATCAAGGTACAGCTGCGCATCACCGAACGCGAGGATCGCCTGGCCGCGATCGACGAACTGTGCAAGGCCGGCCGTGGGGAACTGGTCCAGGTGATCGGCAAGATGGCGCTGATCTACCGCAAGAACCCCAAGCCCAACAAGAACCTCTCCAACATCAGCCGCTTCCAGGGCTGAGTGCAGACCATGCCGGCCGCCTCGCGGCCGCCGGCTAGTCTACTGAGCGCGACGGGCCGGCACCGGCTGCAACACCAGCAACAACCCACAAAACGCCAGAACCAGGTAGCTGAACAGCAACCAGCGCTGCGCCTCCGGCCACCAATGGCGCACCACGAAGTAACTTCCCGCCACCAGCAGCACGGTCAGCAGCAACTGGCCACGCAGGTCCTGCCACAGGCTCGCCAGACGCTCCAGCCGCACCAGCACAAAAAGCTGCAGCACGGCGCAGCAGGCCGTCAGACCAATCAGCAGCGACGTCAGCGCCGCCGCGATCTCCTCGATCAGCAGCGGCGCCAGCCCCAGCTTGGCCAAGGCCGGCACCACCAGGAACTTCAGCAACCACAGGCCACCGACCCAAAAGGTCTGGGCCAGCAGCCAGCTGATAGCGCCTGCGTTCAATGCTGGGCGCTTATATATGGCGAACCTCGACGATCTCATATTCGACCAGACCGCTCGGCGTCTTCACCGCCACCACGTCACCCTCTTCCTTGCCAATCAGGGCGCGGGCGATGGGCGAGCTGACCGACAGCTTGCGCTGCTTGATGTCCGCCTCGTCCTCGCCGACGATCTTGTAGGTCACGCTCTCGTCGGTCTCCACGTTGGCGATCTCCACCGTGGTACCGAAGATCACCTTGCCGGTATGGGCGATGGTGGTCACGTCGATGACCACGGCGTTCTGCAGGCGACCCTCGATATCGCGAATGCGCGCCTCGACCATGCCCTGCTGCTCGCGGGCGGCGTGATACTCGGCGTTTTCCTTCAGGTCGCCCAACTCGCGGGCCGTGCCGATGTCCTGACTGAGCTTGGGACGGACGACCTTGGTCAGGTGAGCCAGTTCATCCTCCAGGGCGCGCGCGCCCTGAACGGTCATGGGGTACTTGATCATGCCTTGATTCCTGCATGGAGATCCTGCAAGCGGCGCACGGTCTTCTCGGGACCGAACTTGAGCGCTTCACAGATCGCCTGACCCGCCGCGATGGTGGTGGTGCAGTAGATCTTGTGCTGCAGGGCGTTACGACGAATGGAGTAGGAGTCAGCAATCGACTGACGCCCCTCGGTGGTATTGATGATCAGGGTGACCTCGTCGTTCTTGATCATGTCGACCACGTGCGGACGACCTTCGGTCACCTTGTTCACCCGACGTACCGGCAGGCCGGCGGCCTCGATCAGCTTGGCGGTGCCGGCGGTGGCCACCACTTCGAAGCCCAGCTCGATCAGGTCGCGGGCAACCTCGGCCACCAGCGGCTTGTCGTCGTCGCGCACGCTGATGAAGGCACAGCCGCTGTTCGGCAGCACTTCGCTGGCCCCCATCTGCGCCTTGGCAAAGGCCTCGCCAAAGGTATCGCCGACGCCCATCACCTCGCCGGTGGACTTCATCTCCGGGCCGAGGATCGGGTCGACGCCGGGGAACTTGGCGAACGGGAACACCGCTTCCTTGACGCTGAAGAACGGCGGGATGATTTCCTCGCTGTAACCGGCCTCGGCCAGCGATTTGCCGGCCATGACACGGGCCGCCACCTTGGCCAGCGACTCGCCGACGCACTTGGAGACGAACGGCACGGTGCGCGAAGCGCGCGGATTCACCTCGATCACGAAGATATCCTCGCCCTGCACGGCCATCTGCACGTTCATCAGACCGACCACGCCGAGCTCCAGGGCCATCTTTTTGACCTGGTCGCGAATTTCGTCCTGGATGTGCTTGGGCAGCGAGTACGGCGGCAAGGAACAGGCGGAGTCACCGGAGTGCACCCCGGCCTGTTCGATGTGCTGCATGATCGCACCGATCACCACGGTCTCGCCGTCGCACACCGCATCCACGTCCACCTCGATGGCGCAGTTGAGGAAGTGGTCGAGCAGCACCGGGCTGTCGTTGGAGACCTTCACCGCTTCGCGCATGTAGCGCTTGAGTTCGTCTTCCTGATAGACGATCTCCATGGCCCGACCGCCGAGCACGTAGGACGGACGCACCACCAGCGGATAACCGATGTTCTTGGAGTGGGCCAGGGCTTCGTCTTCGCTGCGCGCGGTGGCGTTGGCCGGCTGACGCAGACCCAGACGCTGCACCATCTGCTGGAAACGTTCGCGGTCTTCGGCGCGGTCGATGGCGTCCGGGCTGGTGCCGATGATCGGCACGCCGGCTTCTTCGAGGGCGCGACAGATCTTCAACGGGGTCTGACCACCGTACTGCACGATCACGCCCTTGGGCTGCTCGACACGGACGATCTCCAGCACGTCTTCCAGGGTTACCGGCTCGAAGTACAGGCGGTCCGAGGTGTCGTAGTCGGTGGAGACGGTTTCCGGGTTGCAGTTGACCATGATGGTCTCGTAGCCGTCTTCACGCATCGCCAGCGCCGCGTGGACGCAGCAATAGTCGAATTCGATGCCCTGGCCGATACGGTTGGGGCCACCGCCGAGGATCATGATCTTGTCACGGCTCGACGGGTTGGCTTCGCACTCTTCCTCGTAGGTCGAGTACATGTAAGCGGTGTCGGTGGCGAACTCGGCCGCGCAGGTATCCACGCGCTTGTAGACCGGCAGCACCTTTAACTTGTGGCGGTGGCTGCGCAGGGTCTTCTCGGTCACACCCAGCAGCTTGGCCAGGCGGATATCGGAGAAGCCCTTGCGCTTGAGCTTGTACATCAGCTCGCGATCGATAGACGACAGCGCCTGGGTCTTGATGCGCTCCTCGTCCTTGACCAGGTCTTCGATCTGCACCAGGAACCACTCGTCGATACGGGTCAGCTCGAAGACTTCTTCGATGGTCTTGCCCGCACGGAAGGCGTCGGCCACGTACCAGATACGATCGGCACTCGGCACGGTCAGTTCGCGGCGCAGGGTGCTTTCGGCTTCTGGATCGTTCAGGTCGAGCTTCTCGTCGAAACCGGCGACACCGACTTCCAGGCCACGCAGGGCTTTCTGCAGGGACTCCTGGAAGGTGCGACCGATGGCCATGACCTCCCCCACGGACTTCATCTGGGTGGTCAGGCGGGCATCGGCCTTGGGGAACTTCTCGAAGGCGAAACGCGGGATCTTGGTCACCACGTAGTCGATCGCCGGCTCGAACGAAGCCGGGGTGCGGCCACCGGTGATGTCGTTGGACAGCTCATCGAGGGTGTAGCCCACGGCCAGCTTGGCGGCGATCTTGGCGATCGGGAAGCCGGTGGCCTTGGAAGCCAGGGCCGAGGAGCGCGACACGCGCGGGTTCATCTCGATCACCACCATGCGGCCGGTGTTCGGGCAGATACCGAACTGCACGTTGGAGCCGCCGGTTTCCACGCCGATCTCGCGCAGCACCGCCAGCGAGGCGTTGCGCAGGATCTGGTACTCCTTGTCGGTCAGGGTCTGCGCCGGAGCGACGGTGATCGAGTCGCCGGTGTGCACGCCCATCGGGTCGAAGTTCTCGATGGCGCAGACGATGATGCAGTTGTCCTTCTTGTCGCGGACCACCTCCATCTCGTATTCCTTCCAGCCGATCAGCGACTCGTCGATCAGCAGCTCGCTGGTCGGCGACAGGTCGAGACCGCGGGCGCAGATTTCCTCGAACTCTTCACGGTTGTAGGCGATACCGCCACCGGTGCCGCCCATGGTGAAGCTCGGCCGGATGATGCAGGGGAAGCCGACCTTCTCCAGCACGCCGTAGGCTTCTTCCATGCTGTGGGCAATGCCGGAAACCGGGCAGGCCAGGCCGATATCCTTCATTGCCCTGTCGAAGCGCGAGCGGTCTTCGGCCTTGTCGATGGTGTCGGCGTTGGCGCCGATCATCTCGACCCCGAACTTCTCCAGCACGCCGTGGCGCTCCAGGTCCAGGGCGCAGTTCAGTGCGGTCTGGCCACCCATGGTCGGCAGCAGGGCGTCAGGACGCTCCTTCTCGATGATCTTGGCCACGGTCTGCCACTTGATCGGCTCGATATAGGTGGCGTCGGCCATCGACGGGTCGGTCATGATGGTGGCCGGGTTGGAGTTCACCAGGATGACGCGAAAACCTTCTTCCTTCAGGGCCTTGCAGGCCTGGGCGCCGGAGTAGTCGAACTCGCAGGCCTGGCCGATGACGATCGGGCCGGCGCCGAGGATCAGGATGCTTTTGATATCTGTACGTTTTGGCATGTCTCTTACTCGAATCCTTGGGTCAGTCGGCGTGGCTTAGCGGCGCTTGGCCATGGCTTCGATGAAGCGGTCGAACAGCGGTGCGACGTCGTGCGGGCCGGGGCTCGCCTCGGGGTGGCCCTGGAAGCTGAAGGCGACCTTGTCGGTGCGCTCGATGCCCTGCAGGGTGCCGTCGAACAGCGACTTGTGAATGGCGCGGACGTTGCCCGGCAGGCTGGCCTCATCCACGGCGAAGCCGTGGTTCTGGCTGGTGATCATCACCACGCCGGAATCCAGATCCTGCACCGGGTGGTTGGCGCCGTGGTGGCCGTGCCCCATCTTCAGGGTCTTGGCGCCGGAGGCCAGGGCCAGCAGCTGGTGGCCGAGGCAGATGCCGAACACCGGGATATCGGTTTCCAGCACATCCTTGATGGCCTGGATCGCGTAGTCGCAAGGCTCCGGGTCACCCGGGCCGTTGGACAGGAACACACCATCCGGGTTCAGCGCCAGCACTTCGTTGGCCGGGGTCTGCGCCGGCACCACGGTCAGGCGGCAGCCGCGCGCCACCAGCATGCGCAGGATGTTGAGCTTGACCCCGTAGTCGTAGGCGACCACATGGTAGGACAGCTCGGCGGCCGGGATCTGCGGATGGCTGTCGTCCTTCAGGTCCCAGGTGCTTTCGCGCCACTCGTAGCGCTCGGTGCAGCTGACCACCTTGGCCAGGTCCATGCCCTTGAGGCCGGGGAAGCTGCGCGCCAGCTCCAGGGCCTTCTCCTCGGTGGCGTCCGCGCCGGCGAGGATGCAGCCATTCTGCGAACCCTTCTCGCGCAGGATGCGGGTCAGGCGGCGAGTGTCGATGCCGGCGATGGCAACCGTGCCGTTCTCCTTCAGGTAGTCAGGCAACGACTGCTTGTTGCGCCAGTTGCTGGCGGTCAGCGGCAGGTCGCGAATGATCAGGCCGGCGGCCCAGACCCGATTGGACTCGGCGTCCTCCGGCGTGGTGCCGGTGTTGCCGATATGCGGGTAGGTCAGGGTAACGATTTGCTGGGCATAGGAGGGATCTGTGAGGATTTCCTGATAGCCGGTCATGGCGGTATTGAACACCACCTCTCCAATAGTATGGCCATCGGCACCGATGGCCTCGCCGTGAAAAATGCTGCCGTCAGCAAGGGCGAGTATGGCTGGCTTAGTCAAGAAGACCTCCCGTCGATCAAGGCTTGAAGCAAACGCAGGTTGTAAAAAAGCGGGATGACGTATCGACCGTCACCCCGCTTTTCTATTTCATTCATTCTGCGTAACTTTTAGTGGACACACTAAAGCGGGAAGCTTACAGGAAAGTGACTTTTCGGTCCACCGCCAGATAAGCCTCCAGAGCAGTCTGTCGAGCCCTAGTTAAGGCCCAGAACGTCCTGCATGTCGTACAGCCCAGCACTGCGCTCCTGCAGCCACAAGGCGGAGCGCACCGCCCCCTTGGCGAAGGTCATGCGACTGGACGCCTTGTGGGTGATTTCCACCCGCTCGCCATCGGCGGCGAACAGCACGGTATGGTCGCCCACCACGTCACCGGCGCGCACCGTGGCGAAACCGATGGTCTCGCGCTCACGGGCCCCGGTCTGCCCCTCGCGACCATAGACCGCGACCTTCTGCAGATCACGGCCCAGGGCCTGCGCCACCACCTCGCCCATGCGCAGCGCGGTACCGGACGGCGCATCGACCTTGTGCCGGTGATGGGCCTCGATGATCTCGATGTCCACCTCATCGCCAAGCACCCGTGCCGCAGTATCCAGCAGTTTCAGGCAGAGGTTGACGCCGACGCTGAAGTTGGCGGCAAAGACGATCGGAATCTGCTTGCCCGCCTCGGCCAGCAACTGCTTTTCCTCGACACTGAAGCCGGTGGTACCGATGACCATGGCCTTGCCGGCCTGGCGGCAGACCTCCAGGTTCTTCAGGGTCACCGAGGGGTGGGTGAAATCGATCAGCACGTCGAACTGATCCAGCACCGCCGCCAGGTCACCGGACAACGGCACGCCAAGCTTGCCCAGCCCGGTCAGTTCGCCGGCATCGGCGCCAACCAGGCTGCTGTCCGGGCGATCGATCGCCGCCTTCAGCGCGGCGCCATCGGCCTGCTGCACCGCCTCGATCAGGGTCTTGCCCATGCGCCCAGCGGCGCCCATCACGGCAATTCGTTGCATATCTACAAGCTCCAAGCTGGATGCCCGAAACCGGGCCCAAGGCCCGGCCGGCTAGTTACAGGTCGCCAAAGAAGCGCTTCACACCCTCGAACCAGCCACTGGCCTTGGGCGAGTGGGAGCTGTCGCCAGCCAGGGACTGACGGAACTCCTCGAGCAGCTCGCGCTGACGCCGATCCAGATTGACCGGGGTTTCCACCGCCACCCGACACATAAGATCACCCGCACCACCGCCGCGCACCGGCGCCACGCCCTTGCCGCGCAGACGGAACAGCTTGCCGGTCTGGGTACCTTCAGGGATCTTCAGCTTGACCCGACCGTCCAGGGTCGGCACTTCCAGCTCACCGCCCAGGGCGGCGTCGGCGAAGCTGATCGGCACCTCGCAATACAGGTGCTTGCCGTCACGCTGGAAGATCGAGTGCTCGCGCACGTTGACCACCACGTAAAGGTCGCCGGCCGGGCCACCCATGGCGCCCGCCTCGCCCTCGCCGGACAGGCGGATGCGATCGCCGGTGTCGACGCCGGCCGGCACTTTAACCGACAGGGTCTTGTGCTCTTCGACACGGCCGTGGCCGTGGCAGGAGCCGCAGGGGTCGGTGATCATCTTGCCGTTGCCATGGCAGCGCGGGCAGGTCTGCTGTACCGAGAAGAAGCCCTGCTGCATGCGCACCTGACCGATGCCGCCACAGGTGGTACAGGTCACCGGACTGGTGCCCTTCTTGGCGCCCGAGCCGTCGCACGGCTTGCAGTTGACCAGGGTCGGCACGCGAATGGTTACCGTGGTGCCGCGCACCGCCTCTTCCAGATCCAGCTCCAGGGTGTAGCGCAGGTCACTGCCACGCTGCGCGCCGCCGCGCTGGCCGCCGCGCGCACCGCCGAAGAAGTCGCTGAACACATCGCCGAAGATATCGGAGAAGTTCGCGCCACCGAAACCGGCGCCAGCGCCGCCCCCCATGCTCGGGTCGACGCCGGCATGGCCGTACTGGTCGTAGGCCGCCCGCTTGCTGGCGTCGGACAGCACCTCGTAGGCCTCGTTGGCCTCCTTGAACTTCTCTTCCGACGCTTTGTCGTCGGGATTGCGGTCCGGGTGGTGCTTCATCGCCAGGCGCCGGTAAGCCTTTTTCAGCTCCGCTTCGCTGACGCCGCGCTCGACACCCAGCACCTCGTAATAATCACGTTTAGACATAAATCCTCAACACCCTCAAATCGCCTCCTTCAGACACGCCAACGCGGGAGCAAGCCCCCGCGCGGCGAATCGTCCCGGTCGCGACACCTGCCTCGACCGGATGGAGCACCAGCAAGCCTGGGCTTACTTGTTTTCCTTGACCTCTTCGAACTCGGCGTCGACCACGTCGTCGCCGGCGCTCTTGGCCGAACCATCCGCTTCGCCTGCGGCACCCGACTGCGGCTGCTCGGCGTACATCTTCTGCGCCAGGGGCGTGGTCGCCTCGGACAGGGCGTTCATCTTGGCCTCGATGGCCGCCTTGTCGTCGCCCTTGACCGCTGCTTCCAGCTCACCCAGGGCCTTTTCGATCGCCGCCTTCTCCTCTTCGGTGGCCTTGTCGCCCGCCTCGGTGAGCATCTTGCGAGTGGCATGCACCAGCTGATCGCCCTGGTTGCGGGCGGTCGCCAGCTCCTCGAACTTGCGGTCTTCCTCGGCATTGGCCTCGGCGTCGCGCACCATCTGCTCGATCTCTTCCTCGGACAGACCGGAGTTGGCCTTGATCACGATGGACTGCTGCTTGCCGGTGGCCTTGTCCTTCGCGCCGACATGCAGGATGCCGTTGGCGTCGATGTCGAAGGTCACTTCGATCTGCGGCACACCGCGCGGAGCCGGCGGAATCTCGGCCAGGTCGAACTTGCCCAGCGACTTGTTCTGCGAGGCCTGCTTGCGCTCGCCCTGCAGCACGTGAATGGTCACGGCGCTCTGGTTGTCATCGGCCGTGGAGAACACCTGGGACTTCTTGGTCGGAATGGTGGTGTTCTTCTCGATCAGCGCGGTCATCACCCCGCCCATGGTCTCGATGCCCAGGGTCAGCGGCGATACGTCGAGCAGCAGCACGTCCTTGACGTCGCCAGCCAGCACCGCGCCCTGAATGGCGGCGCCCATGGCCACGGCCTCGTCAGGGTTGACGTCCTTGCGCGCTTCTTTGCCGAAGAACTCGGCAACGGTCTTCTGCACCAGCGGCATGCGGGTCTGGCCACCGACCAGGATCACGTCGTGGATCGAACCCACGTCGATGCCGGCGTCCTTGAGGGCGATGCGGCACGGCTCGATGGTGCGCTGCACCAGGTCCTCGACCAGGGACTCCAGCTTGGAACGGGAGATCTTCACGTTCAGGTGCTTCGGACCGCTGGCGTCGGCGGTGATGTACGGCAGGTTGACGTCGGTCTGCTGGCTCGAGGACAGCTCGATCTTGGCCTTCTCCGCCGCCTCCTTCAGGCGCTGCATGGCCAGCGGGTCACCCTTGAGGTTCATGCCGCTTTCTTTCTTGAATTCCTCGACGAGGTAGTCGATCAGACGCAGGTCGAAGTCCTCACCACCGAGGAAGGTGTCGCCGTTGGTGGCCAACACTTCGAACTGGTGCTCACCGTCCACTTCGGCGATCTCGATCACCGAGATATCGAAGGTACCGCCACCCAGGTCATAGACGATCACGGTGTGGTCGCCCTTGGCCTTGTCCATGCCGTAGGCCAGCGCCGCGGCGGTCGGCTCGTTGATGATCCGCTTGACGTCCAGACCGGCGATGCGACCGGCGTCCTTGGTGGCCTGGCGCTGGCTGTCGTTGAAGTAGGCCGGCACGGTGATCACCGCTTCGGTCACCGGCTCGCCGAGGTAGTCCTCGGCGGTCTTCTTCATCTTCTTCAGCACTTCCGCGGAGATCTGCGGCGGCGCCATCTTCTGGTCTTTCACCTGCACCCAGGCGTCACCGTTGTCAGCCTTGACGATCTTGTACGGGACCATCTGGATGTCTTTCTGCACCACGTTTTCTTCGAAACGACGGCCGATCAGGCGCTTCACCGCGTACAGGGTGTTGTGCGGGTTGGTCACCGCCTGGCGCTTGGCCGACTGACCGACGAGGATCTCGCCGTCGTTGCTGTAGGCGATGATCGACGGCGTGGTGCGAGCGCCTTCGGCGTTCTCCAGCACCTTGACGCTGCCGTTTTCCAGAATGGAGACACAGGAGTTGGTGGTCCCCAGGTCGATACCGATGATTTTGCCCATATTCACTCTCCCGAAACTTGGATATTCCCGCCGCCTCGCTTGGCTGGCCGCGGTAGCACTAAAACGCTTGATTCAACAAATGGGGGCTCGCCGGCGAATTTCAAGCCTGCTCGTCGATGGACGGCGGCGCTTCTGCCGGGGCCTTGCTCACCACCACCATGGCCGGACGCAACAGCCGGCCATTGAGCAGGTAACCCTTCTGGAACACCTTGAGCACGCTGTTCGGCTCGGCCTGGGTGCTTTCCTGCATGGCCATGGCCTGGTGATGCTCCGGATTGAACGGCGCCCCTTCCGGATCGACCGCCTCCAGCTGGTGACGCTTGAGGGTGTCCTGGAACAGCTTCAGGGTCAGCTCCATGCCCTCGCGCACCGCCTTGATCGACTCGTCGTCCGGACTGGACAGCTCGAGCCCGCGCTCGAGGCTGTCGACGACCGGCAGCAGATCGACGGCAAACTTCTCCAGGGCGAACTTGTGCGCCTTTTCAACATCCTGTTCGGCACGACGACGCACGTTCTGCAGGTCGGCCGCCATACGCAGGGCCTTGTCCTGGGCGACAGCCAACTCCTCCTCGAGAACCTGGATACGGGCATCCAACTCGCCGCCCGCCGCCTCGACCTCGGCGGAAACCTCAGGAAGCTGGTTGTCTTGGGTCTGTTCGTCTGCCATGCAACTCTCCTCTAATGATTCGGCGCAGGTCGAAACCTGCACACCTGCCGCCTATATGGGGCCAAAATTTCCTGCTTCAAGGGCGGGCAGAGGATTGTCAGTGACAAAACAAACACTGTATAAATAACCAGACTTCAACCCCGAGAGGCCTCGCCATGCTGGTGCACCTGTCCGTACACAACTACGCCATCGTTGAACATCTCGACCTGGAGCTGGACAGCGGCATGAGCGTGATCAGCGGCGAAACCGGCGCCGGCAAGTCGATCATGCTCGACGCCCTCGGCCTGTGCCTGGGCGACCGTGCGGACAGCGGCGTGGTGCGCCCAGGCGCCGACAAGGCCGACATCCTCGCCAGCTTCGACCTCGACGACATCCCCGAGGCGCGGGCCTGGCTGGCCGACCGCGACCTGGACCACGACGGCCCGTGCATCCTGCGCCGCGTGATCACCGCCGAAGGCCGCTCGCGCGGCTACATCAACGGCTCACCCTGCCCCCAGGGCGACCTCAAGGCCCTCGGCGAGCTGCTGATCGACATCCATAGCCAGCACGAACACCAGTCACTGCTCAAGACCGAGACCCATCGCCGCCTGCTCGACGAGTACGCCGGCAGCCAGGAGCTGGCGCGCCAGGTGCAGCTGGCCGCGCAACGCTGGAAGCAGACCAAGAGCGAGCTGGAACGCCTTTCCGGGCTCGGCGACGAGCAGCGCGCCCGCCACCAGCTGCTCAGCTACCAGCTGGAGGAACTGGACAACCTGGCCCTGGGCGAACAGGAGCTGGAACAGCTCGAGCAGGAGCACAAGACCCTGACCAACGCCGAGAGCCTACTCAGCGCCTGCCGCCTGGTCATCGAGCAGTGCAGCGAGAACGATGCGGGCAACGTGCTGTCGGCGCTGACCGCCAGCCTCAACCGCCTCAGCGGCTTCCAGGGTCAACCGGGGGCCCTGAACGAAGCGATCAACCTGCTGGCCAGCGCGCAGATCCAGGTGGAGGAGGCAGTCGGCGAACTCAACCGTTTCCTCGACCACTTCGATGCCGACCCGGAGCGCCTGCAAATCCTGGAGGAGCGCCTTGATGCCATCTACACCCTGGCCCGCAAGCACCGCATCCAGCCCAGCGAAATGGCGGCGATGCAGCAGCAGCTGTTCGAGGAGCTGGAAAGCCTCAATGCCGACGACCAGGCCGTCGAACGCCTCGGCGAGGAACTGAGCGCCTATGCCCGCCACTATCAGGAAAAGGCCGCCGAACTGAGTGCCCTGCGCGGCGCGGCAGCCGACCGCCTGGCCACTGCCGTGGAAACGGAAATGCACAGCCTGGGCATGCCCGGCGGACGCTTCAGCATCCAGTTGCGCGGCAACGCCAGCGATGAGCCCCAGGCCAACGGCCTGGAGCAGGTGGAATTCCTGGTCAGCGCCAACCCCGGCCAGCCGCTCAAGGCCCTGGCCAAGGTCGCCTCCGGCGGCGAACTGTCACGCATCAGCCTGGCCATCCAGGTGATCACCGCACAGACCTCGCGGGTGCCGACCCTGGTGTTCGACGAAGTCGATGTCGGCATCGGCGGACCGACGGCCGAAGTGGTCGGCCAGCTGCTGCGTCGCCTCGGCGAACGCGGCCAAGTCCTTACCGTCACCCACTTGCCGCAGGTAGCCGCACAAGGACACCAGCACCTGTTCGTACACAAGGTGCGCGAGCGCGACGCCACCCGCACGGCGGTGAGCAGGCTCGAGGCCGATCAGCGGGTCGAGGAGATCGCCCGCATGCTCGGCGGCGTCGACCTCACCGAGGAGTCCCTGGCTCACGCCCGCAAGATGGTCACCAGCGCCCAGGCCTGAGCAGCGCCGAGCACCAGCCAGCAAAAAGGCGACCCCAGGGTCGCCTTTTTCATGCAGCGCTTGAACGCCTACTTCTTCTTGCGGACGTAGAGCACCAGGTTGTGATCGACCAGCTCGAAGCCGTGCTCGCGGACGATCTCCTTCTGACGCTTCTCGATCTCCGGATCGAAGAACTCGATCACCTCGCCGGAATCGACGCAGACCATATGGTCATGATGACCACTGTCAGCCAATTCGAAGACCGCGTGGCCGCCGTCGAAATTGTGCCGCACCACCAGTCCCGCCGCCTCGAACTGGGTCAGCACCCGATACACCGTGGCCAGGCCGACATCCTCGCCCGCCTCCATCAGCGCCTTGTAAACATCTTCTGCGCTCATGTGGCGCTGCTCGGCGGAGTCGAGCATTTGCAAAATCTTGACCCTCGGCAGGGTCACTTTGAGGCCAGCCTTGCGTAGTTCGCTATTTTCAACCATGGTCTGCTTTCTCGTGGAAGCGGTTTCGCAGCTTCCCTTATTGCGGGTATGATCCGGGTTTACATTGCCCAGCCAAGATAGTGGAAGTCACCCACCGATGCAAAATGCCAAGCTCCTGCTGACCAGCCTCACCTTAACGGGGCTCTTCGCACTCGCCGGTTGCTCATTCCCCGGGGTTTACAAAATCGACATCCAACAGGGCAATGTCGTCACGCAGGACATGATAGACCAGTTGCGCCCTGGAATGACCCGCCGCCAAGTGCGGTTTATCATGGGCAACCCGCTGCTGACCGACACCTTCCACAGCAATCGCTGGGACTACCTCTATAGCATCCAGCCCGGCGGCGGGCAGCGTCTGCAGGAGCGCGTCAGCCTGGTCTTCGATGGCAACGACCAACTGGTCGGCCTGGCCGGCGACTTCCTGCCGGGCGTCAGCCGCGACCAGGCGATTCTCGGCGAAGATGGCGACGTGACCACGCCGATCCGCGCGCAGCCGCAGGTCGAGGAAGCCGCACCAGCTCCGGGCTCCCTGCTCGAGCAGATCCAGAGCGAAGTCGACAGCGTCGAGGCCGTGCCGGTACCGACCCCGGAACCCCTGGAAACCTCGCCGCAGTAAGCGCGACAAGGGAGATGCAAAAAGCCCGGACCAGGTCCGGGCTTTTTTGTGGGCGCCAATGTCGCGTCAGACGCTCTGCTCGTCGGCCTTGGCCTTCGCCGCCCGAGCCGCCCGCTGCTTGCGCACCTCCTTCGGGTCGGCAATCAGCGGGCGATAGATCTCCACCCGCTCGCCATCCTCCAGCACCCGCTCATCGGGCTTGGCCACCGCCTTGCCGAATATCCCCAGGGGACTGCCCGCCAGATCCAGCCCGGGGAAATGCGCATCCATGCCGGACTGCAGCGCGGCCTGGCGCACCGTGGTGCCATGAGACAGGCTCAGGCGCAGCAGCTTCTGCTTGTCGGCCAAGGCATAGACCACCTCGACCACTATGGTTTTGCTATCCATACAGTTCCTTGGCCCTCTGACAGAAGGCATCCACCAGGGTGTTGGCCGCCTGGTTGAACAACGGTCCGAGGGTCGCACGCACTATGGGTCCGGCGTAGTCGAAGGTCAGGTCGAGGCTGATCTTGCAGGCCTTTTCCCCCAGCACCTTGAACTCCCAGCGCCCATGCAGCTGGGTGAAAGGCCCCTCTTCCAGATTCAGTTCGATCGACTCGCCCGGCACCAGGGTATTACAGGTCACGAAGCGCTGACTCAGACCGGCCTTGGCCACGGCGAGACTGGCGCGCATGCGGGTCTCGCTCACTTCCAGCACCTCGCTGGCGGAACACCAGGGCAGAAACTGCGGATAGCTCGCCACATCGTTGACCAGGTCGAACAGTGCCCGGGCCGGATAGGGCAGCAGGGCCGAGCGGTGGATATGGGTACTCATAGGCCGGCGACTTCACTCATCAACTTGCTTGCCCTCATTTGCTCAACTCGGCGATGAACACCACCAGCACGCCGATCGGGGCGACCACGCGAATCAGCCAGAGCGCCAGATTGAAAAGCAGCGGGCTCTTGATCGCCAACTCCTCGCGGACCGCGTCGCGGCTCAGTACCCAGCCGGCGAACAGGGCGAAACTCAGGCCGCCAAGCGGCAGGAGAATGCGACTGGTCAGGTAGTCGATGCTGTCGAAGAAGGTCTTGCCGCCCTCGGCGCCCCACTGGAACAGGCGGAAGCCATCCTCGGCAAACACGAAGAACTTGGCCTCGGCGCCGACATTGAACGACAGCACCGTGCCCATGCCGACCACCCAGCACAGCAGCGCCAGCAGCGCGGTCACCTGAGCCCGACTGCGCCCGCTGCGCTCGACGAAGTAGGCCACCGCCGGCTCGAGCATGGAAATCGACGAACTCCAGGCCGCCACCGCCACCAGCACGAAGAACACCAGACCCATCAGTTGGCCGAAGGCGATGTTGCCGAAGGCGATCGGCAGGGTCACGAACATCAGCCCGGGGCCGGCGCCCGGCTCCAGGCCGGCGGCGAACACGATGGGAAACAGCGCCAGGCCGGCGGTCAGCGCGACCAGGGTATCGAGCAGACCGACCGCCATCACCGTTGCGCCGATGGAGGCATGCTTCGGCATATAGGCACCGTAGACCATGATCGAGCCGACGCCCACGCTGAGGGTGAAGAAGGCGTGGCCCATGGCGGCGAGAATGCCGCCCTGCACCTTGCTCGGGTCGAAATGGAAGAGGAAGTCGAAGCCCTCCATGAAGTGCCCGGTGGTCAGGCTGTAGCCAAGCAGCACCAGCAGCAGGACGAACAGCAGGGGCATCATGACGCGCAGGCTGCGCTCCAGGCCGGCCACCACACCACGGGCGATGACCAGGCCGGTGAGGACCATAAACAGCGTGTGCCAGAGCGTCAGGCGCCAGGGATCGCTGGTAAGCCCCCCGAACGCGGCACCGGCACCGTCGCCACTGATCCCGGCGAAATCGCCGCCGGCCATGCCGAGGATATAGTCCAGGGACCAGCCGGCCACCACGCTATAGAAGGAAAGAATCAGCAGCGCGGCGATCATGCCCATGACCGCGGCCAGCGACCAGCCGCGGGAGTGCCCCGCCTCGATGGCCAGGCTCTTCATGGCATTGACCGGGCTCTGCCGCCCGCGACGCCCGATCAGGGTCTCGGCCAGCATGATCGGCACCCCGACCAGGGCGATGCAGATCAGGTACATGACGACGAAGGCACCGCCGCCATAGACCCCGGTCATGTAGGGAAACTTCCAGATATTGCCCAGGCCCACGGCCGAGCCGGTCGCCGCGAGAATGAAGACCCAGCGACTGGCCCAGGCGCCGTGAATCGAGACTTTGTCGTTCGCCATGTGCGACTCGCCCGCTCTGATTGGAAAAAAGATCGGGCATTGTCGGGGATTCACCGAGGCGGCTCAAGCGCGGCCAAGCTCGAGCCTCGCCCAAGCCGATGAATATCCGTGATTTTGCCCTGCGCCGCGCATGGCGTCCGCGCGGACGACTCCCTATAATGCGCGCCCTATGGCTAAGCAAAAGAAACACCCACAAGGCACCATCGCGCAGAACAAGAAGGCGCTGCACGACTATTTCGTCGACCAGAAATTCGAGGCGGGCCTGGCCCTGGCCGGCTGGGAAGTGAAGAGCCTGCGCGCCGGCAAGGCCCAGTTGGTCGACAGCTACGTGCTGCTCAAGGACGACGAAGCCTGGCTGATGGGCTGCCACATCACCCCGCTGAAGACCGCCAGCACCCACGTGATCGCCGACCCGACGCGCACGCGCAAGCTGCTGCTCAACAAGCGTGAACTGGACAAGCTGTTCGGCTCGGTGCAGCAGAAGGGCTACACCTGCGTGGCCCTGTCGCTCTACTGGAAGCAGCACCTGGTCAAGTGCGAGATCGCCCTGGCCAAGGGCAAGAAGGACTTCGACAAGCGCCACACCGAGAAAGAACGCGACGCCGACCGCGAAGTGCAGCGCGCCATGCGCACCAAGGGCAAGGACGAATAAGGGCGGGAGCGACGCTCCCGCCGCATCATTCGTCTTTCGCGCGCGGACTGCGCCGCTGCGCCCGCGCCATGCGCTGCACCTCCTGCCGCACCTCGGAGAGCACCTCCTGGACATAGTCGATATGCCGGTTGGACAGTTCCCTCGCCTCTTCCGCCCGCCCGTCCATGATGGCCTCGAACAACGCCCGGTGCTGCGCGATCAGCATGTCGCGGGTCTCGCTGCGCTGGGCGTACATGCCGCCGATATTGGTCACCACGTTGCGCTTGAGCAGGTCGAACAGGCCGCGGATGGTATGCAGCAGCACCGCATTGTGGCTGGCCTCGGCGATGGCCAGGTGGAAGCGCGCATCGGCAGCCCCCTCCTCGCTGCGGGTCACCTTGCCGCTGCGGCTGTAGCAGTCCTGCAGGGCGGCGAAGGCCTCGCTCAGGCGCTCACGATCCAGCTCGGTGGCGCGCAAGGCGGCGTAGTAGGCGCAGGACCCCTCCAGGGTGTGGCGAAACTCCAGTAGATCGCGCTGCGCCTCCGGATTGCTCTCCAGCAGGTGCAGCAACGGATCGCTGAAGGTCGAGCCGAGGGAATCGGCCACGTAGTTGCCACCCCCCTGGCGGCTGACCAGCAAGCCCTTGGCCACCATCTTCTGGATCGCCTCGCGCAGCGAGGGCCGCGACACCCCGAAGCGCTCGGCCAGCACCCGCTCGGCCGGCAGCCGTTCGCCGGCCTTCAATGAGCCCTCCAGGATCAAGGTCTCCAGTTGTTCGACGATGTTGTCGGACAACCGACGCTGGCGCACCTGATCTACTTCCATCCCGCTCTCTCCACTGGTTTTACCACCTGCCCGACTCCCTAACGGCGCCCTTTCGGCAAGCCTATAGCGCACCATCCGAGGGCACAAGAGCGGGCCATTCGACCAAAGTCGCAGGCCCGTGATTTGACAGGTGCAGGCACAGGCTCTTAACCTAACCCGGCTACATTGTAAATTGGTATTACCAATTTACGCAAGGTGAGCCCAATAATTCCAAGACCCACGCAGAGGATTATCCCATGTCGTCCATGCCTGCCCAGCTCGCTGCAACGCTGCCCTCCTCGACTGTCACGCGCGCCCTGCGCCACTGCTAAGGAGGACATGCCATGTCATCCGGTCTGCTCGCCCTACTCGCCTTCTCCCCCATCCTGCTCGCCGCCCTGCTGTTGATCGGCCTGCGCTGGCCGGCCAAGCGCGCCATGCCGCTGGTCTACCTGCTGACCGCCGGTATCGCCTTGTTCGCCTGGGACATGAGCGTCAACCGCGTACTCGCCTCCACCCTGCAGGGCCTGGTGATCACCGCCGGCGTGCTGTGGATCATCTTCGGCGCCATCTTGCTGCTCAACACCCTCAAGCACTCCGGCGGCATCACCGCGATCCGCGCGGGCTTCGCCACCATCAGCCCGGATCGGCGCATCCAGGCGATCATCATCGCCTGGCTGTTCGGCTGCTTCATCGAAGGGGCCTCGGGCTTCGGCACGCCGGCGGCGATCGCCGCGCCCCTGCTGGTGGCCATCGGCTTCCCGGCCCTGGCGGCGGTGATGCTCGGCATGCTGGTGCAAAGCACCCCGGTGTCCTTCGGCGCGGTCGGTACGCCGATCATCATCGGCATCAACAGCGGCCTGGACAGCGCCGCCCTGGCGGCGCAACTCACTGCCCAGGGCTCCAGCTGGGAGCTGTTCCTGCAACTGATCACCAGCAACGTGGCGATCATCCACGCCCTGGTCGGCACCCTGATGCCGCTGATCATGGTGCTGATGCTGACGCGCTTCTTCGGCAAGGAGAAAAGCTGGAAAGCCGGCTTCGAGGTCCTGCCGTTCGCCGTCTTCGCCGGCCTGGCCTTCACCCTGCCCTACATGGCCACCGGCGTGCTGCTCGGCCCGGAGTTCCCCTCCCTGGCCGGCGGGCTGATCGGACTGGCGATCGTCACTAGCGCCGCCCGCGCCGGCTTCCTGGTGCCGAAGCACACCTGGGACTTCGCACCGGCCGAGGAGTGGCCGAGCGACTGGCTGGGCAGCGTGGAGATGAAACTCGACGAACTGACCGCCAAGCCGATGAGCAGCCTGCGCGCCTGGCTGCCTTATGTGCTGGTCGGCGCCCTGCTGGTGATCAGCCGGGTCTTTCCCGAGGTCGGCGGCGCCCTCAAGTCGGTGCTGCTGGTGTTCCCCGACATCCTCGGCGAGACCGGGATCAAGGCCGACTTCATGCCGCTCTACCTGCCCGGCGGCATTCTGGTGGCGGTGGTGCTGGCGACCTTCTTCCTGCACGGCATGAAGCTGCGTGAACTGGGCGCCGCCATCGGCGACTCGAGCAAGGTGCTGCTCGGTGCCGGCTTCGTCCTGCTGTTCACCGTGCCGATGGTGCGCATCCTGATCAACTCGGGGATCAACGCCGCCGACCTGCCGAGCATGCCCATCGCCATGGCCCGCTACGTGGCCGACAGCGTCGGCGGCGTCTACCCGCTGCTGGCCCCGAGCGTCGGCGCCCTGGGCGCCTTCATCGCCGGCTCGAACACCGTCAGCAACATGATGCTCAGCCAGTTCCAGTACGGCGTGGCCCACAGCCTGGGGATCTCCGGGGCGCTGATCGTCGCGGTGCAGGCCATCGGCGCGGCCGCCGGCAACATGGTGGCGATCCACAACGTGGTGGCCGCCTCCGCCACCGTGGGCCTGCTCGGCCGGGAGGGCACCACCCTGCGCAAGACCGTCTGGCCTACCCTGTATTACGTGCTGTTCACCGGGCTGATCGCCCTCGCCGCGATCTACCTGCTGGGCATCAGCGACCCGCTGGTCGCGCGCTGAATCGACTGAAGTCCGCGCCCCGCGTCCCGGGGCACGGCCGCATCCACCACCGCCTGCGCCCCGCTGCCATCTCGATGCAGCGGGCGCGGCAAACCACCGGGATTACCCGGAGGGCCACGTCATGAGTCAGCTGTTCCACAACGCCGCCCCCAATGCCACCCGCGTCGCGCCGCCCCTGCCGCAACCGCGCCAGTACCCGGCGCACAAGCCCGACCAGGTCTACCTGTTCGGCACCTGCGTGGTCGACCTGTTCTTCCCGGGCGCCGGGATGGACGCGATCCGCCTGCTCGAGCGCGAGGGCATTCGCGTGCACTTCCCCCAGGACCAGGGCTGCTGCGGCCAGCCGGCCTATACCTCCGGCTACACCGGGGAGGCGCGCGAGGTCGCCCGCAGGCAGCTCGCGCTGTTCGCCGAGGACTGGCCGGTGGTGGTGCCTTCGGGCTCCTGCGCCGGCATGCTGCGCGAGCACTATGCCGAGCTGTTCAAGGACGAACCCGAACTGCACGCCCGCCTCAAGGCGCTGGCCGAGCGCACCTATGAGCTGGCCGAGTTCCTGCTGCATGTGTGCAAGGTGCAGCTGCAGGACCAGGGCCCGCAGACCCAGGTCGCCCTGCACACCTCCTGCAGCGCCCGGCGGGAGATGAACACTCATCTGCACGGCCGCGCCCTGCTGGCGCAACTGGCCCAGGTGGAGCGAGTCGAGCATGACCACGAGAGCGAGTGCTGTGGTTTCGGCGGCACCTTCAGCGTGCGCATGCCGGACATTTCCGGGGCGATGGTCGCCGACAAGACCCGCGCGCTGCAGGCGTGCGGCGCCGCGCAGGTGGTCAGTGCCGATTGCGGCTGCCTGATGAATATCAACGGCGCCCTGGAGAAGCAGCGCGCGGCATTGCGCGGCCAGCACCTGGCCAGCTTCCTCTGGCAACGCACCCAGCCCCGCGCGAGGACCGAGTGATGAACGCCGAACAACGCATTCCCGCCGTGCAGTTGAGTGACGAAGCCGCGACGCCGGGCTTCAAACAGCGCGCCCATGACGCCCTCGGCGACCCCCAGCTGCGCAAGAATTTCCGCACCGCCATGGACTCGCTGATGGCCAAGCGCGCCAGTGCCTTCAGCGACGCCGACGAACGCGAGCGGCTGCGCGCCCTGGGCAACCAGATCCGCGCCCGCGCACTCTCCAAGCTGCCCGAGTTGCTCGAGCGGCTGGAACGGAACCTGATCCGCAACGGTGTGAAAGTGCACTGGGCGGAAACGGTGGACGAGGCCAACGCCATCGTCCTGGAGATCGCCCGCGCTCACGAGGCGCGACAAGTGATCAAGGGCAAATCGATGGTCAGCGAAGAGATGGAGATGAACCACTTTCTCGCCGGCCGTGGCATTGAATGCCTGGAATCGGACATGGGCGAGTACATCGTCCAGCTCGACCACGAGAAGCCTTCCCATATCATCATGCCGGCAATCCACAAGAATGCCGGTCAGGTCGCGTCCTTGTTCCACGACAAACTCGGCGTGGAGTACACCAAGGACGTCGACCAACTCATTCAGATCGGCCGCCGCACCCTGCGCCGAAAATTCTTCGAGGCCGACATCGGCGTCTCCGGGGTCAACTTCGCCGTGGCCGAGACCGGCACCCTGCTGCTGGTGGAAAACGAAGGCAACGGCCGCATGAGCACCACGGTGCCCAAGGTGCACATCGCCGTGACCGGTATCGAGAAGGTGGTGGAGAACCTGCGCGACACCGTGCCGCTGCTCTCGCTGCTGACCCGCTCGGCCCTGGGCCAGCCGATCACCACCTACGTCAACATGATCTCCGGCCCGCGCAAGGCCGACGAGCTGGATGGCCCCGAGGAAGTGCACCTGGTGCTGCTGGACAACGGCCGTAGCCAGGCCTTCGCCGACAGCGAGCTGCGCCAGACCCTCAACTGCATCCGCTGCGGCGCCTGCATGAACCATTGCCCGGTCTACACCCGGGTCGGCGGCCACAGTTACGGCGAGGTCTACCCCGGCCCCATCGGCGCGATCATCACCCCGCATTTGGTCGGCCTGGGCAAGGTACCGGAGCATCCCAGCGCCTCGTCGCTGTGCGGCGCCTGCGGCGAAGTCTGCCCGGTGAAGATCCCGATTCCCTCGCTGCTGCGCCGCCTGCGCGAGGAGAACGTGAAGAGCCCCGACGCCCCGCACAAGGTCATGCGCGGCCAGGGCAGCAAGTATTCGCCGGGCGAGCGCCTGGCCTGGAAAGCCTGGCGCACCCTCTATACCAAGCCGCTGCTGTATCGCCTGTTCAGCTACCTGGCCACCCGCCTGGGCGGCCTGACCCCGAGCAAGCTCGGCCCCTGGACCGAGCACCATGTGGCGCCGGTACCGGCCACGCGCTCGCTGCACGAGCTGGCCAAACAGCACCTGGAGGGCAACTGATGTCTGCCAAAGCGAATATCCTCGCCAAGCTGCAGCGCAGCCTGGAAGGCACCACGCCGATCGCCGACGACTTCGACGAGGCCCTGGTGACCCAGCCCTGGAGCTACCCGGCCGAGCAGCGCATCCCGCGCCTGCGCCAGCTGATGGAAGCGGTGCACACCGAGACCCACCTGACCCGCCAGGCCGAGTGGCCGGCGCTGGTCGAACGCCTGCTGATCGAGCGCGACATCGCCAGCCTGCTGATCGCCCCGAGCACCGCCCACGGCGAACAGTTCAGCAAGCACTGCCAGCGGGCGTCCAGCACCCTCGCGCTCAAGGCCTACGACCGGCCCATCGAGCAGTGGAAAGCCGAGCTGTTCGACGACACCCCGGCCAGCCTGACCGGCACCCTCGGCGCCATTGCCTCCACCGGCAGCCTGATCCTCTGGCCGACGCCCGAGGAGCCGCGGCTGATGAGCCTGGTACCGCCACTGCACATCGCCCTGCTCAAGGCCAGCCAGGTGAGCGACAACCTCTACCAGGTCCAGCAGGAGAGGGGCTGGGCCGCCGGCATGCCGACCAACGCGCTGCTGGTATCCGGGCCGTCGAAGACCGCCGACATCGAGCAGGTGCTGGCCTACGGCGCCCATGGGCCGAAGGACCTGGTCGTGCTGATCCTGGAGGATGCATGAGCCTGCCGGCCGCCTTCCTGCAGGCCGTCGAACGCCTGATTCCGCGCCAGCGACGCTTCGACGATCCGCTGTCGACCCTGGCCTTCGGCACCGACGCCAGCTTCTATCGGCTGGTGCCGAAGCTGGTGCTGCGCGTCGAGTCGGAGGAGGAAGTGGTGCAAGTGTTGCGCCTGGCCAGCGCCGAGCGCGTGCCGGTGACCTTCCGCGCCGCCGGCACCAGCCTGTCCGGCCAGGCCATCAGCGACTCGGTGCTGATCGTCCTGGGAGATCACTGGGACGGCCGCCAGGTCCGCAATCAGGGCGCGCAGATTCGCCTGCAGCCCGGCGTCATCGGCGCCCAGGCCAACGTCAGCCTGGCGCCCTGGCAACGCAAGATCGGCCCGGACCCGGCCTCGATCAACGCGTGCAAGATCGGCGGCATCGTCGCCAACAACGCCAGCGGCATGTGCTGCGGCACCGCCCAGAACAGCTACCACACCCTGGCCGGCATGCGCCTGGTGCTGGCCGACGGCAGCGTGCTGGACACCGAGGACGCGGCCAGCGTGGCCGCCTTCCAGGCCAGTCACGGCGAACTGCTCGAGCAGTTGACCGAGCTCGCTCGGCAGACCCGGGCCAACCCCGAACTGGCCGCGCGCATCCGCCACAAGTACCGGCTGAAGAACACCACGGGGCTGTCGCTCAACGCCCTGGTCGACTTCGACCAACCGCTGGACATCCTCAGCCACCTGCTGGTCGGTTCCGAAGGCACCCTGGGCTTCATCAGCGCGGTGACCTACCACACCGTCCCCGACCACCCGCACAAGGCCAGTGCCCTGCTGGTGTTCCCCGACGTGGCGAGCTGCTGCCGCGCGGTGGCCGTGCTCAAGCAGCAGCCGGTATCGGCGGTGGAGCTGCTGGACCGGCGCAGCCTGCGCTCGGTGGAGAACAAGGCGGGCATGCCCGAGTGGGTCAAGGCGCTGTCGGCCGGCGCCTGCGCCCTGCTGATCGAGTCCCGCGCCGCCAGCCAGGGCCTGCTGCACGAGCAGCTGACGCAGGTCATGGACGCGCTGGTCGGCTTCCCCCTGGAGAAGCGGGTCGACTTCAGCGAGGACCCGGCCGTCTACGACCAGCTGTGGAGGATCCGCAAGGACACCTTCCCCGCGGTCGGCGCGGTACGCCAGACCGGCACCACGGTGATCATCGAGGACGTCACCTTCCCCGTGGAACTGCTGGCCGAGGGCGTCAACCGCCTGCTGAAGCTGTTCGACAGGCATGGCTATGACGAGGCGATCATCTTCGGCCATGCCCTGGAGGGCAACCTGCACTTCGTCTTCACCCAGGGCTTCGACGCGCCCGAGCAGGTCGCGCGCTACCAGGCCTTCATGGATGAGGTGGCGCAGCTGGTGGCGGTGGAGTTCGGCGGCTCGCTCAAGGCCGAACACGGCACCGGTCGCAACATGGCGCCCTTCGTCGAGCTGGAGTGGGGCCGCGACGCCTACCAGCTGATGTGGCGGGTCAAGCGCCTGCTCGACCCCCGGGGCATCCTCAACCCGGACGTGGTGCTCAGCGAAGACCCGCAGATCCACCTCAAGCACCTCAAGCCCCTGCCGGCCGCCGACGCCATCGTCGACAAGTGCATCGAGTGCGGTTTCTGCGAGCCGGTCTGCCCGTCCAAGGAACTGACCCTGAGCCCGCGCCAGCGCATCGTCGTCTGGCGCGACATCCAGGCCAGGCAGCGGCGCGGTGAGGACACCCGGGCGCTGGAACGCGACTTCCAGTACCAGGGCCTCGACACCTGCGCCGCCACCGGACTGTGCGCCCAGCGCTGCCCGGTGGGGATCAATACCGGCGACCTGGTGCGCAAACTGCGCGCGCGCGACGCCACACACCAGGCCACGGCCGACTGGCTGGCCGGGCATTTCGCCAGCGCGCTCAAGGGGGCGCGCCTGACCCTGCGCGCCACCGACGGCGCGCGCCGGCTGCTCGGCGCGCCGCTGCTGGCCAGGGCCTCTGCCGGCCTGCGCAAGCTCTCGGGCCAGCGCTTGCCGCAGTGGAGCAGCGCCCTGCCCCAGGCCGCCCAGCCGACCCGCTTCAACCCGCCGGCCGGCGACTCACGGCCGCGGGTGGTGTACCTGGCCGCCTGCGTCTCGCGGGTCATGGGCCCGGCGTTCGCCGACCGGGAACAGATGCCGCTGATCGACAAGACCCGCGCCCTGCTGGAGAAGGCCGGCTTTCAGGTCATCTTCCCCGAGCAGCAGGACAACCTGTGCTGCGGCCAGCCCTTCGCCTCCAAGGGCTATGCCGAGCAGGCCGAGGCCAAGCGCGACGAGTTGATCGCCGCGCTGCTGAAAGCCAGCCGCGGCGGCCTGGACCCGGTCTACTGCGACACCAGCCCCTGCACCCTGCGCCTGCTGCAGGATGGCCTGGACGCGCGGCTGAAGCTGTACGACCCGGTAAAGTTCATCCGCGAGCAGCTGCTCGAGCGCCTGGAGTTCCACCCCCAGGAGCAGCCTGTGGCGGTGCATATCACCTGCAGCACCCAGCATCTGGGCGAGGCCGAGGGCCTGATCGAGATCGCCCGCCGCTGCGCCCGCGAGGTAATCGTTCCCGAAGGCATCCACTGCTGCGGTTTCGCCGGCGACAAGGGCTTCACCACCCCCGAGCTCAACGCCCATGCATTGCGCAGCCTGAAGGACGCGGTGCAGCATTGCAGCGAGGGCCTGTCCACCAGCCGTACCTGCGAGATTGGCCTGAGCCAGCACGCCGGCATCGACTACCACGGCCTGGTCTACCTGGTCGACCGGGTCACCCGGCCGAGAGCCTGAGCCGCATCCGTCATCGCGCACCGACAACAGAAGGCCCCGTCCCGCCGCCGCGGGGCTTTTCTGGTCGAGCGAAAGCAGACCAGCGGCCACTGGCCATCCACGGCGCTTCCTATACTGAATATCTTCCCCACCCGAAGGAGCCACACCATGCGCCGCCTAGCCGTTTGCCTCGCCGCTGCCCTGCTCAGTGCCCCGCTCTGGGCCGCACATTGCCCGGCGGATATGGCGAAGATCGATGCCATGCTGCAAAGCAACCCGCCTAGCGATCCAGCGGTGCTGGCGCAAGTGCAGACGCTCCGCGCCGAAGGCGAGGCGCTGCACAAGAGTGGTGATCACGGAAAATCCGTGGAAGTACTCGGCGAAGCGCTGGAACTGCTCGAGGCCAGCGAGTAATCGCCGTTGCTCGGCCAGGACTAGTCGCCCTGACCGAGCAGAGACATGGCCAGCTGGCGCACCTCGGCCAGTTCGAAGGGCTTGGCCAGGCAGGCCTGCGCCCCGCGCACTCGGGCCTCGTCGAACAACTGCTCATTGGCCGCCGCGCTGATCACCAGCACCGGCACCCCGCGCAGACGCGGATCGCTGCGCATGACATCCAGCACCTGCAAGCCATCGCCGTCCGGCAGATCCAGATCCAGTATCAACAGCGCCGGCGCCTCGGCAGTCAGGGCCGATAGCGCCTCCTGCACCGAGCCGACCCCACGAACCTTGGCGAAGTCACGCAGCGCCTCCTGGGCCACCTTCATGCTCGCCGGGTGATCCTCGACGCACAGCACATCGGCCTGACCCGCGGGAGCCGCCAGCTCGTTGCCGGCCCAGGCCGACGGGGTCGGCTCGGGCGCGGCGGCGCTAGGCAAGTCGATCCAGAACCGACTGCCGTGACCTGCGCTACTCTCGAAGCCCATTTCGCCGCCCATCAGGCTCGCCAACTCACGACAGAGGACCAGCCCGATGCCGGTACCGGGCGTACTCGAGTTCTCCCGACCCAGGCGCTGGAACGGCTGGAACAGCTGAGCCTGCTGCTCCTCTGTCAGCCCCGGTCCGTTGTCGTCTACCCACAGGCGCACGCCGCCCGGCCGCAGCTCATAGCCCATGCGGATCACGCCCTGCGGGCTGTTGTACTTGATGGCGTTGGACAGCAGGTTGAGCATCACCTGGCGCACCCGGCGCAAATCGGCCTGCACGTACAACGGCGCATCGGCCTCCGCCTGCACGTCCAGGCGCAGATGCCGCTGCTGCACCTCGGGCTGGATCAACTCGGCGCAGCTGGCGAGCAGCTCGCCGATGGCGACCGGTTGCAACTGCAACTGCTGACGACGGCTTTCGATGCTCGACAGGTCGAGGATGTCGTCGACCAGAGAGGTCAGATGGCGGCTGGCGTTGACGATCTCCCGCGCGTAGTCGGCCTCCTGCTGGGCATCGGGCTTCTCCTGCGCCTCCATCTCGATCAACTGGCCGAAGCCGTAGATCGCGTTCAGCGGCGTACGCAGCTCGTGGCTCATGCTGGAGAGGAAGCGGCTCTTGGCCTGGCTGGCCGCCTGGGCCTCCAGGCTGGCACGGCGCAGCTCCTCCTGGGCCTGCTTGAGGCGGGTGATGTCGACATGGGTGCCGGCAATGCGCAGCACATGGCCGGCGGCATCGCGCTCGAGCACCTTGCCCCGGCTGAGTAGCCAGGCGTACTCGCCACGCGCGTCGGCGTAACGGTATTCAGCCTCGAACTGGTCCTCGCCGCTGGCGAAGAATAGCTCGCGCAGGTGACGGATGCGCTCCAGGTCATTGGGATGCACGCGCTGGTTGAACTCGCCGATGCTCATGCGTTCCTGGGTCAGGCCGAAGCGCTTGAGGAAGCGCCCGCTCAGCTTGATGGTCGAGCTCGGCCAGTCCACCTCCCACAGACTCTCCGTGGTGCTTTCCAGCACCAGCTCGAGAATCCGCTGCGCCTCGCGGCGCTCGGTCTCGCTGGCCTGCAGTTGCTCGCCGGTGTGCTGCACCGCCTGCGCCATGGAGGTCAGCTCGGCGATCTGGCTGGTCGGCGCACTGGGATGGAAATCCCCCTGACCGATCCGTCGCATCATCCCGCTGATACCGGCAATCGGCTGCGCCAGTTGATCGCTCAATTGCCGCGAACGCATCCACATCCAGGCGAAGAACAGCAGATAGAACAGCGCCAGGCCGGCGATCAGCAGGTAGCCGATTTGCAGGTAACGCTCGGCCAGCCGGTTGGTTTCGCTGAAGATCTGCTCCTCGTCCACCACCAACAGCAGGCGCCAGCCGGTCTGCGGAATCTCGCTCCAGGCCACCAGGCGATTGCGCCCGCCCAGCTGCACCTCCTGCACATTGCCCTGGCCGTCTGCCATGGCCTGCAGCAGCGGCTGCATATCAGCGTACTTGTCCAGGCGGAAGTCTTCCGGCTTGAGCACCTCGCGGCGCACCGCCTCCGCATAGGAATACTCGGTCAGTTCGCGGAGACCGAAATCCCGCTCGCCGGCCTGGGGCAGCGCCATGATGTTGTGATCGCGGCTGACCAGCATGGCGTAACCCTGCCAGGGCACATCCAGCTCGCCGATCTCGGTGAGCATCTGGCCGACCGTGATATCCAGGCCCACCACCCCCTCGAGGAAGTCGCCGCGGTACACCGGGGCGACCGCCGACATCATCCAGCCCTGGCCGGCCGGATCGAGGTAGACATCGGTCCAGGCCACCTTGCGCTCCGGGTTGTGCCGGGCGTCGGCCAGATAGTAGAAGTTGTAGTCCGGTATCACCATGTCATGGGGATACTGCTCGGGCGTCATGAAGAACGGGTAGATGCGGTTGTAGCTGTCCCAACTGTTGAAATAGAGCGCCGCCACCAAGGGGTTGGCAGCGCGGATCGACTGCATCAGCGGGTCGACCTGCGACAGGCGCAAGGCCTTGTCCCGATCCTGGCGCCCGGGGGGCGTGCTGTTGGCATAGAAAGACGCCGCGCGGCCATCGTCGCTGCGCGTGTAGAACACCCCGCTGGGCGTGGAGGCATGGCGCTGCCGCTCCAGCGCATCGGGCTCGAAGGCGGTATTGCTCAGCGCCTGCAGCGACGCATCGCGGAAGATCTGCACCTGCGCCTCGACGGACCGCAGACGGCTATCGATCACCTGTCCCTCACGGGCTACGGCGGCCGACAGGTCGTCCAGCGCGCTTCGCTGCAGATAGTCGATCTGGGCATCGCGAATCGCGGCGTTACTCAACAAATAGACGGTAATCAGCACCGATTCGACCAGAACCAGCGGAATCAAAGCACTCTGCACAAAGGCGCGCCAGATCCACTGGCGCAGGGGATAACGCGACGTGCGCGGCATAGATAGGTCTCGTCCCAAAGACATGACAGCAACTCAGGGGGTAATCATAGCCGCACTCTGCCATCGGCGTCCGCGCAGAGATTGCCGGGTCGACGCCGATGAGCCGATGCCGTACACTTCGGGCGTAGCTTCACCCATGACAGTTTTGGGGCCGATTAGGATTCGACGCCGGTAGCAAAACTTGAGGGGCATGCCGAGCTGGTAGCAGAACTCGTAAATTCGCTGCTGCAAACTTATAGTTGCCAACGACGACAACTACGCTCTAGCCGCCTAAGTGCCGCTAGCTGACCCTAGGGGATGCCTGTAAACCCGAAGATTTGGTCAGTCATATAGAACAGGATCGCCGCCAAGTTCGCTGTAGACGTAACGGCTAAAACTCATACAGCTCGCTCAAAGCGCCCTGCCACTCGGGCCGCGATGAGTTAACTCAATAGAGATGGCTAAGCATGTAGAACCGATAGCGGAGAACTGGCGGACGGGGGTTCAAATCCCCCCGGCTCCACCAAATAAGCCCCTGAAAAGCCTAGTGTTTTTCAGGGGTTTTTCTTTGGGTGTCGAAAAAGTGTCGAGTAAGGTTACTGACCTGCAACCCCTCAAGGTCACTTGGCAACCGAAAATAAACACACTACCTTAGAGCTGCTGCCACCCTTATGGGGCAGTGTTGGGCCAGTTCGCGTGACGCGACTGGCACCGCTTCCGATTCAGTTACTGATCGGGCGGACTTCCTAAAACTGAATAGGAGGCCGCCATGGCTATCAGTCCCCTCCAAAAGCACCGCCAAACCGCCTACGACCGCCAGAATGGAGCATGCTGCTATTGCGGCTTTCAGATGTGGCGCGATTCCGCAGAGCAATTCGCCCAAGAGCACAGAATCTCCTTAGCCCAAGCTCGGCACTTTCAGTGCACGGCTGAGCACCTCGTTGCTCGCCAGGACGGCGGGAAGGATGCGAAAGGGAACATTGCCGCAGCATGCAAACGATGCAACCAACTGCGCCACCAACGTAGAAGCGCCCCCGCCCCCAACAGGTACCAAGAGCACGTCCAACGCAGGCTTAATCAAGGCGGCTGGCACGCTCTGCCTGCAAAGGCACGACTTATACGCAGCGAGGTGCCTAACCTACCGGTGTAGCCGCCGAAGAAAGCGGTCCAAGCCTGATGGCGTCCTGCAAATGGTCCGGAGCCAAATGCGCATAGCGCATAGTCATCGCCAAGCTGGAGTGGCCCAGGATTTTCTGCAGGGTGAGGATGTTGCCGCCGTTCTGGATGAAGTGGCTGGCGAAGGTATGGCGCAGCGCGTGAGCAGCCTGGCCTTTCGGGAGCTTGATGGTTGTGCGGGACAGGGCTCGGCGGAACGAGGTGATGGCCGAGTTGGGTTGGCCATGCTGCTTCCAGTGGCGAACGATCTTGGCCGCCAGCTCTGCCGAGATCGGCACCGAGCGCACCTTACCGCTCTTGGTCCCGCTGAAGGTGATCACACCATTACGCAGCCCGGTCGGTTTCAGCTTCTCAGCCTCTGACCAACGCGCCCCGGTCGCCAAGCAGATCAGTACGATGATCTCGACGTGCGGGTTATCGCAGCCCGAACGGATGGCTTGCAGCAACTCGGCAATCTGTTCCGTGGTCAGCCAGGACAGCTCACGTTCCTGGAGCTTCAACGGCTTCACCAGGGCCAGCGGGTTCGCGTAGCTGATGACCCCGAGGCCGCGCAGTTCGTTGTATACCGAACGCAGATAGCCCAACTCATTGTTCAGGGTCTTAGGCGAAACACCCTGCCCTAGCCTGACCCGGCGATCATGGGCGTAGGCCTGCGGGTCGAGCTTGGCGGCCCGAGGATTGCCGAGGCGCCGGGCCAGTTGATCCAGCTTGGAACGGCGGCGCTCACCATCGCGCAGCGAGTGGCCATGCAGATCGAACCATGAGCCGACAAGGTCAGTGAGCCGCCGGGCATCGGTTGGCCGAGGGGACCAATCCGCATCGACAATCACCTTGCTACGGCAGGTCGACTCGAAACGCTGGGCTTCACCCTTGGTCTTGAACGTCTTGCGAAAGCGCTTGCCCTTGATGGGCTCTACATCGACCTTCCAACGTCCATCCGGCAGTTGGTGGATCGCCATCAGACCGCACGCCCCCACCTCACCTGTCGTTCCTCGAGCAGGTCTTTGATGTGCCGGTATATGTCCCGCTCAGTCTTTTCCTTGGCCGCGTAGTGATCCCGTATAACGGGCCAACAGTCCCATTGTTTTAGGGTGGAGAACGCCTTTTTTGCGCCCACCCGCTCCCTTGCCAGTAGGCTTACGAAGTTTCCCAGGAACAGCTCCACGTTCTTGCCCGAGAAGCCCCGCGACGTCTTGTAGTAGCGCTTGTACTCGGTCTGATCGAGCAGGGAGTCCACCGGCAGATCGACCCGCACGTCATCGCGGATCAGGGTCCAGATCGCCTCGAAATGACCAGGGCGAGCCAGCAACTTGAACTGCCCCAGGCCATAGCGCCACAGGCCGTCCAGATGGCCCGAGAAGGCGGCAAACGAGCGAGTGTCGATGGCCTCACCCGTCCGCACGTCAATGGAGCCGCTGGCGAACTGCTGGATGATCGAGTGGTGATAGCGCAGCTCCACCCGCCACACGTCTTGCTCCGGGTCGTAGTTGTTGGGGTCGTCTGCGTCGAAGCTGTCGCGGCGCTTCCAGACGCTTTCCCAGTAGTCGAGCTTGTCGGTGGCGCGGGCCTGTTCGGTCTTGTTGTAGATGGCCAGCTGCACGCCACCGGCCGAACCGAACATGGACGTTTCCCCGCGGCCGTAGACGCTCGACTTGGTGGCCCAGCTGACCTCACTGATGCCCGAAATATCGCGGTGCGTGCGGGCCTTGCAGTGCATGCGGGCGACCAGATCGGCGGGCGGCGTCCAGCCCTGCAGGTCCAACGCCAGATGAACCGCGCACTGGTTGATTTCCAGGTGGCTCAACACGGCGTCGGCGTAGTGGTCCAGGTGCTCTTGCAGACGCTCCGGCGACAGGGCGTCGATGGCGTGGGGTGACACCTCAATTTTCAGGTGCGGGCCGATGTTGTCGAGCTTGGCGTTGAAGTTCTTGATCAGCAGGATCAGCCCAAGGTCGGCGTTTTGCAGCTTGTACTGGTAGCCCGAATCGCGCCCTACCCGTCCCGAGTGCCAGCGCTGGCCGGCAAAATCCACCATGACGCCCGGCGTTTCGAACAGCGCCATGACTTCCGGGCGGATTATGCCCCGGTACAGCTGACGCACCGTGTCGACGCCGCAGCGCAGCAGGCGGACTTTCGACAGGTCGGTGATCTTGGCGTTGCCGCGCTCAACGAACAGGCGGCCGGTTGGGCTTTCGAAGCCATCGAGGTTTAACCGAATCTGATCCTTAGCTTTCATTTTTCAGTTCTCCAACATTGACCAGTACTGGCCTGTTCATTTGGTATTTATCTGACGTGTTACAGGGACGTCAGCTGGCGGGGCGGCGCACCTGCGCGCTCGTGCCTCGCGCACACCTGTGCCGCCGCGCCCGCAGCTGACGCTTTCATCTATCCCGATGGCTGACTGCTGATTGCCCGGCGGCACGGCGACTACCCCGCTACTCCAGGGCGCGGCGAGAGTCAGAAGCAGAAGAAGCCCGAGCAGAACTGGGCGAGCATCCGGCAGGGCCGGAAGGTGCAGCAGGCGGGGACGATCAGCGAGGGAGGCAGGGGCTTGGCGCGGGCGCTGGGCCGAGGCGAAGCACACCAAGGGCTCTGCCCTTGTCATCCCGCTCTTGCCGCCGAGGGCTCGGGAGCGCGGGGCGGAAAAGCTGCCCCTTGCTCCCATGGATAGGCTGTTCATGGCCGTGGTGCGTCAAGGGTGCGCTGCGCCCGTGCTTCCGTTCGCCGGAACGATGGAGCTGTTCCGACGAGCCGGGAGCGCGGCCCTTGACCCAGCCTGGTTAGGACGGGCGATACGGCCCAGTACGTTGCCGGAACCGTGCCGGTCGCGGTACCGCATCGCCCGAATGGTTCGGATGGTGTTGAAGAAGATCTCGGTCGGAAAATCGGTGCTGTCGTTGAAGGGAACAGTTAGGAAATAGCCATCCTCGTAAACACCTTCGACGGGCAACACCACGCCAACGATGTGCTTGAAACGCCAGATAGCTTCCGGGTCACCGTCCCACACCAACTCCACAAGGACGGCTTGGCCGATGTAGCCAAGAGCAGTGGCTGCATCCAGGGCCACACATTGGCTAGACATGGCTGTAGTCCCCCTCTTTGAAGGTGGTCTTGCCCTTGAGCAGGTCTTCTCGCAGGCGGGCCAGGTTGACCATGCGGAAGTCGGCCAGCTTGAGGCTGGGGATCGTTCCGTTATCCACCCAGCCAATCGCCTCCTCGACCGATATGCCGCTCATTTCGGCGAAGGTGATGACGCTACAGAGGTCCAGGCTCTCATCTGTCTTACTCACAGTGTTTCCTCCTTCCTTGAGTTTTCATTGGCGAAGCTAGCTTCAAGACGAATGACTATTTCGGCATTCATGGAGCGACGAGCAGCCCTAGCGGCCCGCTCAATCTCGGCGCGAAGCGGTAGTGGCACACGCAACCTGAGTTGGGGGTCCGTCCTGCTCATAGCGACCACTCCTGCTCCACAAGCTGATGAGTGAGCAACGCGACGTTGACCATCACGTGTCTGCCGACCTTGTGAGAAGGGATGTAGCCGTTACGAATCCAGCCCCACACCGTGTTGTGGTCATTTCCCATGCGAATCCAGTCAGCGAACTCGCGCCAGGGAAGGACGGGCGGCGCTAGCAGTAGGGCTTTGGCAGAGAGGTGGCTTTCTTCCAAGTCCATTGGCTTTCCTGCACTATGTTGGTCTCTGTTAAGACCTTGAGCACCAGCTCAGGTCAATAATTACTTCAGGTCAATTATTGCCTTTTCACCCTACGGTGCGTCAATAGTTACCTTCTCTAGAAGGTTTTCTTTTTTCTATATGGAAAGCTCGGCAGATAGAGCCAGGTTATTGATCAAGCAACTCGGCCCTAAAAAGCTCAGTCAACTGAGCGACACCGACTACAGTCGATGGCTCAACGTGAGTAAGGGAGCTGTTCGGGTCAGCACTGAGGAAATCGACGTGCTCGTGAGTGCCTTTCCGCAGTACGCGCTTTGGCTGGCAAGCGGAAAGATCATTCCGGAGAAGGGCCAAACCAGCCCCGAATACGACGAGGCCAACCGAAACTTGACCGGTCAACACGCGGGATAGCGATCACAAAGGAAGTGACTAGGCGCTGGTACGCCCGAGGGACAAGGGAGAGACAACGTGAAGGCTGATTGGAACGACGCCCCCGACTACATACGGACAAATCCCCGCAGACGTAATGCCACGGCATGGTTCATCCCAGGAATCATCGGCACATGCGTCACGCTGGCCATGCTCCACGCAGCAGGCTCGGCTTTCCTGAAAGGCACAGTGCAGAACCTGGCCGACAAGAACACCCATTCCAGGCCAGCCCCGGTCGCCGAGATAACTCGGCCAGAACCAGCAGCGAGCAAGGACTGGGACAGAATTGTCGAAGAACAGGCAAGGCGCGACCAGCAAGCTCAAGCCAGCCCAGCCCCCGGCCAAGCCAAAATAGCGAACGCCCCACCCAAGCAAACCGTATTCAACGATAACAACTACATCCCGCGTGGCGCCGACAACGTAGTCCGCGTCACTGCGCCGCCTAGCCCTATCGAACAGCCAAAGCCAGCCGCAAAGATGAAGGTAAGCGTCATAAAGCAAACACCGAGCATGAAGGATCGCGCCTGCTGGCCCTACAAAGAAGGCAGCATAGAGCGCCGAAACTGTAGATTAAGTATCGGTTTAAATCACAGAGACTAAGTGACAACCTATCTAACGCTATGCTAAACCACGAGCGTTAGCGAGTCCGGTGGAGGATATGCATTCTGTGGCCGCAACGAATTAAACTGGCTTGTTATGCATAAAGCACATGCCTTCTAATTTCCTGTAAGCTGTAAAAGACATTCCTAGGAAGACCATCACTTCTATCGTAGGTGACGTAGAAAACCGGATTCTCCGGGGTGCCCTTTGAGCCACTCAGGTATGCATCCCTAACTCTTTCACAGTAGGGTTCACGTCGAGCCATTTCAATTGCGACACTCAATTCTTTTTGAAATGGCTTGGTTTTCTCATCAAGATAAGGTATTCCATCATCTACGGGAGCTAATCGCTCTCTATAAGGGGCCGCGTTCGGAAACTCGTCATCTATTGCAATCGCCTCAAGATTATATGACTCAGAGACCAGTTGCATCTGATAATAGCTTATACCTCGCCCACGTAGTAATCGCATCGCTAAGCGAATTAGCCTGTAGCTACATCGAGCGCCAAAATATATAGCTCGCAATGCACGAAAATCATATTCCTTTAGGCCTGGGTTACCCACACAGACTCTAATCTCTTCTTCGTAGTTCCAGCGCCTAGATTTTGTCGCGACTAGTTTTTGTAGAAGCTTCCCCTGACTTTTTTGAGAGGCCATAAGCTCAACCATCGAGAGAGTAGGAGGACGCAGACTGTAATCGACGCTTAATATCTCTTCAGCCTCAAGCTTGTAGTCCAAAAGATTTTCTAGATCGAACTCTACACAAAACCCTTGGTGAGAATTTGCGTAGTGCGCCCAAAGGAGTTCATCAGTCGCACTCTTACTTAGAGAATATATTCCAATGCCTCTCGTGAATTTAACGAATTCACCCAAGGCGTCTTCAAGTTTAGAACTGGCCTTTTTTCCTTGATCTAACTTACCCCCTGCTGCCCAACCCAAAACCAAACCACCAATTTCAAATGAATTGCGATCAATAACCACAACAGATTCGAAAGGATCGTTAAGCGAGGCAAACGGTGCTGCATATAGCTCATTTCTCGAAAGCGAGCGTAGATCTCTCTTAACTGTGGCCCAGTCACCACCGCGGTACTTAAATACTGAAGTCATTTATGCATAACGTTTGGTTAAGGGGCGGGCTTTAGCCGGTCCCGAGTGAGCGAAGCGAACGACTTGAACCACTTGTTGGGTATCAACGCACCGCCTCCAGGGCAGCCACCAATTCTGGTGCAACGTCTCTAACAAACTGAACCTGATTTTCCGAAACATCTTCTCCGTGAATTGCTGCAGAGCAAACGGAATACACTTCCCGTATGGCATGTGCGAGATTAGGTGAAATTACTTCAGACCTTACCAGTAATCGTAGGTAAGCGATAACTGACGCATACCGTTCCCGAGGATCATTGATGTTTTCTTCGTAGATTCGGCGTAACTGAAGTTCTAAGTTGTAGCGGACGCCAAACAGAAAGTGCGCTGCTTCGGATACAGATAGGTTGCCAGATGTTGTGGAAGTAGCGGCGCTTCCGGCTTCTCTCAACGCTTGAGACACAGCTGCCCGCACCTCTTCCCTTAAACCGGGAAGTTCTTCCTCAGAGGGTGGTTGCGGAAAAATTAGTTGTGGGCTAAAAGAGTTTCTGACGTCCACGGAGTTTCTAACCGATGCTACTTCGCGCTTGATTTCCTCAATCTCATTCTTGAGATGAATACCTAGCATGTTCACTTCCGCAACTAGCGGAAGCATCCATAAGCAGATAAATACGAGAAAAACGACTACGTCCGCAAACTGGGCGTGCCCTGCGTGAATGTTATCGAGACGAAAAATCAAAAACGCAAGCGTGCCGATTAGGGCGATTCCCCACCACACCAATTTGAGCCAATTTGGAAATTTCACATTGATACCAAACGTTTGGTTAAGGGGCGGCCTTTAGCCCGTCCCAGTGAGCGTAGCGACCAGTATGAAGTTGTTAGGCTTTTCCCTGTCTTTCAGGATGGACTAACTCTTTCAGAATGCTGACAAGACTTTGCGCGGAGAGTGACTGATAGTGCTGCTCTTTAATGATTGGCTCATACATAGAAAGCATTCGGCTGTACGCTTCAACCATAGGGCAGTGCGAGTTAAAGTACCTTTCTTTGAACTCTGAAAACCTATCTAACTCATTAACGAGGAAAGAGGCTGTCCCCATATATTCTGCTTCATTGTTTCCATCGAAGCCCCGAAACTTTGGGTCTTTTCCAAAAGGAGCTGCCCCTGCCTCTACAAAAGCCTTTTCATCATCTGTAAGTTCGCCGTAACTTCTTTCGATAAAGCTCCACATGTCAAGTATACTCAACACTTCCTTTACGATTTCAGGTGTGTCTTGTTCATCGAATGGGATGCCGGCGTACTTCCATGGAATACTCCATGTATTATTGCTGAAAATTGCGGATCTTATGAAGTCGGGTTCGATCTCCCCTCTAACTTCCAGCTTCTCGTATAGCTCACTCAGCATCAAAATTATTAGTTTCTCGCCGTCTGTGATTTTCATTCTAATTCCTTAATTCCCGGTTGCGATGGTTTCTTTCTTCTCGTCCGCCAGGCTCTTGGCAATAGGGAGAAAACTATTGATCTTGTGATAAATTCGAGTGCCAATCTCTTTCTTTTCGTGTTGTTGTGCTGCGTCAGCTAGAGATCTTATATCGTCACTGAGGTCGCTGCATAATTTTAATGCATGATTCTTGAATAGCTCAGAGTAATGCGTGCTATGCTCATTTATCAGCCTGCAATACTCTTCAACATCTTTTGCAATACCGCTGCAGTCAATGCCAGTTAATAAACTTAGGCTGGAAGATGGGCCTACCCTTGAAACGATACTAAGGATTCTTTTTGTCTCAGTGTGTATTTGAGATAGTTCGACCATTTCCCTGCGGGTTACAAGTTCACTTCTTACTCTTTCGGCTCTTGATGCAGACTTTGATGCTTTGCGGGCCTCAATAAATGCCCATACGGCACCACCAATGGACGCAAGGGAACCTACTATTGATATCCATGTTTCTGTAGTGCCCACTATTATGGATTCCTTATGAGCCTAACTAATAATTAGGCGACATTGCTGTCGCATAACACCCTTCCAGGTGTCTGATAACGCTCCGCGTCACGCGCTAAGCTTTTGATTTTCATGCTGCCCAATCGGGCAGCGCGACTCAGGCAGGACGAAAAGCGACAAGAGACGAGAAGATGTGTCAAACGACTCACGACACCATGACAGCTAGACGCTACTGATAGGGCCTTCAGCTGTCTAGAATGCGTGTCGAAAAAGTGTCGAAAACAATAACCACGAAAGGCCAGCACTGACCTAGAGAGCGAGTACGGATGCCGCGAAACGACTGGCTTTAGCCAAGATATACCAACGATGGGCGGATCTGGAAACGGGTTCAAATCCCCCCGGCCCACCAAATAAGCCCCTGAAAAGCCTAGTGTTTTTCAGGGGTTTTTTCTTTGGGTGTCGAAAAAGTCAGAGAAAAGCTGCGCGCAACTCCTGCAGCGGCTGACAGATGCTCAAGCGCCTAGCCCACAGTCAGCACCTGACGCAGGTCAATCGGCTGCTCCCGAATAGCACCACAGTTTCTGCACCGGCAAATCAGCTCTCGACCAATGACCTTTCGCGCACAAATGCGCTGAACTGGTCGCCGGGCAGCGGTCGGGAAAACAGGTAGCCTTGATGGACATGGCAGCCATGATTGACCAGGAAGGTGCGCTGCGCCTCGGTGTCCACGCCTTCGGCGATTACCCCGAGACCCAGGCTCTGGCCCAGGCTGACAATGGCGCAGGCGATGGAGGCGTCGTTCGGATCGACCAGCACGTCCCTGACAAAGGACTTGTCAATTTTGAGTTCATCCAGCGGGAGGCTCTTGAGGTAGGACAGCGACGAGTAGCCGGTACCGAAATCGTCCAGGGATAGGCCGATGCCACTGTTCTTCAATTCGGCCATCTTGGCGATCGTGTTTTCTATATCTTCGATCAGCAACCCTTCGGTCAGCTCCAGCTTCAATCGCTGCGGATCGGCGCCAGTGCTGTCCAATATCGACAGCACCTCGCCGACGAAGTCAGGATGGTGGAACTGGCGTGCGCTGACGTTCACCGCCATGGTCAGTCGAGCGCTTTCCGCATGCTCGGCCCAAGACACCAGTTGGGCACAGGCGGTTTCCAGCACCCAGCGGCCCAGTGGCAGAATCAGTCCGGTTTCCTCCGCCACGGAAATGAACTCGATCGGCGAAACGCTTCCGCGTTCAGGTTGAATCCAGCGCACCAACGCCTCCGCCCCCAGGATGCCGCCCTCGTTGTTCACCTGCGGCTGGAAATGAAGGAGGAACTCCTTTCTCTGCAAGCCCTGGCGCAAGTCCGCTTCCAGCCTGGCCCGTGCCGTGGCGACCGCCTGCATTTCCGGATCGAAGAAGCGCAGGGTGTTACGGCCCGCGGCCTTGGCGCGATACATCGCCAGGTCGGCCCGCTTCATGATGTCATCAGCCGTGCTCAGCGGCCCCTGGAACAAGGCGATGCCGATGCTGGGGGTGCTGTGGTGCTCATAGCCATCCAGCTGGTAGGAAATGTTGAGCGCGCCGAGGATCTTCTCGCCAATCGCCTGGGCCTGGACCACCGCCTCGGCCGGTGCTTCGTCCAGATCCTCCAGCAAGACCACGAACTCATCGCCGCCCAAGCGAGCCACGGTGTCGCTATCGCGGACGCAATCGGTGAGGCGCAAGGCGACCTGCTGCAACAGCGTGTCGCCCCGGTCATGCCCCAACGTGTCGTTCAGCACCTTGAAGTTGTCCAGATCGATGAGAATGACCGCGCTCGTGCTCAGGCTTCGAGCGCTGCCCGACAGCGTGTGCTGCAAACGGTCCAGCAGCAGTCGCCTATTGGCCAGGCCGGTCAACTGATCGTAGAAGGCCAGTCGATTGACCTCCTGCTCATTTAGCTTGCGCTGGGTGATATCGGTGTTGATCGACAGGACGGACTGCGGCTGGCCGTTCTCGTCTCGCACCAGCGTTCCGCGACTTTCCAGGGTAGTGCAGCTGCCATCCTGGCGCCGAAGGGAGACCTCACCCGCCCAGTCTCCCGTCTCGATCAGGCACTCGAGGGCCGACTTGCAGGCGTCATCGCCCTGATAGATCAACTCTCGTGCCGATCGGCCGAGCGCCGCCTCCCCTGAGACCGTGTAGAGACGTTCGGCGCTCTTGTTCCAGTAGAGAATGCGCAGATCCATCCCGTGCACGACGATGGCGTCCTGCGCCTTGTCGAGCAATGACGCCTGCTGGCGGAACTGCCGTTCACTTTCGCGCAACTCCTGAAGATACCCCTCCCTTTCCGCGGCATACGCCTCCATTTCGCGCCGGATCTTGCTGCCATAGGCTACGGCCGCACTGACCATGATCAGCACGAACGCCATGATCGCGTACTCGACCTGGCGCAGCACCTCTACCGACTCCAGCTCTTCCTGCAGGAGCGTGCCTTGAATCTGGCCGACGCGCCCGCGCACGGTGGCGAGAGAGGCGAGCAGCTCGGCATATTTCCGGTCCATTGTGGCCATCCGCTTGCCGGCCCTATCAGGCTGATCCGCCTTGAAGAAGGAAAAGATCAGCGAAGCCTCGTTGACCATCTCCCCCATCGCCACATCGACGGCATCCACCTCATCCTTCAGCGCAAGCGTGAGGGCCTGGATATCCACACCGCTCCCGGCTTGATCCTCCATTCGAACCTGTAGCTGCGCTTTGGCCATTGCCAGGTGTTCGTTGAAGACGCGCAACGCCTCACTCATTCTGCGCGACTCCGCTTCGACCTCGAGGGTATCGAACACGTTGTTGCCAGGCGCGTTGACCTCGGAGGCGAAACTCCCCAGCGCCGAGTAGCTCGAGAGTTGCTGGACCCATGACTGGTTGGCCTGGATCGACCGGTGATAGGTGTCGACGATCTGATGATTCAAGAGCACACCGAGCACCACAACCAGCACATCGAATCCGGCAAGAAAGAAATACATGAGGTGCCATTTTTTCGAGCCAGAGCCGTGCTGATTGCCGAGGACATCGGCCTTGCCGCCATGTTCACCATCGGGAAAAACCATTGAAAGGCCTCCAACTGCACACTTTCTAGATCTGCCTGCAACAGTGCTTTCCGGAAACTCATCCGATTTCGATGCGACAACCTTTCTGCCCGAGGAGCTCACGCGACCAGCCCACGGTTGTTGGCGCAGAGGCCAATCCGCCTGCCGACATGGACGGCGATAGCGGTAAAGCGATAGTGCGAGTGAGGCGCCCTTTTACGAGGGTCGAGCAGATAAGGGGGAAGTCCGCATCGCGCCCTGCAAGGTGGCTTGGCGCCTCTAGATACGATAGTCAAAAAAACCCTTTCAGCAGGCTTGCGGTGACGACCGTCTTGAATGGTCGAGGACGGGCCACCTAGCCCGCGAGCGGCGGCGCGGCCCAATTGTGCTTAGATTGGCCGGCACCGACCGCCGCGGATTACCCATGACTGCTCGAACCCTGCTGCTGACCGCCTTGGCCATGGTTGCCTTCGCCGGTAACTCCCTGCTCTGCCGGCTGGCACTGCGCGACACGGATATTGACGCGGCCAGCTTCACCAGCCTGCGCATCGTCTCCGGCGCCCTGACCCTTTGGCTGCTGCTGCGCCTGCGCGCCAGCGACAACGCAGGCGCCGGCAGCTGGTTCGCCGCCGCTGCGCTGCTGGCCTATGCCGCGGCCTTCTCCTTCGCCTACCTCAGCCTGGATGCCGGGGTCGGCGCCTTGCTGCTGTTCGGTGCGGTTCAACTGAGCATGAGCGCCTGGGGCCTGTATCGCGGCGAGCGTTTCAGACGCCAGGCCAGCGCCGGCCTGGCGCTCGCGATCGGCGGCCTGCTGGCGCTGTTGCTACCCGGCGCCAGCGCGCCGCCGCTCGGCGGCGCGCTGCTTATGCTGCTGGCGGGCGTGGCCTGGGGGGCCTACTCCCTGCTCGGCCGTGGTGTGGCCGACCCACTGGCGGCCACGGCCGGCAACTTCCTGCGCGCCGTACCCATGGCACTGTTGATCAGCGCACTGCTGGTGGGCCAGGCCAGCTTGGACGTGGCGGGACTGGGCTATGCCGTGCTGTCCGGTGCGCTGACCTCGGGGGTCGGCTACGCCATCTGGTACAGCGCCTTGCGTGGCCTGCAAGCTTTCCAGGCCGCCACCGTGCAGCTCAGCGTGCCGATCCTCGCCGCCCTGGCCGGCAGCCTGCTGCTCGACGAGGCCTTGACCCTACGCCTGATAGTCAGCGCCGCGGCCGTACTCGGCGGCATCGCCCTGGTGCTGAGCGCCAAGCAGCACGGCCGCTAAGGCGGTCACCTCGACGCGATCTTCTATGCTCTCCCCACAGCCCGCCGTGGAATGCCGAACCATGCTTCTTCGCTCACGCCCTCTCCTGCGCGCCCTGCTGCTTTCACTGCTGGCCTGCAGCCTCAGCGCCTGCGCCAACCTGATGCTCGACCCGCTGCGCATCGACCTGGTCGGTCTGGAGCCGCTGCCAGGGCAGGAACTGGAAATGCGCTTCTCCCTGAAACTGCGGGTGCAGAACCCGAACGACGGAGCCGTCGACTACGACGGCGTGGCGTTGGAATTGGAGGTGAACGGGCAACCGCTGGCCAGCGGCGTGAGTGATCAGCAGGGGCAGGTGCCTCGCTTCGGCGAAGCATTGATCAGCGTGCCGGTGAGCATTTCCGCCTTCGCCGCGATCCGCCAGGCCTGGGGCGCCGCGGGCTATCAACCCGGCCAGGGTCTGCCCTACGCGCTGAGCGGCAAGTTGGCGGGCGGTTTGTTCCGGACCATGCGCTTCGAGGATCAGGGGGTGCTGAACTGGCCGGAGCCGCCCACCGCCCCTTGAACATCGCCGCGCACTGATCACACAGGGCAGCGGAAACCGCCCTCTTTCTCAGGCTGCGGAGCGCCAGGTGATCGAGACAGGTGCTCAGTGGTGACCGCGGCCCTGCTTCCCGGGTACGACACTTGAGCGCTTGAGCGGCGAAAAGCAGGTCCCGGTTGCCGCCAGGTGATGGCCCGGGCCGAAAACAAGCCGCTTGAGCGCGAGCCAGGTGCAGCGCAGCGTTGCCCACAGGGCTGCTCCGCAGGCGGCCAGGCTGAGTACGCGGTTCTGCGCGCCACGTTGCAAGTGCCGTGCGGAGAGCATGCGAGCGCCTTGTACAACATCGCCCGAGCCCTTATGAGGCCGCAGAAGACTGCTGAGGTAGTGCCCGGCGATGATCGGTGCATCGGCGTCGGACCAGTGATCGCTACTGCCTCCCGGATAACGACTCGGCATCGCCCGTGCTACTCGCGGATAGCCTCCCGGCATCCCCGTACTGCTCTTGGTACCCATTGTTCGTCCCGTCCTGTCGTGAGATCCACCGAATCGCCAGCATGGCGATCATTCTCATCCTCAGGCTTCCCAGCCGTGCCGCTTCTTCTCCGCCAACGGCTTGCAGCGCCACACTGAACAGCGCCCTTGCCGTGTTATTGGTTTAGCTGCGCCACGGACGAACGTCAAGACTCCGACAAATCATCAAGCCCACCTAAAATCCATACTAAATATATGAAACTAAAGACTATTCTCTAATTGTAAAAAATATAAAAAGCTTCCCTTATAGCCAATGAATAGCGCCATACATCCCCGTTTGATGCACGCTCGTCCGTTGGTTCGCCCACCTCGACGACCCCATTCGGGAACAGCCGCGGTCGATCGGCGTCGCGGCACAGTGGGCCCGCGTGGTGATTGGCCGATTCGTGATCATAGGGGATCGCCAAAGCCGCTTCGCTGGCAAACCGTACAGGGAGAATGGCGGGCGCCCAACGGCTGCCCTGTGCCGTCCCGGCAGCAGTCTTGGGTGTCCTACCAGGGTCACACGCCCCTTACCCGGCTTGGAGCAGCGCGCCATCCGAGCAATCGGCCCGGCAGCGCTGCCGTTCAGAGCACCACATCCACTGCGACCAGCGCCGCCAGCAGGGTGGCCGCCAACAACAAGAGCGAGCAACAGTGAACCCCGACAAGCGTTGATCTGTCCCTGACAGGTGCTTCCTTCTGCGTGGATGAACCGACCAGTAATGGCCGTGACTTTTCCCACCTACCCGCATTTCTGGCCATTTCATTGCCTCCCTCGTACTGCGCGACGCCAAGGGGCAAGGTCGCAGTCTGTGCTGCCGCACGGTAAGCGGGGAAAGAGCCAATGGCAGCATCCGCTTCCCGAATCAGGCTTGAACAGAACTCCCACAGGGGTCGAGAACGACTCAGGCGGACCATGCACCATTGCCCTGGCAGTGCAGCGAGCCGAGCTCCGCCCCGAGGGCGTTGGGCGCTCTTCTTTGCGCGAGCGTATCTAAGGTATTAGTAGCGCCAGGCGCTCACGTCAAAATCATGCCTTGGCCTGATACAGATCGATCAAACCTGATAACCACTTGATTAACAAAGCCATTCAATAACAACAGTCACTGAGCAAGGAGATGTTCGCCGCGGATCCGACATACGGTTCGCTGCCTCTTAGCGATGCGGGTCCTCACCCTTGCGCGGCGCATCGCCCGACACCTGCAGCCGTTGGCCATCGCCCAGATCCAGGCGCAGGCTGCCCGAGCGCAGGTGCAGGTCGCGCTGGGGAAAGGGAATCTCCACCTCGGCCGCGCGCAGTTGGTCCTCGATGGCCCACAAGAAGCGCGCATGGGTGGCACCGGGGGAGACCATCAGGTCGTGCTCGACCCACACCACCAGCTCGAACTCCAGGCTGCTGTCGCCGAAGCGGGTCAGCCACACGTCTGGCTGGCGCCCCGGCAGGCTGGTGATACAGCCCGGCACGTCCTCCACCGACTTGAGCACCGCCGCCTTGACCCTGTGCTTGTCGCTGCCGTAGGCCACGCCGAACGGCACATGGATGCGCCGGTACTTCTCGTCGAAGCTCCAGTTGGTCACCCGGCCGTTCACGAACTCGGAGTTGGGCACGATGATGTCGACCAGGTCGTTGGTGGTGATGCGCGTGTAGCGCATGCCTATCTCGGTGACCCGACCCATCACCCCGGACTGCAGGTCGACGAAGTCGCCGACCTTGAGGGTCTTCTCCAGCAGCAGAATCAGCCCGGAGATGAAGTTGCTGAAGATGTTCTGCAGGCCCAGACCGATACCGACGCCGATGGCGCCGCCGACCAGGGCGATGTTGGTCAGATCCAGGCCCAGGTAGCGCAGGCCCACCAGGGTGCCGATGATCCACACCGCGTAGCGGATGATGCGGGTCAGCGCATACATCCCCGAGGAGTTCATGTGGATGCCCTTGCCCCGCGCCGCGACGTTGTGCAGGCCGTGCTCGAGCAGCGAGGAGAACCACCAGGCGAAGAACAGGATCAGGCCCAGGCCGACCAGGCGGGCCAGGTGCAGATCGGTCTCGCCGATCTGCAGCCAGGGCGTGGTCGCCCAGCGCCAGAGGGTCTCGAGAACGTTGTCGGTGAGTTTGTCCAGTTCCATGCTCGGCGCCTGCGCTGGGGAAAAAGGGCGCGATGCACGGCCGCAGCCGTCTCGCTTGTCTGAGGATAGCTGCCAGCCCGCGCACGCCCCGCCAGGAAGGGTGCGCGGCGGTGCTTGGCTATGCTCAAGGGAGCGCCGCCAACCGACCCCATGCAGGCACGCCCATGAGCACCGCAGCCGTTCGCATCACCCTCTACCGCTGGGCCGGCGCCTTCGGCCCGTTGAAGATCAAGGTGCCCTGCGGCGAATGCGCCCTGACCCGCGACGTGATCGAAGACTGCCTGGCCTCCGAACTGGCCGACATCCCCGTGGAGCTGCAGGTGCGCGACTGGCTGAGCCTGTGGTGGCGCCCCCTGCTCAAGGGCGGCTGGCATGCGCCCATCGTGATGGTCGAGGGGCGGGTGATCAGCCAGGGCAACGCCCTCAATCGCGGGGTGCTGACCGAAGCGGTGATCGCCCACCACGCCGGTCGCAGCCCGGTCAGCGGCAACCACCTGTTCGGCAAGGCGAGCTGCCCGCACTGCCAGCGGGCCAAGGGCTACCTGACGCGCGCCGGCATCGACTTCCGCTACCACGACGTGGTCAAGGACTCCCGCGCCCTGTACGAGATGCTGGCGCGGGTCAAACCGCTGGTGGGGCCGAGCACGCCGATCACCGTGCCGCAGATCTGGCTGGACGGTCACTACATCGGCGGCGCCGACCAGCTCGGCGAGCGCCTGCACAGCAGCGTGGAGCCCAACCCCGAGCGCGGCCAGTCGTCCCTGGCGGTTCACGACCTGACGCGCCACCACTGAGGCGGAAGGCGCAAGCCGAGGAGCGAGCCATGCAGGCAGACCCCGTAGCGCCGAGCACCACCGCGGCGCACCTGCAGGCCCTGCACGGGCGCGGCTTCGTCCTGCTGCCCGGCGTATTGTCGGCGTCGCAGGTCGCCGAGCTGCGCCAGGCCATCGACCGCCTGCAACCGCAACACTGGGACTACAGCGGACTGCTCGACCACTACAAGTGCGTGTTCAACCGCGACCCGCTGTGGTTGCCCTACCTCGACCCACCCGGGGTGATCGACCTGGCCGAGGCCGCCCTCGGCGCCGACTGCCACGTCATCGGCCAGACCGCCTGGCGCTGCCACCCTGGTTTCGTCGGCGCAGAGCTGCACCTGGACTACCTGGTGATGCCGCTACCGCCAGTGCTGCTGGCCGATCCGGGGTTCGAGCTGCCGATGCAGATCCTCACGGCGCACCTTTACCTCGATGACATCGATGCCGACCTCTGCCCCACCCGCGTGGTGCCCGGCAGCCACCGCGCCGGTCGCGCGCCGCAGCCCGGCGAGCAGCACTGGCAGGGCACGCCGGCGCAGCCGGTGCTGTGCCGGGCCGGCGATGTGCTGATGTTTCGCAGCGAGCTGTGGCACGCCGGCAGTCGCAACCGCAGCCACGACCGCAGCCGTTACCTGCTGCAGGTGCACTACGGCCGGCGCATGGTCGCGCAGAAGTTCTCACCCTACCTGGCCTGGCGCTTCAACCCCGAGGTGCTGGCCGCCTGTACCCCGCGCCAGCGCCGCCTGCTGGGTGAGCATGAGGAAGCGGAATACGATTGAGGCGCGCCTTTACACAAGCTTTACTTCGCCCCCGCGGATTTTCGCCCGCATGCATGGTCAAAAAATAACCAACCCGGCAACTGCCGAAGGAGGTTCCTCCATGCTTGGCCGCTTTTCCCTGGTTAGCCTGCTGCTCGCCAGCCTGGTGATCAGCAGCGATGCCTCGGCACGCGGATCGCGGCACGATGCCGCGGTCGCCGGGGCGCTGGTCGGCGCGGTGATCGGCGGGGTGATAGTCGCCAACAGCCGCTACGAGCGCGCGCCTGTGTATGTCGAGATAGGTCCGCCGCCGCCCCGGGTGATCTACTACGAACCCTATCGGGGCTACTACTCGCCGCCGCGGGCGTACTACCACGCCTACCCACGGGTGGTCGAACCGGGCCACGGCTACAAGCCGCGCTTCCACAAGCATCACCACCGGCATCACCACAAGCACCACCATCGCCGTCATCACCGCCACGGCGGCTACTACGGCTCGCGCTGGTAGGCTCACCGCGCGGCGCCCTCGTCTATCCCGAGGGCGCGAGCGCGGGCGGCCTTATCGCCGCTAAACCCTATACACTGTGCGGCTTTCAGCCTATTGCCCTGCGAGGAGCCTCAGTGAGCACCCTGCCACCCTGCCCGAAATGTCAGTCCGCCTACACCTACGAAGACGGCCAGCTGCTGGTCTGCCCGGAATGCGCCCATGAATGGTCCGCCAGCGCCGAGGCGCCGGGCGCCGGCGAAGAGGCCAAGGTGATCAGGGATGCGGTGGGCAACACCCTGCAGGACGGCGACACCGTCAGCGTGATCAAGGACCTCAAGGTCAAGGGCTCGTCGCTGGTGGTCAAGGTCGGCACCAAGGTCAAGGGCATCCGCCTGGTCGACGGCGACCACGACATCGACTGCAAGATCGACGGCATCGGCGCGATGAAGCTCAAGTCCGAGTTCGTCAAGAAGGTCTGACAGCCGCCCATCGGGCGCTCCCGGGAGCCCGAGCAAGCCTTTGAAATTATTGAATAAAAAGGCGTCCTGTAGGCCTTTTCGGCGCCCCGAGCGGCTATCATGCGCGGCTTTTGCCCCGAGCCCCGTATGCCCCGCCTGCTTGTCCTGCTATGCCTGCTGTTCACCCTCCCCGTCCACGCCGAAGCCCCGCAGTCCTTCTCCGCCGCCAAGAAGATCGCCTGGAAGCTCTATGCCCAGCAGCAGACCACCTTCTATTGTGGTTGCGCCTATGAGGGCAACCGCGTGGACCTGGCCAGTTGCGGCTACCAGCCGCGCAAGCAGCTGCGTCGCGCCCAGCGCCTGGAGTGGGAACACGTGGTCCCGGCCTGGGTGATCGGCCACCAGCGCCAGTGCTGGCAGCAGGGCGGGCGCAAGAACTGCAGCCGCAACGATCCAGTATTCCGCGCCGCCGAAGCCGACCTGCACAACCTGGTGCCGAGCATCGGCGAGCTGAACGGCGACCGCTCCAACTACGCCCTCGGCATGCTCGGCGCCGCGCCCGACCAGTACGGCGCCTGCCCGATGCGCGTCGACTTCAAAGCCAGGACCGCCATGCCCCCGGTGCCGGCGCGCGGCGCCGCGGCGCGCATCTACCTGTACATGGCCGATCACTACCGCCTGCGCCTGTCGCGCCAGGACCGCCGCACCTACGAGGCCTGGCACCGCCAGTACCCGGTCAGCGCCTGGGAGCGCTGGCGCAACCAGCGGGTCGGCTGCGTCATGGGCCACGGCAACCCCTACGTAGGCGCCGTCGATCAGCGGGCCTGCACGCCGCAGCAGCGCGCCGGCACTTTCCATTCGTCCAACGGCTGACAGACGCAAATTCCTGGTCAACACTTGCCATTCGATAGCCGTACACACACACGACGGAGGGGCATTGCCCGACAGCCGCTGACCGTGCCATGCTCCGTCGCCCAGCCAACTGGAAATTCCATGCGCTATCTGCTGCTTTGCCTGCTTCTGACGCTTGGTTCCACCTCAATGGCCGAGCCCTGGAAGGTGGTCGGTGACGAGCAGTTCGCCCCCTACAGCTTTGTTGCCGGGCCCGACACGGCGCCCCAGGGACTGGACGTCGAGCTGATCAGCACCGTGCTGCGGACCGCCGGGGTCGACTATAAGCTGCGCCTGTACCCCTGGCAGCGGGTCAAACGCATGCTCGAACAGCGCATGGTCGACATGGCCTTCCAGTTCGCCGGCACCGCCGAGCGCCACGCCCAGTACCTGCTGGTCGGCCCGATCCGTACCGGCTCCACCGTGTTCATGACCACCCACAAGGTCCCCTTGGCCGACTGGCAGCAACTCAGCGACCTGAGCCCCTACGTCATCGGCCAGGTTCAGGGCTACGCCTATGAATCGACCTATGATCAGGCCGCCCTGAAACGTGACAGCGGCGCCCAGACCCCGCGGCAACTGGTGGCCATGCTGCTGGCCGGGCGCGTCGACCTGATCGTCGGCGACCACATCCAGCTGCTGCATTTTGCCCGCGAAATGCGGGGCGAACAGAAGCTGCGCATCCTGCCCAGTCCATTGACGCAGATGCCACGCTACGTCGCCTTCGCCAAGGACGACCAGGCGCGCGCCGAGCGCTTCGCCGCGGCGCTCGAGCGCCTGCAGAACGAAGGTCAGCTGGACGCCATCTACCAGCGCTGGGGCCTCTCCCCGCAAAGCTGAAGGCGACGACGTCGCCCCGTACCCGCCACTCAGCGCACCTCCAGTTCGAGGGTTTTCGCCTGATCGCCGCTACCGCGGATCAGCACGATCCTGGCCTGGTCGCGGCCATTCTGCTTGGCGAGATAGAGCGCGTCGTCGGCCAGTTTATACAGGCGCTCCAGGCTCAGGTCGGCGCCGGCCTGGACGCAGGCGATGCCGACCGACACGGTCAGGCGGCAGGTCGCCCCCTGCTCCGGCACCTCGATGACCAGGTTGCGCACCGCCTCGAGCACATGCCCCGCGAAGGCTTCCACCTTAGCGCCGTCGACCTGATCGCCGCTGGCGAACAGGGCGAACTCCTCGCCGCCGAGGCGAAAGCAGTGATCCCCAGCGCGCCGGTGCAGCCCAGCCAGGCATGCACCGAGCTGACGGATCGCCTGGTCGCCGACCCCATGGCCATAACAGTCGTTGATGAGCTTGAAGTGGTCGATGTCGAGGATTGCCAGGGTCGCCCACAGGGGCGTCGCCTGCAGGCGGACCAGGCGCGCCACTTCCAGCGGCACCACATGCAGGAACTGACGGCGGTTGTGCAGTCCCGACAGTTCGTCGGTGATCGCCAGCATGGCCAGGCGCTGGTTGGCCTGGGTCAGTGCCTCGGTGCGCGCGGCGACCTGGGCATCGAGGTCGCGGTTGGCCGCCAGCAACGCCTGACGCGAGGCCTCCAGCTCGCTCGCCGTCTCGCGAAAGCGCTTGGCCAGCAGGCCGAACTCGTCGCGGCGCCGCGGCAGTTCGCTGCCCTGCAAGGCGCTCAAGCCCTCCCCGCCGACCTTTTCGGTCACCCGGATGAAGCGCCGCAACGGCGCCAGCACATAGCGCGCGATCAGCAGCCAGAGCACGGCGAACTCCGAGAGCAAACCGAGCAGCGCAATCCCGAGGATGACCGTGGCGGCCGCCATCGCCTTGTTCTGCAGCAACTGCTTGGGATAGACGTTGACCAGGTACCAGTCCGGCCCGTCGATGCGGGTGTAGGCCAGGAAGGCATCCTCGGTCTCGACTACGCCGCTGCGCCGACTCTGCCCGGTGACGGCAGTGAAGATGCGCTGCAACTGCGGACGGGCTCCGTCGATCTTCAGGGCGCCACCGGCGGCCTGAACCTCCGCCAGCAGCGGCTCGTAGGCGACCAGGCTGCCATCGGCGGCGAAGGCCAGGTTCTCGGTGCCGTCCAGGGCATCCTTGAGGGTGCGCTGCACGAACTCGTCCAGCAGGATGTCCTGGCCCAGGGTGGCCACCAGGCGGTCTCCCAGGTAGACCGGCTTGAGGCTGCTGAGCATCCACATCTTGGCGGTCGCGTCGAAATAGAAGTGGGTCCAGACCGTTTGGCGCTGGGGATTCCGCGTTTCGTTGGCGCTGGCGACGAAGATTTCGTCGGGGAAATGGGTGTCGGCCGGCACCTGATGCAGATAGGGCACGCCGATGAACTCACCAAGCAGCAGGTTTTCCGGCGCCGACAGGAAATAATTGATGTATTGGCCGGTGGCGGTCCAGGCGCTGCCGTACCAGTCCAGCAGCCCGGCCATCAGGGCCGCGCGGTGGCGCAACTCGGGCGTCAGCTCGACGTCGCGTCCGATGAAGCCGGTGAAGCCGCGATGCTGCAAGCCGTCCTTGAACACCAGGCCGTCGTACCAGCCGCGCCGGGTGCGCCAGGTGCCGTCGGGCCAGGGCTCGAAGTAGTCATCGAACAGCGCGGTGCCGGTCGCCAGCGGCACCGCTTGCAGTTGCTCGAGCAAGGCCTGCTCCACCGCCTGATGGTGGCGTTCGGTCTGCAGGAACTGCTCCGAGTCACGCCGGCCGCGCTCGGCGATGAACTGCTCGAGCTGCTCGATCACGCCCTCCTCGAGCATGCCCGCCACATGGTAATAGCTGGCCACGCACAGTAGCGCGGCGATCACCAGGCTGCGCAGGGCACCGCGCACGATGATCTGGGTTCGCAGGGAGGTTCGCGCGGGCTCAGCAGCGGCTTTGTCGACGGTCATCGCGGTGTCTCGACTGCAGTCACAGGTTCGGATCGCCCTCGATGCCGGCGCAACAGACGCAGGCGGAAATCCAGTGGCGGGCAGCAGTTCGGTTGTTACGGGCCCGTCGAGATGCGCCGACGACGCAGGGCGCGGACGCCTGTCGTCCCTGCAGGCAGTTAGCCATCAAGCAGGTGGGGCGCGCAAGCCCCGCCGGCCGGGCCGATCAAGCGTTCGCCGAACCAGCCGACCAGGTGCACGTCCTGCCCGGGCCTGGCGCCACGCCGGCATCCGCAGTATGGTCGAGACACCTTCAGATCAAGGACGAGCCATGGCCGCCAAACCCAGCGCAACCCAGCAACAGAAGCTGCTCGCCGTACTGATCGACGCCGACAACGCCTCGGCCGCCATCGTCGAGGGCCTGTTCGAGGAAATCGCCAAGTTCGGCGTGGCCAGCGTCAAGCGTATCTATGGCGACTGGACCCAGCCCAACCTGGGCAAGTGGAAGCAGGTGCTGCTCGACCACAGCATCCAGCCGATCCAGCAGTTCGCCTACACCCGCGGCAAGAACGCCACCGACAGCGCGTTGATCATCGACGCCATGGACCTGCTCTACACCCGGCGTTTCGATGGCTTCTGCCTGGTCTCCAGCGACAGCGACTTCACCCGCCTGGCCGCCCGCCTGCGCGAGGAGGGCCTGACCGTATACGGCTTCGGCGAGGAGAAGACGCCCTCGCCCTTCGTCTCGGCCTGCGACAAGTTCATCTACACCGAGATCCTCCGCGCCGATGCCGACGAGCCGGCCGAAGGCACCGACAAGGCGCCGGCACCTGCCAGCGATGGCCCGGGCGCCGCGCCGGCCAAGGCGGCGACCAAGAAGAAGCCGCAGCGGGTGCCGGTGGACTTTATCGCCAAGCTGATCGACGACATCGACGACGAGGACGGCTGGGTCGAACTGGGCGTGCTCGGGCAGAACATCAGCAAGCTGCGCCCGGCCTTCGACGCGCGGCTGTACGGTTTCAAGAAGCTCAGCGAGCTGATCAAGGGCCAGGCCAAGCGCTTCGAACTGCAGGTGCGCGGCAGCAGTGCGACCGGCGGCGAGGCGCTGTATGTGCGCAATCGCAAGGCGGGGAAATAACGCGAGGCACGGCGGCCAGCCGGTCGACCAGGCCCCGCGGCCGAACACAAAAAAGGCCAGTCTCCGACTGGCCTTTTTTGTGTGGCGGGGAGCGATCAGGCCGGCGCCTGGCCGGCGAAGACCCAGGGTTCGGCCGCCTGGCGGGCGCTCTCGAAGTCGCGAATGCGCTCGGCGTGCTGCAGGGTCAGGCCGATGTTGTCGATGCCGTCGAGCAGGCAATGCTTGCGGAAGGGCTCGACCTCGAAGCGCAGCTGCCGGCCATCCGGCAGGCTGACGCTTTGCTCGCGCAAATCGACCGCCAACCGGTAGCCCTCGGTGGCCCCCACCGCGGCGAACAGCGCCTCCACCTCGGCAGGCGGCAGGACGATCGGCAGCAGGCCGTTCTTGAAGCAGTTGTTGAAGAAGATGTCGGCGAAGCTCGGCCCGATCAGCACCCGTATGCCGAAGTCTTCCAGTGCCCAGGGCGCATGCTCACGGCTCGAACCGCAACCGAAGTTGTCTCGGCACAGCAGGATGCCGGCGCCCTGGTAGCGCGGCTGGTTGAGGACGAAGTCCGGATTCAGCGGACGCGTCGCGCAATCCTGGTCCGGCTGGCCCTCGTCGAGGTAGCGCCAGGTGTCGAACAGATTCGGGCCGAAGCCGCTGCGCCGAATGGACTTGAGAAACTGCTTGGGCAGGATGGCATCGGTGTCGACGTTGACGCGGTCGATCGGTGCCACCAGGGCCTCGAACTGGGTAAAGGCTTGCATGGGGAGATCCTCGCAGGGTTCAGAGCTGACTGACGTCGACGAAATGGCCGGCCACGGCGGCGGCCGCGGCCATGGCCGGGCTCACCAGGTGGGTGCGGCCGCCGGCCCCCTGGCGGCCCTCGAAGTTGCGGTTCGAGGTCGAGGCGCAACGCTCACCGGCACCCAGCCGGTCGTCGTTCATGCCCAGGCACATGGAGCAGCCCGGCTCGCGCCACTCGAAACCGGCCTCGATGAAGACCCGATCCAGCCCCTCGGCCTCGGCCTGCGCCTTGACCAGACCGGAGCCCGGCACCGCCAGGGCCAGCGTGATGTTCGGCGCCACCTTGCGCCCGCGCAGCACCTCGGCGGCGATGCGCAGGTCCTCGATGCGCGCATTGGTGCAGGAGCCGATGAAGACCTTGTCCAGGCGGATGTCGGCGATCGCCGTGTGCGGCTGCAGGCCCATGTAGTCGAGGGCGTGCCTGAGGTTCTGCGCCTTGGCCGGATCGGGATGCTGGGCCGGGTCCGGCACCCGACCGTCGATGCTCGCGACCATCTCCGGCGAGGTGCCCCAGGTGACGTGGGGACGGACGACGGCCGCATCGAGCTCGATTTCCTGATCGAAGTGCGCCCCGGCATCGCTGCGCAGGGTGCGCCAGAACGCCACCGCGCGATCCCAGTCCGCACCGCGCGGCGCCATCGGCCGGCCATGCAGGTAGTCGATGGTCTTGTCGTCGACCGCCACCAGGCCGACCCGCGCGCCGGCCTCGATGGCCATGTTGCACAGGGTCATGCGCGCCTCCATCGACAGCGCCGCCACCGTGCGGCCGGTGAACTCGATGGCATGGCCGGTGCCGCCGGCCGTGCCGATCCGGCCGATCAGCGCCAGGGCCAGGTCCTTGGAGCTGACGCCGCGAGCCAGCTCGCCCTCGATGTTCACGCGCATGGTCTTGATCGGCGCCACCTGCAGACACTGGGTGGCCAGCACGTGCTCGATTTCCGAGGTGCCGATGCCGAAGGCCAGCGCGGCGAAGGCGCCGTGGGTGCTGGTGTGGGAGTCGCCGCAGACGATGGTCATGCCCGGCAGGGTCGCGCCCTGCTCGGGGCCGACCACGTGGAGGATGCCCTGGCGATGGTCGTGCATGCCGTACTGGGTGATCTTCAGGTCGCTGCAGTTGCGCTCCAGGGTCTCGACCTGCAGGCGCGCGACCGGGTCGGCGATGCCCATCAGGCGAACAGTGGTCGGTACATTGTGGTCGGCGGTGGCCAGGACCGACTGCGTCCGCCAGGGGGTGCGCCCGGCCTGGCGCAGGCCCTCGAAGGCCTGGGGACTGGTGACCTCATTGACCAGGTGGCGATCGATATAGAGCAGGGCCAGGCCATCGGCCTCCTGGTGCACGATGTGGCTCTGCCACAACTTCTCGAACAGGGTTTTCGCGGTCATCGCGCTTTCCTTCTTACGGATCAGTTTACGGATCAGTGGCGACCCCGGGACAGGGTCTAGACGGGGCGAGGGGCGCTCAGGCGGCGACGCGGCGCTCGCGCAGTTCGGCGCGCTTGCCGGCGCGCATCACCTGCCCCGGCACCTCGTGACCGAGCAGCTCAGGCAGGCCCCGGGCCAGGCCCAGCAGGGCATCGAGATCGACCCCGGTGGCGATGCCGCAGGACTCGAACATGTGCACCAGGTCTTCGGTGCAGATGTTGCCGGTGGCGCCCGGGGCGAAGGGGCAGCCGCCAATGCCGCCGAGCGAGGCGTCCAGGCTGGTGACCCCGGCGTCGACCGCCGCCAGCGCGTTGGCCAGGCCCATGCCGCGGGTGTTGTGGAAGTGCAGGGTCAGGGGCACGCCGGGGAAGGTCTCGATAAAGCGGCGACACAGCTGGGCGACCTGCAGCGGGTGGGCCATGCCGGTGGTATCGGCCAAGGTCACGCTGTGCATGCCCAGGCCCAGGTACTGCTCGGCGGCCCAGATAACCCGGTCCACCGCCTGATCGCCCTCGAAGGGGCAGCCGAAGGCGGTGGCGAGAGTGCCGTTGACCTGGGTCCGGCCGCCGCGCACCACGTCCATGACCTGGGCGAACTGCTCCAGCGACTGCTCGCAGGTCATGCGCATGTTGGCCAGGTTATGGCTCTCGCCGATGGACATCACCAGGTTGATCTCGTCGACGTCGCAGGCCAGCGCCCGCTCGCAGCCCCGCACATTGGGCACCAGCGCGACATAGGTCACCCGTGGATGGCGGGCGATACCACGCATCACCTCCTCGGCGTCGCGCAGGTTGGGGATGGCCTTGGGCGAGACGAAGGAGGTGACCTCGATCTTCGCCAGGCCGCTCTGCGACAGGCGGTCGATCAGGGCGATCTTGTCCGGCGTCGGCACGAAACGCGCCTCGCCCTGGAAGCCGTCGCGCACGGCCACTTCGTTGATGAACAGGCGCGCGGGGGCATTGGCTAGCAGACTCATGCGGTTCTCCTGAGGGATGTATTCAGACCACGCCTTGGGCGCGCAACTGTTGCAGGGCGGCGGCGTCGATACCGAGGCCAGCCAGCACCTCACCGGTATGCTGGCCCAGCTCCGGGCCCAGCCAGTCGGTGCCGCCGGGGGTGCCGCTGAGCTTGGGCACCACGCCGGGCAGCTCGATCGGCTGGCCGTCGGGCAGGTCGTGCTGCTCGATCATCTGGCGGGCGCGGTAGTGCGGATCGGCGTGGATGTCGGCGGCCGTGTAGATGCGCCCGCTCGGCACCGAGGCCGCTTCGAGGATCTCCAGCACGGACTCCAGGTCCCGCTGTCCGGTCCACTCGCTGATGGCCTGGTCGAGCCGGTCGTTGTGCTGGACGCGGCCATCGTTGCGGGCCAGCTGCGGGTCATCGGCCAGGTCCTGGCGGCCGATCGCCCCCATCAGGCGCTTGAAGATGCCGTCGCCGTTGCCGGCGATGATCACGTAGCGGCCGTCGCCGCAACGGTAGGTATTGGACGGCGAGATGCCCGGCAGGCTGGCGCCGGTGCGCTCGCGGACATGGCCGAAGCTGGCGTATTCCGGGATCAGGCTCTCCATCACGCCGAACACCGACTCGTACAGGGCCACGTCGACGAACTGGCCCTCGCCGTTGCCGTTTTTCAGGTGGTACAGGGCCATCAGCGCGCCGATCACCCCGTACAGCGAGGCCAGGCTGTCGCCGATGCTGACGCCGACCCGCACCGGCGGCCGGTCCGGGTAGCCGGCCAGGTTGCGCAACCCGCCCATCGACTCGGCGATGGCGGCAAAGCCGGGCCGGTTGCTGTAGGGACCGTCCTGGCCGTAGCCGGACACCCGCACCATGACCAGTTTCGGGTTGATCCGCTTGAGGTCTTCCCAGCCCAGCCCCCAGGACTCCAGCGTGCCGGGGCGGAAGTTCTCGATGACGATGTCGGCGTCCTTGACCAGGTCGCGGATGATGGCCTGGCCGGCTTCGGACTTGAGGTTGAGGGTCACCGACTTCTTGTTGCGGCTCTGCGAATACCACCAGAGCGAGGTGCCGTTGTGCAGCTTGCGCCACTTGCGCAGGGGGTCGCCGGTGCCGGGGGACTCGATCTTGATCACCTCGGCGCCGAACTGGGCCAGCAGGCCGGCGGCATAGGGACCGGCAATCAGGGTGCCCAGCTCGATCACCTTGACGCCCTTGAGCGGGCGCTGCTGATCCGCGGGGGTGGTCTGCGTATTCATCTGCGTTTCCTTTCAATCATTGCGTCGGCTGAAGGGCGATCGGCGAACCGCTGTCGGCTGCTTGGCCATCCACCCTGAAGTGCTTGCGGCGGCATGCGGCGTCGCGCCCTGGGCGCCCGCTGTCGCTCGACGCCGATTCGGTGCGGGTCCGCCTCGGCCTGCGATTCATACTGCAGAAGCCCTGCAGGCCCGCAAAACAGCAATGCGCGAAGCTGCCATCGTGAAATGCGATGGCAGAACCGCCCCGCTGCACGCACCGCAGCGCCAGGCCGCCATCCGCCGCTGGCCACGGCGTCGCCCGACCGCGGCAACCCGGGTCGATCCATTGGTCGACTGGACAAAACCGCGCATTCCGTGCCCTCCCTTCTCGAACCCGAACCGGCTGGGGCCGCGCCGGGGGCTCCACGGCGGGCTCTGCGAAGGATCGCGGGCAAGGGTCCAGGCCGCGGCCGGCGCCGCCATCGCGGCTCGCGATGGCAGCTTCGCGAGATGTAGCTTCCACCACCCCGGTCAGGGGGATAGAAAAGACCGCACGGTTGATGACCGATTGGTCATACCCCTGCTCCGACGACGGTCCCGGACACCGGTCCGAGGCATTGCGCCAAAGCACGGTCAACCGCAAACCCTGCAACAGTCCTGAAGACAATAAAAAGGCGCGCCGGCTTTCCGGCCCGTTCAGATCGCAAGGAGATCGGCCCCATGAACACCCTGAAAACCACCCTGAAGAACACATTCAAGCGCACCTGGCTGCCGGCCCTGGCCGCCGGGGCCCTGGCCTTCAGCGGCAGCGCCTACAGCCAGACCTCCTACAACCTTGGCGCGGTGCCCACCGGTACCGGCTGGTTCTTCGGCATCTCCGAAGGCGCCCGGGTGATCAACGCCAACACCCCCTACGAGATCACCATCCGGGAAACCGGCGGCACCTCGGAGAACGCCACCCGCCTGACCACCGGCGATATCCAGCTCGGCTTCATCGAGGCGCTGGTGGGCCAGGAGCTGTACAACGGCAGCGGCCGTTTCGAGAAGCGCGCCAACCCCGATGCACGCCTGATCTACTGGATCGCCCCGTCGACCATGCACTGGGCGGTCGCCCAGGATTCCGGGGTCAAGACCCTCAAGGACCTCGAGGGCAAGCGCTTCAACCCGAGCAGCATCGGCGGTGGCGGCGAATACATCACCGACCTGGTGTTCAAGTCCCTGGGCATCAAGCCTGACTTCCAGCGCATGCGCATCGACGATGCCGCCGAAGGCGTGGTCGATGGCCGCCTGGTCGGCTTCAGCTACAACGGCGTGCCGCCGATCCCGGCCTTCACCGAAGTGCACTCCTCGCGCCCGCTGCAGCTGCTGTCGCTGGATCAGGAGCAGGTGGCCAAGGTGGTCAAGGACCTGCCGTTCCTCTCCCCCGCGGTAATCCCGGCTGACACCTACCGTGGCATGTCCGAGGCCACCACCATGGGCATCTACATGGGCATCGGCACCACCAAGAAGGTACCGGAGGAGGTCATCTACAACATGACCAAGGCCTACTGGGAGAACCACGACGCGGTCGCCAACGCCTTCGCCCCGGCCAAGGGCGTGACCCCGCAGGACACGGTCAACAACGCCACACTGCCGCTGCATGCCGGCGCCATCCGCTACTACCGCGAGATCGGCCTCGACATTCCCGCCAGCGTGATTCCGCCGGAAGCGCTGTAAGCACGACACCTGCAAGCTGCGGCGGATCGGTCGAGGCACGACTGATCCGCCGCGTTCCCGCACGACCCGGCGCTCCCTTGCAGGGCGAGCCGACGCCGTTCCAGCAACAACCCGCTGACCCATGGCCGCAACCTCGGCCCCGGTTCAGCAGCCCCTCGGGCGCGAAGCTTCATTCAGGAGCGAGACAATGAGCACTAGCGTGAAGAACGCCGAAGTTATCGAGAAATTTTCCGAGGATGGCGGCAAGCGCAAACTGGTCGGGGGCTGGGCGCAGGCCCTGCGCCTGATCGCCAGCGCCATGGCCCTGTTCCACCTGTACACGGCGGCGACCGGCCCGGTGGCGACCCAGAACGCCGTGCACCTGATGTTCGCCCTGCCGCTGATCCTGCTGGCCTACCCCGCCAGCAACCGGACACGCGCCGGCGTGGCCTGGCTGGAACTTGTGCCGATCAGCCTCAGCGTGGCGATCAGCGCCTATTACATCTACCACTTCGAGCGAATCATCTACGACCTCGGCTACCTGATGCCGACCACCCTCGACCTGGTGTTCAGCGTCACCGCCCTGCTGCTGCTGCTCGAGGCCTGCCGCCGCGCCATCGGCCTGGCGTTCCCGATCCTGGTGCTGATCGCCCTGGCCTATGCCGCCTTCGGCCAGCACCTGCCCGGCGTCTGGGGTCACGCGGGCTTCCGCTGGGACGACCTGATGGCGACCTTCTACCTCGGGCCGACCGGCGTCTACGGCAGCCTGATGCGCACCTCCTCGACCATCATCATCATCTTCATCATGTTCGGCGCCTTGCTGGTCACCACCGGCGGCGGCGACACCTTCATCAAGCTGTCCTCGTCCCTGGCCGGTCGCCTGACCGGCGGCCCGGCCAAGGCCGCCACGCTGTGCAGCGCTCTGTTCGGCAGCATCAGCGGCAGCACCGCAGCCAACGTCGCCACCACCGGCATCTTCACCATTCCGCTGATGAAGCGCTGCGGCTACTCGCCGCGTTTCGCTGCCGCCACCGAGGCGGCCGCCTCCACCGGCGGGCAGATCCTGCCGCCGATCATGGGCGCTGCGGCCTTCGTCATGGCCGATGTCACCGGCACCAGCTACCTGACCATCATCGGCGCGGCGCTGATCCCGGCCCTGCTGTTCTACCTCGCCATCTGGATGAGCGTGCACTTCGAGGCCAAGCGCACCGGCGTGCAGCCGCTGCCCGAGTCCGAGCGCCCGAGCCTGCGCGAAGCCCTGGCACACTGGGAAACCCTGTTCATTCCGCTGGCGGTGCTGGTGGTGATGCTGATGGTACGCTTCACCCCGACCACCGCGGCCATGGCGGCCTACCTCAGCGCCGTGGCGATCTACCTGTTCTCCTGGCGCAGCCCCGGCCGCCTGATCGACCGCCTGAAGACCCTGCCGGCGGCCCTGGAGGCCGGCGCCATGACCGCCGCGATGATCGCGGTGATCATCGGCAGCGTGGCGATCATCGCCTCGGTCATCAGCCTGACCGGTCTGGGACTGAAGGTGTCCTCGGTGATCCTCGCGGTCAGCGGTGGCAGCGTCATCGTCACCCTGGTCCTGGCCATGCTGGTGGCGATCATCCTGGGCATGGGTCTGCCGACGGTGGCCGCCTACATGCTGGCCGCCACCGTGGTCGCCAGCGCCTTCGTCGAAGCCGGCCTGCCGGCGCTGTCCTCGCACCTGTTCATCCTGTACTTCGCGATCCTCTCCGGCGTGACCCCGCCGGTGGCCCTGGCCGCCTATATCGGCAGCGCCATCTCCGGATCGCACTGGTTCAGCACGGCGGTGACGGCCAGCAAGATCGCCCTGGGCGGCTTCCTGATCCCCTTCATGTTCATCTACCACCCGCCCCTGCTGGGCCAAGGCAGCGCGCTGGAGATCTTCCAGGCCAGCGCCACCGGGGTGATCGGCATCATCGCCCTGGCGGCGGCGACCATCGGCTACTTCCTGCGCCCCTGCGCCTGGTACGAGCGCCTCGCCCTGCTGACCTCCGCGCTGCTGCTGGTGTCCGGGGGCCTGGCCACCGACCTGGCCGGCATCGTGCTGATCGGTATCGTGCTGCTCTGGCAACACTGGGGCAACAAGGCGGCCACGCCGGCCGCGGTCATCTAGCACCGCCGCCCTCCACCCTCAACTCCATACGCGGCCCTCGGGCCGCGTATGCGTTATCCCTCCAGAAAAGGAACGCCCATGAAGGTCGTGATACTCGATGACTATCAGGATGCCGTCAGGACGCTGCCCTGCTTTGCCCTGCTGCAGGGACACGCGGTGCGGGTGTTCAACGACAGCACCCAGGACCTCGATGTGCTGGCCGCGCGCCTGGCCGGCGCCGAAGCCCTGGTGCTGATCCGCGAACGCACCCCGATCAGCGCCGCGCTGCTGGACCGACTGCCGGACCTGCGGCTGATCAGCCAGACCGGCAGGGGCATCGCCCATATCGACCTGAAAGCCTGCAGCCGGCGCGGCGTGGCCGTGGCGGTGGGCAGCGGCTCGCCCCACTCGACCGCCGAACTGACCTGGGCGCTGCTGCTGGCGGCGATGCGTCAGCTGCCCCAGGAGGTGGCGCGCCTGAAGGCCGGCCAGTGGCAGGGCAGCCTCGGTACCGGCTTGCGCGGGCGCACCCTGGGCCTGTTCGGCTTCGGCAACATCGGCCGCGTGGTGGCCGGCTATGGCCAGGCATTCGGCATGCGCGTGCTGGTCTGGGGCCGCGACAGCACCCTGGCGCGGGCTCGCGAGCAGGGATTCGAGACCGCGCCCAGTCAGCAGGCGCTGTTCGAGCAGGCCGACGCCCTGAGCCTGCACCTGCGCCTGGTGGAACAGACCCGCGGCATCATCGGCGCAGGCGACCTGGCGTGCATGCAACCGGGCGCGGTGCTGGTCAACACCAGCCGCGCCGAGCTGATCGAACCCGGCGCGCTGCTCGCCGCCCTGCAGGCCGGGCGGCCAGGGCGGGCGGCGGTCGATGTCTACGAAGAGGAACCGGCGCCGGACCATCCGCTGCTGCGCCTCGACAACGTGATCTGCACGCCCCACCTGGGCTACGTCGAACAGGACAGCTACCAGCTGTATTTCACAGCGGCATTCGAGCACCTGCTGGCCTTCGCCGCAGGCGCGCCGTGCAACCTGGTCAACCCCGAGGTGTTGGGCGCCTAGCCCGCCGGCTGCACCAGGTCGGGCGCTGCGCCGCCGGCCCGCCTGCGCAGATGGTCGACCAGCAGCCGGGCCGCCACCGGCAGGGCATCGTAGCGGCGCACGCAGATCTTCAGTTCGCGCCGCGCCCAAGTCTCGTCCAGGGGAATGATCCGCAGCTTCAGCGCCGGCGCATGCAGCCGCGCCACCGCCTCGGGCAGCACGCCAATGCCGTGGCCGGCCTCGACCATCAGGCACAGCACGTCATAGCCGGTGACCTGCATGCGCAGCTGCACGGCGCGCTCGCGCTCGCTGGCGACGCCCTGGATCAGGGTGTTGATCGCGCTGCCGGCATGCAGGCCGACGAAGTCGTAATCGAGCATCTCGTCGAGGGTCAGGCGCGGCCGGGCCGACAGGGGGTGATCCTCGGCGACTATCACCGCCAGGGTGTCCGGATGGTAGCCGAACACCTCGACCCCGGGAGGATGGCTGCCCGGGGTGTAGATGCCGATATCCGCGGCGTTGTCGGCCACCGCGCGGGTGACCGCGGTGCTGATCTTCTCCTCCAGGTGAATTTCCACCTGGGGGTGCTCGGCGAGGAAGTCCTTGAGTTCGCGGGGCAGGAACTGGGTGATCGCGGAAATGTTGGCGAACACCCGAATATGCCCGCGCACCCCGCTGGCGTAATCCTGCATCTGCACGTAGACCGCTTCCAGCTCATGCAGGGCGCGCCGGGCCAGGTTGAGCAGGGCAACGCCCGCCGCGGTGGGCTCGACGCCCTTGTTGGTGCGCAACAGCAGCTGGGTATTGAGGGTCGACTCGAGCTCGCTGATGCGCCGGCTGACCGCCGCCGCGGCGATGAACTCCTTTTCCGCGGCGGCGGCGATGGTGCCTTCCTCGACCACGCGGACGAACAGCTTCAGGGAAGTGGGATCGTGTTTCATGGCGTGTACCCGCCTCGGCGGCTCAGTCGTTGATTGCGCCACGGGAAACCGCCCCGTGCGGCTAAAGGGCAAATTATAGCGCCCGCCCCCAGGGCGAAGACCGGCCCGGGGTCACTCGCCCAGCCACTCGACCACATGCGCCAGGGCCCGCTGCTCGCGCTCCGTCCAGTCGCCCTGCAGGTTGTGGACGCGCTGGTCGTGGGCCCGCAGCCAGTCGTGGCAAGCCCGGTGAAAGCGCAGACGCGCATCCAGCTGCGGCTGGCAGCGCTGGCCGTCCTCGACCCAGGGCACGCCCTGGGGGTCGAGCAGCAGGTGCAGATCGTAGCGCCGCTCCAGCAGCGCCTGCTCGATCCAGACCGGGCAGTCGCCGAACAGCGTGCGGCTCCACAAGAGGTTGCTCAGCAGGTGGGTGTCGAGGATCAGCAGGGGCGGCGCCGCGGCGCGGGCCCGGTCCTCCCAGTCCAGCTGTCCGCGGGCGATCGCCGGAATATCCCCATAGCAGGTGTCGCGGCCCTGCTGCTCGATGAAATGACGCACGTACTCGCCGACCACCAGGCCGCCGAAGCGCGCCTGCAGGGCTTGGGCCAGCCAGCTCTTGCCGGTCGACTCAGGGCCGGTCAGCACCAGCACCTTCATGCGCCGGCCAGTGCCGGGGCGCGGCGCCAGCTCTGCCAGCCGTGCAGCGCCAGCAGGCAGAACAGGCCGTAGAGGCCGGCGGTGAGGTACAGCTCCTTGTGCACGAACAGGCCGACGAACACCACGTCCAGGGTGAACCACAGCGGCCAGCATTCCAGGCGCTTCTGCGCCATCCACACCTGGGCCACCAGGCTGAAGCCGGTCAGCGCGGCATCCAGCCAGGGCGCCGCGGCGTCGGTATAGGTGGCCATGACATAGCCCAGGCCCAGGCTGCCGGCGGCGCCGACCAGCAAGCTGAAGGCCAGGCCTGCGCCGCTCAGGCGCGAGACCTCGCGGCCCTGGTGCCGATCGCCGCCGTTTTTCCACTGCCACCAGCCATACAGCTGCAGCACGGCGTAGACCACCTGCAGCAGCATGTCCGAATACAGCTTCACCTCGAAGAAGATCCAGCTGTACATCGACACCATCACCAGACCGATGGGCCAGCACCAGATGTTCTGTTTGACCGTCAGCCAGACGGCGATCACGCCGAGCGTGGCGGCGCAGAGTTCAAGGGGCGACATCGCGAACCTCAGGAGAGTGCGCCGGGCGTGGCGCGGAAAAAGAGCGGCGAATTGTACCCAATCGCAGACACAGGCGCAGACCGGCCGCCGACCTGCCGCGAAAGGGCAGTTGCCCCTGCATTCTGGCGCGATCCCCCTTTGCCCCGGCGTTGCTCAATCCCTACTGTGTTTCGAACGATTCGCCAGGCCATGAGGAACACCATGAAGCACTCCAACGCCGCCGCGCGCCTGCCGGTCAACGCACAGTGGCTGCACTGCGGCGACCAGGGCGTGCCCGCCCACTTCTATCACGCCAACGGCTTCCCGCTGCGGGTCTACGAGCCCCTGCTCAGCCGCCTGGGCGGCACCCTGGCGCTCAGCGGCCTGGCCTGCCGCGCGACCTGGCCGGACATCGGCCCGCCGCCGCGGCGGCGCGACTGGCAACTGTATGCCGATGACCTGATCGCCTTCATCGAACAGGAGTACCGGGAGCCGATCGTCGGCATCGGCCATTCCCTGGGCGCCACCTGCACCATCCTCGCCGCCGCCAAGCGCCCGGAGCTGTTCAAGGCCCTGGTGCTGATCGAGCCGGCCATGGTTTCCCCCACGCTGGCGCGGCTGGTGCGCTGGCTGCCCAAGGCGCTGATGAACCGCACCGACCCGGCCAGGAGCACCCTGCGCAAGGCCGATCGCTGGCCCAGCCGCGAGGCGTTCCTGCAACAGTGCCAGAGCGCCCGGGGCTACAAGCGCTTCGGCGCCGAAGCGCTGCAGGCGCTGGCCCAGCACGCGGTGGTGGAAGGCGCCGACGGCCAGTTGCAGCTGGCGTTCCCCAAGCACTGGGAGGCGCACAACTACACCCAGCCGCCCAACGTGATGGCGCAGCTGCAATGGCTGCCGATGCCCTGCGTGGCGATACGCGGCAAGCCCTCGGTGTTCTTCACCGAGCAACTGTGGCAGGAGTGGCAGCGACGCTGCCCCCAGGCCCTGTTCCTGGAAGACCTGGCGCACGGCCACCTGCTGCCGCTGGAAAACCCCGCCGGCTGCCAGCGCCTGATCGAACAGGGCCTGAGCGCCATCGGCGTACTGCCCCAGCGCTGAGTTCGGCTTGCGGCTGCAACTGCTGCAGGTAGGCAGCCCGCTCGGCGATGCGCTGGTCGCTGCAGCCATCGGCGATGGTCATCATCACCGAGCCGACACGGCTCGGGTCTTTGTCGCGGAAACGGATTCGCTCATGGCCGGCCTCTTAGGCCTGCTGGCGCAGCACCGGGTCGGCGGTTAGCTGATTGAAGCGCTGCATCACCTCGTTGCTTGGCGAAGCAACCAAGCAGTGCAAGGGCGAGCGCACGCATGGCGGAATTCCTTTCCTGATTGATCGCGGGCTGAAATGTCAGCGCGGGACTATAGAGCCCCACACCGCAACGAACCCCGGCACAGACCAAGCAAAGTGCAGACTGTCTCGCCAGCAGGCACCGCCATGCTGGCATCCGCAGCATGTTCAACGTATCTAATGCTAAAGAAGGCCTGAGAACAGCCAGGCAGCACCCCGGCGACGGAAATATCCCCAGCACTGAGCGGCACTGACGAGGAGCCATCCCCACGACTTTAAAGCGCCACAAAGTCAATTTGCCATCACTCAGTGCAGCCGATAGCCTACGTAGCGCTTAGGGAACGAGCTCACTGCTGGAGGCGGCCCCTAGCGCCCCATGCAGTAACCACAAGGACTAGGTATGAAGAGATTCGCGTATCTGCTGGTACTCGCGCTTTGCGCAGGTGTAACTGGCTGCACCATCAACCACCCGATCGACAAGGATTATGCGGCCTACCTGGCGAACAATCAGGGTGAAAGTGCATTACCCAAGGCGCAAGGGCCAGCCGACTACCTGCTAGCCCCGGCCACCGAAACGCACCATTATGAATTCCGCTCGGCACTGGTCGGCCACGCCAACCTGTGGATCGTCGACTTCGGCAAGCTGCTCGACATGACCCTCGCTTCGCAAGACGTGCAACAGGCCTTTGAGGGACTCAAGCGCCACGATGGCGCAAGCAGCAGTGCACCGGTATTGCGTTTCGAGCTGATGCAGTATCGCTTTGAAGATTTCCGAGCCTACGTGACCTTGAACGTCGAGGTGGCCTCTGCCGGGCAGCAACTGTTCAGCAAGACCTATCAGGTAGAGGGAAAGAGCCAAGGCGGCAAGATGTTTTGGGGTGGCGCCTTCGCCATGAAAAATGCCGTACAACAGTCAACCAAACTGGCCATGGATGAGATCCTTCGTAACTTCATTAGGGATTTCAATCAACTCAAGCTTGCACAGAACTGACCGGGTTCCGAGTATCGGAAAGCTTGATCTGCCCGAGCCGCAGGCTGGTTAGCAAGTAGCCTGGATATCCGTAGGGTGGACAACGCGACGCTTGTCCACCCTCGATCTCGCGAACCTTGCCTGGCCTTGAAGTATCGCTTTCGCCCTCGCTTCGCGAAGCCCTTCGCTGGCGGGCGTAAATGCAGTTAACCCGGACAATGCCAAAGGGCACTCGCCGTAGAGCGAAACCCTCTGTTCAGGAGAGGCAAGTCACCCGGGTGCGCGCGGTGGAAAATGCTGCGCAGTTTTCCACCCTGCCCGCTGACCACGACCAGCACGGCCAGCAAACAAAAAGGCCAGTCTCGCGACTGGCCTTTTTGCTTACAGCTGGCGACTCACTCAGCCATTGCTGGGAAAGGCGAACTGCGCCGCCTCATGGCTGGCGCGCTGCGGCCAGCGCTGGGTGACGGCCTTCTTGCGGGTGTAGAAGCGCACACCGTCCGGGCCATAGGCGTGCAGGTCGCCGAACAGCGAGCGCTTCCAGCCGCCGAAGCTGTGGTAGCTGACCGGCACCGGCAGCGGTACGTTGACCCCGACCATGCCCACTTCGATCTCGTCGACGAACAGCCGCGCCGCCTCGCCGTCACGGGTGAAGATGCAGGTGCCGTTGCCGTACTCGTGCTCGTTGATCAGGGCCATGGCGGCTTCCAGGCTGTCGACGCGGACGATGCACAGCACCGGGCCGAAGATCTCGTCGCTGTAGATGCTCATCTCGGGGGTGACCCGGTCGAACAGGGTACCGCCGACGAAGTAGCCGTTCTCATGGCCGGCCACCTGCAGGCCGCGGCCATCGACCACCAGCTCGGCACCGGCTTTGATGCCGGCGTCGATGTAGCTGGTGACCCGTTCCTGGGCCGCACGGGTGACCAGCGGGCCCATGTCCAGGCCACAGTTGGTGCCGGCGCCGATCTTCAGTTCCTGGATCTGCGGGGTGATCTTCTGCACCAGGGCATCGGCGATCTGGTCACCGACGCACACCGCCACCGAGATGGCCATGCAGCGCTCGCCGCAGGAGCCGTAGGCCGCGCCCATCAGCGCGCTGACCGCGTTGTTCAGATCGGCATCGGGCATCAGCACCGCGTGGTTCTTCGCGCCGCCGAGGGCCTGCACACGCTTGCCGCGCTTGGTGCCTTCGCTGTAGATGTACTCGGCGATCGGGGTCGAGCCGACGAAGCTCAGGGCCTTGACCTCTGGCGCCTGGATCAGCGCATCGACCGCTTCCTTGTCGCCGTGCACCACGTTCAGCACACCCTTGGGCAGGCCGGCCTCGTGCAGCAGTTCGGCGATGTACAGGGTGGAGCTGGGGTCGCGCTCGGACGGCTTCAAGATGAAGCAGTTGCCGCAGACGATGGCCAGCGGGTACATCCACAACGGCACCATGGCCGGGAAGTTGAACGGGGTGATGCCGGCGACCACGCCGACCGGCTGCAGGTCGCTCCAGGCGTCGATGTCCGGGCCGACGTTGCGGCTGTATTCGCCCTTGAGAATCTGCGGCGCGCCACAGGCGAACTCGACGTTCTCGATGCCGCGCTTGAGCTCGCCGGCGGCGTCCTCGAGGGTCTTGCCGTGCTCTTCGCTGATCAGCCTGGCGATCTCGGCTTCGTGCTGCTCGAGCAGCTGCTTGAAGCGGAACATCACCTGGGCGCGCTTGGCCGCCGGGGTCTTGCGCCAGGCCGGGAAAGCGGCCTTGGCGGCGTCGACGGCCTGCTGGATGACGGCGCGATCGGCCAGGGCGACCTGCTTGGTCACCTCGCCGGTAGCCGGGTTGAAGACGTCTGCACTGCGGCCTTGGCCCTGGATGTGCTCGCCGTTGATCAGGTGGGCAATGGTAGTCATGGGAAGTCTCCGTCAATCGAATTCGTAGGGTGGATGGGCGGGCCGCGCAGACGCGCGCCCGCCACCGCAGGGCTTAATTCAGCTGGTTCAGGGTCTCGCCGACCGCGTCGAACATGCGCTCGAGGTCGTCGATCCTGGCGTTGAAGGTCGGCCCGAACTGCAGGGTGTCGCCGCCGAAACGCACATAGAAGCCGGCCTTCCACAGGGCCATGCCGGCCTCGAACGGGCGGATCACCGGGTCGCCGTCGCGCGGGGCGATCTGCAGGGCGCCGGCCAGGCCGCAGTTGCGGATGTCGAGGATGTGCTTGGCGCCCTTCAGGCCATGCAGGGCCTTCTCGAACTGCGGCGCCAGCTCGGCGGCCTGCTGCACCAGGTTCTCGCGTCCCAGCAGCTCCAGCGAGGCCAGGCCGGCGGCGCAGGCCACCGGGTGGGCCGAATAGGTGTAGCCGTGGGTGAACTCGATCATGTGCTCGGGCGAGGCCTGCTGCATGAAGGTGTTGTAGATCTCGCTGCTGGCGATGACCGCGCCCAGGGGCACCGCGCCGTTGGTGATCTGCTTGGCGGTGTTCATGATGTCCGGGGTGACGCCGAAGTACTCGGCGCCGCTCCACTTGCCCATCCGCCCAAATGCGGTGATCACCTCGTCGAAGATCAGCAGGATGCTGTGCTGATCGCAGATCTCGCGCAGGCGCTGCAGGTAGCCCACCGGCGGCACCAGTACGCCGGCCGAGCCGGACATGGGCTCGACGATCACCGCGGCGATGTTCGAGGCGTCGTGCAGCTCGATCAGCTTGAGCAGTTCGTTGGCCAGCTCGACGCCGCCGGTCTCGGCCATGCCCGGGGTGTAGGCCAGGTGCGGCTGCAGGGTGTGCGGCAGGTGGTCGACGTCCATGAACTGGCCGTACATCTTGCGGTTGCCGCCGATGCCGCCGAGGCTGGTGCCGGCGATGTTGACGCCGTGGTAGCCACGGGCACGGCCGATGAACTTGGTCTTGGCCGGCTGGCCCTTCAGGCGCCAGTAGGCCTTGGCCATCTTCACCGAGGTGTCGGCGCACTCGGAGCCGGAGCTGGTGAAGAACACATGGTTCAGCTCGCCGGGCATCAGGTCGGCGATCTGCTCGGCCAGCTTGAACGACAGCGGGTGGCCGTACTGGAAGCCCGGCGAATAGTCGAGGGTGCCGAGCTGCCTGGCCACCGCCTCCTGGATTTCCTTGCGCGAGTGGCCGGCGCCGCAGGTCCACAGGCCGGACAGGCCGTCATAGATCTTGCGGCCGCGGTCGTCGGTGAGCCAGCTGCCTTCGGCGGCAACGATCAGACGCGGGTCGCGCTGGAAGTTGCGGTTGGCGGAAAACGGCATCCAGTGAGCGTCCAGCTTGAGCTGGCTGGCCAGAGGCTGGAGGTCGGTCTGCGGCATGTTCATGGCGTGGCCTCGCAAAAGGGGATGTTCTGGTTTGGATCAACAGTTGCCAGCCAAGGTGCCACGGGAATACATTCAGAAAAACGTCACTTTTCTTATCCTTGGTTAATGGATCACTAAACAATGACCACGCGCCGCCCCGACCCCCTGGCCCAGGTCAGCGACTTCGAAATCCGTCTGCTCAAGCTGTTTCGCAGCGTGGTGGAATGTGGCGGCTTCTCCGCCGCGGAGTCCGTGCTGGGCATCGGCCGCTCGGCCATCAGCCAGCAGATGAGCGACCTGGAGCAGCGCCTGGGCCTGCGCCTGTGCCAGCGCGGCCGCGCCGGCTTCGCCCTGACCGAGGAAGGTCGCGAGGTGTACCAGTCGACCCAGCAACTGCTGGCGGCGCTGGAGAGCTTTCGCACCGAGGTCAACGGCCTGCACCAGAACCTGCGCGGCGAGCTCAACATCGGCCTGACCGACAACCTGGTGACGGTGCCGCACATGCGCATCACCAACGCCCTGGCGCGCCTCAAGGAGCGCGGCCCGGACGTGCGCATCCACATCCGCATGACGCCGCCGAGCGAGGTCGAACAGGGGGTCCTCGACGGCCGCCTGCACATCGGCGTGGTGCCCCAGGCCGGCGCCCTGTCCGGGCTGGACTACCAGAGCCTGTACGACGAGCGCTCGCTGCTGTACTGCGCGGTGGGCCATCCGCTGTTCTATGTCGACGACCAGCAGCTGGCCGACGAACGGCTGGATACCCAGGACGCCATCGCCCCGACCTTCCGCCTGCCGCCGGAGATCCAGCAGCACTACCAGCGGCTCAATTGCACGGCCAGCGCCTCGGACCGCGAGGGCATGGCCTTTCTGATCCTCACCGGGCGTTATATCGGCTACCTGCCGGATCACTACGCGAGCGCCTGGGTGCAGCAGGGCCGCCTGCGCGCGCTGAAAGCCGGCTCGCGCTACTACGACCTCAGCCTGGCCTCGGTGACGCGCAAGGGCCGCCGGCCGCACCTGGTGCTGGAGAGTTTCCTCGAGGCCCTGGCGGCCACCGGTTGATCGGCAGCCGGGGGCGAGGGCCCAGGACGGGAAAGCGGCACCCGGCGAGCGCCGGGTGCGGGCTGGGGGTTACTGCATCCAGGGCGGCGGCGGCTCTTCGCCGCGCGGCGCGTCCTCGGCATTCAGCAGGGCCTGGCGGCGCGCTTCCTCGGCCAGGGCGGCCTTGATCTCGCGCATCACCGCATCGACATCGGCGGAGTCCTCGGGATCGGCGAATTCACCGGTCAGCGGGCTGTCCGGGGTCAGCTTGCCTTCCTCGTACAGCGCCCACATCTCCTTGGCGTACTTGCTGAACTTCAGCTCCGGGGCGAACTGGCCGAAGTAGGCGGCCATGTTGCCGACGTCGCGCTCGAGCATCTTGAACGCATGGTTGTTGCCGGCCGCATCCACCGCCTGCGGCAGGTCGATGATCACCGGCCCCTCCGGCCCCAGCAGCACGTTGAACTCCGACAGGTCGCCGTGCACCAGGCCGGCGCAGAGCATCTTGACCACTTCCTGGATCATGAAGGCGTGGAACTCGCGGGCGTCGTCCGGGTGCAGGTCGACGTCGTTCAGGCGCGGTGCGACCCCGCCCTCGCCGTCGGAAACCAGCTCCATCAGCAGCACGCCCTCGAGAAAGTCATAGGGCTTGGGCACCCGTACGCCGGCGTTGGCCAGGCGGAACAGCGCCGCCACCTCGGCGTTCTGCCAGGCGTCCTCCTGGCCCTTGCGCCCGTACTTCGAGCCCCGGGCCATGGCGCGGGCGTCGCGGCTGTTGCGCACCTTGCGCCCTTCCTGGTATTCCACGGACTGGCGAAAGCCGCGCTTGTTGGCCTCCTTGTAGACCTTGGCGCAGCGCAGCTCATCGCCGCAGCGCACCACGAACACCGCGGCCTCCTTGCCGCTCATCAGCGGGCGTATGACCTCGTCGACCAGACCATCCTCGACCAGGGGTTCAATACGTTTTGGTGTCTTCATCGGCTTTGATCGCGGGTCCTGTGTTGCCCAATTCGCGTGTGCCGCCCCTTATACGGCAATCGGCGCCCATAACCCACCCTGACGCGACCATTACCCGACGGCGGATGCTCAATCTCGCAACAAAAGCTGTCGCAGCGCCTCGATGGCATAGCGCACCTTGGCCGGCTGGGCGTCGCGGCGCGGGGTGACCAGATAGATCCCCAGGGATGGCAAGTGCCAGCCAGGCAGGAGATCGCGCAGGCTGCCAGCCGCCAATTCCGCGCGTACCTCATGCGCCGGCTGCAGCGACACGCCCATCCCGGCCAGGGTGAACTGGCGCACCGCGAGGATGTTGTTGCAGCCGACCCGGCTTTCGATGCGCAGCTTCTCCTGCTCGCCCGCCGGCCCCTGGAGGCTGAGGGTGTTGAAGCGGGCATCGGTGTTCAAGGTCAGCCAGTCGAGGCCGACCAGGTCGGCGGGGCGGCCGATCGGTGCCCGCCGCGCCAGGTAGCTCGGCGCCGCACACAGCAGCATGCGCGCATCGCCGATATGTCGCGCCACCAGGCTGGAGTCCGGCTGACTGCCGACCCGAATCGCCAGGTCGATGCGCTGTTCCACCATATCGATCGGCTCGTCGTGAAAGAACAGTTGCAGGCTCAACCCGCCGTGCGCCTGCAACAGCGGCGCCAGGGCCGCGCAGATGGGTCCGCCGGCAAAGCCCACCGGGGCGGCGATGCGCAGCTCGCCGACCGGCGCATCGCGCAGTTCGGCCAGCCGCTGCTCGGCCTCTTGGGCCAGGGCCAGCACCTGGGCGCAACTCTGGTAAAAAGTGGCGCCGGCCTCGGTCAGGGTCAGCTTGCGGGTGGTGCGGTGCAGCAGACTGACCTGGGTACCGTCCTCCAGCTTGCGGATCTGCTGGCTGACCGCAGAGGGGGTCATGCCAAGCACCTCGGCGGCGGCCACCATGGAGCCGCGCTCGACCACCGTGGCAAAGATCGCCATGCGCTTGAGCTGTTCCATTAATTAGCCCTGCTTAATAGTTAAAGCGTTTTTAGCCTATTTTTCCGACCTTTATCCAGCTGCGATTATCTCCCTCGACGAAAATCACCCGAGGAGACACCCATGAACATCGCCCTGATCGGCGCCAGCGGCTTCGTCGGCGCCGCCGTTCTGCAGGAGGCCCTGAACCGTAGCCACCTGGTCACCGGCCTGGTCCGCCAGCCGCAGAAGCTGCCCGCGCACCCGGCGCTGAATGCCGTGGCTGCCGATGCCTATGACACCGAGGCGCTGGCCGCGGCCCTGCGCGGCCATGATGCGGTGGTCCACGCCTTCAACCCCGGCTGGGGCCAGGCGAACATTCGCGAGCGGTTCGTCCAGGGCACCCGGGCGATCTATGCGGCGACCCGGCAAGCCGATATCCAGCGCCTGCTGGTGGTCGGCGGCGCCGGCAGCCTGTATGTCGCCCCGGGCCTGCAGCTGATCGACACCCCGGACTTCCCCGCCGAATACAAGGAAGGCGCCGAAGGCGCGCGCCAGGCCCTCGAGCTGATCCAGGCGGAAACTGCGCTGGACTGGAGCTTCATCTCGCCGCCAGCGCTGCTGCAACCGGGCGCGCGCAGCGGCCAGTTCCGCATCGGCGGCGACCAGCTGCTGATGAACGGCGAGGCGCCGGCGAACATCACCGTGGCCGACCTGGCCGTGGCCATCATCGACGAACTGGAGCAGCCGCAACACGTCCGCCAGCGCTTTACCGTCGGCTACTGAGCCCCGGCAGCCGCGCCCCCGCGCGCCTGCACCACCCGTTTCTGGAGATCCCATGCCCCTGACCGCCACCGCCCATGTCGCCACCACCACGCCAGCCCGCTATATCGGCCGCCTGTGCAAGCACTTCGCCCACAAGATCCCGACCAGCTTCGACCAGCAGCAGGGACGTATCGAGTTCCCATTCGGCCTCGCCCTGCTGACCGCCGACGACGATGGACTGCGCCTGAGCGTGCAGGCCGCCGAAGTGGAGCAGCTCGACAAGCTCAAGCACGTGGTGGCCAGCCACTTCGAACGCTTCGCCTGGCAGGAAGCGCTGACGCTCGACTGGCAGTGAACGAGCCACCGGCGATTTGAAAGTGCGATTCGGATTGGCGGGATTGGCGCCAGCGCCGACAATCGAGCCATAGCCCCCAGGAGCCGCGCCATGCTCGATCCCGACCTCTGCTGGCAGGCCGTCTGCGCCCGCGACGCCGCGCGCGACGGCCAGTTCGTCTTCGCCGTGCGCTCCACCGGCATCTACTGCCGGCCGAGCTGCCCGGCGCGGCGGCCGCTGCGCGCCAACGTCAGCTTCCATGCCGACCCGGCCTGCGCCGAGGCCGCCGGCTACCGCCCCTGCCGGCGCTGCTCGCCCCGCGGTGCCAGCCCGGCCGAGCAGCTGGATGCACTGGTCGCCGCGGCCTGCCGCCTGCTCAGCGAACTGGAGCCGGCGCCGACCCTGGAACAACTGGCCGCACGCATCGGCCTGTCGCCCTCGCACCTGGTGCGCGCCTTCAAGGCCCGCACCGGGCTGACTCCCAGGGCCTGGCTCAAGGCCCGGCGCCGCGCCGAGCTGGAGGCCCGCCTGCCCGAGGCCGACTCGGTGCTGGAGGCGGCGCTGGCCACCGGTTATTCCGGCACCCGCGCCCTCTACGAAGCGCGCGAGGCCCTGAGCCCGGCGCAACGCCGTCGGCGCGGCGAAGGCGAGCGGCTGCGCTACGCCATCGCCCCCTGCCCCCTCGGCCAGCTGCTGCTGGCCAGCAGCGCCAAGGGCGTGTGCGCCCTGCTGTTCGGCGACAACGCCGCACAGCTGGAGTCGGAGTTGCAGCAACGCTTCAGCGCCGCCGAGCTGCAGCGCGACGACCCCGGCCTGGGCGACTGGCTGCGCCAGGTGGTACGGCAGATCGAAGAGCCCGAGCGCGCCGCCCGGCTGCCCCTGGACCTTCGCGGCACCGCCTACCAGCAACGGGTGTGGCAGGCGCTGCGGCAGATCCCGGCGGGCCAGACCCGGCGCTATGGCGAACTGGCCGCCGCCCTGGACAGCCACCCGCGCGCCGTGGCCCGCGCCTGCGCCAGCAACCCGCTCGGCCTGCTGGTGCCGTGCCACCGGGTGGTCGGCGCCAACGGCGCCCTGGGCGGCTATCGCTGGGGCGTCGAGCGCAAGGCGGCGCTGCTGAGCCGCGAACGGAACGAGAACTGAGCCGCGCTCAGCCTCGATACAGAGCCAGCAGTTCCGGCACCGCCTCGGCGATCAGGCTGCCGCCGGCCAGGAGCAGCAACACGAACACCAGAAGCCGCACCGCCCGCAGCGACAGCTTCGGCGGATAGCGGCGCACCAGCCAACTGAGCAGCATGACCAACGGCAGGGCCTCGGCGCTGAGCCACAGGGTGTCCAGCGACAGCTGACCCTGGACCGTGACCAGCCCCAGACGCATGGCCGCGTTGCAGGCGAATACGGTGATCAGGGTATTGCGGATCAGCTCGTAGGCCAGGGGCTGGCGATACAGGTGGTAGACGATCGGCGGTCCGCCGCTGGAGAACAGGCCGTTGAGCACGCCGCAGAGGCCACCGGCGACCCAGTACGCCGAGAAGGAAGAAGGCTGCTCGCGCGGCTTGCTCTGCAGCACCAGCATCAGACTGGCGAGGATGATCACCCCGCCCAGCAGCAGGCGCAGCCAGGCGATCTGCCGGCCGTCCAGGGCGCCCAGCCCCCAGATGCCGAGGCACACGCCGAGCAGGCTGCTGATCAACAGGGGCGTGAGAATCGTGCGGTCCAGCTGCGGCTTGGGGCCGGCCACCGTGACCAGGGCATTGCCCAAAGTGAGGATGCTGATCACCACCGCCACTTCACCGAGCGGCAGCAGCTGCAGGACGGCGACCAGGCCGATGAGGATCAGGCCGAAGGCGAAGCCGGTCAGGCACTGGGCGAAGGTGGCCAGGGCCACGCAGAAAAGGAACAGCAGGTGTGTTTCCAGGCTCATGCCAGCGTCCTTGTCGAACCGGCGGGCCCCGATGACTTGCGTCCGCAGGCCCGTCAGGGGTTGGCAAGCGCCGTTACTCTACCCCGCCATCTGAAACGATGCGACGCGCGAGCCCCTCGATACACCGATAGAAGGTCTCGCGCGCCGACTCACTCAATCAGCCGAAGGCTGGGGCGCCCAGAACTCAGGCGCCCTGGGCCTCCCGCACGCAGAGCGACTCGCGCTCTTCCTGGTGCAGTGCCCGCACCAGGCTGTAGCAGATCACCAGCAACACCACGGAGAACGGCAGCGCCGCGGCGATGGTCGCCGCCTGCAGGCCCTTCAGGCCGCCGGCCAGCAACAGCACACCGGCCAGCGCACCCAGGCCCAGACCCCAGATGATGCGGAAGCGCTGCGGCGGGTTCTGGTTGCCCATGGACAGGATGGTGCAGATCACCAGGGTGGCCGAGTCGGCCGAGGTGACGAACCAGCTGACGATCATCAGGGTAGCCAGGCCGGCCATGGCCATGGTCGCCCAGGACACGTTCAGCCCCTCGATGGTCTTGTACAGCACCATGGTCACGTCCGAGTTGGCCACGGCGTTCAGGTCGATGGCGCCGGCCAGCTGCAGCGACACGCCGGTACCGCCCATGATCACGATCCACAGGAAGGCGCCCAGGGTCGAGGCGAGCATGCCGCCCAGGACCACCTGGCGCACGGTGCGACCACGGGAGATGCGGGCGATGAACATGCCGACGAACGGGCCCCAGGACAGCCACCAGCCCCAATAGAAGATGGTCCACCAGCCCTGCCACTGACGCTCGGGGTTGGAATCGGTCCACATGCCCATGGGGATGAAGGTGGCCAGGTAGTCGCCCAGGCTGGTGGCGTACAGACCGAGGAGGAACACGGTCGGCCCTGCCAGCAGCAGGAACAGGAACAGGATGCTGCTCAGGCGGATGTTCCACTCGCTGAGCCAGAGGATGCCCTTGCGCACCCCGGACACCGCCGAGAGGGTGGCGACCACCGCGGTAGCCGAAATGAGGATCAGCTGATTGGTGGTGGAGATCTCGATGCCGAACATGTAGTTCAGGCCGGCGTTCATCTGCGACACGCCCAGGCCGAGGGTGGTGGCGGTACCGAACAGGGTGCTGAAGATCGCCAGCAGGTCGACCGCATGGCCGATCGGGCCATAGATACGCTCACCGATCAGCGGATACAGCGCCGAACGCACGGTCAGCGGCAGGTTATGCCGATAGGTGAAGTAGGCCAGGATCAGGCCGACGATGATGTAGATGCTCCAGCCGTGCAGGCCCCAATGGAACATGGTCACGCGCAGGGCGATCTGCGCCGCTTCCGGCGTGTTGGCGGCGACGCCGGCCATCTCCATGAAGGGGTTGCCCTGCATGTGCATCAGCGGCTCGGCGATGCTCCAGAACAGCAGGCCGGTACCGACCGCGGCGCTGAACAGCATGGCGAACCAGGAGAAGTTGCTGAATTCCGGACGCTCGTCGTCGCGGCCCAGACGCAGGTTGCCGAAGCGGCTGAGTCCGACCCAGAAGGTGAAGAACAGCACGCCACTGACCACGGCCACGTAGTACCAGCCCAGGGAGCTTTCGATCCACTGTTTGGCGCCGGTATAGAGACTGTTGGCCAGTTCACTGAAGGACACGGTGAACAGCACGAAGACCAGCACCATCACCAGGGATGAGATGGCCATCGTCGGATTTACGCCTGCGAACAGACGCTGAGAGCCTTGCATAGGATGTTCGCTCACGAGCGCGCCTCCTCCTTATTTTTGTATGGGACACACATAGAAGTGCTTGTCGCCAATGTCGCCTGCAACCGCTCGGGCGTTGAGTTTCCTCAGACGATGGCAGTCGTCCTCGGTCACTCCGGCAGCGCCCGAATGCGACCGCAGTGGATGCAGCAACATTCGCTTGTCATATGGTATACCATAGACCGGAATACAGAAGCAAAGCACTTGACCCGAGAAAATTCAGCTCGCGGTGATCGCTCCCGCTTCTAGCCAAGCCGCCAGCGGCGCAGGGCCACTGGATCGCTTGACTTGCCACGCTAGTCTTATGGTATACCATAATACGACTACGGCGATTACGCCCCATCCGCAGCCCAGGAGAGCCTAATGAGCTTTGAAATCCGCAAGATCGTCAGCTACGTGGAAGAAACCCTTATCGAAGGTGGCAAGGCCACCGACAAGCCGGTCACCATGGTCGGCCTGGCCGTGGTGATGAAGAACCCCTGGTCCGGCCGTGGCTTCGTCGAAGACCTGCGCACGGAAATCAAGGCCAACTGCTCCGAGCTCGGCGCGCTGATGGTCCAACGCCTGGTCGACGCCATCGGTGGCGCCGAGAAGATCGAGGCCTACGGCAAGGCCGCCGTGGTCGGCGCCGACGGCGAGATCGAACACGCCTCCGCGGTGATCCACAACCTGCGCTTCGGCAACCACTACCGCCAGGCGGTGAACGCCAAGAGCTACCTGAGCTTCACCAACAAGCGTGGCGGCCCGGGCACCTCCATCCAGATCCCGATGATGCACAAGGACGACGAAGGCGCGCGCTCGCACTACGTCACCCTGGAAATGCAGATCGAGGACGCACCGCGCGCCGACGAGATCGTGGTGGTCCTGGGCGCCTCCGACGGTGGCCGCCTGCACCCGCGTATCGGCAACCGCTACATCGATCTGGAAGAACTGGCCGCTGAGCAAGCCCAGTAATTGGACGGCGCGCGCAGGAGCAACCCATGATTCGGCTCACCGCTGAACAGACCCCGGCCGGCACCAGCTACCTGGCGACCGGCCAAGGCCAACCCGTGGTGCTGATCCACGGGGTCGGCCTGAACAAGGAAATGTGGGGCGGGCAGATCGTCGGCCTGGCCCCGCACTTCCGCGTGATCGCCTATGACATGCTCGGCCACGGTTCCAGTCCGCTGCCGCCGGCGGATACCGAGCTACCGGCCTATGCCGAACAGCTGCTGGAGCTGCTCGACCACCTCGACCTGCCCCAGGCGGTGGTGGTGGGGTTTTCCATGGGCGGACTGGTGGCGCGGGCCTTCGCCCTGCAGCACCCGACGCGCCTCAACGGCCTGGCGGTGCTCAACAGCGTGTTCAACCGCAACGCCGAGCAGCGCGCCGGGGTGATCGAGCGCACCAGCCAGGTCGCCGAGCACGGCCCGGCGGCCAACGTCGAAGCCGCCCTGACCCGCTGGTTCAGCCGCGAGTACCTGGCCGCCAACCCGGCACAGGTCGCCGCCATCCGGCAAACCCTGGCGAACAACGACCCGCAAGGCTACCTGACCACCTACAGGCTGTTCGCCACCCAGGACATGTTCGGCGCCGACGCGCTGTCGTGCATCCAGGTGCCGACGCTGGTCGCCACCGGTTCGCTGGACGCGGGCTCGACGCCCGAGATGGCCGAACAGCTGGCCGAGCGGATTACCGGAGCCCGGGCCGCCATACTGGAGGAACAGCGGCACATGATGCCGGTGGAATCGCCGCGCCTGGTCAACCAGCTGCTGCTCGACTTCCTCGAGCGCACCCAGCCCACTCCGCACCCCGTTAAGGAGATCCTTGCATGAGCCTCGAACGCTTTCGCATGTGCATCGACGGTCAGTGGCTAGATGCCCTGTCCGGCAAGACCTTCCAGAGCCTCAACCCGGCGCTCGCCGAGCCCTGGGCAGAGCTGCCCGACGCCGATGAAGCCGACGTCGAGCGCGCCGTCCAGGCGGCGCAGAAGGCTTTCGAGGGCCCGGACTGGCGCAACCTGACCGCCACCGCCCGCGGCAAGCTGTTGCGCCGCCTGGGTGACCTGATCGCCGAGAACAAGGAACAGCTGGCCCAGCTGGAAAGCCGCGACAACGGCAAGTTGATCCGCGAGACCCGCGGTCAGGTCAGCTACCTGCCGGAGTTCTTCCACTACACCGCCGGCCTGGCCGACAAGCTCGAGGGTGGCACCCTGCCCTTGGACAAGACCGACATGTTCGGCTACACCGTGCTCGAGCCGCTGGGCGTGGTAGCCGGGATCATTCCCTGGAACAGCCCGCTGTACCTCACCGCGATCAAGCTGGCCCCGGCCCTGGCCGCCGGCAACACCGTGGTGCTCAAGCCCTCGGAGCATGCCTCCGCAACCATTCTGGAGCTGGCGCGCCTGGCCCTCGAAGCCGGCATCCCGCCGGGCGTGGTCAACGTCGTGACCGGCTACGGACCGAGCACCGGCGCGGCGCTGACCCGCCACCCGCTGGTGCGCAAGATCGCCTTCACCGGCGGCGCCTCCACCGCCCGCCACGTGGTGCGCAGCAGCGCCGAGAACTTCGCCAAGCTGTCCCTGGAGCTGGGCGGCAAGTCGCCGAACATCATCTTCGCCGACGCCGACCTGGACAGCGCCATCAACGGCGCGGTAGCCGGCATCTATGCCGCCTCGGGACAGAGCTGCGTGTCCGGCTCGCGCCTGCTGGTGCAGGACGAGATCTACGACGAATTCGTCGAGCGCCTGATCGAGCGCGCCCGTCGCATCCGCATCGGCAACCCGCAGGATGACAACAGCGAGATGGGCCCCATGGCCACCGCGCAGCAGCTGGCGGTGGTCGAGGGCCTGGTCGCCGACGCCCTGGCCGAAGGCGCGACCCTGCGCCTGGGCGGCAAGCGTCCGCAGATCGAGGGCAACGGCTGGTACTACGAGCCGACCCTGTTCGAGTGCGACAGCAACTCGATGAAGATCATGCAGGAAGAGGTGTTCGGCCCGGTCGCCTCGGTGATCCGCTTCAAGGACGAGGCCGAGGCCCTGGCCATCGCCAACGACTCGCAGTTCGGCCTGGCCGCCGGCATCTGGACCCGCGATCTGGGCCGCGCCCACCGCCTGGCCCGTGACGTGCGCTCGGGGATCATCTGGGTCAACACCTACCGCGCCGTCTCGGCCATGGCGCCGATCGGCGGTTTCAAGAACAGCGGCTACGGCCGCGAGAGCGGCATCGACTCGGTGCTCGCCTACACCGAGCAGAAAACGGTGTGGATCAACCTCTCGCAAAGCCCCATGGCCGACCCCTTCGTGATGCGCTGAAGCGCACACGACCGGCAACATATAGGTAGTCAAAGATGATCGAACCAGGCATTTACAAAGAAGTGATGGGCTCGTTTCCCTCGGGGGTCACGGTGATCACCTGCCTCGACGCGGACGGCGGCATCGTCGGCATCACCGCCAGCGCCTTCAGCGCCCTGTCGATTGACCCGGCGCTGGTGCTGTTCTGCCCCAACTACGCCTCGGACTCCTACCCGGTGCTGCGGGCCAGCAAACGCTTCGCCATCCACCTGTTGTCCGCCGAACAGCAGGCGGAGGCCTACGCCTTCGCCGGCAAAGGCAAGGACAAGGCCAAGGGCATCGACTGGCAGCTCAGCGCGCTGGGCAACCCGCTGCTGAGCAAGGCCACCGCGATCATCGAGTGCGAGCTGTGGCGCGAGTACGAGGGCGGCGACCACGCCATTATGGTCGGCGCCGTGCAGAACCTGATCATCCCCGAGGTCGAGCTGACCCCGATGGTCTACCACCGCGGCAAGTTGGGCGCCCTGCCTGCCATCGCCTGATCGAGACCACCTGACATCTTTTTTGGGGTCGCCTGCCGTTCACCCTGGTGGCGGCCCCTTTTTTATTTCCGGAGCCGACATGACCCCAGCAGCCACACACCTGTTCCGCCAGCAGGCCTTCATCGACGGGCAATGGTGTGACGCCCAGGACGGCACCCAGCAGGACATCTTCAACCCGGCCAACGGCGCCCTGATCGGCCGGGTGCCGAACATGGGCAGCGCCGAGGCCCAGCGCACCATCGCCGCCGCCAATGCCGCCTGGCCGGCCTGGCGCGCGCGCACCGCCAAGGAGCGCAGCACCATCCTCAAGCGCTGGCACGCGCTGATGCTGGAGCATGCCGACGCCCTGGCGGAGATCCTCACCCTGGAGCAGGGCAAGCCGCTGGCCGAGGCCAAGGGCGAGATTCTCTACGCCGCCAGCTTCATCGAGTGGTTCGCCGAAGAGGCCAAACGCATCTACGGCGACACCATCCCCAGCCACAAGGGCGATGCCCGCATCGTCGTGAGCAAGGAGCCAATCGGCGTGGTGGCCGCCATCACCCCCTGGAATTTCCCCGCCGCGATGATCACCCGCAAGGCCGGCCCGGCCCTCGCGGCGGGCTGTCCCTGCATCGTCAAGCCGGCCCCGGAGACCCCCTTCTCCGCCCTGGCCCTGGCCGCCCTGGCCGAGCAGGCGGGCATCCCGGCCGGCATATTCAACGTCATCACCGGCGATGCCGTGGCCATCGGTGGCGAGCTGACCGCCAGCGCCGAAGTGCGCAAGCTGTCGTTCACCGGCTCCACCAACATTGGCAAGCTGCTCATGGCCCAGTGCGCGAGCACGCTGAAAAAGGTCTCCCTGGAGCTGGGCGGTAACGCACCGTTCATCGTCTTCGACGACGCCGACCTGGAGCGCGCGGTCGAGGGCGCGCTGATCGCCAAATACCGCAATGCCGGGCAGACCTGCGTCTGCGTCAACCGCTTCCTGGTTCAGGACGGTATCTACGAGGCCTTCGTCAGCCGTCTGGCCGAGCGGGTCGCCGAATTCAAGGTCGGCGACGGCTTCGCCGACGGGGTCAACCAGGGCCCGCTGATCAACGAGCGTGCCGTGGCCAAGGTCGAGGAGCACGTGCAGGACGCCCTGGGCAAGGGCGCGCGCCTGCTCTGCGGCGGCGAGCGCCACTCCCTGGGCAACGGCTTTTTCCAGCCGACCGTGTTGGCCGACCTGACCACGGAGATGAAGGTCGCCCGCGAGGAAACCTTCGGCCCCCTGGCCGCCGTGTTCCGCTTCAGCAGTGAGGCCGAAGCCGTGCAACTGGCCAACGACACCGAGTACGGCCTGGCCGCCTATTGCTACACCCGTGACCTGGGCCGCGCCTGGCGCATGAGCGAAGCCCTGGAATATGGCATGGTCGGCATCAACGAAGGGCTGATCTCCACCGAGGTCGCGCCCTTCGGCGGCATCAAGTCCTCGGGCCTGGGCCGCGAAGGCTCCAAGTACGGCATCGAGGACTACCTGGAAATCAAATACACCCTGATGGGCGGGCTGTAGGCCCGCATCCGAGGAGAGCGCCATGAGCAACGAAAAGTACGAAAAGGGGCTGGCGATCCGCACCCAGGTGCTGGGCGAGGCCTATGTCAGCAAGTCGATCGACAACGCCGACGACTTCAACCGCCCCCTGCAGGAGCTGGTCACCGAGTACTGCTGGGGCCATGTCTGGGGCCGCGACGGCTTATCCCTGGCCGAACGCAGCATGATAAACTTGGCCATGATTTCGGCGCTCAATCGCCCGCATGAGCTGAAGCTGCATATCCGTGGCGCCTTGCGCAACGGTCTCAGCCGTGAGCAGATTCGCGAGATCCTGCTACAGGTCGGCATCTATTGCGGCGTACCCGCTGCCGTGGACAGTTTCCGCATCGCCCGCGAAGCCTTCGCCGAGGCTGATGCCGAAAGCCAAGCCTAAACCCAGGCCTGAAGCAAACATTCCGAGCACCCTCGATCCAGCGATCTGGGTGCTTTTTGCTTTTTTACGGACAGTCCCAACCAGAGCGGAACCCATGAAACGCTTGCCTCTCGACGATAGCTTCAAGGTCAATCGCAACCCGGTCACCCTGCGCGAGATCGTGCTGGACAAGCTGCGCAGCGCCATCATGAACTTCCAGCTGCTGCCCGGCGACCGCCTGGTGGAACGCGACCTCTGCGACCGCCTGGGGGTCAGCCGCACCTCTGTGCGCGAAGCCCTGCGTCACCTGGAGTCGGAAGGGCTGGTGGAGTTCGCCGACGCCAAGGGCCCGCGCGTGGCCATCATCACCCTGGAGGATGCCCGCGACATCTACGAGCTGCGCTGCGTGCTCGAAGGTCTGATCGTCCAGCTGTTCACCCTCAATGCCAAGGCCAAGGACATTCGCGCCCTGGAGCGCGCCCTGGAGGCGAACCGCAAGGTCCTCGAGGAAGGCGAACTGCAGCAGGTGCTCGAGTCCGTGCAGGGCTTCTACGACGTGCTGCTGGAGGGCTCGGGCAACCACATCGCGGCGACCCAGCTGCGCCAGTTGCAGGCCCGCATCAGTTACCTGCGCGCCACCTCGGTGTCCCAGACCAACCGCCGCGGCAGCAGCAACCAGGAAATGGAACGCATCGTCGAGGCAATTAAGAGCGGCGACCCACAGGCCGCCCACCAGGCCTCGGTGGACCACGTACGCGCCGCGGCCAAGGTGGCCCTGGACTACCTGAAGTCCAAGCAGGAGGAGCCGGGCAAGCTGCGCGAGATCGCATCGCCCATCGCCCTCAACGACCCGCGCATCGGACGCTGACCCCATGACAGCCCCGCGCTTCTGTCCGCAATGTGGTGGCGACGGCCTGAACCGACAGGCACCACCCGGCGACACCCACGAGCGCCTGATGTGCGCGGGCTGCGGCTACATCCACTACGAGAACCCGAAGATCATCGCCGGCTGCATCATCGAGCGGGACGGCAAGTACCTGCTGTGCCAGCGCGCCATCGCGCCGCGCCCCGGCACCTGGACCCTGCCGGCCGGCTTCATGGAGCGCGGCGAGACCACCGAGGAAGCCGCCTTGCGCGAGGTGTGGGAGGAGAGTGGGGTGCGCGCCGAGATCCTCTGCCCCTATTCGATCTTCAGCGTGCCGAAGATCAGCGAGGTGTACATCATCTTCCGCGCGACGGTGCTGGAAGCGACCGGCCAGTTCGGCCCGGAGACCCTCGACTACCGCTTCTTCGCCCCGGACGAAATCCCCTGGGAGAGCATCTACTACCCGGCGATCCGGCAGATTCTCGAGCGCTACATCGAGGAGCGCCAGGCCGGGGTCTACGGCATCTACGTCGGCAACGACGACACCGGCAAGGTGCACTTCATCCGCTGAAGCAGTCGCCGCCGCACGGGGTCAGGGTACGCAGCCCTCGACTATGATCACCTCGGCCAGGGCCGCACCCTGGCGGTGGCCGCAGGCGTCCTGGTACTCGGCCGAGCGGTAGCAGGCCAGGGCCTGCTCGTAGGACGCGAATTCGATGACCACGCTGCGCTGCGGCGTCGCCCGCCCCTCCAGCGCCTCGGCGCGCCCACCCCGGGCCAGGATCCGCCCGCCGTGCTGGGCGATGGCTGCCGGCGCCCGGCAGCTGTATTCGCCATACTGCTCGGGGTCGGTCACATCGACATGGGCAATCCAGTAAGCCTTCATCTTTACCTCGGGTGCTCGTCAGAATTTCGTAATATGGTATACCATACGGCCTGTCGAACAACCGCTACCCATCGCAAACCCTGAGAGCATTGGCATGGCATTCAACAGCATCGAAGAAATCATCGAAGACTTCCGCCAGGGCAAGATGGTCCTGCTGGTCGACGACGAGGACCGCGAGAACGAGGGCGACCTGCTACTGGCCGCAGAAGCCTGCACACCGGCCGCGATCAACTTCATGGCCCGCGAGGCGCGCGGCCTGATCTGCCTGACCCTGACCGACGAGCACTGCCAGCGCCTCGGCCTGGAGCAGATGGTGCCGAGCAACGGCAGCGCCTTCTCCACCGCCTTCACCATCTCCATCGAGGCCGCCACTGGGGTGACCACCGGCATCTCCGCCGCCGACCGCGCGCGCACCGTGCTGGCCGCCGTGGCGCCGGACGCCAAGGCCGAAGACCTGGTGCAACCCGGGCATATCTTCCCCCTGCGCGCCCGCGACGGTGGCGTGCTCAACCGCGCCGGGCACACCGAGGCCGGCTGCGACCTGGCGCGCCTGGCCGGCTTCAGCCCGGCGTCGGTGATAGTCGAGGTGATGAACGAGGACGGCAGCATGGCCCGTCGCCCCGACCTGGAGAAGTTCGCCGCCCAGCACGGCATCAAGATCGGCACCATCGCCGACCTGATCCACTACCGCCTGAGCACCGAACACACCGTGACCCGCATCGGCGAGCGCGAGCTGCCCACGGTGCACGGCGACTTCCGCCTGATCACCTACGAGGACCGCATCGAAGGCGGCGTGCACATGGCCATGGTGATGGGCGAGATCGAGCGCGACGAGCCGACCCTGGTGCGCGTGCACGTGATCGACCCGCTGCGCGACCTGGTCGGCGCCGAGTACACCGGCCCGCAGAACTGGACGCTGTGGGCGGCGCTGCAGAAGGTCGCCGAGGAAGGTCGCGGCGTGGTGGTGGTGCTGGCCAACAACGAGTCGTCCCAGGCCCTGCTGGAACGCGTGCCGCAACTGACCCAGCCACGCCAGCAGTTCAACCGCTCGCAGTCGCGCATCTACTCGGAGGTCGGCACCGGCGCGCAGATCCTCCAGGACATCGGCGTCGGCAAGCTGCGCCACCTCGGCGCGCCGCTGAAGTACGCCGGCCTGACCGGCTACGACCTGGAAGTGGTGGAAACCCTGACGTTCGGCGGCTGACGCACCGCGGCAGTCGACTCCCGGCCAGCGCGCCACTGCGCCGGCCGATCCCCGCAGCCCCTTGCGCCTGCCGCCCAGGCCAAGGGGCTGTGTGTTTCCGGCCCCGATGCAGGCGCCTGGCTTCGGCCCCGTTCCCGCCCCCTAGTCAACCGGCCCTGGCCGAGCCGATCAGCAGCGGACGACCGTTCGCCGCCGACCACAAATAATTCTTGCGAACACTGTATTACGGTATACCATCATCCACATCGAATCGCCGGAACAAGCCGGCGATGCCAGCCCCACCATGGCTGCCGGTCGCAGCCACGCTCTGCCGAGGTACTCGAGATGATCGACGCAACTGCCTACAAACACGTCATGGGCTCCTTCCCCTCCGGCGTCACCGTGATCACCACCCTGGACGATAACGGCGGCATCGTCGGCCTCACCGCCAGCGCCTTCAGTTCGCTGTCCATGGACCCGGCCCTGGTGCTGTTCTGCCCCAACTACAGCTCCGACTCCTACCCGGCGCTGATCAAGAGCCAGCGCTTCGCCATTCACCTGCTGTCCGCCGAGCAGCAGGGCGAGGCCTACGCCTTCGCCCGCAAGGGCAGCGACAAGGCCAAGGGCATCGAGTGGAGCCTCAGCGAACTGGGCAACCCGATCCTGCGCAACGCCACCGCGATCATCGAGTGCGAGCTGTGGCGCGAGTACGAAGGCGGCGACCACGCCATCCTGGTCGGCGCGGTGAAGAACCTGATCGTGCCGGAGCAGGAAGTCGCGCCCATGGTCTATTGCCGCGGCAAGATGGGCGCCCTGCCCGCCTTCGCCTGAGCCTTCCCCCCTTGATACCCGCCCGGGGCTGGCGCGATCCGGCCCCGGGCGCGACACACCTCAGGTCTTGAAGCGCCGGATCAGCGCGCTCAGCTCCTCGGACAGGCCCGCCAGGGTCTTGGCATCCACGCTGGTGGTCCCGGCCAGGTCTGCCACCAGGCGGGCATCGGCGTGGATCTGGCTGATGTGCCGGTTGATGTCTTCGGCCACCTGATGCTGCTCCTCGGCGGCCGTGGCGATCTGGGTGTTCATGTCGCGAATCACATCCACCGCATCGCGAATCCGCTCGAAACTGGCACTCGCCTGGCTGATCGAGGCCACCGTCAGCTGCGACACCTCGAGGCTGCCCTGCATCTGCGTGCCCATCTGCTGGGTGCGCCGCGCCAGGCCGCCGAGCAGGCCATCGATTTCCTCGGTGGAGTCGGCGGTGCGCTTGGCCAGGGCGCGCACCTCATCGGCGACCACTGCGAAACCGCGGCCCTGCTCACCGGCGCGGGCGGCTTCGATGGCCGCATTGAGCGCCAGCAGGTTGGTCTGCTCGGCGATCGAGCGGATGGTGCCGAGGATCGACTGGATATCCTGGCTGTCCTGCTCCAGTTGGCGCATGGCGCCGGCCGACTGCTGAATCTCGCCGCTCAGACGGTTGACCCGCTCGACCGCCTCGTCGATCTGCCGCTGCCCGGCATGGGCCTGGCGCTGTCCGCTGTCGGCGGACTCGGCGGCCTGGGTGCAGGAACGCGCAACCTCATTGGCGGTCATGACCATCTCATGGAAGGCGGTGGACACCATGTCCACCGCCTCACGCTGGCGCGCCGCCACCTCGGCCATCTCCCCGGCCACCTCGCTGGAGCTGCCGGAACTGCTGTGAATCTGCCCCGCCGCCTGGCCGATGCGCTGGATCAGCTGGCGGATGCTGCCGAGGAACTGGTTGAACCAGCCGGCCAACTGCGCGGTTTCATCCGCACCGCGCACCGCCAGGCTGCCGGTCAGGTCGCCGTCGCCCTGGGCGATGCCCTCCAGGCCACCCGCCACCGAGCGGATCGGACGGACGATCAGGCCGGCGAACCAGGCGCCGACGAAGGCGAACAGCACGGCCAGGGCCAGGGCGATGGCGGCGATCAGCCACGCCAGGCGGGTGGCGGAACCGAACACCTCGTCCTGGCGAATCAGGCCAACGAAACGCCAGCCCAGCTGTTCGGACGGCCACACATTGGCCATATAGCGCTGGCCATCGATCTGCACTTCCACCAGGCCCTGCTCGGCCCGGGCCAGCTCGCTGTAGCCACCGCCCAGCTCCGCGAGGCGCTTGAAGTTGTGCGCCGGCTCGCTCGGGTCCACCAGCACGGTACCGTTGTCTTCCATCAGCAGCAGATAGCCACTGTCACCCAGCTTGATCTGCTTGACCAGGTCGGTCAGCTGCTTGAGCGACACATCGATATTCACCACCCCACCCGGGCTGCCCAGGCGGTTGGCGAAGCTGCGCACCGTGCTGACCAGCACCACATCGTCCGCCGCCCAATAGTAGGCCGCGGTGCGCCGGGTCTTGCCCGGCTCGGCCATGGCGGCCTGGTACCAGGGACGCGTGCGCGGGTCGTAGTTGCTCAGGTTCGGATCGCCCGGCCAGAACACATAGCCGCCCTCGCGGGTGCCCAGGGACAGGTAGGCGTAGGCCGGATGACTGGCGGCCAGGGCGGCGAACAACTCGAATACCCGCTGGTCCTGCGCGCCCATCTCGACCTGCGCGGCGTCGGCGGCGATATAGCGCTTGAGGTCGCCGTCGATCGCCGTGAGCTGCGGCTGACTGGCGAGAAAATCGACGTTCTGGCGGATGCTCTCGAAGAACAGCTGCATGGCATTGTCGACCTGGCGGATCTCCCGGGCGCTGCTGTCGAGGAACGCCGTGCGTGCTTCACTGCGCAGATTCAGGATGATCAGCAGCGCGACCAGGATGACCGGCACGCAGGCAATCACCGCGAACGCCAGGGTTAACTTCTGCTTGATGTTCATCCTCTCTCCTTGGGTACGGTGCGTTGGGCAGAAAAATTTTGTGGATACTGCGTATTATGGTATACCAACACACAACGTTCCGCTCAGCCATTTACTGGCCGTCTACCCGACGCAGCGGAATCAACCGCGATGCAGCGCCGCGCGCTCTTCACCCTTTCGGCCGACCACCGGGCTACGGCCGCTCAGCAACAGGTTCGAGGTAAATGCCATGAAGTTTTCATTGTTCGTGCATATGGAGCGCTACGACGAGCAAGTCAGCCATCGTCAACTGTTCGAGAATCTCACCGAGTTGACCCTGATGGCCGAGGCCGGCGGCTTCAGCACCGTCTGGATCGGCGAGCATCACGCGATGGAATACACCATCTCGCCGAGCCCGATGCCGCTGCTGTCCTACCTGGCTGGCAAGACCACGACCATTCGCCTGGGCGCCGGCACCATCATCGCGCCGTTCTGGCATCCCATCCGCGTCGCCGGCGAGTGCGCCCTGCTCGACGTGATCAGCAACGGTCGCATGGAAGTGGGCCTGGCCCGCGGCGCCTACCAGTACGAATTCGACCGCATGGCCGGTGGCATGCCGGCCTCCTCGGGTGGCCAGCACCTGCGCGAGATGGTCCCGGTGGTCAAGGCCCTGTGGCAGGGCGACTACGCCCACGACGGCGAGATCTGGAAGTTCCCCAGCTCCACCTCCTCGCCCAAACCGGTACAGCAACCGGGCCCGCCCGTGTGGATCGCCGCTCGCGACCCCGACTCGCACAACTTCGCGGTGAAAAACGGCTGCAACGTGATGGTCACCCCGCTGATGAAGGGCGACGAAGAAGTGGTCGACCTGATGAACAAGTTCGAGACCGCCCTGGCCAACAACCCCGAGGTGCCGCGCCCGCAACTGATGGTGCTGCGCCATACCCACGTGCACAGCGAAGATGACCCGGAAGGCTGGCAGGTCGGCGCCAAGGCCATCTCGCGCTTCTACCGCACCTTCGACGCCTGGTTCGGCAACAAGCAGACCCCGGTCAACGGCCTGCTGGCGCCGAGCCCGGAAGAGAAGTTCAAGGAGCGCCCGGAGTTCGAGCTGGAGAACATCCACAAGAACACCATGATCGGCACCCCCGAGGAGATCATCGCCCGCATCCGCCACTACCAGGAACTGGGCGTCGACGAGTTCAGCTTCTGGGCCGACAACGGCCTGTCCCACGAGGAAAAGAAGCAGTCCCTGGAGCTGTTCATCAAGCACGTGGTGCCGGCGTTCCGCTGAGCCCCAGCTGAGCAGCACAGAAAGCCAGATCAGCGATGATCTGGCTTTTTTCGTTCAGCCGCGAAAATGCGCATCCGCGACAGGATGGTAATAACCAGATCGTATAAATGTGCGGCCGGTCTAGTCATGTATTACGGCATGCTGGTATACCGAATCCCACAATTAGAACGCGATCCATCGCAGCATGGATTCGCCGCACACGCTGGGGGTTTGGTTATGAAGTTGGCAAGACCGGTTTTCGTCCTGTTGGGCGCCTTGTGGGTGGGCAGCCAAGTCGCTGAGGCGCAGGAGAGCCTGACCTTCGTCAGCTGGGGCGGCTCGACTCAGACCGCCCAGCAGAAAGCCTGGGCGGAGCCTTTCAGCCGGGAAACCGGTATCGCCGTTCAGCAGGCCGGCCCCACCGACTATGCCGCGTTCAAGGCCATGGTCGAAAGCGGCGACGTGACCTGGGACGTGGTCGACGTCGAACCGGACTTCGCCCTGCGCGCCGGCCGCGAGGGCCTGCTCGAGCCCATGGACTTCAAGCAGATCGCCCAGACGCAGATCGACCCGCGCTTCGTTACCCTCTACGCCGTGGGTTCCTTCTACTTCTCCTTCGTCCTCGGCTACAACAGCGAGCAACTCACCGCGCAGCCCCAGGACTGGGCGGCGCTGTTCGACACCCGCAACTTCCCCGGCAAGCGCGCGCTGTACAAGTGGCCGAGCCCTGGCGTTCTGGAACTGGCGCTGCTGGCCGATGGCGTTGCCGCCGAGCGCCTCTACCCGCTGGACCTGGACCGCGCCTTCGCCAAGCTCGAGCAGATCAAGGCCGATATCCTCTGGTGGGACAGCGGCGAGGAGTCCCAGCGCCTGCTGACCTCGGGCGAGGCCAGCCTGGGGATGTTCTGGAACGGCCGGGTCGGTGCCCTGCAGCAGAGTGGAGCGCCGGTCGGCATCAGCTGGCAGCAGAACCTGGTCAGCGGTGACTTCCTGGTGATTCCTCGCGGCGCCAAGAATGCCCGGGCCGCCAAGCGCTTCCTCGGTTTCGCCAGCAGCCCGCAAGCCCAGGCCGACTTCGCCATCCTCAGCGGCTATGCCCCTGTCAACCTGCAGAGCCCGAGCAAGGTGCCGGCGGTGCTGGCGGACAACCTGCCCAGCGCCCACAGCGACAGCCAGGTGACCCTGGATTTCAAATACTGGAGCAAGCACGGCGAGACCATCGCCGAGCGCTGGCAGGCCTGGCAGCGGCAGTAAGGCGGCTCGACGCCGACTTCGCGGCCTGCCGGGCTCGGTGTAGGCACAAAAAAAAGGCGGCCCCAACTGGCGGGGCCGCCCTCAATCATGGAGTTGCGTACATCGCGTGGCCGCGATGACAGACGGCCACAGTTATTGGATTACCTTTCCAGGATCGCGGTCACACCCTGGCCGCCGGCGGCGCAGATCGAGATCAGCCCGCGCCCCTGCCCGGCCGCCGCCAGCAGCTTGGCCAGGTTGGCGACGATGCGCCCGCCGGTGGCGGCGAACGGGTGGCCGGCGGCCAGGGAGCTGCCCTTGACGTTCATCCGGCTGCGCTCGATGGCCCCCAGCGGTTGCGCCAGGCCCAAGCGATCCCGGCAGTAGTCGGCATCCTCCCAGGCCTTGAGGGTGCACAGCACCTGGGCGGCGAAGGCCTCGTGAAGCTCGTAGTAGTCGAAGTCCTGCAGGCTCAGGCCGTTGCGCGCCAGCAGCCGCGGCACCGCGTACACCGGCGCCATCAGCAGGCCCTCCTGGCCCGTGACGAAATCCACCGCCGCCGCCTCGCCATCGCGCCAGTAGGCCAGCACCGGCAGGCCGCGGGCCTTGGCCCAGTCCTCGCTGGCCAGCAGCACCAGCGAGGCGCCGTCGGTCAGCGGTGTCGAGTTGGCCGCGGTCAGGGTACCGTTCAGCCCGCGGTCGAACACCGGCTTGAGGTCGGCGAGTTTGTCGAGATCGATGTCCGGGCGCAGGTTCTGGTCGCGGGTCAGGCCGAGGAAGGGGGTGAGCAGGTCGTCCTGCCAGCCCTCGGCATAGGCCGCGGCAAGATTCTGGTGGCTGGCCACGGCCAGGCGGTCCTGTTCGTCGCGCCGGATGCCCCAGGCCTGCGCCATCCGCTCGCAGTGCTCGCCCATGGACAGCCCGGTACGCGGCTCGCTGTTGCGCGGCAGCGACGGCGCCAGGTGGCGCGGGCGCAGCTGCAACAGGCTCTTGAGCTTGTCGCCGGTGCTCTTGGCGCGGTTGGCCTGCAGGAGGATCTTGCGCAGCCCCTCGCTGACCGCGATGGGCGCGTCTGAGGTGGTGTCGACGCCGCCGGCGATGCCGCAGTCGATCTGCCCCAGGGCGATCTTGTTGGCCACCAGCAGTGCCGCTTCCAGGCCGGTGCCACAGGCCTGCTGCAGGTCGTAGGCCGGCGTCTCGGCGGCCAGGCGCGAACCCAGCACGCACTCACGGGTCAGGTTGAAGTCCCGCGCATGCTTGAGCACGGCGCCGGCCACCACTTCGCCCAGGCGCTCGCCGTGCAGGTTGAAACGCTCGATCAGGCCCTCCAGGGCACTGGTGAGCATCTCCTGGTTGCTCGCCGTGGCGTAGGCGCTGTTGGCGCGGGCGAAGGGAATGCGGTTGCCGCCGACTACGGCGACGCGGCGCGGCTGGCTCATGCTGGACTCCTGACGATTCGGGGCTGGAATGAGGCTCAGGCTAGCCTATGGTTGCACTAGTGCACCGGGCGATCCGCCCATCAGGAGCCCGCCATGTCCGACCGCTACCTCGCCTTCGCCAACTCCGCCGCCGGGCGCCGCCTGCTGCGGGCCCTGGGCCTGCCGACACCGGTGCGCCTGGAGCGCTGGGCGGCCGGACACGCCCGAGTGCTGGACGGTGCCCTGCTGCTCGCCGGCGATGGCGACCTGCTCGCGTCCGTGCTGGGCTTCGCCCACCGGCTCAGCGGCGAACGCTACGCCGAACGCCCGGACCGCCTCGGCCTGCCCTGCTGGAAACTGGCGGAGGGTCCCCGACTCAAGGCCCTGGTGTTCGACGCCAGCGGTCTGAATCGCTTCGAACAGCTGAGCGCACTGCGCGCCTGCTTCCAGCCTGCGCTCAAGGGCCTGGGCAAATGTCCCCGACTGGTGCTGCTGGGGCGTCCACCGGAGAGCCTGGAGGACCCGCAGGCCGCCAGCGTGCAGCGCGCGCTGGAGGGCTTCAGCCGCTCCCTGGGCAAGGAGGTGCGCCGCGGCGGTTGTGTGCAGCTGCTGTATGTCGCCGCAGGGGCCGAACCCCAGCTGGAAGGCGCGCTGCGCTTCTTCCTCTCGCCCAAGAGCGCCTACGTATCCGGCCAGGTATTGCGCCTCGCCCCCTGCACCGCGCAGGTCAAGGACTGGACCCGGCCCCTGGCCGGCAAGCAGGCGCTGATCACCGGCGCGTCGCGCGGCATCGGCGCCGCCATCGCCGAGACCCTGGCGCGCGACGGCGCCGAAGTCGTGCTGCTGGACGTGCCGGCCGCCGAAGACGCCCTCGCCGCCCTGGCCGCGCGCTTCGGCGGCCGCGCCGTCACCCTGGACATCCGCAGCGAGGATGCTCCGCACAGGCTGGTGGAGGCCCTGCCCGACGGCATCGACATCCTCGTGCACAACGCCGGCATCACCCGCGACAAGACCCTGGCGAAGATGAGCGAGGCGCAATGGGACGCGGTCATCGAGGTCAACCTGCAGGCTCCGCAGCGGCTGACCCAGGCGCTGCTGCACGCGAACAAGCTGCGCGAGCAGGCGCGCGTGGTGTTGATCGCCTCGATCAGCGGCATCGCCGGCAACCCGGGGCAGAGCAATTACGCCACCAGCAAGGCCGGGCTGATCGGCCTGGCCCAGGCCTGGGCGCCGGCGCTGGGCGAGCGCGGCATCAGCATCAACGCGGTGGCACCGGGATTCATCGAGACCCAGATGACCGCCGCCATGCCCCTGGCCCTGCGCGAGGCCGGCCGGCGGATGAACGCCTTGGGCCAGGGCGGCCTGCCCCAGGACGTCGCCGAGGCGGTGGCCTGGTTCGCCCAGCCGGGCTCCGGTGCCGTCAGCGGCCAGGTGCTGCGGGTCTGCGGGCAAAGCCTGCTGGGCGCCTGACACCCATGCCCAACCTAGCCGAGGACAGCGTTATGGCCACCGACTGGCGCGAGCTTCCCGAACCACCTCCGCTGCCCGGCCTGTATGCCCGCGCCCTGTTGCGTCGCGGCATCCGCGGCCGCTGCCTGCCGGACCTGGGCCTGCGCTGTCCGGTCAGCGTCGAGCCCGAACACCTGGCGCGTTATCGCGACATCTGCGCCTTCGACGACGACGCCCGCCTGCCGCCCACCTACCCCCACGTGCTGGCGTTCGCCCTGCAGCTGCAGCTGCTCGGCGATCCGGCCTTCCCCTTCCCCCTGCTCGGCCTGGTGCACCTGGAGAACCGCATTCGCGTGCTGCGCCAGCTGGCCGGCCTGGGGCCCTTCACCATCAGCGTGCACACGGCCGACCTGCGCCCCCATGCCAAGGGCGCCCAGTTCAGCCTGATCACCCGCCTGGAGGACCAGCTCGGCCTGCTCTGGGAGGGCGACAGCGCCATCCTCTGCCGCGGCCTCACACTCGCGGGGCCGCCGCCGGATCACCAAGCGTTTCCCGAGCTGGCGCTGTCGGAGTTGGCGCACTGGCAGGCGCCCGCCGACATCGGCCGGCGCTACGCCCGTATCGCCGGCGACTACAACCCCATCCACCTGAGCGCCCTCAGCGCCCGGCTGTTCGGCTTTCCCCGGGCCATTGCCCACGGCCTGTGGAACAAGGCGCGCTGCCTGGCGGCCCTGGGCCAACAGCTGCCGCCGGCCGGTTACGCGATCGAGGTACGCTTCCAGAAACCGGTGCTGCTGCCCGCCGAACTGCGCCTGCTGGCCAGCGCGCCGGCGGCCCAGGGCCAGGGCCAGCTGCGCCTGCTCGGCGGCGACGACCTGCCGCACATGGTTGGCCGCTGGAAGGCGCTCTGACCCCGTGAAACAATGCCCGTCCCGCCGAACCCTAGCGCCGGAGCCCCATGGACCTCGCCGAACTCACCGCCCGCCTGCACATCATCCGCGACCGTAACGACTGGCGCCAATTCCACAGCCCGAAGAACCTGGCCATGGCCGCCAGCGTGGAGATGGCCGAACTGGTGGAGATCTTCCAATGGCTGAGCGAGGAACAGTCGCGCCAGCTGCCCGCCGCGCAACTGGAGCACGCCGGCCAGGAGGTCGGCGACATCGTCCTCTACCTGCTGCTGCTGTGCAGCGAGCTGGGCATCGACCTGGAGCAGGCGGTGCGCGCCAAGCTGGCCGACAGCGAACGGCGCTTCGGCCGATGAAGGACCGCCACTTCGACGAACTGGCCACCCGTTTCGCCGAAAAGATCTACGGCGGCGCCAAGGGCGCGATTCGCCTGGCGGTGCTCCAGGCCGACCTGGCCGAAGCCCTGCCGGACCGCCCGCTGCGGGTCCTGGACATCGGTGCCGGCCTCGGCCACATGGCCCTGTGGCTGGCCGGCCGCGGCCATCTGGTGACCCTGGCCGAGCCGGCCGCGCCCATGCTCGAAGGTGCCCGTGCGCGCTTCGCCGGCGCCGGCCAGCCGGCCACCTTCATCCAGGCGCCCTGGCAGGAGCTGCTCGGCCAGCTCAACCAGCCCTATGACCTGGTGGTCTGCCACGCGGTGCTGGAATGGCTGGCCGAGCCCGAGGCCATCCTGCCGGTGCTGCACCAGCTCACCGCCCCCGGCGGCTGGCTGTCGCTGGCCTTCTACAACAAGGACGCGCTGATCTACCGCAACCTGCTCAAGGGCCACTTCCGCAAGCTGCGCAAGGCCGAGTTCGCCGGCGAGAAGAGCAGCCTGACCCCGCAGCGTCCACTCGACCCGCGCGAGCTGGCGGCGCAACTCGACGGGCTTTGGCAGGTCGAAAGCCAGAGTGGCGTGCGAGTATTCCACGACTACATGGCGCCCGAGTTCCAGCTCAAGGCCGAGCCCATCGACCTGCTGGAAATGGAGCTGGCCTACCGCCGCCACCCGAGCTTCGCCGGCCTGGGCCGTTACCTGCACTGGATCTGCCGGCCACGCTGACAGGAGGACGCAATGACCCGAGTCGCCACGTTGCTGCTGTGCCTGACCCTGGCTGCGTGCCAGGGCCCGAACCCCTACAGCGCGCAATCCACGCCCCTGCCGCCGGCACCGGCACCGGCGCAGGCCGCCGAGGCGCTGGACCGCAGCGCCTACCCCGCCGCCCCACGCGACTACGCCCGCTACCGCAACTGGGCCTGGCACAACGACCAGCCGCCGGCCGGCAGCGCCTGGGCCAGCAGCGAGCAGGTGCAGGAGGCCTTGAGCAACGCCCTCGACCAGCGCGGCCTGCGCCCGGCGCAGAGCCCCGCCGCGGCGGACTTGCGCGTGCACAGCGAACTGCGCCTGGAGCGGCGCATCCGCCAGGTGATCGATCATTACGACGACCACTACGACCGTGGCTATTACGCCGACTACCCGGGCCACTGGGGACGCATGCCGGTGGAGCGCGCCTACGAGGTGGAGGTGCTGGTGGTGAGGATCGAGCTGTTCGACAGCCGCGACGGCCAGCCGGTGTGGCAAGGGCTCGCCGAGCTGCCCAGCGGCGGCAGCCAGGCCGAGCGCGCCGACGCCCTGCGCGCCGCCTGCAAGCGCGCCCTGCAAGGCTTCCCCCCGGCCTGAAGCCGAGCCCGCCCTCCGAGGAGAATCGACCATGCGCCTGTCCCTGTTACTGATCGCCAGCCTGCTGCTGGTGACGGCCTGTCAGGCCACCCGCCTCAACCGCGACTTCGACCCGCAACGCGACTTCGCCAGCTACCGCAGCTGGAGCTGGCAGGAACCGGCCGTGCAGTACAAGCCCGACGACCCCAGGCTGAACAGCGGCCTGACCGAACAGCGCCTGCGCACGGCGATCGCCGCCCAGCTCGAGCAACGCGGCCTGCGCGCCGCGAAGCCCGGGGCCACCGCCGACCTGCGGGTCCAGGCCTGGCTGATCGTCGACGACCGCCAGCAACAGGTCAGCACCAGCTACGGCGGCGGCTGGGCCGGACACTGGGGCGGCGTCTGGGGCGGCCCGGCCTATGTCGAGACGCGCACCCTGGACTACCAGGTCGGCACCTTGCAGATCGACCTGTTCGACGGCCGTGATGGCCAACTGGTGTGGCGCGGCAGCGCGGCGCAAAGCCTGCGCGGCGACGCCGCAGGCCCTGCCGAGCGCGACGCGACGATTCGCCAGACGGTGGCCAAGGTCCTCGGCCAGTACCCACCGCGCTAGTGCCGCCGAAACACGCGCACGCGAGGCTGCTAGAAACGAACCCAAGCGCCGTCCCGGCCAGCAGGAGCCCCCATGAACCACCCCGCCACTCTCAGCCACCGAGCCGCCTGCGAAGCCGACCTGGCGACCGTGGTCGAGTTTCCCCGGAGCGCCCAGGAACTGTTCTTCAGCTACCCCAGGGCCAGCTGGCCGCTGACCGTCGCGCAACTGGCCGCGGCCATGGCCGAACGCAACAACAGTACGGTGGCGCTGCTGGACGGCCGGGTCGCCGGCTTCGCCAACTTCTACCAGACGCAGGCCAATGAACTGTGCGCCCTCGGCAACCTGATGATCGCCCCCTGGGCCCGCGGCCAGGGCGTCGCGCACTACCTGATCGCCGAAATGGAGCGCCAGGCCCGCGAGGACTTCAATGCCACGCTCATGCGCGCCTCCTGTCACAACGACAACGCCGCCGGCCTGCTGCTCTATGCCCGGCTCGGCTACCGCGCCCGCGACATCGTCGAACGCCGCGATTTCCAGGGCCGCCGGGTGGCCCTGGTGCAGATGGAGAAGGCCCTGCCCTGAACGGGTCGAAGGCACCGGTGGGCCGCGGCCCGTTCGCCGGGCGGCCGATAGTCGCCGGCATCTGGCTGATTCGCCCTGATGGAGGCGCATCGCCTTGCCCGCGCGGGTGCGGCACGGGGCCCGCTGTGGTAGCGTAGGCGCCCTTTTTTGGCCCGCAGTCCCCGAGACGGCTAGCCATTGCGTGCGCCCAGGCGTCACGCGATCCGCCTAAGCTCAGTTGCGTCGAACCCTTCGCGCCAGGTGCGCGCCCCATCCGGGCCGCGCGCATGTCCGTACCGGGTCCTGGCCCCTTGCGCCCTCTGTCGCTCACCCGCTCCACCTTCGGCTTGTTCATGCCGACGGAGCACAGCCCATGGAACAGCCGATGCTGCACAGCCTGAAACAAACCTGGTTATTCAACATCCGCGGCGACGTACTCGCCGGCCTGGTGGTCGCCCTGGCGCTGATCCCGGAGGCCATCGCCTTCTCGATCATCGCCGGGGTCGACCCCAAGGTCGGCCTCTATGCCTCCTTCTGCATCGCCGTGGTCATCGCCTTCATCGGCGGGCGGCCGGGGATGATTTCCGCCGCCACCGGGGCCATGGCCCTGGTCATGGTGACCCTGGTCAAGGAGCACGGCCTGCAGTACCTGCTGGCCGCCACCCTGCTCACCGGGGTGCTGCAGATCGGCGCCGGCTACCTGCGGCTCGGCAGCCTGATGCGCTTCGTCTCGCGCTCGGTGGTCACCGGCTTCGTCAACGCCCTGGCGATCCTGATCTTCATGGCCCAGTTGCCCGAGCTCACCAATGTGACCTGGCACGTCTACGCCATGACCGCCGCCGGCCTGGGCATCATCTACCTGTTCCCCTATGTGCCCAAGGTCGGCAAGGTCATCCCCTCGCCGCTGGTGTGCATCCTGTCGATGACCGCCGTGGCCATGATCATGGGCCTGGACATCCGCACCGTCGGCGACATGGGCGAGCTGCCGGATACCCTGCCGATCTTCCTCTGGCCGGACGTACCGCTGAGCTTCGAGACCCTGGCGATCATCTTCCCCTACGCCGCCGCCCTGGCGGTGGTCGGCCTGCTGGAGTCGATGATGACCGCCACCATCATCGACGACCTGACCGACACCAACAGTGACAAGAACCGCGAGTGCAAGGGCCAGGGCGTGGCCAACATCGCCTCCGGCCTGCTCGGCGGCATGGCCGGCTGCGCGATGATCGGCCAGTCGGTGATCAACGTGAAATCCGGCGGCCGCGGTCGCCTGTCGACCCTGGTGGCCGGCGCGGTGCTGCTGCTGATGGTGGTGTTCCTCAGCGACTGGGTCAGCCAGATCCCCATGGCCGCCCTGGTGGCGGTGATGATCATGGTGTCGATCGGTACCTTCAGCTGGGACTCGCTGCGCAACCTCAAGAGCTTCCCGCTGTCGACCAACCTGGTGATGCTGGCCACCGTGGCGGTCACCGTGTACACCCACAACCTGGCCTATGGTGTGTTCGTCGGCGTGCTGCTGGCGGCGCTGTTCTTCGCCAACAAGATCGGCCACTTCCTGTACATCGACTCCGAGATCGATGCCGACGGCACCCAGCGCCGCTACAGGGTGGTCGGTCAGGTGTTCTTCGCCTCCGCCAACAAGTTCGTCGGCGCCTTTGACTTCAAGGAGGCCCTTGATAAGGTCGTGATCGACCTGTCGCGCGCGCACTTCTGGGACATCACCGCCGTCGAATCCCTGGACAAGGTGGTGCTCAAGCTGCGCCGCGAAGGCACGCAAGTCGAAGTTCTGGGCCTCAACGAGGCCAGCGCCACCATCGTCGACCGCTTCGGCGTGCACGATAAGCCGGATGCCGTCGACAACCTGATGGGCCACTAAGGAGCAACAGCATGAGCCACGTAATGGCATGCATCGACGCCTCGCCCGCCGCCCCGGCCGTGTGCGACTACGCCGCCTGGGCCAGCCAGCGCCTGGACGCGCCGCTGAGTTTCCTCCATGTGCTGGACCCGGTGCAGTACCCGCAACAGAGTGACCTGTCCGGCGCCATCGGCCTGGGCAGCCGCGAGCATCTGCTCGAGGAGCTGGCCGAGCTGGACGAGAAGCGCAGCAAGCTGGCCCTGGAGCAGGGTCATCTGATGCTCGAGGCCGCCAAGGCCCGCGCCGCGGCCGCCGGCGTCGCCGAGGCCCAGCTGCGCCAGCGCCACGGCGACCTGGTCGACAGCCTGGCCGAGCTGCAGCAGGACATCCGCCTGCTGGTGATCGGCCGCCAGGGTGAGGCCAGCGCCAGCCAGACCGAGCAGGTCGGCAGCCACCTGGAGAATGCCATCCGCACCCTGCAGCGGCCGATCCTGGTCAGCTGCGGCGCGTTCAAGGCGCCGCAGAGCTATATGTTTGCCTTCGACGGCAGCGCCACCGCGCGCAAGGGCGTCGAACTGCTCGCCGCAAGCCCCCTGCTCAGGGGCCTGCCTTGCCACCTGGTGATGGTCGGCGCCGACACCAACGATGCCTGGGAACAGCTCAAGGCCGCCGAACGGACCCTGCAGGGTTCGGCCAGCGAGGTGCACCTGGCGATCCGCGCCGGGGAGGTCGAGCCGACCCTGCACGCCTACCAGGCCGAGCACGGCATCGACCTGCTGGTGATGGGCGCCTATGGCCACTCGCGGATTCGCCAGTTCCTGGTCGGCAGCACCACCAGCCACCTGCTGCGCTCCAGCAACAGCCCGCTGCTGATCCTGCGCTAACCCAGACGCAGCAGCGCCCTCCCCTCGCGGCCGAATCGTCCTGATTCGGCCGCGACACCCCGTCCGCCCCGGGATTACGCCCGCCAAGCGCCATTATATGGCCACTATCCGATGCCGACGCCCAGGAAACGCTATGCTCTTACTCGGCTGCTTTAGTGATTACTTGCCATGACGCCTAGCGATATCCCTCAGGACCCCACGGCCTTTGCCCACTGGCGCGAAGCTCAGGACCTGCGTGCGCGCTCGCACCTGGCCGGGCTCTATTACCTGGTCGCCTGGCTGCTGGTGTGGATGATGAGCGCCGAGCCGACCGAGCATCTGGTGTTCGGCTTGGCCGGCACCGCCTGCTTCGGTTCGCTGTTGATCCTGCGCCTGGCGCACCGCTTGCCCGAGCAGAACACCCAGGCCCTGCTGCAGCGCTGGCTCAATCGCCAGTGGACGCTGATCCTGCTGGGCGCCCTGGCCTGGGGCCTGGCACTGGGCTGGATCATCCACAGCAGCGAGTTCGAGGAATCGCGCGTCATCGCGATCATGGCCACCATCGCCTTCAGCACCGCCAGCGTCTATCACCTGGCCATGCGCCGCTACCTGTCCATGCTGCTCCTGCCCCTGCTCTATGCACCCGGACTGCTGGCCCTGCTCCTGGACTGGCATACGCAGCGGGGCCACTTCGTCGCCCTGGTCGCCTACCTCAGCTACCTGGTGCTCGCCCTCAACCGCAACCGGCAGATGTACCGCGACCACCTGGCCCTGGAACTCAAACTGCTCGAGCAACAGCAGAGCCTGGAACAGCTCAGCCGCACCGACAGCCTCACCCAGTTGGGCAACCGCTACCAGTTCAACAGCCTGTTCCCGGTGATGGTGGCCAACGCCCACCGCCAGAGCGAGCCGCTGTCCCTGGTGCTGCTGGATATCGATTTCTTCAAGCGGATCAACGACGAGTACGGCCACACCTGCGGTGATGCCTGCCTCAGCGCCTTCGCCGAGCGCATGCGCGAGGTGTTCCGCCGCGACAGCGACGCCTTGCTGCGCCTGGGCGGCGAAGAGTTCGGCGTGCTGATGCCCAACACCCCGCTGGAACAGGCCCGCCAGCTGGCGGAGAGTTTCCGCCAGGAGCTGATGCAGCAAGGCTTCAACGTACAGGGCAACACCCTGCCGCTGACCGCCAGCCTCGGCGTCGGCTGCTTCGCCCCGGAGCGCGACAGCAGCGCCGAGGCCTTCTTCAAGCGCGTCGACGACGCCCTCTACCTGGCCAAGGACGCCGGCCGCAACCGCCTGGCCCTGGCCTGAGCGGGCCGGCAACCGGCCCCGAACACTAGAGGCGGAAGCTGCCCATCTGCTTGGCCAGGTCCTCGGCCAGCGCGCTCAGGCTGCGGCAGTCCTCGCGGCAGCTCAGCACTTCCCCGGCCGTGGCATGGGCCAGGTCGGCGATGCCCTGGACGTTGCGGTTGATCTCCTCGGTCACCGACGACTGCTCCTCGGTCGCCGCGGCCACCTGGGTGTTCATGTCGCTGATCTTCTCCACCTGCTCGGTGATGGCGCCGAGCGACTGGCCGGTGCGCTGGCTGGCCTGCACCCCGGTACCGGTGGCGGCCTGACCGGCGTGCATCGAGTTGACCGCGGTTTCCGCGCCCTGCTTGAGACGCTGGATCATGTCCTGGATCTCGTCGGTGGAGCTCTGGGTGCGGCTGGCCAGGGTGCGCACCTCGTCGGCGACCACGGCGAAGCCGCGGCCCATCTCGCCGGCCCGCGCCGCCTCGATGGCGGCGTTGAGGGCCAGCAGGTTGGTCTGCTCGGAGATGCCGCGGATCACCGCCAGCACCTGGTCGATGGACGCCACCTGACCAGCCAGCTCGCTGACCGCCTCGGCCGCGCCGCCGATGTCGGTGGACATCTTCTCGATGTGGGCGATCGACTGGCCGACCACCTGACGCGCCCCCTGGGCCTCGTCGCGGGCGCTGTGGGAGGCCTGGGCGGCGCTGCTGGCATTGCGCGCGATCTCCTGCACGGTGAGGCCCATCTCGTGCACCGCGGTGGCCACCATGTCGGTCATTTCCTGCTGGCGACCGGCGCGGCCGGCGGTGTTCTCCACCACCTGGGCGACCTGGCCGACGGCGCTGCGCAGACGCTCGCTGGTGGTCAGCACATCGCCGATCAGACTGCGCTGGCTGCCGATGAAGCGGTTGAAGCCGCGGGCCAGGTCGCCCAGCTCGTCGGCCCGCGACTCGTCCAGGCGGCGGGTCAGGTCGCCGCCGCCACCGCCGATCTCCACCAGCGCCGCGGTGACCTGGCGGATCGGCCGCACCAGACCGCGGGCCAGCAGCACCACCAGGCCGAGGAACAGCAGGGCCACGCCCACGCCGATCAGGCTGCTCATCCACAGCGCCTGGCGCGCCTCGGCGTAGATCTCCGCCTCGGGAATCTCGCTGACCAGCAACCAGTCCAGCGCCTGCAGCGGCTGGGCGATGGCCAGGAAGGCCTCGCCGTCGCGCTCGAAGCGCAGGGCCTCGCGGCGCTTGCCGAGCAGGCCGCCGGCCGCCTCGCTGCCGACCAGCTGCGCCAGCTCGCGGCTGTCGTTGAGTTCCGACTGCGGATGCACCTTGACCCGGCCGTCGGCGCTGACCAGATAGACCCGCCCGGCCTCGCCGAAACGGAAGTCGCGAATCATCTCGGACATGGCGCTGAGGCTGAAGCCGAGGCCGGCCACGCCCAGGGTCTTGCCGCCGACCGCGACCCGCTGGTTGATGAACAGGGTCGGCTGGCGGGTGCTCTGATCGATGTCGATATCCAGCGAGCGCTCCTTGCCGCTGTCGACGAAGCCGTAGAACCAGCCGTTGTCCGCCGGGCCACGGGTCAGGGTGCGCTTGAGCCCCTCGCCGGTGTAGTAGTAGCCGCTGTCCAGGCTGACGATAAAGGTGGTCAGGGCCTTCTGCTGCGCCTGCACGCCGGCCAGGTAGCGGGCGAAGGCGTCGCGCTGGGCGGCATCCTCACCGCTGCTCAGCCATTCCGCCACCAGGCTGTTCTGGGCGATGCCACGCGCCGCAGTGAGCGGCTCGGCGAGCACCCGTTCGAGGTCGTTGCGAATCGCCAGGATGCTCGCCGGCAGCGCCTCCTCGACCAGGTAGCGCTCGGCCAGGCGATTGACCACTGCGGTATAGATACCCACCACGATGAGGATGCTGGCGAGCAGCGCCGCACCCATGCTGAGGATCAACTGCCACTGAATACTGCGTTGCCAGAGGCGCATGGAGGCTCTCCCGTTGTTATTGTCGGATCACGGACGGTAGTTATTTTGGATACAGCATTGTGCACAAATTACCGATTTGTGACAGCCATGCTCCTTTATCGACGCCTGCCAGGCAGAGTTGAACGGGACGGGCGGCGGGCCGACGTATGGTTGCCCAGGAGACCGAGGCGAGCCGCTGAAACAGGCCGGCCATGGGCCGCCAGCGGCGCGCGCGTAAGGCCAGTGGGCGGATTGAGTCGCCCCGGGCCGAGCTGTGCATACCGGGGTCGCGACAGCCCCAGGCATGCCCACGCAGCGGGCCTGCCGGGGTGCAATTCTGCGTCGTGCATGGAACAGCAGCAGCGCGCGCGGCGCCCTAAGCTTGTGCCCCGCCCCAGCACCGAGGCGTCTCTTGCAAGCGCCGGACTCAGGCGCCTGTGCCGGCCCGCACTCACAGACAGGTAACGTCAGGAGACTCCATGGCCTTTTCCACAAACCCGGCCTTCCGTGCCGGCGCCAAGGCGGTCGCGCCCCTGCTTCCGGGGTTGGTTCCGTTCGGCATGATCGCCGGCATCGCCGCCATCGACGCCGGACTGTCCCCCGGGGCCGCCCTGGCCATGTCGTTCGTGATCTTCGCCGGAACGGCGCAGCTGGTGGCCGCGCAGCTGATGGGCCTCGGCACCTTGCCGCTGGTCATCATCCTCACCGCCCTGGTCATCAACGCGCGCTTCATCATGTACAGCGCCTCGATCGCCCCGCACTTTCAGGGCCTGAGCGGGCGTTGGCGCTGGCCCATGGCCTACCTGCTCACCGACCAGGCCTACGCGCTGAGCATCACCCGCTACACCCTCGAGCCCCAGGCCCCGGCCAAGCACCTCTATTACCTGGGCGCGGGGCTGCCGTTGTGGCTGGTCTGGGTGGCGTCCTGCGCCGCCGGCATCTTTCTCGGCGCCGGGGTGCCGGCGAGCTGGTCCCTGGAGTTCACCATCCCGCTGTCCTTCCTGGTGCTGCTGATTCCGTCGATCCGCGACCTGGCGACCCTGGCGGCGGCCCTGGTCGGCGGTGTGGTGGCGGTGGCGGCGGCCGGCCTGCCCCTCAACCTGGGCCTGTTCCTGGCGGCCGCCAGCGGCATCGCCGCCGGCCTGCTGGTGGAACGGCTGCAGCCGCCCGCCCCGCCGCCCATCGACACCCGCCCGCCCGCGAAGGACGCCCAATGACCAGCGACACCACCGCCTGGCTGATCATTCTCGCCATCGGCGTCGGCACCTACGCCCTGCGCCTGTCGTTCATCGAGCTGCTCGGCCGGGCCAGCCCGCCTCCCTACCTGCAACGCGCCCTGCGTTTCGTCCCGGCCGCGGTGATGGCGGCCCTGGTGCTGCCGGCCCTGGTCAACCTCGACGGCGCCCGCGACCTGTCCCTGGGCAACGAGCGCCTGCTGGCCGGCGCCCTGGCCGCCTTCGTCGCCTGGCGCACGCGCCAGGTGTTGCTCACCCTGGCGGTGGGCATGGCCGCACTCTGGTTGCTCCAGGCCTATGCCTGAGCCGCCCGGGCCGGCTCGGCGGCCGGGATGTCGACCACCACCTTGCCGACCGCCGCCCCGCTCTCCAGGCGCCGGTGCGCCGCCGGCAGCTCGGCCAGATCAAAGCGTTCGGCGTCCAGCAACGGCGTGATCCGCCCGTCATCGGCCAGACGCGCCAGTTCCCGGAGGATCTCGCCATGCCGGGCGCGCTCCAGATCGTGCAGCATGGGGATCAGCATGAACACGATATGGAGGCTCAAGCCCTTGGCGAACGCGGCGCTGAGGTCGTAGCTCTGCCGCGCCACCAGGGTCACCACCTGCCCTTGCGGTCGCGCCGCCTGGATGGCGAGGTTCAGGTTATCGCCGCCAACCGCATCGAACACCAGGTCGAAACCCAGCCCGTCGGTCAGGCGCTCGACGTAGTCGTCCGGGCCTTCGTCGCGGTACAGCACCACCTCATCGGCGCCCAACGAACGGGCCACGGCGGCCTTCTTCGGCGTCGACACCACCGCCGAGACGTGGGCGCCGCACGCCTTGGCGATCTGCACGGCGAAGTGACCGACGCCACCCGTTGCCCCGTACACCAGCACCCGCTGCCCCGCCCGTACCCGCGCCCGATCCACCAGCCCCTCATAGGCGGTGATCCCCGCCAGGGGCAGCGCCGCCGCCTGGCGCAGACTCAAACTGGGAGGGCGGCGCGCGAGCAAGTGCACATCGGCCGCGATGTACTCTGCATAGCTGCCGTGCATACCACGCACCCCGCCGGCGCAGCCGAACACCTGATCGCCGATGGCAAACGCGCTGACGCCAGCGCCCAGCGCCACCACCTCGCCGGCCACATCGGCGCCGAGCACGGCCGGCAGCTCTGGCCCGAGGGCCGAGCCGTTCAGGCGGATCTTGCAGTCCGCCGGGTTCACGCTGGTGGCGTGCAAGCGCACCAGCACCTCGCCGGGGCCCGGCTGCGGTTGGGGCCAATCCTGGTAGCTGAACTGCTCGGGTTCGCCCGGCCGATAGAGCACCTGCGCTTTCATGGGGATGCCTCCTGGGTTGTTTGCGCCAGTGTATTAACCTGACAAGAACAGGTTAATCGACCAATATCAGGCAGCTCTGTTCGAGATTATTTGAAAATGAACGAAGACGATCTGCGCCTGTTCCTGCGTATAGCCAGCCTCGGCACGCTCAGCGCCGCCGCCCGCGAGGCGCACCTGTCGCCGGCGGTGGTCAGCCACCGCCTGGCCCAGCTGGAGAAACAGTTGGGGGTGCGACTGTTTCATCGCACCACCCGCGCCCTCAGCCTCAGCGAAGACGGCCGGGTGTTTGCCCGCTACGCGGAAACCCTGGTCGAGACCATGGCCGAGGCGCGCGCTGCAGTGGCCGCACCGAACCAGCAGCCGAGCGGCTCCCTGCGTGTCACCTGCTCGGCCTCCTTCGGCCGCCAGCACCTGGGACCAGCCCTGGCGGCCTTTCTCGAGCGCTACCCGAGCCTGAAGGTCGACCTGCAGCTGTCCGACCAGATCGTCGACCTGGTGCAGGACGGCTTCGACCTCGGTATCCGCATCGCCCCCGTCATCGAGCCGGGCCTGGTCGCCCGCAAGCTGGCCGACAGCACCCGGATACTCTGCGCCGCGCCGCGCTACCTCGCCCGCCACGGCGCGCCAGAAGTCCCCCGCGACCTGGCCCGGCACCAGTGCCTGGTGCTGCACGAGCAGAACACCTGGACCCTGTGCCACGCCAATGGCGAGAAGTCCGCAGTGCACGTCAGCGGCCCCCTGCGCAGCAACCACGGCGAAAGCCTGCGCGACGCGTCCCTCAGCGGCCAAGGCATCAGCATCCAGTCGCTGTGGAGCATCCACCGCGAGCTGGCCGACGGCAGCCTGGTGCCGGTGCTCGCCGATTACCCCCTCGATGCCCAGTCGAGCATCTGGGCGGTCTACCCCAGCGGCCGCCTGCTCGCCGCCAAGGTGCGCTGCTTTATCGACTTTCTGCTGCAGCGCTGGGCCGATCCGCCCTGGCAGTCCCACGGCCGAACGCCCTGACGCCTGCCGCGATGGCGCCCTCAGGTGGCGGGCCGGCCTGAGTGTCAGCCCTCAGGCTCCGAGGCCTTCAACACCGGATGGAACAGGCGACGGTACTGGCTGGGGGTGAGGCCCGTGCAGCGCTTGAACAACCGGCGAAAGAAGGAAGGGTCGTCGTAGCTGACGGCGGCGCTGATCTCGTCCACCGGCAGCGCGCCGGACTCCAGCAGGCGCTTCGCCTCTTCGATCCGCAGGTTCTGCAGGTACTCGATCAGCGAGCTGCCGGTCGCCGCCTTGAAGCGTCGCTTCAGGGTGCGTTCGGGCACTTGCGCCTGCGCGACCACACCATGGATCACCCCGCTGGCGCGGAAGTGCTCGGCCAGCCATTCCTCGCAGGCGCGCACCACGTTATCGCCGTGCAGCGTGCGGCGGACCAGGGACTCGTAGGGCAGCTGGCCCTCGTCGTGCCACTTGAGCAGATAGACCTTGGCCACGCGCAGCGCCTCGCCCGGACTGCTGTGGCGGGCAATGATGTGAATGGCCAGGTCATGCCAGGAGGTCGTGCCTCCCGCGGTGACGATGCGCGCCGAACTGTTGGCGAACACCAGGTTCGGCTCCGGGCGAAAGCGCACCTCGGGGTAGCGCTTGCTGAACAGCTCCCGGTAGCCCCAATGGGAGGTGGCCTCACAGCCATCGAGCAGGCCGGTCTCGGCCAGCATGACGGCGCCGGAACAGGCGGAGTAGAGGGTGGCGCCCGCGGCATACTGGCGGCGGATCCAGGCCATCAGCTCGGGGTAGCGTCCGTGCAGGTCTTCATCGGGGCCCAGCCAGAGTTCGGGGAGGATCAGGATGCCCGCCCGGGGCTCGTCGGCAACCGCGCAGGCCGGCACCACGGGGATGCCGTTGCCGCAGGTGAAGGGCGCCTCGCAGGGCGAAACGATGTTCACCCGGAACAACGGGCGACCCGGCTCCGCGCTGACCAGGTTCTGCCACACCTGCCCCGCCGCCAGCAGCACGTCCACCATGCCGTAGAGGGACGAGCCCGCGGTCTCGGGAACCGCGACGATCAGGATATCCACAGGCCCCTGTTCTGAACGGTTCAAGGCGGCCTCCTCGCTCGGTGGCACGAATGCCCCTGTTTTGGCCAGAAGCCATCTTACTGCCGGGTGTTTGCGCGCCTATCGTAGATGCGCCGCTCCAAAAGCCAGCGGCGCCGGAGGACACCATGACAACCCAACAAAGCCAGACGCGCAACGGCCTGAACGTGCAGCAGATGGTGCAGACCGTCGAGGCCATCAAGAACGATCCAAGCTTGGCACGTTTCGAGTTCCGCGCACGCAACCAGTGGATCAACGGCGGCGAGAACCGCTCGACCATCAAGGATTTCTATGGCGCCGGGGCCGAGGACACCTCGCGCAGCGCCTCATTCGAGTTCATCAACGGCGAACCGCCGGTGCTGCTCGGCGGCAACGAGGGCGCCAACCCCGTCGAATTCCTGCTCCATGCCCTGGCCGGCTGCGTGACCACCACCACCGTGCTGCACGCCGCCGCCCGCGGCATCCAGATCCGCAGGCTCTCCACCGAACTGGTAGGCACTATCGACGTGCAGGGCTTGCTCGACCTGAATGCCTCGGTGCCGGTCGGCTACGAGCAGATTCGCATCAAGATGGACATCGAGGCCGACTGCAGCGATGCAGAACTGGACGACCTGCTCACGTTCGCCCAGGCGCACTCGCCGGTCTGCAACACCGTTTGCCGGCCGGTGCCGGTGACGGTTGAGCGGGTCAGGCACGCGAAGGCGGCCTGATACAAGGGGGGCTATTGGTCGTATCAGGTGCGCCGTCTGACGCTGCAGTATCGCGTTGCGGCGCTTTGAGAACGGGCAAGGAAAATGGAGCTGGGGACAGGGCTGCTGAACTGCCGGAACAGGCACGAAAATAGAACTGCCCCCATTCGCCCCCCCCCCCGCGTTGCAGTGCTTTCCTGATCCCGGACACCGACTCAGTCCATCGGCAATCACCAAGGCGCCGGCGCAACCTTACCCAGAGCTCTACTCATCCACGCGGAACTCCAGGCTCGCCGTCTGGCCACTTTCGTCCAATACGCTGAGCTGGTAGCGGCCGGAATTGGCGAACGCCTGGTCGAAGGCGGCGTCGGCGCCGGTTTCGCCCACGGGATGGCCGTCGACGAACCACCAGCGCCGGCCGCTGCCACCAATGGCCGACAGCTGCAGGCGCAACGGTTCGACCGTGGCGGCGGGACGCCGCAAGCGGTCGCCGTCGCTCACCCCGACGATGGACAAGGGCGCGACCTGACCGGCCTGGCGCGGCGCGCAGGTCGGGTCGATGGCCGGCAGGCGCGAGCTGCGCCGTTCGCGGCGCGGCAGCCAGGGCTCCAGCGGGGCCGGCCACAGGGCGATGCTGTGGGCCCGGGCGCCCAGGCAGCCGGCATCGACCCGCATGCCCTTGGCGTTGAGCCAGAGGGTTTCCTCGAGTCCCAGGCCCAGGGGCTGGTCCAGTGCCTGCAGGGTGGGCGGCGTGGTGCCGGCCAGGGTCCAGGCGAAGCGCTGGCGGCGGCAGTTCGGATCGCTGCGTTCGAGCGCCTGCCCCAGCGGCCAGCAGATCGCCGCCACGCCGACCTCGGCGGGCTGCGGCTGGACTGGCAGGCCGAGGCCGCGCTGGCTGTCGCGGTTGACCAGCAGGTCGTGCAGCTGCAGCAGCAGCGGCGCCGCCGAGGCCAGGCCGAACTGGCCGGGCACCGGGGTGCCGTCGGGCCGGCCGATCCACACCCCGATCACATGGCGCGGCGCCACGCCTATCGCCCAGGCATCGCGAAAGCCGTAGCTGGTGCCGGTCTTCCAGGCCAGGGCCGGGCGTTGTACCAGCTGCGCCCGCGGGTCGCGATCCGGCCGCGCCTGGCCGCTGAGGATGCGCCGCACTATCCAGGCCGCGCCGGGCGACAACAAGCGCCGCTCCTGCAGGGCGTCCTCGGGGCGCAGGCGCAGGCGCGCGGCCTTGCCGCCGCGGGCGAGGGCGCTGTAGCCGCTGACCAGGTCCTCCAGACGGCTGCCGACGCCGCCGAGAATCAGCGCCAGGTTCGGCTCGGCCAGGGGCGGCAGGGCCAGGGGCACGCCGGCATGCCGCAGCTCGCCGGCGAATCGCTTGGGCCCGTAGGCTTCCAGCAGCTGCACCGCCGGCAGGTTGAGGGAACTGGCCAGGGCCTGGCTGGCCGACACCGCGCCGCTGAAGCCGGCGGCGAAGTTGCCGGGCCGGTAATCGCCGTAGCGGCGCGGCACGTCCTGCAGCAGCGATTCGGAATGGATCAGCCCGGCGTCCAGGGCCAGGCCGTAAAGAAACGGCTTGAGGGTCGAGCCGGGCGAGCGCACGGCCTGGACCATGTCGACATGACCGAAGCGCCGGGCATCGCCAAGGTCCAGGGAACCGAGGTAGGCGCGCACCGCCATGCTCGGCACCTCGACCACCAGGATCGCCGCCGAGGTGCGCTCCGGCAGGCGCGCACGCCAGCCCAGCAGCAGGTCCTCCAGGCGCCGCTGCAAGGCCGCATCGAGGGTGCTGCGGATCAGCGGCGGGCTGCCCGGCACGTTCAGCCGCCGCGCCAGCAGCGGGGCCAGGCTGGGCTGGCGGCGCGGCGCCAGCAGCACCGCCTCCTCCAGGGCATCGCTGACCGCAGCCTGCGGCCACACGCCGAAACTGGCCAGGCGCCGCAGCACCTTGTCCCGCGCGGCCTGGGCCCGCTGCGGATGGCGGTCCGGGCGCAGGCGGCTGGGCGCCTGGGGCAGCACCGCCAGCAGAGCCGCCTCGGCGCGGGTCAGGCTGGCCGGCGACTTGCCCAGGTAGCTCCAGCTGGCCGCCGCCACGCCCTGCAGGGTGCCGCCGAAGGGCGCGCGGTTGAGGTACAGGCCGAGGATCTCCTCCTTGGACAGGTGCCACTCCAGCTGCAGGGTGCGCCACAGCTGCTTGAGCTTGCCGGCCAGCGAACGGTCATGGGGATCGAGCAGGCGCGCCACCTGCATCGACAGGGTGCTGCCGCCGGACACCACACGCCCGCCGCGCAGGTTCTGCCAGCTGGCGCGAACCAGGGCCAGGGGGTTGATGCCCGGGTGGTGGTAGAACCAGCGGTCCTCGTAGGTCAGCAGCGCCTGCAGGTAATAGGGCGAGACCTGATCGGCGGCCACCGGGTAACGCCACACCCCCTCGGCATCGGCGAAGCGCCACAGCGGCGTGCCGTCCTCGGCCAGCACCACCCGGGCCAGGTCGTCCTGCGGCAGCGGCAGGGGAAACAGCCGGTCGGCCAGCCACAGCGCGGCCAGCAGCACCAGCGGCGCGGCCAGCCAGCGCAGGCTGCGACGCCCCGGCAGGCGGCGCACGGCCCCGCTAGGCCCGCCCATGGCGCACCGCCCCTCGCGCGGCAGCGGGATCGCGCCGACGACCGCGCAAAGCGCCTGCGATCATCGCCAATGACTGGCACACTGAGCGCCAATCGCGACCAAGTGCCGCGCGCCGACCGGGGCGGGGCTTCGTGTTCGCAGGGCTTACGGGAACTATCAGATGCATGTAGAGAGCTTTTTCGAATGGCTGGGCCGGGCGCTTGGCGAGCTGATCCGTTTCATCGTCGAGGGCCTGAGCGGGTTTCTCGGAATTTTCGGCAGCGCGGTCAGCAGCTTTATCCATGGCATGTCCCAGGCCCTGGGGATCACTCCGTCGCTGCTCGGCATCGTCGTACTGGTGATAGGCCTGTTGCTCCTCTACGCGGCGCTGCGCGCCTTCCTGCGCCGCTCGATCATCGCCGGGCTGGTGTGGCTGTTCCTCGGCCTGTGGCTGCTCAGCGGCCTGATTCAATAGGCCCGGCCCGCCGCCCGTGGGGCGGGCCGCATCACCCTCAACGCTCCTTGACCACCAGGCGTCCCGGCGACTCGCCCAGGGCCTGCCAGTTCGGCCGGTACATCGATTCGACCTGCGGCGGCGGCACCCGGTAGCTGCCGGGGGTCACGGCGCGTGCCAGGTACAGCAGGTGGGCGGTGCCGTGGCCATCGAGGTCGAGGGCGGCGACGTAGCGATCGCCGCGAAACTCCTGATGCTTGAGCCGGGCATCGTGCATCGACCGCTGCCACTCCTGCACCGCGCTGCCGGCATCGGCCAGACTGGCGGCGCTCTGCGCCAGGTTCTGGTTCTCCAGCTCCAGGCCGGCCGGCAGCAGGTCGACCACCAGGGCGTCCGGCACCCGCTGCGTGGCGGCCACCGCCAGGTGCACCAGCACCAGCTCGCCACTGCGCAGGTCGCCGATGTCCAGCGGACGGCCGTCCATACCCAGGTATTCGCGGAAGATTCGCAGGTTCTCGCCACCGGCGCTCGGCGCCTGGGCCGGGTAGCCGGACAGGGTCAATTGCTGGTACAGCGGCTCGGTGCCCGTTGGGCTGATGCTCAGGGGGCCCGCCAGGTCCTCGCCCTCCAGCTTGATGCCGGACTGGCGGTCGCTCAGGTCGAAGGCGAAGGCCCCGCTGCGCAGCGCGGCCGTCCAGGCGGGCTCGGGCTTGCCGAGCAGACCGCGCCCGGCCAGGTACAGCGCGTTGCGCTCCTGGGTCGACAGCCAGCCCTGGGCGGCCACTTCGTCGGCCAGGGCGAACAGTCGCTGCTCGCGGCTGCCCGCCGCCAGCTCGTGCTCCTCCAGCAGCGCCAGGACCAGCGCCTGGTCGCGCAGGGCGCTGCCGTAGTCGGCCAACCAGCGGTCGCCGTCGCGGCTGCGTGTCAGGCCGGCGGCCAGGGCCTGCTCGGCGCGTGGCCGGTCGCCCATCGTCCGCAGGGCGACGGCCAGGTGCACCAGGGGCAAGCCGGAGCGGGCGTCGTCGCGGCGCTCGAACAGGCTGCGCAGGGCGCCCAGCGGCGCCTGCTGGCTGCGCGCCAGCACATAGCCGGCATAGGCCTGCACGGCGAAGCGGCTGTGGTTGGCGTTTTCGCTGAAGTCGACCTCGATCAGGTTGCGCTCCTGCAGGTAGCGCAACAGCCGCTCGTTGGCCTTCTTCAGGGCCTCGGCCGGCACGCCGAAACCCTGTTCGCGGGCCCGCAGGAGGAAATCGCTGACATAGGCGGTGAGCCAGAATTCCTCGTCACCGTCCGCGCCCCACAGGCCGAAGCTGCCGTTGTAGCGCTGCATGCCCAGCAGCCGCTCGATGCCCAGCTCGATGGCGCGGCGGCGCTGCTCCGGGGGCTCGGCCTGGATGCCGAGGCGCTGGAGGCTCGCCGCATCGGCATAGAGCGACGGATACAGGCCGCTGGTGGTCTGCTCCAGGCAGCCGTAGGGGTAGGCCTTGAGCGCGCGGATCTGCTCGCCGAGATTCAGCGGCGGGCGGCTGGACAGCACCAGGCGTGCCTGCAGGCCGGCCGGCTCGAAGGCCTGCAGGGCGCCGTCCGGCAGGTGCCAGGGTTGCCCCTCGAGCACCGCCCGGAACTGCCGCAACTGCGCCGGATAGGCCGGGCGCACCCCCAGGGTCCAGTCGCGACTGAAGGGCGGCAGCTGCTCGTCGGGCAGGCTCAGGCCCTGCACCTCGACGCGCACCCGGCCCTGGCCGTAGCCGCCGAGGGCGCGCACCGGGATGCGCAGGATGCGGCGTTCGCCCTTGGCCAGGCCGATCGCCCGTTCGCCATCGGCCGGCGCGGCCAGGCTCAGCTGCCCCGTCGCCCGCAACCGCACCTGTAGCTGCTGGGCCTGGCCGGACAGGTTGTGCAGGTCCAGCGCCAGGCTGGTCTCATCGCCACCGGCGAGGAAGCGCGGCGCCGACAGCTCGGCGATCAGCGGCGCGGCCACCCGGGTCTTGGCCTCGGCCACGCCGTAGCGCTCGTCGGTCCAGGCCTGGGCCATCAGGCGCAGCTCGCCGTTGAAGTCGGGGATGTCCAGGCTGACCTCGCCCTCGCCGCGCGCGTCCAGCAGCAGCGGCTGGCTCTGCTGGGCGACGATCAGCACGCTGGTGTCCGGGCGCTTGCCGCCGGCGGCCAACGCCGCGTCGCCACCGAAGGCCAGCTTGGCCACCCGGCCCTGACCGGCCTCGATCAGCTGGCCGTAGACGTCCAGCTGGTCGGCGCCATAGGCCTTGCGGCCGAACAGCGCGGCGAAGGGGTCGGGCGTGGGGTAGTCGGTGATATTGAGGATGCCGGCATCCACCGCCGCGACCAGCACCCGCGCCTGCTGCGCCGGGCTGCCGTCGGCGTTGCGCGCCTGCACCTTGATCGTCAGCGCCTGGTTGGGGCGCATCTGCGTCGCCGCCTCCAGGCTCAGCGCCAGCTGGCGCGGCGCGCGCTCGAGCGGCAGGTGCAGCAACCCCACCGCGCGCTTGGGCGTGGCGTTGCTCTGCCGCTCGCCGGGGCGAATGACCAGGGCGCTGATGTACAGGTCGTGGCGCGCCCAGTCGTGGGCAATGGGAATTTCGAACGCCTTGCCCGCGGCCGGCACCTCGATCTCCTGCCACCACAGCGGGCCGTCGCTGGACTCGACCAGCAGGTAGCCGCTGCCGGCGGCCGGCGGCGTCACCGTCACCCGGGCGCTGTCGCCGGCGACATAGGCCGGCTGGTCCAGGGCCAGCTTGACCTGGTCCGGACGCACCGCGCCGCCGCCGGCGTTGTCCTGCCAGCGGTAGCCGGCCCAGAAGCGCAGGCTGCTGAGCAGGCCGGTCTGGCCGTCTACCACCTCGACCCGGTACGGCCCCCACTCCACCGGGAAGCTGACCTTCGCCGTGCCGCCAGCGGCGACGCTGACGGGCTGCTCGCTGAGGGTCAGGTACTTCTCGTTGTAGTGATGGCTCCAGCCGTCGCGCTCGGAGAAGTTCCAGTAGTAGTCGCGGCGCTCGCGCACCAGGCGCACCGTCAGCTGCTCGGCGGCCAGCTTGCGGCCGACGGCGTCGGCCACCAGCACCTCGAACTCGGCCAGGCTGTCGGCGTCGACCTGCTCGCCGGCGAACAGCCCGCGCAGCCCCGGCAGGCGCTCGGCCGGCCACACCGGCTGCACCAGGCGGCGGGTGATGGGGCGACCGCCGGACTCCTGCAGGCTGGCCTGGAGGATCAGCTGCAGCGGCGACTTGGCCTCGCGCCAGCGGCTGTCAATCGCCAGGCGGGCCTGGCCCTGCTCGTCCAGCACGGTCTCCTCCAGCTCGATGTCCTGGCTCAGCTCCTGCTCGGTGATCGAGCCGAACTGGTAGCCCGGCAAGCCGGCCAGCGCCTCGCGCAGCGGCCGCACGTAGAGCTGGCCGCTGAGGCGGTTGCCGGCGGCCGGGGCGCCGTAGAGGTAGCGCCCGCTGACCGCGAACTCGGCGTCGTCCGCCGGCCTGAACGGTGCCTCGCGGCCCTTCAGCTCCAGCGCCAGGCGCTCGGGCAGGAAGTCCTCGACGGCGAACTCGTAGAGCTGCGGCTGGCCGTCGCCCAGGTCGAACAGCAGTTGCCAGCGCCCGGTCGGCGCCTCCTCGGCCAGGGCCAGGCGGTACTGGTAGAGGCCGGCGTCATCGGCCTGCCAGACGAACTTGCGGCTGACCTGTTCGTCCGGCCGGCGCACCTCGACGCTCACCGGCTGCGCCGGCACCGCGCGGCCATCGGCGTCGCGCAGCAGGCCGTTGAGCAGCACGGTCTCGCCCGGGCGGTAGAGATCCCGCGGGCCGAACACGAAGAACTGCAGGGGGTGCGCCCTGGGTCCGGCGATATCGAATTCGGCCAGGTCCAGGGCCGGCCCGGCCAGGCGCAGCAGACTGACCTGCTCGCCCTGGCGCGCCAGCAGCAGGTCGGCCTTCTTCGCCAGCGGCAGTTCGGCGTGGCCGGCCGCGTCGGTCTGGCCCACGGCCAGCTGGCGGCCCTTGTGGTCGAGCAGCTCCAGCTCGACTCCGGCCAGGGCCCGGCCGCCGTCCAGGGCCTGGGTGAACACGTCCAGACGCTTGCCGTAGCGGTGCGCGGACAGGCCGATGTCGCTGAGGCTGAACAGGGTGGCCGGCTGCGAGTAGGCGTAGCGGCCGGCCTCGCGCATCACGGCCAGGTACACCCCGGGCTGCTGGAACGGCGCCAGGCCGGCGATCGGCAGCAGCAGGGTCTCGCGGGTGTTGCGCGCGGGCTTGAGGTCGAAGCGTCCGCCATACACCAGCTCGGCCATCGGCAGCAGCTGCTGCGCCTCCCAGGTGTCCAGGTTGCTGCTACGCCCCCACTGGCCGAGAAAGCGCGGCAGGGCCTGGTCCTTGATGCGGAAGAACTCGACGTTGACCTGGTCGACGTTCAGGGCGATCACCGGCAGCCCCTCGGCCAGCCGGGTCGGCAGCAGCGAGCCGCGGCTGGCGAAGCCGACGCTGGGCTGCAGGTCGCGGGTTTGCAGGCGGCTGATATGTTCACCGGCCAGCGTCTTGCCGTTGATCCCGCGCAGCCCGGCATCCACGGTGAGCACCAGCTTGCGTCGCGGCTCCAGGTGGCGCAGGCGCAGCTCCATCAGATTGTCGGCCAGTTCCCAGGCGCCGTCGACCTTGCCCGCCTTGCTGTCGACCAGGTGCAGGCGCTCGGCGAAGGCCTGTTCGGGCTCCAGCGGCACCGAGAAGCTCACCGACAGAGCACTGGCGCCGTCCAGCTGGACCTCGGAGACATCCACCACACTCAGCTCGTGACCGGCATAGCGCGCGGCCAGGGCCTTGCGGTCGACCCGGGGCGGCGCCGGAGGCGCGCTGCTGGCCGGTGCCGACGCCGGCGTGGCGCTGACCTGGGCCGGCTCGGTGGCGGAATCACAGGCGCCGAGCAGGCTGAGGATAAGTGCCAGAAGCAATCCTTTGTTCGGCATCGCGGGCTCCAACTAGGGCGGGTGCTGGGCCGCACACTATAGCCGAGCGTGCCGCGCAGCGACGAGCGCGGACGGAGCAAAGCCGCGAGCGACGCACCGCCGGCGACGCCTTCGCCCTCGGGATTCCGCTACGGCCAGGCTCCCGGCCTATAATCGGCCATTTGCCGGAGCCACCATGTCCACACTGCTCGCAGCCTGGCAGCACCGCCCGAGCCACAGACGGGTCTGGGCCCTGGCGGCACCGATGATTCTCTCCAACCTGTCCGTGCCCCTGGTGGCGCTGGTCGACAGCGCGGTGGTCGGCCACCTGCCCCACGCCCACCAGCTGGCGGCGGTGGCGGTCGGCGCCAGCCTGTACACCCTGCTGGCCTGGACCGTGGGTTTCCTGCGCATGGGCACCACCGGCTTCGCCGCCCAGGCGGCCGGCCGCGAGGACGGCGGCGCCCTGCGCCAGGTGCTGTGCCAGGGCCTGCTGCTGGCAGGCTCCCTGGCGCTGCTGTTGATGCTCCTGGCGCTGCCGTTCAGCGGTCTGGCCCTGTCCCTGATGCAACCCTCGGCGGCGCTCGATGGACTGGCCCGCAGCTACCTGCACATCCGCCTGCTCGGCCTGCCCGCGGCCCTGGCCAGTTACGCCCTGATCGGCTGGCTGCTCGGCACCCAGAACGCCCGCGGGCCGCTGGCCATTCTGCTGACCACCAACCTGCTCAACGTGGCCCTCGACCTGCTGTTCGTGCTCGGCCTGCAATGGGGCGTGGCCGGCGCCGCCTGGGCCTCGGTGCTGGCCGAATGGAGCGGCGCGCTGCTCGGCCTGTACCTGGCGCGCCGCGCCCTGAGCGCCTATGTCGGGCGTATCGACTGGCCGCTGCTGCGCCGCTGGGCCAGCTGGCGCCCGCTGCTGGCGGTCAACCGCGACATCTTCATCCGCAGCCTGGCGTTGCAATCGGTGTTCTTCCTGGTCACGGTGCAGGGCACCCGCCTGGGCGACGCCACCGTGGCGGCCAACGCCCTGCTGCTCAACGGCCTGCTGCTCACCGCCCACGCCCTGGACGGCCTGGCCCATGCGGTCGAGGCGCTGTGCGGCCACGCCCTCGGCGCCCGCGACCGCCTGGCCCTGCGTCGCAGCCTGATCGTCGCCGCCGGCTGGTCGCTGCTGGCCAGCCTCGGCTTCGCCCTGTTCTTCGCCCTCGTGGGACACTGGTTCATCGCACTGCAGACCGACATCGCCGTGGTCCGCGCCACCGCTTTCGTGTACCTGCCCTACCTGGCCCTGCTGCCGCTGATCGCGGTGTCGAGCTACCTGCTCGACGGCCTGTTCATCGGCGCCACCCGGGCGCGGGAGATGCGCGACGCGATGCTCCTGGCGCTGCTGCCCAGCCTGGCGCTGGGCTGGCTATTGCGACCCCTGGGCAATCACGGGTTGTGGCTGGCCTTTCTGGCCTTCATGCTACTGCGGAGCCTCAGTCTGGGTGGCTATGCGTATCGCCTGACCCGCCGCGACGCGTGGTTCGGCGCCCCCGGGCCGGCCCGCCCTCGTCCAACCGACTGCCCCACCGAGTAAGGAAACTCCCATGGCCGAAGCCATTGCCGCCTACCTGCACTACCTGTCGATCTTTGTCCTGTTCGCCCTGCTCACCCTCGAGCACCAACTGTTCAAGCTGCCCCTGGACCTGCCCCGGGCGCGCAGCCTGGTGCGCCTCGACGCCGCCTATGGCATGAGCGCGGTGCTGGTGCTGCTCACCGGCGGCGCCCGGGTCTTCTGGTTCGCCAAGGGCCTGGACTACTACCTGCACAACGGCCTGTTTCACGCCAAGCTCACGCTGTTCATCCTGGTCGGCCTGCTGTCGATCGTGCCGACCCTGGTGTTCCTCGGCTGGCGCAAGCCCCTGAAGGCCGGCCAACTGCCCGAGGTCAGCCCGAGCCAGGCCAGACGGGTGACCCTGGTCGTCCGCCTGGAACTGCTCCTGCTGCTGCTGATTCCGCTGCTGGCGAGCCTGATGGCCCGCGGCTTCGGCTTCTTCGGCTGATCCCGCGGAAACGAAAAAGCCCGGCCAAGGCCGGGCTTTTTCATGCAGCCAAGGAGGCTCAGGACGCCAGGTAGGACGAGCGGGTCAGGCCCAGACGCAGGGCGTCGAGGAACTGGGTGCGCTCGCGGGCGCTGATCTTGGCGCTGGCCACCTTGTCGCGGTAGTGGGTCATCAGCTCCTCCGGCGACAGGTGCACGTAGCGCAGCATGTCCTCGATGGTGTCGTGGGTCTCGATGCCGGCGCTGTACACGCTGCCGTCCTGGTTCTGGTAGATGTTCACCGAGTCGGTGTCACCGAACAGGTTGTGCATGTCGCCGAGGATTTCCTGGTAGGCGCCGACCAGGAAGATGCCCAGCAGGTAGTCCTCGCCCTCGCGCAGGGCATGCACCGGCAGGCTGGTCTCGATGCTCTGCTCGTCGACGTACTGCTTGATCTTGCCGTCCGAATCGCAGGTCAGGTCCTGCAGCACGGCGCGACGCAGCGGCTCCTCGTCCAGGCGGTTGAGCGGCAGGATCGGCAGCACCTGGTCGATGGCCCAGGTGTCCGGCAGACTCTGGAACACCGAGAAGTTGCAGATGTACTTGTCGGCCAGCTTGTCGTTGAGCTCGTCGAGCACCTGGCGATGGGAGCGCTGGCGCGCCTTCAGCGAGTCGTACAGGCGCCGGCACACGGCGAAGTAGCACTGCTCGGCCAGGGCCTTCTCGCGCAGCCCGACCTTGCCCTCGGCGTACTGGGCGGCCACGTCGCTGATGTAGTGGGTGGCGCGCCAGTAGGTCTCGGTGACCATCTCGATGTCGGTGGGGCCGAGCAGCTCGACCAGGTACTGCACGGTCTCCGGCAGGCTGGCCTTGTCCTCGATCACCGGCACTTCGTCGTTGTGCTTCTCCACGTCGGTGACCTGCACGATCAGCACGGCGTGATGCGCGGTCAGGGAGCGGCCGCTCTCGGAGAAGATCCGCGGGTGCGGCAGCTCCTGGGCGTCGCAGAACTCCTTGAGCATGCCCACCACCACGCCGGCGTAGTCGTCCATGTCGTAGTTGATCGAGCTGGCGTTGCGCGAGTGGGTGCCGTCGTAGTCGACCCCCAGGCCGCCGCCGACGTCGACGTGATCGACCGGCAGGCCGAGGCCGCGCAGCTCGCCGTAGTAGCGGATGGCCTCGCGGAAGCCGTGCTGGTAGTCGGCCAGGTTGGCGATCTGCGAGCCCATGTGGAAGTGCAGCAGGCGAATGCCCTGGTCCAGCCCCGCCCCGCGGAAGCGCTCGACCACCGACAGCAGCTGCGCCGCGGACAGGCCGAACTTGGACTTCTCGCCGCCGGTGTCGGCCCACTTGCTCGAGGCCAGGGACGACAGGCGCACGCGCAGGCCGATCTGCGGGGCGACCTTGAGCTCGGCCGCCTCCTCGATCACCAGCTGCACCTCGGACTCCTTCTCGATGACGATGAACACGCTGTGGCCGAGCTTCTGGCCGATCAGCGCCAGGCGGATGAACTCGCGGTCCTTGTAACCGTTGCAGACGATGGTGCCGCCCTTCGGCGCCAGGGCCAGCACGGCCAGCAGCTCCGGCTTGGAGCCGGCCTCCAGGCCGATGGAGACGTTCTGCGTGGCGATGATGTTCTCCACCACCGCCTCCTGCTGGTTGACCTTGATCGGGTACAGGGCGGTGTACTGGTTCTCGTAGCCGAGCCGCGCGATGTTGGCGTCGAAGGCGCCGGTCAGACCGCGCACCCGATCCTGCAGGATGTCCGGGAAGCGCACCAGCAGCGGCAGGCTCAGGCCGCTCTCGCGCAGCTCCTCGACCTGGGCGAACAGGTCGATCGGCGTGCTGTCCGGGCCATTGGGACGCACTTCGACGCGGCCGCTGTCATTGATCGCGAAATACCCCGCGCCCCAATGACGAATGCCGTAGACGCTGCGGCTGTCCGCGACTGTCCACTGGCTACCGTCATCTTTGCGTGTGCGTCGTGCAGACATCGAGTTCTCCCTTGCTAGAGATAGAGGCCCGGGGGTCAACCCGGGCAACAGCGGATTAGAGTGAGTGAATGAACCCAGCTCGGCAGTCGACCATCGACTTGCCGAGGAAGTTTAGAAGACTTGGGGAAATAGCCCGGCTAGCCGCCGGACTTCTTCGCCTTGAAGCCGCGTTTGAGCAGTTCGTCGAGGAGCAGCTGGACGTGATCGCCCTGGATCTCGATCACCCCGTCTTTCAGTGCGCCACCGCAGCCGCAGCGCTTCTTCAGCGCGCTGGCCAGTTCCCTGAGCGGCTCTTCGGCCAGGGGCACGCCGCTGACGGTGGTGACCGTCTTGCCGCCACGGCCCTTGGTTTCGCGGCGCACGCGCGCCACGCCGTCGCCGGCGGGAATCTGGGTCTTGCTGCAGATGCAGGCGTCCACCGGTTGACTGCAGTCGGGGCAGTGCCGACCGCTGTCGGTGGAATACACCAGGCCGCCGAGGGCGGACAATGACGAAGCTTTCTTGACCACCGGCTTGTCCTCGTAGGGGTCAGGATAGCGACTGGCTGATGGGGATCAGCCGCGAAGCCCCACTCTGGCAGGGGCAGCGCAGCCGAGCTGGACGGCTCGGGCTATAGAGGGCGCGCAGTGTAAAGGCAAACTCCGGCGATGCTAAGTACAAATTTGCGCCATACCCCGACAGATTGGCGACCCCGTCCAACATAGCGCACGCCGCTGCGCCGCGATGTTGCACATATCCGTGCACGGGCCACCGAGGTCGACCGTTTCAGGCGGCCAGGTAGCGCCGCAGCGCCTCCAGCGAGTCCGGGCAGTAGGGCTTTTCGTTGGTCTCGGCCAGCGCCTGCTGCGGCGCGATGAAGTGCGCTTCCAGCACCTCCTCCGGCTGCAGCACCAAGGGCGCGTCGGAGACTGCCGAGAACACCGCGCACCACAGGCGATTGCCCGCCTGGTCGAAGAAGAAACGCTCGTGCTCGCGCAACTCGACCCCGGCGATACCCAGCTCCTCCGCCAGCTCCCGGGTCGCGGACTCGGCATAGCTTTCCCCGGCCAGCACCATGCCGCCGGCGGCCACGTCCCAGTAACCGGGGTACAGCGCCTTGCTCAGGGTGCGCCGGTGCACGCACAGCTGGCCGGCCGAGTTGAACAGCAGGATGAAGGTGCCGCGGCCGATCAGGCCGCGCCGGCTCAGCTCGGCACGCGGCAGGCTGCCGAGCAGCCGGTCGTGTTCGTCGACCCAGGCCACCCGCTCGGCGTCGGAGGCGGCCCGGTGGGCCGCCTCGGCCGCGGATAGCGCATCCATCAGCCCTGGCTCAGCAGGGTACGCAGGTCGATGATCGCCGCATTGGCCCGCGAGATGTAGTTGGCCATCACCAGTGAGTGGTTGGCCAGCAGGCCGTAGCCGCTGCCGTTGAGGATCATCGGGCTCCACAGGGTTTCCTGGGCGGCCTCCAGCTCGCGGATGATCTGCCGCACGCTGATGGTGGCGTTCTTCTTCGCCAGCACATCGGCGAAGTCCACCTCGATGGCGCGCAACAGGTGCGAAAGCGCCCAGGCCTGACCACGGGCTTCATAGAACACGTTGTCGATCTGCATCCACGGCGTCTCGTAGATGCCCTCGGCGATGCCGCCGGTGCCCTCATCGGTCAGTGCCGGGTCCGGCAGGTCGGTGTTCAGACGCACCTGACCGACGCTGGCGGACAGGCGCTGCGACAGCGAGCCGAGGCGGGTGGCGGCGTCGCCCAGCCAGTTGTTCAGGTTGTCGGCGCGGGTGAAGAACTGCGCGCCGGGCTGGCTCGGGTCGGCCAGGCGGGCCAGGTAGCGGTCCAGCAGCTTGATGCCGTCGCGATACTCCGACTCGGACGCCGGCAGCGCCCAGCTCTTGTTGTCGAAGTTGAAACGCGGCTCGGCCTTGGCCAGGTCGACGTCCTCGGTGGACTGCGACTGCGAGCGGGAGAAGTCCTTGCGCAGCGCCCGCGACAGATCGCGCACCTGCACCAGCACGCCATATTCCCAGCTCGGCATGTTGTCCAGCCACAGGCCGGGCGGCGCCAGGTCGTTGGCCAGGTAGCCGCCGGGCTTGTCCAGCAGGGTGCTGGCGACCTCCTTGAGGGTTTCCACCGTGGTGTAGCCATTGACCATCGGCCGCTCGGCTTTCTGCGCCGCGGCCTGGGCCTGCAGCTGCACCGGGAACAGTTCGGGCTCCTGGCTCCAGTACCAGCCGACCACCACGGCCAGCAGCAGGTAGAGGCCGATCAGGCTGCCCAGCACCCGGCCGAGCCAGCCGCCCCCAGATTTGTCGCGTGCGCTCTCGCCCGAATCTTCGAGGCTGTCGCGCACACCAGCAGCGCCCTTCTTCCAGTCCAGCATGGCAAAGTCCTTCATCTACGGCATTCGGTTGTCCGACCACAATCCCCGAAGGAGGTTGCGCGGCGGTCTTGCACTATAAGGGAAGCATAGGCCGCTGCGCAGCGCCGACCGGCAAACTTAATCCCCAGGCCACGACGCCTCGGTCGGCGAGATGGTGGGCTGCCGATACGGGACCGGCGGCACTGTTTTGCCCCGCGGGCGCTGCTAGCATAGCGCCAGCACGCGGAGCGCCGCGCGCGCCCACTCGTCAGTAGACCCCGGCCATGACCGACCACATCGACCCCAGCTCCGACCGCCTCAAGCAGCACTTCGCCCAGCGCGTGATCAACCAGGCCCGCCAGGTGCTGGAGGTCTGGCAACGCCTGCAGCGTCTCGACTGGAACGAGGCGCGCATGCTCGAACTGCGCGAGGCCGCCCAATTGCTGCAGCGCTATGCCGAGCGCTTCGAACAGGCCGAGCACCGCCAGCTGGCCGAGGGCATCGGCCATTGCATGCAGGCGGTGGCCGACAACCGCGGGCGCCTCAGCAGTGGCGTGATCAGCGAACTCAACCTGCTGATGCAGCGCCTGGCGCGCACCGGCCTGCGCCACGGCGACCGCTTCGAGCAGACCGTCCTGCCGCCGCTGCGCAAACCGGTGTACCTGGCCCTGCAGCATCTGGAGCGCGCCGAGCGCCTGGCCCAGCAGCTGGAATTCTTCGGCATGACCGCGCAACCGCTGGACAGCGCCAACGCCTTTCGCGCGGCGATGCTCGAGCGCCATCCGGCGGCCATCCTCATGGAAGTGGATTTCTCCGGCCCGGGCTGCGGCCTGCAGCTGGCCCAATCGGTGCAACAGGGACTGGAGCAGAAGATCCCTCTGCTGTTCTACAGCCACGACGACACCGACACCCCGACCCGCCTGGCGGCGGTAAGAGCCGGCGGCCAGGAGTTCTTCACCGGCACCCTGGACGCCTCCACCCTGCTCGAGCGCATCGAGGTGCTCACCCATGTGGCCCAGTACGACCCCTACCGGGTGCTGATCATCGACGACTCGCGGGCCCAGGCCACGCACACCGAGCGGGTGCTGAACGGTGCCGGCATCGTCACCCGCACCCTGACCGAGCCAATCCAGGCGATGGCCGAGCTGGCCGAGTTCCAGCCCGACCTGATCATCCTCGACATGTACATGCCGAACTGCACCGGCACCGAATTAGCCAAGGTGATCCGCCACAACGAGCGCTATGTCAGCGTGCCGATCATCTACCTGTCCGCCGAGGACGACCTGGACAAACAACTCGACGCCATGAGCGAGGGCGGCGACGACTTCCTGACCAAGCCGATCAAGCCGCGCCACCTGATCGCCACGGTGCGCAATCGCGCCGCCCGTGCACGCAACCTCAAGGCGCGCATGGTGCGCGACAGCCTGACCGGCCTGTACAACCACACCCACACCCTGCAGCTGCTGGAAGACGCCCGCTACCGCGCCCAGCGCGACGGCCAGCCGCTGAGCTTCGCCATGCTGGATATCGACTTCTTCAAGAAGGTCAACGACACCTATGGCCACCCCATGGGAGACCGGGTGATCAAGAGCCTGGCGCTGTTCCTCAAGCAGCGCCTGCGCAAGAGCGACCATATCGGCCGCTACGGCGGCGAGGAGTTCGCCGTGGTCATGCCCGGCACCGACGCCCAGACCGCGCGCCAGGTGCTCGACGGGATTCGCCGGCGCTTCGCCGAGATCCGCTACCCGGCGCACCCCCAGGACCTGTCCTGCACCTTCAGCGCCGGCATCGCCGAACTGCGTGGCGACCTCGACAGCAAGCGCCTGTCCCAGCAGGCCGACGAGGCGCTGTACCGGGCCAAGCACGGCGGGCGCAATCGGGTGGAGCTGTTCGGCGACTGAGGTCAACCCAGAAAAAACTGTGAAGCCCTCCACGCTGTCACGCTAACGTCATCAAAACGCAATAAGTTCATAGACTTAGCGGTCACCCCGTGACGGGGTGATCTACACCGTCTCATGTCGGTCGAGTTCTATGCGCCTGAAATCCCTCACCAACCTCAACACCCTGCTGCTGGTCGCCGTGTGCATCGCCCTGGGCGCCACGCTCTGGTGGTCGCAACGCGCCCTGGAGCGCCCCTACCAGTTGATGGAGCGCTACCTGAGTCTGTCGCAGCAGTTCCAGCAGCAGGTCGCGCGCAACACCCTCGACTACCTCGACAGCGGCGACGCCCTGCGTCACAGCAGTGCCCTGCAGGCCATCGACGACCTGGCTCCGGCCCTCGCCGCCCTGCCCGCGCAATTGGCCGAAGGCCTGCGTCAGAGCCTCGCCGAACTGCGCGAGTTCGGCGCCGGAGAGCTGCTCGCCGCCGGCAAGCTGGCCGGCGACCCCCAGGGCCTGCTGATCCAGGCCGAACGGGAAATGGCCGGCGCCCTGGAGCAACTGGCGCAGTATGCCGACAGCGCCGATGCAGGTGCCGCCCAGGCCTACCGTCGCCCGCTGTTCGACGCGGCCCAGCACTTAGGCCGCCTGGCCCAGGCCCGCAACAAGCTGGTGAGCAGCGGCCGCGGCGAACTGCTCGACGACGTCGAGCGCGAATTGACTGCGCTGACCCGCCAGACCGAGGCGCTCGACGCGCTGCCGCTGCTGGGCGTCGCCGAGAACAGCCAGTCGGCCAGCGACGGTTTCGCCGCCCTGCTCGGCCTGGACACCGACAACGACAGCAGCCAGGCGGAGGACCGGGGCATCGCCCTCAAGCGCGACCTGGCCGGCCTGCTCGGTCGCTACCCGGCCGAGCTCAAGCGCACCCAGGCCCTGGTCGAGCGACGCGGCCAGCTGCTCGAATCCACCCGGCAACGACTGGATACCGTGCAGCAGGCCCTGGGCGCCCTGGAGCCGCTGGTGCGCGCCGAGCACGGGCGGATCCAGGCCGAGGTACGCCTGATCCAGGGCTTGATGATCGGTCTGATCCTGCTCATCGCCCTGACCATCGACCGCATCCAGCGCCGCCTGACCCGGCTGCTCGAGCGACTGGTGCCGGCGCTGTCGGCCTGGGCCGAGGGCGACTTCGGCGGGGACATCCAGCTGGACACCCGCACCCGCGAACTGTGCGACATCGAGGCCTCGCTGAATCGCCTGCGCGCCTACCTGGTCGAGCTGGTCGGCACCATCCGCGAGCACGCCGAGCAGGTCGCCGGCTCCAGCCGCACCCTGGCCGACCTCAGCGGCGGCCTGCACGCCGGAGCCGAGCGCCAGGCCGGCGACACCGGGCAGATCCGCGACGCCCTCGGCGAGCTGGAGACCACCATTCAGCAGGTCGCCGGCGACGCCAGCCAGGCCGCCGCCGCCAGCCGCGATGCCGACCGCGCCCTGGGCCAGGGTCAGCAGGTCATCGGCCAGAGCCTGAGCGGTCTGCACGCGCTGGTCGGCGAAGTGCAGGGCAACGCCCAGGCGATCGAGCGCCTGGCAACGGAAACCGCGACCATCGGTGACGTGCTGACGGTCATCCGCGGCGTCGCCGAACAGACCAACCTGCTGGCGCTCAACGCCGCCATCGAAGCGGCCCGGGCCGGTGAAGCCGGGCGCGGTTTCGCCGTGGTCGCCGACGAGGTGCGCTCGCTGTCGCAGCGCACCAGCAGCGCCACCGCGGAAATCCAGGAGCTGATCGGCCGCCTGCAACTCGCCGCGCGCCAGTCGGTGGACGCCATGCGCAGCCAGGTCGAGCACGCCGAAACCACCGCCAGCCAGGCCGAAGCCGCCGACGGCGCGCTGGACGAGATCGTCACGGCGATCCGCACCATCGCCAGCATGGCCGAGCGCATTGCCGCCGCCACCGCCCAGCAGAGCGGCGCCGTCAGCGAGATCCGTGGCCACAGCGAACGCATCCACCAGCTCGGCGGCGACAACCTGCGGCGCATCGGCGCCGGACGCGACCAGGGCGAGCAACTGCTGCGCCTGGGCGAGCAGCTGCACACCGCGGTGCAGGCGTTCCGCCTGTAATCGGCCAACCATCCGCGCCGCGGACACGACCGCTTACAGCCTGGACCCTGCCACCCGGCCGCGGCCTTGGTTATGATGCGGTCATTAGCCGATTACGAGACCTCCATGCGCCGCCTGTTCTGCCTGATCCTGCTGCTGTTCGCCCTGCCCGCCGGGGCCGGCCTGCTCGACAACCGCCCCGCCTCCGCCCCGCTGGGCACGGCGCTGAACAACAGCGCCGACTTTCTGCCGGTGCGCGAGGCGTTCAAGCTGAGCCTGGTCGACAGCTCGGCCGACTCGATCAGGCTGCGGTTCGTCGCCGCCGAGGGCTATTACCTCTACAAGCACCGCTTCAAGTTCACCACCGAGCCCGTCGATGTCGGCCTGGGCGAGGCCCGCCTGCCCGCCGGCGAGCCCAAGACCGACGAGTACTTCGGCGAAGTCGAGGTCTACTACGGCGTGCTGGATATCGAGTTGCCTCGCGACAAGCCCGGGCAGCGCCCGCTTAACCTGCAGGTCACCTACCAGGGCTGCGCCGACAAGGGCCTGTGCTATCCACCGGAAACCGAGGTGCTGGCGATCGACGGCGGCCTGAGCGCCGGCGGCGGCAGCCCTGTCACCCTGGGCGCGACCTGGGGCTGGACCGACCTGGCGCTGTTCTTCCTCGCCGGCCTGGGCCTGACCTTCACCCCCTGCGTGCTGCCGATGCTGCCGATCCTCTCCGGCGTGGTGCTGCGCGGACGCCCCAGCAACCGCCGCGGCCTGGTCCTGTCCCTTGCCTACGTGCTGCCCATGGCGGCCTGCTACGCGGCGCTCGGCGCGCTGATGGGGGTATTCGGCGCCAGCCTGAACCTTCAGGCCATGCTGCAATCGCCCTGGGTGCTGGTGCCCTTCGCCGCCTTCTTCGCCTTGTTCGCCCTGGCCATGTTCGGCCTGTTCGAACTGCGCCTGCCGGCCTTCATTCGCGAGCGCCTCGATCGCAAGGCGGCGCAGACTCGCGGCGGCACCGTGGCCGGCGCCGCCACCCTCGGCGTGCTGTCCAGCCTGATCGTCTCGCCCTGCGTGACCGCCCCGCTGACCGGCCTGCTGCTGTATATCAGCAGCACCGGCGACGCCGTCGGCGGCGGCCTGCAGCTGTTCGCCCTGGGCCTGGGCATGGGCGCACCGCTGGTGCTGATCGGCGCTGGCGGCGGCGCCCTGCTGCCCAAGAGCGGCGCCTGGATGGCCGGCGTGCGCAACCTGTTCGGCGTGATGCTGCTGGCCGTCTCGGTCTGGCTGCTCGAGCGGGTATTGCCCGGCCCCCTGTCGCTGGCCCTGTGGGGCCTGCTCGCCGGCGGCGCCGCGCTGTTCCTCGGCGCCCTGGAGCTCGGCCCGAAAACCCACCGGCAGAAGCTCAGCCAGCTGGCCGGCCTGGTGCTGCTGGTCTATGCCCTGGCCAGCTGGACCGGGGCCCTGCAGGGTCAGGACGACCCGCTGCGCCCCCTCGGTCGGCCGGCGCCCCTGGCGGGTACGCCGACCACCCAGTTCGGCGTCGAAGGCTGGCAGACGATCAGCAGCCCCGCCGAACTCGAGGCCGCCCTGGTCGCGGCCAAGACCACCGCCCAACCCTTGCTGCTCGACTGGTACGCCGACTGGTGCATCAGCTGCAAGGTCATCGAACGCGAGGTCCTCAGCGCACCGCAAGTGGGCAGCCAGTTGAGTGCGTTTCGCCTGGTGCGTTTCGACATGACCGACAGCACCCCGGCCCAGCGCGCCCTGCTCGACCGCTACCAGCTGTTCGGCCCGCCGGCGATCCTGCTGTTCGACCCCAGGGGCGAGGAATGGCTCGACCTGCGCGTGGTCGGCGAGGTGGATGCCACGTCCTTCGCCTCGCGCCTGACCCAGGCGCGCGAACGCCTTTAAGGTTCGCAGTCATATATCTGCCGCAAACTACTGACATCGTGTCGGCTATTGCCGACAACTGGACAGACCTGCGCCATCTCCGGCATAGTCGCGCGCAGCACCAGAGACCTTAGGAACACGACCATGGCCACCTTGCTGGTATTGCACGGCCCCAACCTGAACCTGCTGGGCAGCCGCGAGCCGGGCGTCTACGGCGCCACCACCCTGGAGCAGATCAACCTCGACCTGGAGCGCCGCGCCCGCGAGGCCGGCCATCACCTGCAGTACCTGCAGAGCAATGCCGAGTACGAGCTGATCGACCGCATTCACGCCGCAAAAGGCGAAGGTGTCGACTTTATCCTGATCAATCCCGCCGCTTTTACCCATACCAGCGTCGCATTACGTGACGCATTGCTGGCGGTGAGCATCCCATTCATCGAAGTGCACCTGTCCAACGTGCACAAACGTGAACCTTTCCGCCATCACTCCTACTTTTCCGACGTTGCGGTGGGAGTGATCTGCGGCCTTGGCGCCAGCGGTTACCGGCTGGCCCTGGAGGCCGCGCTTGAACAACTTGAACGGCCCTGACCTCACCTGGGAGTGGAGCAACTATGGATATTCGTAAAGTCAAAAAATTGATCGAGCTGCTGGAAGAGTCCGGCATCGACGAGCTGGAGATTCGCGAAGGCGAAGAGTCCGTGCGCATCAGCCGCCACAGCAAGCAGCCGGCCTTCATGCAGCAGCCGGTCTATGCCCAGGCCCCAGCCCCGGCACCGGCCGCTGCTCCGGCCGCGCCTGCCGCCGCTGAAGCCGCCGCCCCGGCCGCGCCCAAGCTGAACGGCACCGTGGTCCGCTCGCCGATGGTCGGCACCTTCTACCGCGCCTCCTCACCCACCTCGGGCAACTTCGTCGAAGTGGGTACGAGCGTGAAGAAAGGCGACATCCTCTGCATCGTCGAGGCGATGAAGATGATGAACCACATCGAGGCCGAGACCAGCGGCGTGATCGAATCCATCCTGGGCGAGAACGGCCAGCCGGTGGAATACGATCAGCCCCTGTTCACCATCGTTTGAACCGGGGAGAGCCTGCGATGTTGGAAAAAGTCCTGATCGCCAACCGCGGCGAGATTGCCCTGCGCGTGTTGCGCGCCTGTAAGGAGATGGGCATCAAGACCGTGGCGGTGCACTCCACCGCCGACCGCGAATTGATGCACCTGGCCCTGGCCGACGAGTCGGTCTGCATCGGCCCGGCAGCCGGCACCCATTCGTACCTGAATATCCCGGCGATCATCAGCGCCGCGGAAGTGACGGGCGCCACCGCCATCCACCCCGGCTACGGCTTCCTCGCGGAAAACGCCGACTTCGCCGAGCAGGTGGAGAACTCCGGTTTCGCCTTCGTCGGCCCGCGCGCCGAGACCATCCGCCTGATGGGCGACAAGGTCTCGGCCAAGGATGCGATGATCAAGTCCGGCGTACCCGTGGTCCCCGGCTCCGACGGCCCGCTGCCGGAAGACGAGGAGACCGCCCTGGCGATCGCCCGCGAAGTCGGCTACCCGGTGATCATCAAGGCCGCCGGCGGCGGCGGTGGTCGCGGCATGCGCGTGGTGCACAAGGAAGAAGACCTGATCAAATCGGCCAAGCTGACCCGCAGCGAAGCCGGTGCGGTGTTCGGCAACCCGATGGTCTACCTGGAGAAGTTCCTCGGCAATCCACGTCACGTGGAAGTCCAGGTGCTGTCCGACGGCCAGGGCAACGCCATCCACCTGGGCGATCGTGACTGCTCGCTGCAGCGCCGCCATCAGAAGGTCCTGGAAGAAGCGCCCGCCCCATTCATCGATGAACAAGCGCGCGCCGAGGTGCTCGATCGCTGCGTAGCCGCCTGCATCGAGATCGGCTACCGCGGTGCCGGCACCTTCGAGTTCCTCTATGAAGACGGCAAGTTCTACTTCATCGAGATGAACACCCGGGTTCAGGTGGAGCACCCGGTCACCGAGATGGTCACCGGCGTCGATATCGTCAAGGAGATGCTCAGCATCGCCGCGGGCAACAAGCTGTCGATCAAGCAGGAAGACGTGGTGATCCGTGGCCACGCGCTGGAATGCCGGATCAACGCCGAAGACCCGGACAACTTCATGCCGTGCCCGGGCAAGGTCAAGCACTTCCATGCCCCTGGCGGCTTTGGCGTGCGGGTCGATTCGCACCTGTACAGCGGTTATACCGTGCCGCCGAACTACGACTCGCTGATCGGCAAGCTGATCACCTACGGTGCCAGCCGTGAAGAGGCGCTGGCGCGCATGCGCAACGCCTTGGAGGAGATCGTGGTCGACGGTATCAAGACCAACATCCCGCTGCACCGCGACCTGGTCATCGACAAGGGCTTCTGCCAAGGTGGCGTGAACATCCATTACCTGGAAAAGAAACTGGGTATGGACAAGCACTGACACTGCCATGTCGAACCACAAGGGCTGCCCACGGGCGGCCCTTGTCATTTCCGTCCCGGCGGAAACCGACGCGGTGGTAGGCTGCCCGCCCGTCAAGTAAGCTTGCCGACCTATCGCGGCACCCCGTTCGCTCAACACCACCGCATCGCGCAAGAGGTTTCCCCATGCCCTGGTTGCAAGTCCGTCTCGCCATCACCCCGGAACAGGCGGAAACCTACGAGGACGCCCTGCTCGAAGTCGGCGCCGTATCGGTCACCTTCATGGACGCCGAAGACCAACCGATCTTCGAACCGGACCTGGGCACCACCCCGCTGTGGTCGCACACCCATTTGCTGGCGCTGTTCGAGGCCGACACCGACGCCGACAGCCTGGTCGCCCACCTGCAGCTGCTGACGGGCGGCGCCCTGCCCGAGTACCAGCTGGAACGCATCGAGGACCAGGACTGGGAGCGCAGCTGGATGGACAACTTCCAGCCGATGCGCTTCGGCCGTCGTCTGTGGATAGTGCCGAGCTGGCACGCGGCGCCGGAACCGCAGGCGGTCAACCTGCTCCTCGACCCCGGCCTGGCGTTCGGCACCGGCACCCACCCGACCACCGCGCTATGCCTGGAGTGGCTGGATGCCCAGGCGCTGGACGGCTGCACCGTGCTCGATTTCGGCTGCGGCTCGGGCATCCTGGCCATCGCCGCGCTGCTGCTCGGTGCGCCACAGGCGGTGGGCACCGACATCGACCCCCAGGCCCTGGAGGCCTCGCGCGACAACGCCGGGCGCAATGGCATCGCCGCCGAGCGGTTTGCCCTCTACCTGCCCGCCGACCTGCCGCCGCAGCCGGTGGAGGTGGTGGTGGCCAACATCCTCGCCGGCCCCCTGGTGTCCCTGGCCCCGCAGATCGCCAGCCTGGTCAAGCCCGGCGGCCGCCTTGCGCTGTCCGGCATCCTCGCCGAGCAGGCCGAGGAAGTCCGCGCCGCTTACAGCGACAGCTTCGCCCTGGACCCGACCGCGAGCAAGGACGGCTGGGTGCGCATCAGCGGCGTGCGTCGCTGATGCCCTGCCCTGCTGCTTCGCCTGGCACTTGCGTTAGACTGATCGCCCTGTTTTACCTGCCCCAAGGCCGCCGGACCCGCGCATGAGCGAAAGCTTCATCACCCAGTGCCCCCACTGCCATACCAGCTTTCGGGTCAACCAGACCCAGCTGGGCGCCGCCCACGGGGTGGTCCGCTGCGGGGCCTGCCTGCACGTCTTCAATGCCGCCCAGCAGCTGCGCGAGCAGGGCCACGCGCTGCCCGGCGACGCCCCGGCCAAGCCGCCAGCCGCCAGCCCTGCAAGCCCAGCCAAGCCGCCTGCGCCGCCGAGCGCGCCAGCGCGACCGCCCGCCGGCGACGCCGTTGCGGGCAAAGCCCCCGGCAGCGAAACCCTGTGGATTCACGACGACCTCGACCTGGACAGCCTCGACCTCGATGAGGAGCTGGCGAAACTGGAAGAGCAGGAGCAGCAACTCTCCCGGCAGTTCATGGCGCTCGAGCAGCCGCCCCGCTATGCCGAAGCCTTCCGCCCGCTGAGCGACGACACCGCCGAGCACGCCGACGAACAATGGGCCGAGGCACTGCTGCGTGACGAAGCCCCCAAGGCCCCGCTCAGCCTGAGCCCGGGCGCTGCCGAGGAAACGCCGACGGAGCCGCCAGCCGCCAGCCAGGCGCCATCTCCCCCAGCGCCGCGCAACGAACCTCGCTTTGACTTGAGCGAGGCCGACATGGCTGACGCCCTGCCGCTCGAAGACGAATTGCGCCTGAGTACGACGCCTGACGAGCCCGTGCCGGAGCTGGACGAGCCCTTCATCGAGCCCGCCCGCAGGGACGACCGCAACGAGCCCGAGTTGCGCGACGAGCACCTGTTCGAGCTCGACGACGAGCCCCTGCAACTGGACTGGCAGCCACCACGCAAACCCTGGGCCCGCTGGCTCGGCTGGGGCCTGCTCAACCTGGTCGCAGCCGGCGCCCTGGCCAGCCAGTACCTGATCTATCACTTCGACGAACTGGCGCGCCAAGACGCGTATCGCCCTTGGTTCGAGCAGCTGTGCCCGAGCATCGGCTGCATGCTGCCGTCCAAGGTCGATATCGAACAGATCAAGAGCAGCAACCTGGTGGTACGCAGCCACCCCGAGTTCAGCGGCGCCCTGGTGGTCGACGCGATTCTCTACAATCGCGCGCCGTTCGCCCAACCCTTCCCGCTACTGGAAATGCGCTTTGCCGACATCAACGGCCAACTGCTCGCCAGCCGCCGCTTCAAACCCAGCGAATACCTCGCTGGAGAACTCGCCGGTCAGGCGGAGATGCCGCCGCAGACACCGATCCATGTGTCCCTGGATATTCTCGACCCAGGCGCCCAGGCGGTGAACTACAGTCTCAGTTTCCACTCTCCGGAGTGAGGCGAACGCGCAGCCGCGCCGGGTCGCACGTAGCAACCTAACCCTTGGCGATAAGGCCGCAGCTGTTCAGAATTTGTTCAAAACAGCCTTTATCCGGTCACCCAGAGCGGGTATTATTCCCAGCCTTTTTCGCACTCTCCTATTTGTCTCAACAGCACGTCTCTTGAGCAGGGAAGCCCTATGTCGGCGTTATGCATCGGCCCCTACAAGTTGCCCAATCAGCTGATTCTCGCGCCCATGGCCGGAGTCACCGACCGCCCCTTTCGCCAGCTGTGCCGGCGACTGGGTGCGGGTCTGGTCGTCTCGGAGATGGTCACCAGCGACGTGCGCCTGTGGAACACCCGCAAGTCCAGCCTGCGCCTGCTGCACGCCGGCGATCCGGAGCCGCGCTCGGTGCAGATCGCCGGCGGCGACCCGCAGATGCTCGCCGAGGCGGCCCGGCGCAACGTCGAACTGGGCGCCCAGATCATCGACATCAACATGGGCTGCCCGGCCAAGAAGGTCTGCAACAAGGCCGCCGGCTCCGCCCTGCTGAAGGACCAGCAGCTGGTGCGTGAAATACTGGATGCGGTGGTCGCCGCGGTGGACGTGCCGGTGACCCTGAAGATCCGCACCGGCTGGGACCGGCAGAACAAGAACGGCGTCGAGGTGGCGAAGATCGCGGAACAGGCCGGGATCAAAGCGCTGGCCGTGCATGGCCGCACCCGCGCCGACCTCTACACCGGCGATGCCGAATACGACACCATCGCCGCGATCAAGCAGGCGGTATCGATCCCGGTGTTCGCCAACGGCGACATCGACTCACCGGAAAAAGCCAAGGCCGTGCTCGCCGCCACCGGCGCCGACGCCCTGCTGATCGGACGGGCGGCCCAGGGCCGGCCGTGGATCTTTCGCGAGATAGAGCACTACCTGCGCACCGGCGAGAAGCTCCCGGCGCCGGACCTGCTCGAACAGGAACGGATCCTGCTTGAGCACCTGACCGCGCTGCACGTCTTCTATGGCGATGTAATGGGCGTGCGCATCGCCCGCAAGCATGTCGGCTGGTACCTCGCAACCCTGCCGGGCGCCAGGGAGTTCCGCGCCCAGTTCAACCGTCTGGACAGTACGGACGCGCAGCGCACGGAGATTCGCCTGTTTTTCGGCGACCGGCGAAACGATGGAGAGGGGGTGGCCGCATGACGTTGATGACCGAGAATTTAGTGAGTGGAATTGCACCCGTGAGTGACTGCACCAGTTTGAAACAGCACCTGACCACGCCGAGCGAAGAGGGCCAGACCCTACGCGGCAGTGTCGAGAAAGCGCTGCACAACTATTTCGCCCACCTGGAAGGCGCGGACGTCACCGACGTCTACAACCTGGTGCTGACCGAGGTGGAAGCACCGCTGCTGGAGACCGTGATGAACTACGTCAAGGGCAACCAGACCAAGGCCTCCGAGCTGCTCGGCCTGAACCGCGGCACCCTGCGCAAAAAACTCAAGCAGTACGACCTGCTCTAACGTCCCATACCCCCAGGCCGGGCGGCGCCACGAGGGGCCGCCCGGCCTGCTGATTTCCCTGCTCTGATGGACTCTGAAATGACCGACCAGACCACCCGCCTTCCCGTCCGCCGCGCGCTGATCAGCGTCTCCGACAAGACCGGCGTCCTCGACTTCGCCCGCGAATTGTCCGCCCTCGGCGTGGAAATCCTCTCCACCGGTGGCACCTACAAGCTGCTCAAGGACAACGGCGTCGCCGCCGTGGAAGTGGCCGACTACACCGGCTTCCCGGAAATGATGGACGGCCGGGTGAAGACCCTGCACCCGAAGATCCATGGCGGCATTCTCGGGCGTCGCGCCCTCGACGGCGAGGTCATGGCCCAGCACGGCATCCAGCCAATCGACCTGGTCGCGGTCAACCTCTACCCCTTCGAAGCCACGGTGGCCAAGCCTGATTGCGCCCTGGCCGACGCCATCGAGAACATCGACATCGGCGGGCCGACCATGGTCCGTTCGGCGGCGAAGAACCACAAGGACGTCGCCATCGTGGTCAACACCGGCGACTACGCCGCCATCGTTGAAGCACTCAAGGCCGGCGGCCTGAGCTACGCCCAGCGCTTCGACCTGGCACTGAAAGCCTTCGAGCACACCGCCGCCTACGACGGCATGATCGCCAACTACCTGGGCACCATCGACCAGGCCGCCGAAACGCTCAGCACCGAAAGCCGCGGCGCCTTCCCGCGCACCTTCAACAGCCAGTTCATCAAGGCTCAGGAGATGCGTTACGGCGAGAACCCGCACCAGAGCGCAGCGTTCTACGTCGAGGCCAAGAAAGGCGAGGCCAGCGTCTCCAGCGCCGTACAGCTGCAAGGCAAGGAGCTGTCGTTCAACAACGTGGCCGACACCGACGCCGCCCTCGAGTGCGTCAAGAGCTTCGTCAAGCCGGCCTGCGTGATCGTCAAGCACGCCAACCCCTGCGGCGTCGCCGTGGTCCCCGAAGACGAAGGCGGCATCCGCAAGGCCTACGATCTGGCTTACGCCACCGATACGGAATCCGCCTTCGGCGGCATCATCGCCTTCAACCGCGAACTGGACGGCGAAACCGCACAGGCCATCGTCGAGCGCCAGTTCGTCGAGGTGATCATCGCCCCGAAAATCTCCCAGGCCGCCCGCGATGTCGTGGCCGCCAAGGCCAACGTGCGCCTGCTCGAGTGCGGTGAGTGGCCGGCCGAGCGTGCGCCGGGCTGGGACTTCAAACGGGTCAACGGTGGCCTGCTGGTGCAGAGCCGCGACATCGGCATGATTGCCGCCAGCGACCTGAAGATCGTCACCCAGCGCGCGCCCAGCGAGCAGGAAATCCATGACCTGATCTTCGCCTGGAAGGTGGCCAAGTTCGTCAAATCCAACGCCATCGTCTACGCCAAGAACCGCCAGACCGTGGGCGTCGGCGCCGGCCAGATGAGCCGGGTCAACTCCGCGCGCATCGCCGGGATCAAGGCCGAACACGCCGGTCTGCCGGTACCCGGCGCGGTGATGGCCTCCGACGCCTTCTTCCCCTTCCGCGACGGCATCGACAACGCGGCCAAGGCCGGCATCACCGCGGTGATCCAGCCCGGCGGCTCCATGCGCGACAACGAAGTGATCGCCGCCGCCGACGAGGCGGGGATTGCCATGGTGTTTACCGGCATGCGCCATTTCAGGCATTAAAATCGGCCGCACTCGGACAGGCATCTGCGGCGTTGCCCGGCCCTTCCCCCATGCTCATTGCCAGAAGGCAACTGCGCTGGGTGAAGCGCCGGGCGCCTGGCATCCACCAGCCCGATCGCGACCTCGACATTCGTAGGGTGGATAGCGCTTCCCCTATCCACCAAACGGGCCGCAGGCCCGCCTCCTGAAGGAGAACCCCATGAACGTACTGATCATCGGCAGCGGCGGCCGCGAACACGCCCTGGCCTGGAAAGTGGCGCAAGACCCGCGCGTCGCCAAGGTCTTCGTTGCCCCGGGCAACGCCGGCACCGCCCTCGAGGCCAAGTGCGAAAACGTCGCCATCGACGTGCTGGCCCTGGAGCAACTGGCCGACTTCGCCGAAAAGAACGTGCAGCTGACCATAGTCGGCCCGGAAGCACCGCTGGTGAAAGGCGTGGTCGACCTGTTCCGCGCCCGTAGCCTGGACATCTTCGGCCCCAGCGCCGGTGCGGCCCAGCTGGAAGGCTCCAAGGCCTTCACCAAGGACTTCCTCGCCCGCCACAACATTCCCACCGCGGCCTACCAGAACTTCACCGAGATCGAGCCGGCCCTGGCCTACCTGCAAAAGGTCGGCGCGCCGATCGTGATCAAGGCCGACGGCCTGGCCGCCGGCAAGGGCGTGATCGTCGCCATGACCCTGGAAGAAGCCGAAGCCGCGGTGCGTGACATGCTCGCCGGCAATGCCTTCGGTGACGCCGGCTCGCGGGTGGTCATCGAGGAGTTCCTCGATGGCGAGGAGGCCAGCTTCATCGTCATGGTCGATGGCGAGAACGTACTGCCGATGGCCACCAGCCAGGATCACAAGCGCGTCGGCGACGGCGACAGCGGCCCCAACACTGGCGGCATGGGCGCCTATTCACCAGCGCCGGTGGTGACCGCCGACGTGCACCAGCGGGTAATGGACGAGGTGATACTGCCGACGGTGCGCGGCATGGCCGCCGAGGGCAATGTCTACACCGGCTTCCTCTATGCCGGTCTGATGATCGACAAGAGCGGCGCGCCCAAGGTCATCGAGTTCAATTGCCGCTTCGGCGATCCGGAGACCCAGCCGATCATGGTGCGTCTGGAGTCGAGCCTGGTGCTGCTGATCGAGGCCGCCCTGGCCAAGGCTCTGGACAAGGTCGAAGCGACCTGGGATCCACGCCCCACGGTGGGCGTGGTCCTCGCCGCTGGCGGCTATCCGGGCGACTATGCCAAGGGCGCGGTCATCGAAGGCCTGGACGCCGCCGCCGAACTCGACGGCAAGGTGTTCCACGCTGGCACCGCGCTCAAGGACGGCCAGACCGTCACCGCCGGCGGCCGCGTGCTGTGCGCCACGGCCATCGGCCCGAGCGTGGCCGAGGCCCAGCAGCAGGCCTACCGCCTGGCCGAGCGAATCCGTTGGGACGGTTGCTTCTACCGCAAGGACATCGGTTACCGGGCCATCGCGCGCGAGCGCGGCGAGGACTGAGGGCAGCCGTTGCCTTCCCCTGCCGAGGGCGGCCGCAAGTCCGCCCCAGGCATGGTCCTCGCGAACGCGCCGCAGCTATAATCGGCCCACTTATTTTCAAAGGGAATTCACCGTGCGCCGGCTGAGGATTGCCACAGGATTGTTTATCGGCCTACTGCTGATGGCGCTTGGTCAGTTGCCAGCGCAGGCGCAAAGCAGCTGGTCGGCGCTGAATGACGACAGCGCGACCCTGCAGCTCGACAATATCCGTGAGCCGCTGCACCGCTCGCGTTTCGCCCCGACTGAACTCGGCGACCTCTATACCCCTGGCGGTGACGCCGCGCTGTGGCTGCACTACCGCCTGCCGGCCAGTCAGCAGGCGCGCATGCTGCGCATCTTCGCCCCCTACCTGGCCTACCTCGACCTGTACGTGCTGCAGGGCGACCAGCTGCTCGATCACACCCGCACCGGCAGCAGCCTGCCGTTCTCCAGTCGCCCCCTCGCCAGCCGCGACTACCTGCTGCCGCTGCCGCAGGCCGACGTCCCCCTGGACCTCTACCTGCGCCTGGCCTCCGAGCACGCGCTGCGCCCGACCATCAGCCTGCAGAGTGCCAATGCCATCGCCGCCGACGACAGTCGCGCGCTGCTGCTCGGCCTGCTGCTCGGGGGCATGGGCATGTTGGTGATCTACAACCTCGTGCGCTTCGCCTACACCCGCGCCGCCAGCGGCCTGTGGCTGTCGGCGACCCAGGCTTGCCTGCTGCTGACCGCCATCAGCGTACTGGGCATCAGCAGCCCCTGGCTGGGCGAATGGCAGCCGCTGCAGCCGCAGATCGCCAACCTGTCGATGCTGGCGAGCATGCTCTGCGCCCTGGCCTTCACCGCCAGTTTCTTCCACGGCGTCTGTGCCAATACCCCGCTGCGCCGCCTGCTGCTCGGCGAGATCGTCGTGGTCGGTCTGCTCGGCGTAACCCTGCTGATCGCCAGCAACCTGCAGTTCAACCAGCTGGTCTACCTGCTGGGCGCCGTCAGCGGCCTGAGCATGCTGCTGGTTGCCCTGTATCACTGGAGCCACGGCTACCGGCCGGCGCGCCTGTTCAGCGTGGCGCTGCTGCTGTACTGCGCGGCCTTCGTCGGCGCCCTGCCCATCCTGTTCGGCTACTGGTCGCTGCAGACCGACTGGCTGGCCTACGGTCTGCTGGCCATGACCGTGGTCAGCGGCTTCATCATCAGCATGGCCCTGAGCGAACGCCAGCGTGGCATCGTCCAGGACCAGTTCAGCACCAGCCGCGCCCTGGCCGCCAGCTCCGCCGAGCTCAAGGCCAAGGCCGAGTTCCTGGCCAAGATCAGCCACGAGATCCGTACTCCGATGAACGGCGTACTGGGCATGACCGAGCTGCTGCTCGGCACCCCGCTGTCGGCCAAGCAGCGGGACTACGTGCAGACCATCCACAGCTCGGGCAACGAACTGCTCACCCTGATCAACGAGATTCTCGACATATCCAAGCTGGAGACCGGGCAGATCGAACTGGACGACGTGCAGTTCGACCTCAACGCACTGATCGAGGACTGCCTGGACATCTTCCGCGCCAAGGCCGAGCAGCAGAAGGTCGAGCTGATCAGCTTCATGCAGCCTCAGGTGCCCCGGGTGGTCAGCGGCGACCCGACGCGCTTGCGCCAGACCCTGCTGAGCCTGCTGGACAACGCCTTCAAGCAGACCGCCGAAGGCGAGGTGCTGCTGGTGGTGGCCCTGGACAACAGCGCCGACCAACCACGCCTGCGCATCGCCGTGCAGGACAGCGGCCAGCCGCTGCCGGCGGGTGAGCGCGAAGCGCTGCTGCATGCCGAGCTGAACACCCGTGACTTCCTCTCCGCCACCAAGCTCGGCGGTCGCCTGGGCCTGCTCATCGCCCGCCAGCTGGTGCGCCTGATGGGCGGTGAATTCGGCATCCAGAGTGGCGGCAAGCAGGGCTCGACCCTGTGGCTGACCCTGCCGCTCGACGCCGCGCGCCTCGAGCAGACCACCGCCGACCTCGACGGCCCCCTGCAAGGCGCCCGCCTGCTGGTGGTCGACGACAACGACACCTGCCGCAAGGTGCTGATGCAGCAGTGCAGCGCCTGGGGCCTGAGCGTCAGCACGGTGCCGTCCGGCAAGGAGGCCCTGGCCCTGCTGCGTACCAAGGCGCACCTGCGCGAGTACTTCGACGTGGTCCTGCTCGACCAGGACATGCCAGGCATGACCGGCATGCAGCTGGCGGCCAAGATCAAGGAAGACCCCAGCCTCAACCACGACATCCTGATCATCATGCTCACCGGCATCAGCAATGCGCCGAGCAAGATCGTCGCGCGCAACGCCGGCATCAAGCGCATCCTGGCCAAGCCGGTGGCGGGCTATACCCTCAAGGCCACCCTGGCCGATGAACTGGCCCAGCGCAGCACCGGCGCGCCGCAATTCACGCCGACCACGGTGACCGCGCCGCTGAACGTGCCCAATGACTTCCGCATCCTGGTCGCCGAGGACAACAGCATCTCAACCAAGGTGATCCGCGGCATGCTCGGCAAGCTCAACCTGCAGCCGGATACCGCCAGCAACGGCGAAGAAGCGCTCACCGCGATGAAGGCTCAGCACTACGACCTGGTGCTGATGGACTGCGAAATGCCGGTACTCGACGGCTTCTCCGCCACCGAGCAGCTGCGCGCCTGGGAGCAGGCGGAGAACCGCGATCGCACGCCGGTGGTGGCCCTTACCGCGCATATTCTCAGTGAACACAAGGAGCGCGCACGGCTGGCCGGCATGGACGGGCACATGTCCAAGCCGGTGGAGCTGTCGCAACTGCGCGACCTGCTCGAGCACTGGATCAGCGAACGGGAAGTCCGCCGCCAGCGCACCGCCCTGCCCTACTGACCTGGCATAGCGGCCTCGCCGAGTTCAGGCGAAGCGCAACGCATGGATCGGTGGCAGGTGACCGGCCAGCAGCTGCCAGGTCTCGCCCTGGTCCGCCGACCACCACAGATGACCGGTGGTCGAGCCCATCGCCAGACACTGCCCGCTGTCATCGATGGCCAGACCGTGGCGGTAGACCAGGTCGAAGCAGTGTGCCTGGGGCAAGCCGGCACTCAGTAGCTGGAAACTCGAGCCGCCGTCGCGCGTGCGGGTGACCACCAGGCGCTGATCCACCGGCACCCGGCACTCGTCCTTTACCGCCGGCACGAACCAGGCGGTGTGCGCCTCGGTCGGATGCACGACCACGGCGAAGCCGAAGGTCGAGGGTTCGATTCCCTTCGCCCGCTCCAGAATCCAAAAGATAAAGCCCTGTTTTTACAGGGCTTTTTCGTTTCCAGCCTTTCCGGTGTCGAAAATGTGTCGAAAGGCTTGGAAAGAGGAAGCAGCTAGCGCTGATGCGCCCGCCCTTCAAGCAAACCTCTCCCCAGAGAAAAGAACCAGCACTGCGCCAGTAGTGCCAACCCCAAGATGATGAAGAATCCCACCTTCGAGAACTGAAACGTTTCAGGCTCATACCTGGCCCAAAGAACAGGAATAGCCAGGAGAAGCCCAGTCAGTACGCGCCACAAAGAATGAAGTGCAGTCCCAATCTCTGCCCAAGTAGAGCGCCAGAAAGCCGAACGAGCCCTCATCAAATCTGTTCTCTTCCAGACATAGCGATCAAAAATCACAGCCACAAGATAAGGTGCCGGCAAGAAGAACGAATACCAGAGCACTGATTCAGGTGGCATCTGAGCCTTAACAACAGAATCCAGCAACTCAACCCCTCCAGACCAGTAAGCAATAAAGGCAGGCATGCTCCCCAAGGCGACAGCAATGATGAGCTCCTGATACAGCCTTTTGTGTTTGTCCATAAACCCTCAACCGGTCAATTTTGAAGCGCCATTATCATGGCATTAGGCCACTCCCCGCGAGAGGGCCCAATCTGATTGCATCATGCAAATGCTCAGGCGCCAGGTGTGCGTACCGCATCGTCATGCTCAGCGAGGCATGCCCCAGGATCTCTTTCAGCGTCACGATATGCCCACCGCCCATGATGAAGTGAGCCGCGAAGGTGTGGCGGAGGATGTGGCTGGATTGCCCCTTGGGCGGTTTGATCGAGGTTTCGAGCAGCACCTTGCGGAACACCCCTATACAGTTGCTGAACGGTCCATGCTCGCGCCAATGCGCTTGGATCGACTCCACCAGGGCAGGCGCCACCGGAACCGCCCTCACCCGCTTCGACTTGGTGTTGGCAAAGGTTATAACCCCCGCGCCGATCCTTTCCGGGGTCAAAGCCTGAGCCTCCCCCCATCGCGCCCCAGTAGAAAGGCAGATCACCGCGACCATGTAGGTGTGTGGGGCCGTATCGCGATTCCGTAGAGCCCCCAGCAACTCGGCTATCTGCGGCTTGGTCAGGTAGGCCAACGGCCTTTCCTGCAACCGAATGGGCTTGATGCGGGTGAAGGGACAAGGGAAGTCGAGCACGTCGAGCTTGTGCAGCTCGTTGTACACGGATTTCAGATAGCCGAGCCGATTGTTGGCAGTCTTACCTGTAACACCCAGGGCGAGCCAGCGGGCGCGAACCGTGGCGATCGCAGCGCCATCCACCTTACTGGCGATCGGGTCACCCATGAACTCAGCGGCAGCCTTGAGAATGGCGAACCTGCGAAGTCCATCAGAGAGCGCAACACCGTGCATCTCGTACCAAAGCTTCACCAGCTCGGAGAGGCGACGTTTGTCTTTAGGTCGCGGCGACCAATCCGCATCGACGATCATTTTGCTACGGCAGGTCGACTCGAACCGCAGGGCTTCCCCCTTGGTCTTGAACGTCTTGCGAAAGCGCTTGCCCTTGATGGGCTCTACATCGACCTTCCAACGTCCGTCTGGCAGTTGGTGGATCGCCATCAGACGGCACGCCCCCACCTCACCTGTCGTTCCTCGAGCAGGTCTTTTATGTGCCGGTAGATGTCACGCTCAGTCTTTTCCTTGGCCGCGTAGTGATCCCGTATAACGGGCCAACAGTCCCACTGTTTTAGGGTGGAGAACGCCTTTTTTGCGCCCACCTGCTCCCTTGCCAGTAGGCTTACGAAGTTTCCCAGGAACAGCTCCACGTTCTTGCCCGAGAAGCCCCGCGACGTTTTGTAGTAGCGCTTGTACTCGGTCTGATCGAGCAGGGAGTCCACCGGCAGATCGACCCGCACGTCATCGCGAATCAGGGTCCAGATCGCCTCGAAATGACCAGGGCGAGCCAGCAGCTTGAATTGCCCCAAGCCATAGCGCCACAGGCCGTCCAGATGGCCGGAGAAGGCGGCAAACGAGCGGGTGTCGATGGCCTCACCCGTCCGCACGTCAATGGAGCCGCTGGCGAACTGCTGGATGATCGAGTGGTGATAGCGCAGCTCCACCCGCCACACATCTTGCTCCGGGTCGTAGTTGTTGGGGTCGTCTGCGTCGAAGCTGTCGCGCCGCTTCCAGACGCTTTCCCAGTAGTCGAGCTTGTCCGTGGCGCGGGCCTGTTCGGTCTTGTTGTAGATGGCCAGTTGCACGCCACCGGCCGAACCGAACATGGAGGTTTCGCCGCGCCCGTAGACGCTCGACTTGGTCGCCCAGCTGACCTCACTGATTCCCGAGATATCCCGGTGCGTGCGGGCCTTGCAGTGCATCCGGGCGACCAGATCGGCGGGCGGCGTCCAGCCTTGCAGGTCCAACGCCAGATGGACCGCGCACTGGTTGATTTCCAGGTGGCTCAACACGGCGTCGGCGTAGTGGTCCAGGTGTTCTTGCAGCCGCTCCGGCGACAGCGCGTCGATCGCGTGGGGTGACACTTCGATCTTCAGGTGCGGGCCGATGTTGTCGAGCTTGGCGTTGAAGTTCTTGATCAGCAGGATCAGCCCAAGGTCGGCGTTTTGCAGCTTGTACTGGTAGCCCGAATCGCGGCCGACGCGACCCGAGTGCCAGCGCTGGCCGGCAAAGTCGACCATGACGCCCGGCGTTTCGAACAGCGCCATCACTTCCGGGCGGATCATGCCCCGGTACAGCTGACGCACCGTGTCGACGCCGCAGCGCAGCAGGCGGACTTTCGACAGGTCGGTGATCTTGGCGTTGCCGCGCTCAACGAACAGGCGGCCGGTTGGGCTTTCGAAGCCATCGAGGTTTAACCGAATCTGATCCTTAGCTTTCATTTTTCAGTTCTCCAACATTGACCAGTACTGGCCTGTTCATTTGGTATTTATCTGACGTGTTACAGGGACGTCAGCTGGCGGGGCGGCGCACCTGCGCGCTCGTGCCTCGCGCACACCTGTGCCGCCGCGCCCGCAGCTGACGCTTTCATCTATCCCGATGGCTGACTGCTGATTGCCCGGTGGCACGGCGACTACCCCGCTACTCCAGGGCGCGGCGAGAATCAGCAGCAGAAGAAGTCCGAGAAGGACTGGACGCGCATCCTGCACGGCCGGCAGGTGCAGCAGGCGGGGGCGATCAGCGAGGGAGGCAGGGGCTTGGCACGGGTGCTGGGCAGAGGCGAAGCACACCAAGGGCTCTGCCCTTGTCATCCCGCTCTTGCCGCCGAGGGCTCGGGAGCGCGGGGCGGTAAAGCTGCCCCTTGCTCCCATGGATAGGCTGATCATGGCCGTGATGCGTCAAGGGTGCGCTGCGCCCGTGCTTCCGTTCGCCGGAACGGTGGAGCTGTTCCGACGAGCCGGGAGCGCGGCCCTTGACCCAGCCTGGTTAGGACGGGCGATACGGCCCAGTACGTTGCCGGAACCCTGCCGGTCGCGGTACCGCATCGCCCGAATGGTTCGGATGGTGTTGAAGAAGATCTCGGTCGGAAAATCGGTGCTGTCGTTGAAGGGAACAGTCAGGAAATAGCCATCCTCGTAAACACCCTCGAGGGGCAACACCACGCCAACGATGTGCTTGAAACGCCAGATAGCTTCCGGGTCGTCGTCCCAGACCAGTTCAACGAGAACGGTCTGGCCGATGTAGCCGATAGCCGTAGCGGCATCCAGGGTGAGCGTTTGACTAGACATGGCTGTAGTCCCCCTCTTTGAAGGTGGTCTTGCCCTTGAGCAGGTCTTCACGCAAGCGCGCCAGATTGACCATGCGGAAGTCAGCCAGCTTGAGGCTGGGGATCGTTCCGTTATCCACCCAGCCAATCGCCTCCTCGACCGATATGCCGCTCATTTCGGCGAAGGTGATGACGCTACAGAGGTCCAGGCTCTCATCGGCTTTGCTCATGCCAACCACTCCTTTTCCAAAAGTTGCTGGGTCAGCAGTGCCACGTTGACCATGACGTGCTTACCTACCTTGTGTGAGGGGATGTAGCCGTTACGAATCCAGCCCCATACGGTGTTGTGGTCGTCGGCCATGCGAATCCAATCCGCGAACTCGCGCCAGGGCAGAACCGGCGGGGTCGGGAGCAGGCCTTTCGGAGTGAGGTTGCTTTCTTCCAAGTCCATGGGCTTTCCTGCACTATGTTGGTCTTTGTTGGGCTAGCGATATGGAATATATCCATATGGAAATCATCCATAAAACCTGCTCGTATGGCAACAGTCCATATGATTGTCTTTGACAATGAGTACCCGAATGCTTGATAGAGCCCTTGAATTGCTTGAGACGACGAGCCTCAAAGACCTTGCTGAGGTAAACAGCAAGGAATACGTGAGGTGGCAAAGCATCAAGCGAGGCAAGGCGAGGATTAGTGCGGAAGAAATTGAGCAGCTCGGGACGCTGTACCCGGGCTATCGCTGGTGGCTGATGACTGGTGAGGTTATGCCGGATAAAGGCCAGACCAGCCCCGAATACGACGAAGCCAACCGAAACTTGACCAGTCAAAACGCGGGATAGCAATCACAAAGGAAGTGACTAGACGCTGGTACGCCCGAACAAGGTCAAGGATGAGAGAAGGGTAAAAGAACAGGCTTGCGTTTGCCTGATGTAGCTTGTAGTCACGCCCGTCGAAAGGAGTCGACATGACCACACTTAAATTACTTACTACCGCCATTGTCTCTGCAGTTGTCACCGCTCCGTTAGCTATCTGGCTAACGAACACCCCTCCCCTCCAGAAAGAACTCACTATCCCCCCACTATTATTCTCAGAAGATAACGGAGAGCTGGTCATTTGGGGCGCATGGAGCACCATCGAAGGCTACAAACACCCATCCACCGTAGCCACTGAGATCCGTTGCTCCAAAGAGCTAATGACCTGCACAGAGGGTTTGGGAATGCTGCTCCTTCATGACTATGGTCAGGATTTGGAGGCCCAGACATTCACCTATCAAATAAACGATTGGAGTAGCGAAGCTATTAGCGCTATCGCTAAAAATCTGATGGTCGAGTGTTTGCAGAGAATGCTCTCCATCGACCTAAGTAGGCAGGCAGCGGTGCTGAGCTGGGCGCCAACTAGTACCTGTGATGATGGAGACACAGGGAAGGCCATTCTCATAGGCGATGAGGTTGATAACAGAGGTTGAGCCCCACCAGAGCTACCCCAGTAGGGCGATCAGAGACTAAACGTCAGTGACAATGGAAAGGTTGGGAGCCAGCATGACAACATTGGCCAGGCGGCGAGCTTTTACGGCAGCCCCCACCATGAGCAACTGTTTCAGTCCCACTAGCAGAGGTGACGGAATGAACGCTCTGCGCGAATGCGGCTTGAGCACCAATCGCCAACCCCATGACCACTACCGCACTAGCCAAATTTTTCAGAAACATACTTCCTCCTTAAAGCTTTTTCTCGGTCGTATTACGTGTAGCACCTTCTTTATAGCATGCTGGCCGCAGGCCATCGTATGGCCAGAGCAAAATAGACCTAGCAAGCAACGGCACCTAGTTTCTGGGTCGATAAAGTGTCGAAAAAATGTCGAAAACATAGACCAGAGAAGGCCTGCACTGACCTGAAGAGCGAACAGGGATGCCGCAAAATGCCTAGTTTTGGCCAAGATATGCCGGCGACAGACAGACTTGGAAACGGGTTCGACGCCCTCGATCTCGCGCCAATGCATGCCGCCATCTCGAGACAGGAAGATGCCGTTGTGATGCTGTACCCACAGGGTGTCCGGCTGGGCCGGGCAGGCCACCATGCGGTGCGGGTCCTGGATTTCCGGGGTATGGGCCAACTCCGGCGGCATATAGGCGGCACGCATGCCCTGGGTCCGGCAGACCCAGCTGGAACCAGCGTCGTCGCTGCACCAGCCCCCACCACAGGACACCGCGACCTGCAGCCGCGCGCTGTCGCGCGGGTCGATGCAGATGGAGTGTATGCCCGGCTGGTCGTAACCACCGCCGAACCACTGGGCACGTTCCGGCCGTTGCCACAGCGCATCGTTCAGCTCCCAGGACTCGCCCCGGTCATCCGAGCGGAACAGCGCCCCGGGTAGTGTCCCGGCCCAGAGTGTCTGCGGCTGGTCGACGCCACCGCACTCCAGCGACCAGATCATCTCGACCGAGGGCCCCTGTCCATCCGCATTGGCGGCGAAGGCCGGCGCGGCGATCTCGACCCAGTGGCGCCCACCGTCTGCCGAACGCCACAGCTTGGGACCGAAATGCCCCAGGTGGAGCGCCGCGTAAAGGTGGCCATCGCGCCGGTCGGCCAGCACCATGCTCACGGGCTCACCGAGGAAGTCGCTGCGCGCGAGCGCCCAGGCGCCGGCCGTTCGGGTAAAGGTCAGCAGTCCCTTGCGCGTGGCCACATGGAGCACATCCGCCATAGCCCTCACCTCCTTCATCCGCCGGAAAGCGCCTGTACCACGAAGATTTCGCTGCTGCCCACCACCCGATCACGCAGCCCCTGACGGTCGTCCACCTGGGTGCCATCGACGAAGATCGCCACGTGCTGGCGCAGTCGCCCCTGGTCATCCAGCAGGTAGCTGCGCAGCCGCGGATTGCGCGCGAAGACCTCCGCCAGCACCTCGCTCACCGTGGCGCCAGGCGCCTCGCACGCGGGGACGTCGAGGTGGCGCTGCAGATTGACGGTAAAGCTGACGTGGGCCATCGCGCGGCTCCCGACTGGCGCTCGCAACAATCACGGGTTCAAGCCACAGGTATAGCCGAAGTCGCCCGCGGGCCTGCGACCGGACGCCGAACGGTCAGGCCAACAAAGTTGCCCGCCGCACTGGAGATCGCACCGCCAATCCCGGATCATTCCCTCTCTAGGGCGACGGGCGGTACGCTGGCGCCCGATCTTCACGCTCAGCCCAAACCTCCAAGAGACGATTCCCCCATGGCGTCCGAGCTATTCAGTCTGTATTTGAAGTTGCTGGTGCTCTACAGCCCGTTCTTCGTGTTGTCCTGTTTTATCGGCCTGAGCCGCGGCTACACGGTCAAGGAACGCAAGCGTCTGGCCTGGAAGGTCGCCGCCGGCGTGCTGGTCGCCAGCGTGCTGCTGTACCTGTTCGGTCGGCACATCTTCACCCTGTTCGGCATCACCATCGACGCCTTCCGCATCGGCGCCGGCAGTGTGCTGTTCATCTCCGCCCTGGGCATGGCCCAGGGCAAGTCGGCGGTGCAGAGCGACAATGTGCAACAGGACGTGACCATCGTGCCGCTGACCATCCCGCTCACCGTCGGCCCCGGCACCATCGGCGCGCTGCTGCTGATGGGCGCCAGCCAGCCGCACTGGGACGACAAGTTACTCGCGGTGGTCGGCATCGCCTTGGCCAGCCTCACCGTCGGCGTGGTGCTGTACCTGTCCAACCAGTTCGAGCGGCTGCTCGGCGACCAGGGCCTGCAGATCGTCAGCCGGCTGATGGGCCTGTTCGTCTGCGCCCTGGCGGCGCAGATCATCTTCACCGGGGTGAAGAACTACCTGGTGCTCTGAACGGGGCCTCCCTGCCGCCCCGCGACAGAAGCCCGCTATGGACCGCACGACACGCGCAATGGACAATCGGCCAGGCTCGACCGCCGCCCCAGCGACCAACCGGAGGTGCGCATGGATTATGTGATTGGCGACGCCACGGCCGCAGACCTGCCCGGCATCCTGACCATCTACAACGACGCCGTGGCCAACACCACGGCGATCTGGAACGAGACCCTCGTCGACCTGAGCAACCGCCAGGCCTGGCTGGCCGAGCGCCAGGCCGCCCGTTTCCCGGTGCTGGTCGCGCGCACCGTCGACGGCACCGTGCTCGGCTACGCCAGCTACGGCACCTGGCGCAGCATCGAGGGCTTTCGCCATACAGTGGAGCACTCGGTCTACGTGCGCGACGACCAGCGCGGCCGCGGCCTCGGTCCCATGCTGATGCAGGCACTGATCGAGCGGGCGCGCGGCGCCGGCCTGCACGTGATGGTCGCCGCCATCGAGAGCGGCAACAGCGCCTCCATCCGCCTGCACCAGCGCCTCGGCTTCGTCACCAGCGGGCAGATGCCCCAGGTCGGCCGCAAGTTCGGCCGCTGGCTGGACCTGACCTTTATGCAACTGATTCTGCCCACGGAAGGGGATCCCCATGCATCCAGCTCTCCTGGCGAGCGCGACACTTCAGCCAACCCGGATCGGGCCTGAGCAGTTCGAGACCTATAGACAGGGGCTGGTCGAGTTGCTGATCGACGGTGTTCGCCACGGCGCGTCAATCGGCTTCCTCGCCGACCTTAGCCTGGCGGAAGCCAACGCCTATTTCGACGAGGTACTGACGGGCCTGCAGGACGGCTCGCGCCTGCTGTGGGTCGCCGGCGAGCCGTCACAGCTGCTCGGCAGCGTGCAGCTGTGCCTGTGCCAGAAGCGCAACGGCCTCAATCGGGCGGAAATCCAGAAACTGCTGGTGCTGGCGAGCGCGCGCAGAAGGGGCCTGGCCCGTGCGCTGATGCACGGCGTGGAAGCCCAGGCCCGCGAGCTGCGCCGCGGCCTGCTCTACCTGGACACCGAAGCGGGCAGCCCGGCCGAGTACCTCTATCGGTCACTGGGCTACACCTGCATCGGCGGCTTGCCCGACTATGCCTGCGGCCCGGATGGGCAATACCGGGCGAATGCCATCTACTACAAGACGCTGTCGAGCCCCGCCTTATGACGCCCCGCCAAAGAGCTGAGTAGGCGCGCGCCACGGCGCGGACAGACGGCAGTGCCCCAGTTTTAGGGCAGGGGAGGCTCGGCTGGCGATAGCGGGCTGCCACTCAACAGAGCAGCCGGCAGCGGCAGATCGGGGAACCAACGCCGATAGAGCTCGCCAAACTCCCCGGCACGTTTCATCTCATCCAGTGCCGCCTGCCAGCGCGCGACAATGGCCGGGGCGGTCGCGGGCGAAAAGGCCAGGTAGGATTGGTGTTCGAGAAAGACGAACTGCGGCTCAACCTGCTCCGGCGTCATCCCGGCCATCGCCAGCAGGGCCGGCAGCGCGAGCTCGCTGGCGGCCAGCAGATCGGCGCGGCGCTTGCCGAACATCTGCATCATCTTGTCGGGCGCCGTCACCGTGTAGAGGTCGGTGAAACCCCGGGCGCTAAGATACTCATGGGTATACCAGTTGCGAAGCAAGACCAGGCGCCCAGCGCGCGCCGCCTGCTCGAGGCTATCAATGCGCAGACCCGCGCCCTTGTGGGTGTAGAAGCGATTGCGCGTCTGCACCAGCGGCCCGACCCACTGGAACGCCTTTTCCCGCCCGGCGATACGGGCGATGGAGAACACCCCGCTGTTCGCCGAGGTCATCGCCTTGCCATAGCCACGCGTCCAGGGCCCCAGCTCGATCCGCACCCCGTCCCCCGTGCGCTCGGCCAGCGCGCGCACGACCTCGGTGGAAAAACCACTCAGCTCGCCGCCCTGACTGAAGTTCAGCGGCGGGTTTTCCTCGGTGTACAGGACCAGCTGCGCGGCATGCACCGGCAGGGCGCCCAGCAGGACAGCCCACACCAGCAGGCGCCCGCGCCGCAGAACCGGCCGCAGGAGGCTCAACACTTCAAACAAGACTCGCCCCCTTATCCAGGAAGATTGAATAGATCTGGCCGGCTCAGTGCCGGACGCTGGCCACCGAGGATACGAGAGCGCTCATGCAGAGCATCACCTTAGCTGACTGTCCTTGCTGCCCCGGCGGTTATAGCCGCCATTGGCCTTCAGCGCCTTGTCATGCTCGGACTGGCAGGCCACGCACAGGCGCACACCGGGGATGGCCTGGCGCCTGGCTTCGGGTATCGCCGCGTCGCACTCTTCGCAGTGACGCAGGCTCTCGCCCCGGGGCAGCTGGCTGCGGGCGCGGGCGATGGCGTCCTCGATGCTGCTGTCGATCTGTTCCTGTACCGCCCCGTCACTCGCCCAACCACCGGCCATGCCCATCTCCCAAGCACTCGTTGCAATGGCACTAGATATGCGCGCCCGCGCCCACGATTACAAGAGCGGCTCATCGGCTGGTGCCTGCCGAGGACTACTCCTTCACATTCATGAACTCTTCCGCCCAGACCAGGTACTCCTCGGGCAGGGTGTACTTGTGCGCCAGTTCCGAGGCGCTGAGTTCGGATGCCGCACCGCCGCGCTGCTCGCGCAGGCAGTCGTAGGTGGCCTTGATCGCGGCGAAGTAGGCGGCGTGGCCGTTGACCACGATGCGCACACCCAGCTTGGCCAGGCGCTCGTTGTCGCGCAGCTGGGGGTTGCCATAGGTGACCAGCATCAGCGGGACGCTCAGGGCGGCGGCGATCTGCTCCAGGTGGGCGAAGTTCTCCACGCCGACCAGACAGATGGCATCGGCACCGGCGGCCTGGTAGGCCAGCGTGCGGCGGATCACCTCGTCCACGGCCAGCACGCCGGCATGGGTGCGGGCGATGATCGCCAGCGCCGCATCGACCCGCGCCTCCAGCGCCGCGCGGATCTTGCCGACGCCCTCGTCGACCGGGATCAGGTCGGTGGACTTGCGCCCGAACTGGGCCGGCAGCAGGGTGTCCTCGATGGTCAACGCGGCGATGCCGGCGCGCTCCAGCTCGACCACCGTGCGCATCACGTTGAGCGCATTGCCGTAGCCGTGGTCGGCGTCGGCGATCACCGGCAGGCGACTGACCCGCCCTATGCGGGTGGCCTGCTCGACGAATTCGCTGAGGCTGATCAGGGCGAAGTCCGGCGCGGCGAGCACCTGCAGGGAGGCCACCGAGCCGCCGAGGATGCCCACCTCGAAGCCGAGATCGGCGGCGATCCGCGCCGACATGGGGTCGAAAACCGAGGCGGTGTGGAAGCAGTCGTTGCTGCTCAGCAGCGCGCGAAAGGCGCTGCGCAGCTCATGATGGGAAGCACGTTGCATGGTCGACATGGGGATCATCCAAAACGATGGGAAACGGGTCCGCGCAGTTGTTTTCAGAGGGATCGACAGGTCGCTGGCGTGAGCCTGGCCCGGCAACCCCGGAATGGTTGGGCGCAAGGTTCCGTAGCGGCAGGCCGCACTGCCGCAAGGGGAAAATAGCCGCCCACTCTACGAACAGCATGCCGCAATGCCAATGCGACGAAGGCACTAACCCTGCGCCACGGCCGATGCCGCCCGAACGCCGCGCGCCCGAGCGACTGGCGGCCCGCGTTCAGGGCCGTTCGGGCAAGGCCAGTAGTTTCCTGATCGCCGGGCTGTCGAGATTCTCCCGCGTCACCAGCACCGCGTCCAACTCGATCACCCGACGGCGCGGCTCGATACGCCCCGAGCGCAAGGCCTGTGCGGCCAATTGCACACCCTGGTAGCCCATGGCGTAGGGCTGCTGCACCATCAGCGCCTCGATCTGCCCGGCCTTGAGGGCATCGAGCAGTACGGGGTCGGCATCGAAGCCTACATGCAACAGCTGTCCCGCCTCCTGCATGCGCAGGAGCGCGGCGTAGGCCTGCCGGGTCGATGTGCCATTCGGGGTGAACAGCACATCGAGTTGCGGCAACTGCCCACGCAAGGCCTCGAAGGTGGCCTGGGATGGATCACCCAGGGGGCGATCGAAGCTGATGCGCAAGCCCGCAGCCTCCACCGCCTGGATAAAGCCGCGCTGCCGCGCGCTGGTCGAGGCGATCGCCGGCGTCATGCGTATCAACCCGACCCGCCCGCTTGAGCCCAGACGCTGGGCCACATAACGACCCGCCGCCTGGCCGGCCTGGTAGTTGTTGGTGGCGATCAGTGCCTGCACAGCGTCACCGCCGACATCGCGGTCGATATAGAAGGTCAGCACCCCGCGCGCCTTGAGCGCGCGGGCCCTGGCGTTGATCTCGGCGCCGGCCGGGGCGATGACCAGCGCCCTGCACCCCTGCTCCACGACCTTGTCGATCAGTTTCAGCTGAGTGGCGACGCTACCCTCCTTGCGAGGCCCACGCACGTACAACTCGATGCCGGCGTCCACGCCTGCCTGCCGCGCGCCCGCCTCCACCTGCTTCCAAAAAGTGTGGGCACTGGCCGATACCACGCCGATGCAGTCCTTTGCCGACACCGGACCTGACTGTAAGGCGCACAGCGCACAGAGCAGACAGGCCCATTGCACAGCCTTGGGGGACTGCATATTCGGACTCCCGCGGTCATCGCGACCGCCACTAACCGGATGATGTCACTTTAGTATCAACGGATTAGACCCGCCAGCACAATGTCGACCGCCGGCAGCCAACATCCCGGCAGCCATCGGACGCCGGATGGCGGGCGATTCGTACAACTTTGTCACAGTCCAGCCGACAATCGGGCTGGCGGGCGCGGCTCAGGCAGGCGATCATCGCCATTCTTTCCTGCGCTTCGACCGAGACATGACCCCTACCACGCCGAAACCCGCTGCCACGCACAAACCACGGCCACTGATCGACCTGCTGGTCAGCATCCTGATTCCCTCGCTGATCCTGATGAAACTCAGCGGCGAGTCGCGACTGGGTGCCGACGGCGCCCTGGTATTGGCCCTGGCGTTCCCCCTCGGCTGGGGCGCGCTCGAGCTGATCAAGTACCGCAAGTTCAACTTCATCGCCCTGCTCGGCCTGATCAGCGTGCTGCTCACCGGCGGCATCGGCCTGCTCAAGCTGGACAACCAGTGGCTGGCCATAAAGGAAGCCGCGGTACCCGGGCTGATCGGCATCGCCGTGCTGGTGTCGACCTATACCCGTTACCCGCTGATCCGCACCATGCTGCTCAACAAGGCGGTGCTCGATGTGGACAAGATCCACCAGCGCCTGGAACAGGGCGGGCACACGGCGGCGTTCGAAGCCCGCCTGCTGCGCGCGACCTACTGGCTGAGCGGCACCTTCTTCTTTTCCTCGGTGATGAACTATGTCCTGGCCAAGTGGATCGTCATCAGCCCGGCCGGCAGCGAGGCCTTCAACGCCGAGCTGGGCCGCATGAACCTGCTCAGCTACCCGATGATCGCCATTCCCTCGATGATCATGCTGATGGCCATCTTCTATTACCTGTGGCGCACCATCCACGGCCTCACCGGCCTGAAGCTGGAAGACATCATGGCCCACGCCGGGCAGGAATCGCAGTCCTGATTCCGCCTCGAGGCGCGTCACCCCGGGTGACGCCCCCAGCCGCGCCCCACTCCACATGCTGACCCTCTCGGCCTATTTCGGCCTGTTCTTCGCCGCACTCGGCGCCGCCACCCTGCTGCCGCTGCAGTCCGAGGCGGTGCTGGTCGGCCTGCTGCTCAGCGACGCCTACCCCGTATGGGCACTGCTGGCGGTGGCCAGCGCCGGAAACGTGCTCGGCGCCCTGATCAACTGGCTGCTCGGCCGCTACCTGGAACACTTTCGCCACAAGCGCTGGTTCCCCCTGAGCGAGCGCCAGCTCGACCGCGCCCAGGGCTGGTACACCCACTACGGCTACTGGTCGCTGCTGCTCAGCTGGATGCCCTTTATCGGCGATCCGCTGACCCTGGCCGCGGGCATCATGCGCGAGCCCTGCTGGCGCTTTTTGCTCATCGTCAGCCTGGCCAAGACCGGGCGCTACGCGGTGCTGGCGGCACTGACCCTGGGCTGGAGCTGAACGCCGGCAGCCGTCACGATGATCGGGGCAGCAATCGCCCGGCGTCTCGCATAGAATGCGCGGCCGTTTTTCTGGAACAGCGCGCAGCATGTCTTTCTCCTCCCCAGCCCGCGCCTGCGGCATCGACTTCGGCACCTCCAACTCCACCGTCGGCTGGCAGCGCCCCGACTGCGACGCCCTGATCGCCCTGGAGGACGACAAGATCACCCTGCCCTCGGTGCTCTTCTTCAACTTCGAGGAGCGTCGCCCGGTCTACGGCCGCCTGGCCCTGCACGAATACCTGGAGGGCTACGAGGGCCGCCTGATGCGCTCGCTCAAGAGCCTGCTGGGCTCCAAGCTGCTCAAAAGCGAGACCACGGTGCTGGGCAGCGCGATGCCGTTCAAGGACCTGCTCGGCCTGTTCATCGGCCAGCTCAAGCAGCGTGCCGAGGCGGTGGCCCAGCGGCCCTTCGAGGAAGTGGTGCTGGGCCGTCCGGTGTTCTTCGTCGACGATGACCCGATCGCCGACCAGGAGGCGCAGAACACCCTGGTGGCCGTGGCCCGCAAGCTCGGTTTCAAGGACGTGTCGTTCCAGTACGAACCCATCGCCGCGGCCTTCGACTACGAGAGCGGCATCGCGCGCGAGGAACTGGTGCTGATCGTCGACATCGGCGGCGGCACCTCGGACTTCTCCCTGGTGCGCCTGTCCCCCGAGCGCCGCGCCATCGCCGAGCGGCACGAGGACATCCTCGCCACCGGCGGCGTGCATGTCGGCGGCACCGACTTCGACAAGCAACTCAGCCTGCAGGGCGTGATGCCGCTGTTCGGCTACGGCAGCCGAATGAAGAGCGATGCCCTGATGCCCACCAGCCACCACCTCAACCTGGCCACCTGGCACACCATCAACGCGGTGTACGCGCAGAAGTCGCAGCTGGCGTTGCAGAGCATGCGTTACGACATCGTCGACCCCAGCGGCATCGACCGCCTGTTCAAGCTGATCGAGCAGCGCGCCGGGCACTGGCTGGCGATGCAGGTCGAAGACAGCAAGATCGCCCTCACCGACAGCGACAGCCGGCCCATCGACCTGGGCCGCATCGAGCCGGGACTGGTCGCCGAGCTGAGCCGCGGGCTGTTCGAAGGGGCGATCGAGCCGCTGCTGCAGCGCATCCGCGCCAGCGTCGGGCAATTGCTGGAAACCGCCGGGGTCGGCGCCGAGCAAATCGATACCGTGTTCTTCACCGGTGGCTCCAGCGGCATCCCGGCGCTGCGCCAGGGCGTGGCGGCGCTGCTGCCCAGTGCCCGCCATGTGGAAGGCAACACCTTCGGCAGCATCGGCAGCGGCCTGGCCATCGAGGCGCGCAAGCGCTACGGCTGAGTCGGGCCGACAAACGCTCCGAGCCGTAACGAAAACGCCAGCCCCGGGGCTGGCGTTTTCGTTTTAGCGCAGCGAATCAGCGCGGTGCCACCGGCTTCTTCGCCGGCTTCTTGCCCTTGCCTTTGCCGGCTTCGGCGCGCGCCTTGGCGGCTTCCTGATTCTTGGCGAAGGCCGCGGCCTTGGCCTGCTCGCGCTTGTCCCAGGGCTTGCTGCCGTCGCTCGCACGCGGCGGCAGACCGCTGTGCTGGGTGAGCAGCACCTTGCCGACCTTCTTGCTGCCGGCCGGCGTGGAGTTCTTGCGCCGCGCACTGTGGTACTCGTCGACCTTGGGCTGATAGGCCGGGATCAGCTGGTGCTTGCCGTTGCCGATCAGGTCGCTGCGGCCCATGCGCTCAAGGGCCTCGCGCAGCATCGGCCAGCCCTTGGGGTCGTGGTAGCGCAGGAAGGCCTTGTGCAGGCGACGCTGCGCCTCGCTCTTGACGATGCTCACGCCGTCGCTCTTGTAGGTCACCTTGCGCAAGGGGTTCTTGCCCGAGTGATACATGGCGGTGGCGGTGGCCATCGGCGAGGGGTAGAACGCCTGCACCTGGTCGGCCCTGAAGTCGTTGCGCTTGAGCCACAGCGCGAGGTTCATCATGTCCTCGTCGCTGGTGCCCGGGTGCGCGGCGATGAAGTAGGGGATCAGGTACTGCTCCTTGCCCGCCTCCTTGGAGTACTTCTCGAACATCCGCTTGAACTTGTCATAGCTGCCGATGCCCGGCTTCATCATCTGGTTGAGCGGCCCCTCCTCGGTGTGCTCCGGGGCGATCTTCAGGTAGCCGCCGACGTGGTGGGTGACCAGCTCCTTGACGTACTCGGGCGACTCCACGGCCAGGTCGTAGCGCAGCCCCGAGGCGATCAGGATCTTCTTCACCCCCGGCAGCTCGCGCGCCGAACGGTACAGCTGGATCAACGCCGAGTGGTCGGTGTTGAGGTTCTCGCAGATCCCGGGGAACACGCAGGACGGCTTGCGGCAGTGCTTCTCGATCTCCGGGTCCTTGCAGGCGATGCGGTACATGTTGGCGGTCGGCCCGCCCAGGTCGGAGATCACCCCGGTGAAGCCCGGCACCTTGTCGCGGATCTCCTCGATCTCGCGGATGATCGACTCGTGGGAGCGGTTCTGGATGATCCGCCCCTCGTGCTCGGTGATCGAGCAGAAGGTGCAGCCGCCGAAACAGCCACGCATGATGTTGACCGAGAAGCGGATCATCTCGTAGGCCGGGATCTTCTCCTTGCCATAGGCCGGGTGTGGCACGCGCGCATAGGGCATGCCGAACACGTAGTCCATTTCCTCGGTGGTCATGGGGATGGGTGGCGGGTTGAACCAGACGTCCACCTCGCCGTGCCTCTGCACCAGGGCGCGGGCATTGCCCGGGTTGGTCTCCAGGTGCAACACGCGGTTGGCGTGGGCATAGAGCACCGCATCGCCGCGCACCTTCTCGAAGGACGGCAGGCGGATCACCGTCTTGTCGCGCTCCAGGCGCGGGTGCGGCAACAGCTGCACCACCTTGGCCTCGTTCGGGTCTTCGCCGGGACCCTTGTCCTGCTCGATGGCGCAGGCGGCGGTGTCCTGGGTGTTCACGTAGGGGTTGATGATCTTGTCGATCTTGCCCGGGCGGTCGATGCGCGTGGAATCGATCTCCAGCCAGCCCTCGGGCGTGTCGCGGCGGATGAAGGCGGTGCCGCGGATATCGGTGATGTCCTCGACCTTCTGCCCGTAGGACAGGCGCTGGGCGATCTCCACCACGGCGCGTTCGGCGTTGCCGTACAGCAGGATATCGGCGCAGGCGTCGATCAGGATCGAGTGGCGCACCTTGTCCTGCCAGTAGTCGTAATGGGCGATGCGCCGCAGCGAGGCTTCGATGCCGCCGAGCACGATGGGCACGTGCTTGTAGGCTTCCTTGCAGCGCTGGCTGTACACCAGGCTGGCGCGATCGGGGCGCTTGCCGGCCAGGCCGCCCGGGGTGTAGGCATCGTCCGAGCGGATCTTCTTGTCGGCCGTGTAGCGGTTGATCATCGAGTCCATGTTGCCGGCGGCCACGCCAAAGAACAGGTTGGGCTCGCCGAGCTTCATGAAGTCGGCTTTGCTGGTCCAGTCCGGCTGGGCAATGATGCCGACGCGAAACCCCTGGGCCTCGAGCAGACGGCCGATAATCGCCATGCCGAACGAGGGATGATCCACGTACGCGTCACCGGTGACGATGATGATGTCGCAACTGTCCCAGCCGAGCTGATCCATCTCTTCCCGGCTCATCGGCAGGAAAGGTGCCGGGCCGAAGCACTCCGCCCAGTATTTTGGATAGTCGAATAACGGCTTGGCTGCTTGCATGGAAATGACCGAGGTTTCAGGGGTTAGAACGGCCGCGGAATATAGCACAAAAAATGACCAAATCCGACTTCTGCGCTGGGTTTAATGCCCCCGAGCCGAGATATCAAACAGCCATGTATTCTGTGATCCCGGTTATCGCACGCGGCTATACTCGGGTGCGGAGACAGCACAGCTCCAGCAGCAGTCGGGTTAAAGGAGTTCATGCGGTGCAGCAGTTCGTCACCTCAGTAATCCTGCTGCTGATGCTCGCGGGCGCGGCCGTCGGCGCGCCCGCGGCATTGACGCTGGCCAGCAGCGGCCAGTCGCTCAACGGCCAGATCGAGCTGCTCGAAGATGTCGGCGCTCGCCTGCACATCAGCGACATGGCCACCCCGGCCGTACAGGCCCGTTTCCAGCCCGCCGCCGGCAGGGTCAGCGTCGGCCAGAGCCACAACCCCTGGTGGATCAAGCTGCAACTGCATCGCGCTGCGGATGCGCCAGCCCAGTGGTGGCTGGAGGTCGGTGCGGTGACCCTGCAGGACCTGCAGCTGTTCCTGCCGGACAGCCAGGGCGGCTGGCTGCAGCGCCAAGGTGGCGAGCGGATCAGCTTCGCCGACGGTCGCGACGCCCCCTACCGGCGTGCGCTGTTTCGCCTGCCGGCACTCGACGAGCAGCCTGTGACCCTGTACCTGCGCACCTTCGACCCGGCCGGCAACTCCTTCCCCCTGCGCGCCTGGCAACTGGACGACCTCGAACGCCACTCGAGCCGGGAAAATCTCGGCCTGGGCATGATCTACGGGGTGATCTTCGCCCTGCTGCTGTACAACCTGTTCATCCTCCTGGCGCTGCGCGACCGCGCCTACCTGTGGTATGTGCTGAGCATGGCCGCCTCCCTGGTGTTCATCGCCAGCATGAGCGGCCACGGCTTCCAGTACCTGTGGCCTGACGCGCCGGTGCCGCCCTGGCTCAATCGCATCACCCTGCCGGTACTGGTCTGCATCGGCATCCTGCGTTTCACCCAGGAGCTGCTCTACACCGGCCGCAGCCTGCGCTGGGCCCACCAGCTGCTGAACGGCTGCATCCTCCTGTACCTGCTGGCCCTGATCGGCAACCTGGCCGGCTACCGCGGCGAAGCCGCGCAACTGATCGGCCTGCTGGCCATCCTCAGCGTGCCGACCCTGCTCATCTGCGCGGCCATCCGCTGGAAGCAGGGCTTCACCCCGGCACTGCTCTACCTGCTGGGCTACGGCAGCGTGCTGTTTAGCTTCGTGATCCTGGTGTTACGCGCCGCAGGGGTGGTGCAGCCCAGCGAGCTGACGGCTTACCTGTTCCCCCTGGCCGTCGCCGCGGAGGCCATTCTGTTCTCCTTCGCCCTGGCCTATCGCATCCAGCTGCTCAAGCGGGAAAGAGCCCAGGCCCTGCGCGAGGCCGACCGCGAGAAAGCCGCGCGTCTGGCCCTGGCGCAAGCCAACGCCGACACCTTGCAGCGCGCGGTCGAGCAACGCACAGCCGAGCTGGCCGCGACCAACACCCGCCTGCTGCAGCGCGAGCTGGAGCTGCAGTATGCGGCCTTTCACGACCCACTGACCGAACTGCCCAACCGCCGCTTCCTGGTCGAACGCACCGGCTCGGCCCTGGCCCATGCCGAGCGTCACAACGAGAGCGTGGCCCTGATGCTGATCGACTTGGATCATTTCAAACCGATCAACGACAGGTTCGGCCACGACGCGGGCGATCTGATGCTGCAGGAAATCGCCGCACGCCTGCGCCAACACGTGCGCGGCAGCGACACCGTGGCGCGCCTGGGCGGCGACGAATTCGCCGTGCTGATCGGTGGCGCCGATGCCGAAGCCCACGCCCGGGAGGTGGCTGAGCGGCTGTTGCCCGAACTGGCCCGGCCGGTGCGTTATGGCGCCGAGCGCCTGACCGTGAGCATCAGCATCGGCGTGGCGCTCTACCCGCACCATGCCCTGCAGTTCGCCGGCCTCTACAAGGCCGCCGATGAGGCGCTGTACCGGGTCAAGTCCCGCGGGCGCTCGGGCTGGTCGATCTGTGGCGCGGATGGCGAACTGAGCCCCAGCGCACGCCTGCACCTGGACGTGATCAAGGTCAGCAGCGGACTCTGAATCCCGCCCAGCGCCCCGGAGCGGACGCCGACTCCGGCCCCCCCCACGACCTTCGCAAGAGGATGCGAGGCCGCTCGCCACTCCGCGCCCATGCCACCCCTAAGACTGCTGACAGCAGGCTGTCAGCAGCCCCTGCGTAGAGTGATCTCAGCGGCCCGGCACGCACCCAGCGCGACGGAAGCCAGCTGACGCCACAAACCTACAAGGAGAGGCAACATGAACGCAATTAACTGGTTTGAACTGTTTGTCGATGACTTCCAGCGCGCCCGGAAATTCTACGAGCAGGCGCTGGCAACCCCCCTGCAAGTCATCGACGGCATGGGCGGGCCGATGGCCCTGCTCCCCTGCGACCCGGACCATGGTGTCGGCGGCTGCCTGAGCGCTGAACAGAGCCAGCGCCCGGGCGGCGGGGGTACACGCGTGTACCTGAACACCGAGGGCCAGCTGGATGAGGTGCTGGACCGGGTCCCGGGAGCCGGCGGGCGGATTCTCCAGACGAAGACCGAGATCGGCTGTCACGGCTTCATCGCCCTGATAGAAGACAGCGAGGGCAACCACGTGGGCCTGCACAGCATGTCCTGAGGCGACGCGGCAGTGGGTGGGCGTTTGCCCATCCACTTCGCCGAACCTGCAGGCTCTCGTTGCCGAGGCCGCGACCCGCCCGAGTGTCACCGGCAAACCCGCTACAGCACTGTATCGGCCATCCCAAGGCGCATAGACTGCTAGAGCCGACCGGACTTAGCGACGGCCACAGGGAGTGAAGATGAGACGCGCCGACCGCCTGTTCCAGATTGTGCAGTTTTTGCGCAGCCGCCGACTGACCACTGCCCAGTGGCTGGCCGAGCGGCTTCAGGTGTCGGTGCGCACCATCTATCGCGACATCCAGGACCTCTCGCTGTCCGGCGTCCCGCTGGAAGGCGAAGCCGGGGTCGGCTATGTGCTGCGCCAACCGATGGACCTGCCACCGCTGATGTTCGAGCGCGAAGAGCTCGAGGCCCTGCTGATCGGCGCGCGCATGGTCAACGCCTGGGCCGACCCGCAGTTGCAGCGGGCCGCCGAATCGGCGCTGGCGAAGATCCACGGCGTGCTGCCTGCGTCCCTGCGCGACGAGTTCAACCGCAATCAGCTGTTCGCCCCGGAGACCCGCCCCTATCCGCTTCACTGGCTGGGCCAGTTGCGTCAGGCGATCCGTGAGCAGCGTGCCCTCCAACTCAGCTACTGCAGCGAAAGCCGGCAAACCACCGAGCGGCGCGTGCACCCCCTCGGCCTGTTCTTCTGGGGCCAGGCCTGGACGCTGTGCTGCTGGTGTGAACTGCGCAACGACTTCCGCAACTTTCGGGTCGACCGGGTGCAAGCCCTGCTGGACACCGGCGAGTGCTTCGCGCCGGTCGCGGGCCAACGCCTGGAGGACTTCCTCGCCCGCCATGCCCGCGCCGACCTCAGCGCCCCGACCTACAGAAGCTGACTCCGGCGCATGTGCGGTTATTCGTCGTCGAACTGGTAGCTGCCCGGCGCCAGGTTCTCGAAGCGCGAGTATTTGCCGAGGAAGGCCAGGCGCGCGGTGCCCAGAGGACCGTTCCGCTGCTTGCCGATGATGATCTCGGCCACGCCCTTGTACTCGGTCTCCGGGTGATAGACCTCGTCGCGGTAGACGAACATGATGATGTCGGCGTCCTGCTCGATCGCCCCGGACTCGCGCAAGTCTGAGTTGATCGGGCGCTTGTTCGGCCGCTGTTCAAGGCCGCGGTTGAGCTGCGACAGGGCGATCACCGGGCAGTTGAACTCCTTGGCCAGGGCCTTGAGCGAGCGGGAGATCTCGGAAATCTCGTTGACCCGGCTGTCGCCGCTGGAGCCGGGGATCTGCATCAGCTGCAGGTAGTCGACCATGATCAGGCCGATCTCGCCATGCTCGCGAGCCAGGCGCCGGGTGCGCGCGCGCATCTCCGACGGGCTGATGCCGGCGGTATCGTCGATGAACAGCTTGCGGTCGTTGAGCAGATTGACCGCCGAGGTCAGGCGCGGCCAATCGTCGTCGTCCAGGCGACCGGCCCGCACCTTGGTCTGGTCGATCCGCCCCAGGGAGGCGAGCATACGAATGACGATGGACTCGGACGGCATCTCCAGCGAGTAGACGAGGATCGCCTTGTCGCTGCGCATCAGGGCGTTCTCCACCAGGTTCATGGCGAAGGTGGTCTTACCCATGGACGGACGGCCGGCGACGATGACCATGTCGGCCGGCTGCAGGCCGCTGGTCAGGTCGTCCAGGTCGGTGAAGCCGGTGGACAGGCCGGTGATCGCATCCCCGGCATTGAACAGGGTGTCGATACGGTCGATGGCCTTGACCAGAATATCGTTGATCCCCACCGGCCCGCCGGTCTTCGGCCGCGCCTCGGCGATCTGGAAGATCAACCGCTCGGCCTCGTCGAGGATCTCCCCGCCGGTGCGCCCCTGGGGGGCATAGGCACTGTCGGCGATCTCGCTGCTGATGCCGATCAATTGGCGCAAGGTGGCGCGCTCGCGAATGATCTGCGCATAGGCCTTGATGTTGGCCACCGAGGGGGTGTTCTTGGCCAGCTCGCCGAGGTAGGCCAGGCCACCGACCTGGGACAGCTGGCCTTCCTTGTCCAACTGCTCGGACAGGGTCACCACGTCGAAGGGGTGGTTGCGCTCGGCCAGCTTGTAGATGGCACGGAAGATCAGCCGGTGGTCATGGCGGTAGAAGTCGCCATCGGACACCTGATCGAGCACCCGCTCCCAGGCGTTGTTGTCCAGCATCAGGCCACCCAGCACGGCCTGCTCGGCCTCGATCGAGTGCGGCGGCACCTTCAGCGCGGAGGTTTGCAGGTCGTATTGCTCGGGAATACTGATGTCGTTCATAGGGCTCTGGAAAGAAATTCTGGGGCGTAAAAACAAAGGGCACGGCAGCGCTTACGCAATGCCGTGCCCGATGTTAGCGAGCCTGCACCTGAGTGCAAGTCCGCTTGGTCGCATGCCTTAGGCGGCGACTACGACAACCTTGACGGTTGCTTCGACGTCGGTGTGCAGGTGCACAGCCACGTCGTATTCGCCAACCTGGCGAATGGTGCCGTTCGGCAGACGCACTTCGGCCTTGGCCACTTCCACGCCGGAGGCGGTCAGGGCGTCAGCGATGTCGTGGGTGCCGATGGAACCGAACAGCTTGCCCTCATCGCCCGCGGTAGCGGTGATGGTGACTTCCAGCTCGGCCAGCTGAGCGGCGCGAGTTTCGGCCGAAGCCTTCTTCTCGGCAGCCAGCTTTTCCAGCTCGGCGCGACGCGCTTCGAACGCAGCAACGTTCGCGGCGGTAGCGGCGGTGGCCTTGCCTTGCGGCAGCAGGAAGTTACGGCCGTAACCGGCCTTAACGTTCACTTTGTCGCCCAGGTTGCCCAGATTGGCGATTTTTTCCAGCAGGATGACTTCCATTTGGGTCTTACCTCTTAACTTTTAACCTTCACCGTCCGTGGGCCCCGCGCCGTGCTTGCGCGCAAAGCGACCACGAAAATCAAACAGACTGTCGACGATGGCCAAGACCACCAGTAACGGATAGGTCAGCTGCATGAACAACAGCAGCGTGATGTACAGCCCGACCAGCCAGAACTTCGCCAGTCGCCCTTGCGCCACCAGCCCGTGCAACAGGCCGATACCGGCAAACGCCAGCGGCACGCTGCACAGCGGTGTCAGCATCGCCAGTTGCGGCCCCAGATTGGGGCTCAACAGCATGCCGACCAGCAGCAACATCGCCTGCGCCGGCGGCAGTCGCAGGGCGCGGAACTCGCGCCCGAAACCACCGGGGTTGTACAACAGCGCCTGCCAATAACGCCCGAGCATCAGGCTCAGCAGGCTGACGATCTGCAACAGGGCCGCCAGTAATCCGGTCAGTACCGGTGCAATCAGGCTCTCCAGGTGCGCTCGCTCACCCACCGACATCTGTTGGTGGACCCCATCGAGCATCTGCGGCAGGAGCTTCTGCAGCTCCCCCGCCATTGCCTCGATGGGTTCGCGGAACACCGCACCCAAGACCAGCCCATACACCAGGCCCAATGCCACGCTGCACAGCAGCACACGATTCCAGGACTGGCTGGCGCGCAACAACAACGCCAGCCCCAGCGCACCGAGCAACACCAACAAGGTGCGCGGCTCACCGAAATACCACCAGCCAATCGCCGGCAGCAGGGCCCAGGCGAGGATGCCCAGGGCATCACTCGTACCGCGCCGCAGAAGCACCAGGCTTCCCGCGGCGGCACTCAACCAGAACAACAGCGGCAACGCCGCAGAACCCACCACCACGAGGGTGGCCTGCACGCGGCCGCGCATGATGAATTCAGCCAAGGCGCGCATGCGATCTATCCCTTACTACTTGTCGAGCATCCGGTCTCAGCGGCCGTGGCTGTCGGTGTAGGGCAGCAGGGCCAGGAAGCGGGCGCGCTTGATAGCGGTGGCCAGCTGACGCTGATAACGAGCCTTGGTACCGGTGATACGGCTAGGAACGATCTTGCCGGTTTCCGAGATGTAGGCTTTCAGGGTGTTGAGATCTTTGAAATCGATCTCTTTCACGTCTTCAGCGGTGAAACGGCAGAATTTACGACGACGGAAGAAACGTGCCATGTGATTGGCTCCTCAATAGATCCGTGGATTACTCGTCAGCGTTGTCGCTGTCGTTGCTGTCGCTGTCATCGCTGCTGTCGTTCGACTCAGCGTTTTCAGGACGGTCACGACGCTCGCGGCGCTCACTGCGGTTTTCTTCGGCCTTGAGCATCTCGGACTGACCGGTAACGGCTTCGTCGCGACGGATGACCAGGTTACGGATCACGGCATCGTTGTAACGGAAGTTGTCTTCCAGCTCGGCCAGGGCCTTGCCGGTGCACTCGACGTTGAGCATCACGTAGTGAGCTTTGTGGACGTTGTTGATGGCGTATGCCAGCTGACGACGGCCCCAATCTTCCAGGCGGTGGATCTTGCCGCCGTCTTCTTCGATCAGCTTGGTGTAACGCTCGACCATGCCGCCGACTTGCTCGCTCTGGTCCGGGTGAACCAGAAAGATGATTTCGTAATGACGCATAAATGCTCCTTACGGGTTGTAGCCTGCCACTGGACGCGGTCAGGCAAGGAGTGAATGACACTGTGGGTCTTGCCGAAGGAAGGGCACGAAGGCGCCTGCCGTCGCGGCAAGGGGCGCCATTCTAGAGAAGCCCCCTGCCACAAGCAAGGCGAACTGGTGATTATTTGAACAACAGCCGAAGCGCCACCCGATTCCTGCCGGGCGGCGCGACCTCAGGCCTTCGGCACCTTGGCCTTGCGCTGGCGCAGGGCCTCGAACAGGCAGACGCCGGTGGCGACCGAAACGTTCAGGCTGCTGACGCTGCCAGCCATGGGCAGGCGCACCAGGTAGTCGCAGTGCTCGCGAGTCAGGCGGCGCATGCCCTTGCCCTCGGCCCCCATGATCAGCACTGTGGGGCCGGTCAGGTCCTGCTGGTACAGCTCCTGCTCGGCCTCACCGGCGGTGCCGACCACCCACAGACCACGCTGCTGGAGCTTTTCCAGGCTGCGCGCCAGGTTGGTCACCGCCACCAGCGGCACCACCTCGGCGGCACCACAGGCGACCTTGCGCACCGTGGCATTGAGCGTCGCCGACTTGTCCTTCGGCACTATCACCGCCAGTGCACCTGCCGCATCGGCGGTGCGCAGGCAGGCGCCCAGGTTGTGCGGATCGGTCACGCCATCGAGGACCAGCAGCAGCGGCGGCCCTTCGGCACGATCGAGCAGCTCCTCGAGCATGGCCTCACCCCACACCTGGCTCGGACTGACGTCCGCCACCACCCCCTGGTGCACGCCCTCGACCCAGGCGTCCATCTCGCGCCGCTCGCACTGGCCGACACTGACCCGCGCCTGGGACGCCAGCTCGATCAGGGTCTGCACCCGCGGATCGCTGCGCCCCTCGGCCAGCCACACCTGCTTCACCCGCTTGGGGTGGTGGCGCAGCAGCGCCTCCACGGCATGCACGCCGTAGATCTTTTCCAACTGACTCATGACTTCGCCTTACGCTTGCGCGGCCCACCGCCAGTGCCGCCGGCCTCGGACTTCGGCGCCCCCTTGCGGTGCTTGCTGAGCTTGGCGCCCGAGCTCGCCTCGGCCTTGCCGCCGCGCCCCTTGCCAGACTTGGCCTTGGACTCGGCGAGCAACGCCTTCTTCACTTCCCGGCTTTTCTGCACATCGGTGCTGCCCGCACTCGCGCGCCCGGCCCGACCAGCGCCCTCATCGGCGCCCCGCCGCTTGCGCCCGACTGCGGCTTCCGCGACGCCCTGGGCCAGCTCGAAATCGATCTTGCGCTCGTCCAGATCGACGCGCATGACCTTGACCGCGACCGTGTCGCCGAGGCGGAAGCTGCGGCCGCTGCGCTCACCGGCCAGACGATGGTGCACCGGATCGAAGTGGTAGTAGTCGCCCGGCAACGCGGTGACGTGCACCAGGCCCTCGACATAGATATCGCTCAGCTCGACGAACAGGCCGAAACCGGTCACCGCAGTGATCACCCCGGGGAAGGTCTCGCCGACCCGGTCCTTCATGAACTCGCACTTGAGCCAGTTCACCACGTCGCGGGTCGCCTCGTCGGCGCGCCGCTCGGACATCGAGCACTGCTCGCCGAGCTGTTCGAGGGTCGGCTCGTCGTACGGGTAGATACGCGCCTTGGGCATGCTCACCGCGCCCGCGCGCTTGACGTGCGGAGTGCCCTGCTTGGAGCGGATCACGCTGCGAATCGCCCGATGGATCAACAGGTCCGGATAGCGGCGAATCGGCGAGGTGAAGTGGGCATAGGCGTCGTAATTGAGGCCGAAGTGGCCGTGGTTGTCGGCGCTGTAGACCGCCTGACTCAACGAGCGCAGCATCACGGTCTGGATCAGGTGGTAGTCCGGGCGCTCGCGAATACTCTCGAGCAGCGCCTGGTAGTCCTTGGGCGACGGCCCCTCCTTGGCCTTGCCGCGGTGCAGCGACAGGCCCAGCTCGGTGAGGAACGCCTTGAGCTTTTCCAGGCGCTCGGGCGGCGGGCCGTCGTGCACCCGGTACAGCGCCGGTATCTCGTGCTTCTGCATGAACGCCGCGGTGGCGACGTTGGCCGCCAGCATGCACTCCTCGATCAGCTTGTGCGCATCGTTGCGCTGGGTCGGGCGGATTTCGGCGATCTTGCGCCCAGAGCCGAAGATGATCCGGGTTTCCTGGGTCTCGAAATCGATGGCGCCGCGCTCATGGCGAGCGGCCAACAGCACCTGATACAGCGAATAGAGCTGCTTGAGGTGCGGCAACACCTCCTTGTACTCACCGCGCAGGGCCTTGCCCTCGCTGCTCTTGGGCTGCTCGAGCATGGCGCTGACCTTGTTGTAGGTCAGCCGTGCGTGGGAGTGGATCACCGCCTCGTAGAAGCAGTAGTCGGTCATCTTGCCGGTCTTGGAAATGCTGATCTCACAGACCATGGCCAGGCGGTCGACCTGCGGATTGAGCGAGCACAGACCGTTGGACAGCTCCTCAGGCAGCATCGGGATCACCCGCTCGGGGAAGTACACCGAGTTGCCGCGCACCTGAGCCTCGGCATCCAGCGCCGAATCCACCTTCACATAATGAGAAACGTCGGCGATGGCGACATAGAGCTTCCAGCCGCCGGAGAACAGCCGCCAGTTGCTGCCACTCTTCTCGCAGTAGACCGCGTCGTCGAAGTCGCGGGCGTCCTCGCCATCGATGGTGACGAACGGCAGGTGGCGCATATCGATGCGCTTCTCCTTGTCCTTCTCCTCGACTTCTGGCTTGAGCTTGCGCGCCTCCTTGATCACGGCCTCCGGCCACACATGGGGAATGTCATAGCTGCGCAGGGCAACATCGATCTCCATGCCCGGAGCCATGTAGTTGCCTACCACCTCGAGCACATCACCCTGGGGCTGGAAGCGCGGGGTCGGCCAGTGGGTGATCTTCACCTCGACGAACTGGCCCTGCTTGGCCCCGGCATTGCGCCCCGGCGTGACCAGCACTTCCTGCTGGATCTTCGGGTTGTCGGCGACCACGAAGCCGATACCGCTCTCTTCGTAGTAGCGACCGACGATGGTTTCGTGGGCGCGGGCGATCACCTCGACGATGGCGCCCTCGCGACGGCCCCGGCGATCAAGGCCGGACACCCGCGCCAGGGCGCGGTCGCCATCGAACACCAGGCGCATCTGCGCCGGGCTGAGGAACAGGTCATCGCTGCCGTCGTCGGGCACCAGGAAGCCGAAGCCGTCACGGTGACCGCTGACCCGACCGAGAATCAGGTCGAGCTTGTCCACCGGCGCGTAGGTGCCGCGGCGGGTGTAGATCAGTTGACCGTCACGCTCCATCGCGCGCAGGCGGCGGCGCAGGGCTTCGATCTGTTCGTCGGTATCGAGGCCGAACTCGTCGAGCAGCTGCTCGCGGTTTGCCGGCTCGCCGCGCTCGGCGAGGTGCTGAAGGATCAGCTCGCGGCTGGGAATGGGGTTATCGTATTTTTCCGCCTCACGAGCGGCCTCGGGATCGAGGGATTGCCAATCGGCCATTAGAGGGAGTTCACCTTTTCTATATAACGTCGGTTTGCCATATGTCTATTGAAGCGCGAAACCGGGGTTCGGGTCAGCCCGGCACGCAGAATAAAATTTCTTCTCGCCTAGGGGTTTACAAGGCACAGGAGCGACCGTATAGTTCGCGCCCACAGCGTCGAGCAGACGTTGTAACACGAAGTAGATGAGCAATCATCGATTTCAGTGCCCAGGTGGCGGAATTGGTAGACGCGCTGGTTTCAGGTATCAGTGATCGCAAGATCGTGGAAGTTCGAGTCTTCTCCTGGGCACCATTTTCAAACCGAACCTCAAGGTCCGGCGAGTAACAAACGGTCGCAGTGATCCGTGTCGGTAACGACGAACATTGTAGCAGTGCCCAGGTGGCGGAATTGGTAGACGCGCTGGTTTCAGGTATCAGTGATCGCAAGATCGTGGAAGTTCGAGTCTTCTCCTGGGCACCAAAATTTCAAAAAACCGAGCCAATGGCTCGGTTTTTTTATGCCTGTATCTAGCCCGCCCTTGGCACGGCGCCACCGAAGTGACGCCGTCGCACCTTATACGCGGAACTGCCCGAGGCTGGCCTTCAACTGCTCGGCCAGACCATCGAGCACTCGCCCGCTCTGGGCGGTCGCCGCAACAGCCTCGGCTGCGCGCTGCGCCTCGGCGTGAATCACCTCGACCCGCCCGCGCACCGCATTGGCCCCCTCGGCCTGATGGGCCGCCGCCAGGGTCGCGGCGTTGATGGCGCCGTGCACCTCTTCCACCGCAGCCTGCACCGCCTGCTGCACCCGGGCGCTTTCGCGCAGCGCCAGCAACCCCTTGTCGGCCTGCTGACCGGCCTGACCAATCACCCCAACCGCCTCCCGCGCACCCTCCTGCAACGCGCCGATATGGGCCTGAATATCGCCGGTCGATTGCTGGGTCTTGCTTGCCAGGGCGCGCACCTCATCGGCCACCACGGCGAAGCCGCGACCGCTCTCGCCGGCGCGCGCAGCTTCGATCGCCGCATTCAGCGCCAGCAGGTTGGTCTGCTCGGCGATACCATGAATGACCGTCAACACCACCTCGATCTGCTCGCTCTGCCGCGCCAGGCGCTCGATCACGGCCGCGCCGTCGCTGACCCGACCGACCAGTTCGTCGATGGCGCCGCCGACCCGCACGGCGATCGCCGCATTGTCGTCGGCCGCCTGGCGAATCGCCGCGACACGCTGCAGCGCCTCCTGCATGGCCTGACTCTCCGCTTGCGCCTCGTCCGCCATCTGCGCCAGAGCCTGCAGGCTGCCGGCCACCTCGTCACGCTGGCGCCCAGCCGCCGCCTCCGCCGCCGCGCTGCGCGCCGCCAAACCACTGATCTCCTTGCCCGTGCGCACCGCCACCTCGCCCGCCTCGCGCACAATCGGCTGCAACTTGGCGACGAAGCGATTGACCACCGCGGCCATTTCGCCGATCTCGTCGCGACTGTCCAGCTCGACTCGCCGAGTCAGGTCCCCTTCGCCCGCCGCCCAATCGTTCAGCACGCCGATCAGGGTATGCAGCTTGCTGACCACCCTGCGCCCCAGAACCAGCGCCAACACCAGGAGAATGCCCAGACCGACAAGGACCAACCCCAGGCTGATATTCCAGCGCAGCTCGGCGGCGGCTGACTCGATCGCCTGGCGACTGTTCTGACTCATGCTCTCCGCTGCCTGCTGCGCACTACCCAGGCGCGCCGCCAGCGCCGAACCGCTGTCGGCTGCGGCCTGACTCAGGCCTGCGGACACCAGCTGGCCACTGCTGCCAATGAGCGCCGCGAAGCGCTGATCCAGGGCCGTCAGCTCCTGCTCGACCTCGACGGTCGAGACGCCGAGCAACACCTTGCCGATCGCCTCGCCCATGGGGCTGATGGCCGCCTCGGTGACATACACACCGGGGTCACTGGCCGCGGCATTCAGCAGCTTCTCCTGAGCGCCGCGCCCCTGGCCCTTGGCGATCAACGCCTTGACCCGCGGATCCTGGCGGTTCACATGGCGCGTCAGGCGCTCACCCCGGGCATCGACATACACCGCGAACAACACTCCGGGATTGCGATGAGCCATGCGGGCCAGCTCGGTCAGCGCCGGCACGTCGTTGTCCCAGATAGCCTTCGGCGACACCGCAGCCAACAGCTGCGCCTGGTCATCGGCCGACTGCCGAAGGTTCCTTCCCAGCGCCTCGCGCACCTGTGCCTGCTCGGCGCTCAAGCGCTGCTTCAGGCCATCGGTGAGATTGCCCTGCAAGCGCACGGACACACCCTCCAGACCACCTCGAACCTCCTGCCCGGCCGCCTCGAGGTCGGCCGACAGGCGCTGGGTATCAGCCCCCAACCGCCGGCCAAGATCGTCCACCAGCGCCGTCACCGTGGTCCGGGTAAGCACCACCGCGACCATCACCTGCACCAGCAAGGCGACCCCCAGGGCCAAAAATACCGGGCGCAGCAGACGACTGCGCAACAACAAGACGATGGCGGACACGGGCAGAACTCCTCTAAAGCCGTACAGGCTATAACGGCTGCTGGCGGGAAATATTGAGAGCGGATGGAGCCTCAACAAAGCGCCTCGCAGAAACGACAAAGGGCCGCACGAAGCGACCCTTTGCAATAGCGGCGTGCGCGATCAGGCGAACGGATGACGCAACACGATGGTTTCGTTGCGATCCGGGCCGGTGGAGATGATGTCGATCGGTGCGCCGACCAGCTCCTCGACACGCTTGATGTAGGCGCGAGCGTTAGCCGGAAGCTCGTCGAGGCTCTTGGCGCCGAGGGTCGACTCGCTCCAGCCCGGCATTTCCTCGTACACTGGCTGCAGACCGAGATAGCTGTCGGCATCGGTGGGCGCGTCAACCAGCACCTGGCCCTCGGCATCCTTGTAGCCGGTGCAGATGCAGATGGTCTCCAGACCATCGAGCACGTCCAGCTTGGTGAGGCACAGACCGGAGATGCTGTTGATCTCGATGGCGCGACGCAGGATCACCGCATCGAACCAGCCACAACGACGGGCGCGACCGGTGGTGGCGCCGAACTCGTGACCACGCTTGGCGAGGAAGGCGCCGACGTCGTCGAACAGCTCGGTGGGGAACGGACCGGAACCGACCCGCGTGGTGTAGGCCTTGGTGATGCCGAGAATGTAATCCAGGTACAGCGGGCCGAAACCGGAACCGGTGGCGATGCCGCCGGCGGTGGTGTTCGAGCTGGTCACGTAGGGATAGGTGCCGTGGTCGATGTCCAGCAGCGAGCCCTGGGCGCCCTCGAACATGATGTCCTTGTCCGCACGACGCAGTTCGTGCAGCACCGCGGTGACGTCAGCCATCATCGGCTTGAGCAGCTCGGCGTACTCCATGCACTCGTCCAGGGTCTTCTGGAAGTCGATGGCCGGCTCCTTGTAGAAGTTCTGCAGGACGAAGTTGTGGTAGTCCAGCAGCTCACCGAGCTTGGCGGCAAAGCGCTCACGGTGGAACAGATCGCCCACGCGCAGGCCGCGGCGCGCGACCTTGTCTTCGTAGGCCGGGCCGATGCCGCGACCGGTGGTGCCAATCTTGGCGTCGCCCCGGGCCTTCTCGCGAGCCTGGTCGAGGGCCACGTGGTAGGACAGAATCAGCGGACAGGCCGGACTGATGCGCAGGCGCTTGCGCACTGGCACGCCCTTCTCTTCCAGCTTGGTGATTTCGCGCATCAACGCATCGGGCGCGACCACCACGCCGTTACCGATCAGGCACTCGACGCCCTCGCGCAAAATGCCCGACGGAATCAGGTGCAACACGGTCTTCTCACCGTTGATCACCAGGGTATGGCCAGCATTGTGCCCGCCCTGATAACGCACAACGGCAGCGGCATGCTCGGTCAGCAAGTCAACGATCTTGCCCTTGCCCTCATCGCCCCACTGGGTGCCCAGGACTACGACATTCTTACCCATAACACTTGTCCTCTTCGCGCAAGCTTGATGCCGGCCGTGGCCGGCGGAAAGGATTCAGGGCGCCAGCGGCGCCACCTGCCAACGGCCATCGCGCAGCAGCAGCTGACGATCACAGCCGGCCTCATGCGCATCGGTCAATTCCTGGCCTGGCAAGGCTTGCACCACGCGCGCACCTTCGCCGCGCAGGCGCCGTATTGCCTGCCACAGGTATACATCATGGTTATCCGGGGCCCAGATGCCGGCCGGCTGCTCGCCAAGCTGCATCTGCCCCAGACTGACCAGGGTCTTCAGATCGGTGGAGAACCCGGTCGCCGGGCGCGCCCGGCCAAAGTCCGCGCCGATATCGTCGTAGCGACCGCCCTGGGCGATCGACTGACCGACCCCGGGTACGAACGCGGCGAACACCACGCCGGTGTGATAGTGGTATCCGCGCAGCTCGCCCAGATCGAAGTACAGCGGCAGCTCCGGATAACGCAGGCTCAGCGCATCGGCGATCGCCACCAGCTCGTCCAGCGCAGCATGCACCTCGTCCGGCGCTTCGACCAGACAGGCCTGCGCCAGGTCCAGCACCTCACGCCCGCCACAGAGTTCGGCCAGCGCGCGCAGCATCTTGCCCAGCGGCGCCGGCAGCGACGCGGTCAGCGCGGCAATTTCATCCACGGCCTTGCGCTGCAGGGCGTCGAAAAGCTGCTGCTCGACCTCGCCGGACAGGCCGGCGGCGCGAGCCAGGCCGCGGTAGATGCCCACATGCCCCAGGTCCATGTGCACGTCCGGCACCACCGCCAGCTCGAGCATGTCCACCAGCAGGCTGATGACCTCGACATCACTGGCCGGACTGGCGTCGCCGTACAGCTCGGCGCCGAGCTGGATGGGGCTGCGCGAGGTGGTCAGCGCACGGGGCTGAGCATGCAGCACACTGCCGGCGTAGCACAGACGGCTCGGCCCCTCACGGCGCAGGGTGTGGGCATCGATGCGCGCCACCTGCGGAGTGATGTCGGCGCGAAACCCCATCTGCCGGCCCGACAGCGGGTCGGTTACCTTGAAGGTGCGCAAGTCCAGATCCTGGCCGGCGCCGGTGAGCAGCGACTCCAGGTACTCGATATGCGGCGTCACCACGAATTCATAGCCCCAGCGCTGGAACAGGTCCAGCACCTGACGGCGCGCCACTTCGATGCGCGCCGCTTCCGGCGGCAGTACTTCTTCGATGCCATCTGGCAGTAGCCAGCGGTCTACCGTTGCCATTTCGCCATTCCCCTCTTGATCCGGGCGGCACAAGCCATCAGTGAAGCAGATAAAGGAGAGCCGTTCCCAGCAGCATGCTGGTCAGCCCCATCAGACGCAGTCGTCGATCCGACAGCCGTATCAGCTGCGCGACCGCTCCGCGCCATTGGCGCGGATAGAGGAAGGGCAGGATGCCTTCCAGCACCAGCACGAGACAAACTGCGATGCCCAGTTCCTGCCACATGATTCCCACAGACGCAAAAAAGCCGGGATTTTCCCGGCTGCCGCATCATACCACGTTTTGCGCGATGGTCACCCCGACGACCGCCTCGCGGCCGCCGGGATTTGCCTCAGGGCTTGGACTTCTCCAGGTAGCGGAAGAAGTCGCTCTTCGGATCCAGCACCAACACGTCGCTCTTGTCCGCGAAGCTTTCGCGGTAGGCCCGCAAGCTGCGATAGAAGGAGTAGAACTCCTGGTCCTGGCCATAGGCCCCGGCATAGATGGACGCCGCCTGGGCGTCGCCATCACCGCGCAGCTCTTCGGCCTCACGGTAGGCCTCGGCCAGCAGCACCCGACGCTGACGATCGGCATCGGCGCGAATCCCTTCGGCCAGCTCCTTACCCTTGGCGCGATGCTCGCGAGCCTCACGCTCACGCTCGGAGCTCATGCGATCGAACACGCTGCGGTTGACCTCTTTCGGCAGGTCGATGGTCTTGACCCGGACGTCGACCACCTCGATACCCAGCTCGTTCTGCGCGGCCCGGTTCAAGGACGCCGTCACGTCGGCCATCAGCGCATCACGCTCGCCGGACACCGACTCGTGCAGGGTACGTTTACCGAACTGGTCACGCAGCGATGCCTCCAGTCGACGCGCCAGACGCTCGTCGGCGATCTGCTTCATCCCCGAGGTGGCGGTGTAGTAGGCCTCGGCGTCGAGCACCCGCCACTTGGCGAAGGCATCGACCATCAGCGCTTTCTTTTCCAGGGTCAGGAAGCGCGAGCTGCTGGAATCCAGCGTCAGCAGACGGCCATCGAACTTGCGCACCTGATTGACGTACGGAATCTTCACATGCAGGCCCGGCTTCACGTCCGGCTCGACGATCCGGCCGAACTGCAACAGCACCGCACGCTCGGTTTGCGCAACGATATAGAAACTGTTCCAGGCGACGATCGCCAGCACCACGCCGACAATCAGGGCGATCAGCGATTTATTGCTCATCAGCGACTCTCCCTCGTGCGCAGCTCAGGCTGACGCTGACCACTGCTGCTCATGCGCGCCCCCAGATCACCCGCACCGGCGCCCGAGATGGGGCTCGGCTGGGCACTGCTGCGGCCATCGATCATCTTGTCCAGCGGCAGGTAGAGCAGGTTGTTCTGCCCCTGGTCGCCCGTGACCAGCACCTTGCTGGTATTGCCCATCAGCTCCTGCATGGTGTCCAGATACAGGCGCTCGCGCGTCACCTCTGGCGCCTTGCGATACTCGGCGACCAGTTTGCTGAAGCGATCCGCCTCACCCTGGGCGCGGGAGATCACCTCGTCGCGGTAACCGCTGGCATCCTCGATCATCCGCTGAGCCTGACCACGAGCCTCGGGGACCACGCCATTGGCGTAGGTTTCAGCGAGGTTCTTCTCGCGCTGCTCGTCCTCACGCGCGCGGATCACGTCATCGAACGCTTCCTGCACTTCGCGCGGCGCCGCGGCACTCTGCACGTTGACCTGGGTCACCAGGATGCCGGTGCGGTAGGTATCGAGGAAACGCTGCAAGCGCTCCTTGACCTCGCTGGCCAGCAGCTCACGACCCTCGGTCAGCACCTGGTCCATCTCGGTGGAGCCGACCACGTGACGCACCGCGCTGTCGGTCGCATGCTGCAGACTGACCTCGGGCTGATCGACGTTGAGCACGAAGTCCTGCAGGCTGCTGATCTTGTACTGCACGGTCAGCGGCACTTCGATGATGTTCTCGTCCTCGGTGAGCATCTGCCCCTGCTTGCTGTATGCACGCTCGCGGGTGACGTTCTCCTGGAACTTGCGATCGATCGGCGGGAAGTAGATGTTCAGGCCCGGGCCGACGGTCTCGTAGTACTTGCCGAAGCGCAGCACCACCGCCTGCTCCTGCTCGTCGACCACATAGATCGCGCTGTACAGCCAGACCAGCGCCAGCAGGCCGAGACCCACGAACAGCAGGCCGAAGCCGCCACTCTTGCCGGCGCCATCATCGCTGCCACGTTTCTTACCACCACCGAACAGCCCGTTGAGGCTTTCCTGCAGCTTGCGGAAGGCCTCGTCGAGATCCGGCGGCCCCTTGCGATCGCCGCCACGGCGCCCACCCCAAGGATCCTGATTGTTCGAGTTGCCACCCGGCTCATTCCAAGCCATAGCGCTCTCCATACTGATAAAGCAAAGACGCGCCCACGGCGCGCCAGCCCATGCTACCGAATGCCCACCACCAGCGGCAAAGCCACTGCAGCAGGCTTTATTGCAAAGTGTGTTGCTCGAGAAATTCCAACGGCTGCAACCCTTCGCGACTGACCAGCCGATTCAGCTCGACGCGCGGCAAGCGCACCGCCAGCAAACTGCTGCCATCTTCGGCGTGCCCCTCGCTCTGCACCGCCCCCAGCGCGAAGAACTGAGCGCGCAAACGCCCCAGGCGCTGAGGCAGGCAGAGGGTGCCGACAAACAGATCATTGCCTAACAGCTCGGCGACCGCCTGCTCCAGCAGCGGCAAGCCACGGCCGTCGCGCGCAGACAACCAGACACGCTGCGGTCGCCCATCTGCATCGCGCTGGATCTGCGGCTCGACGCCTTCGAGCAGATCCAGCTTGTTGTACACCTCCAGCATAGGCAGTTCCTGGGCGCCAATCTCGCCCAGCACCGCAACGACCTGCTCGATCTGCGCCATGCGCTCGGGCTCATGGGCGTCGATCACGTGCAGCAGCAGGTCAGAGTTACTCGACTCCTCCAGGGTTGCCCGGAATGCCTCGACCAGCTTGTGCGGCAGGTGACGGATGAAGCCCACGGTGTCGGCCAGCACGATCGGCCCCAGGTCATCCAGCTCCAGGCGACGCAGGGTCGGATCGAGGGTGGCGAACAGCTGGTCGGCAGCATAGACCTGCGAAGTGGTCAGGGCGTTGAACAGCGTGGACTTGCCGGCGTTGGTGTAACCGACCAGCGAGACCGAAGGGATGTCCGCGCGCTTGCGCCCGCGCCGTGCCTGTTCGCGCTGACTGCGCACCTTGTCCAGCTTCTGCTTGATCTGACGGATGCGCACCCGCAACAGCCGGCGGTCGGTCTCCAGCTGGGTTTCACCCGGTCCACGCAGGCCGATACCGCCTTTCTGCCGTTCCAGGTGGGTCCAGCCGCGCACCAGACGGGTGCTCATGTGGTCCAGCTGGGCCAGTTCGACCTGCAGCTTGCCCTCATGGGTGCGCGCGCGCTGAGCGAAGATATCGAGGATCAGCCCGGTGCGGTCGAGCACGCGACACTCGAAGACGCGCTCGAGGTTGCGCTCCTGACTGGGCGTAAGGACGTGATTGAAGATCACCAGATCGGCTTCGGCAGCTTTGACCAGGTCGCGCAACTCTTCGACCTTGCCGCTGCCGATCAGGAACTTCGCAGTCAGCCTGTTACTCGGGACGCTGAGAAAAGCTACGGTCTCAGCGCCGGCCGAGAGGGCCAGCTCCTGAAACTCTTGCGGATCTTCGCGCGCCTCGGAGTCTTGGCCTTCCAGATGAACCAGTATGGCCCGTTCACCACCTTCATGGCGCTCGAAGAACAATGCAGCCCCCTACTTTAGGCGTTACCAGGCTCGGCTTCCGCCTGCTCGGACTCAGAAGCGCTCGGCAGACGCACCGGACGGCTCGGCACCACGGTGGAAATGGCGTGCTTGTAGACCATCTGGCTGACAGTGTTCTTCAGCAGAATCACGAACTGGTCGAAGGACTCGATCTGACCCTGCAGCTTGATGCCGTTGACCAGGTAGATGGAAACCGGGACGCGTTCCTTACGCAGGGTATTGAGGTAAGGGTCTTGTAGCGAATGCCCTTTTGACATGTGCCGCACTCCTATAAAGGTCAAAAACAATAATTTTAATAAACCAACAAATGGCTTTAAGCCCTCTACCCCCCAAGGATAGACGGCCCACGGCAAGGTCTCAGGTCAATATGGAGACCGATGCCAGGTATTTCAAGGCGCGCGACAGATTGTCGCGATCCAGGCTATCCAGCCAGTGCACGCCGTCCCAGCCGCGCAGCCACGTAAACTGACGCTTGGCCAGCTGGCGCGTGGCGACGATGCCGCGCTCGCGCATCTGCGTGTAGCTCAGATTGCCGTCTAGATAATCCCAGACCTGGCGGTAGCCCACCGCCCGTATAGACGGCAACCCGACGTGCAAGTCACCTCGCCGACGCAGGCCTTCGACCTCGGCGACGAAGCCCTGTTCCAACATCAGCTGAAATCGTTGCGCAATCCGCGCGTGCAGCACCGAGCGCTCGGCCGGCGCAATAGCCAACTGCGCGACAGTATAGGGGAATTGCCCCGCGCCAGCCCCTCCGCCGCCAGGTTTTTCTGCTGCCTGTCGCTGGCGGTGCGTGGTCATCGTCATACCGCTCAGTCGGTAGACCTCCAGCGCCCGGGTCAGGCGCTGCGGATCGTTGGGATGGATACGCGCCGCCGATTCCGGGTCCACGGCCTGCAACTCGCGGTGCAGCGCGGCCCAGCCCTCGGCCTGCCCCCGCGCCTCCAGCTCGGCGCGCAGCTGCGGGTCCGCGCCGGGCATATCGGCCAGCCCTTCCAGCAGCGTCTTGTAGTACATCATGGTGCCGCCCACCAGCAGGGGAATTCGCCCCCGCGCGGTGATCTGCGCCATCGCCGCCAGGGCGTCATCGCGGAATTCGGCCGCCGAATAGCTTTCGGCCGGGTCGCGGATATCGATCAGGCGGTGGGGAAACGCGCCCAGCACGGCCTTGTCGGGCTTGGCGGTGCCGATGTCCATGCCGCGATAGATCAGCGCCGAGTCGACGCTGATCAGCTCGCAGGGCAATACCCGCGCCAGCTCCATGGCCAGATCGGTCTTGCCGGCTGCAGTCGGCCCCATCAGGAAAATCGCCGGCGGCAGGCGCTCGGACATGGTCAGACCTTCTTCGTGTGCGGCGGCCAATCAGCGGCCACGCAGGAACAACTTGTCGAGCTCGTCCATGCCCAGCTGCGTCCAGGTCGGCCGCCCGTGATTGCACTGGCCACTGCGCTCGGTGTGCTCCATGTCGCGAAGCAACGCGTTCATTTCCGGCAGGCTCAGACGGCGGTTGGCGCGCACCGCGCCATGACAGGCCATGGTGCCGAGCAGTTCGTTGAGGTGTGCCTGGATGCGGTCGCTGCTGCCGTACTCGAGCAGGTCGGCCAGCACGTCACGCACCAGCTGGGTCGCCTCGGCCTGCTTGAGCAGCGCGGGGATCTGCCGGATCGCCAGGCTTTCCGGCCCGAGGCGCTGCAGCTCGAAGCCCAGGCGCTGGAACCAGGTCCCGTGCTCCTCGGCGCAATCCGCCTCGCGCTGACTGACGGCCAGCGATTCGGGCACCAGCAACGGCTGGCTGCGCAGCCCCTCGCTGGCCATGGCGACCTTGAGCCGCTCGTAGGTGATACGTTCATGAGCCGCATGCATGTCGACCAGCACCAGGCCCTGGACGTTCTCGGCGAGGATATACACCCCCTTCAACTGGGCGACGGCATAACCGAGCGGCGGTACGTCGCCCTGCGCCTCGGGCAGGCTGGCAGGGGCGGCGGACGGCGTCAGTGGCGCAAAATACTCGCGATAGGCGCCGCGGGCCTCGGCCGCCGGCAGCGAGGGCTCGGGCCTCGGCGCCTGATAGCCGGCGCCCGGCGACTGCCAGACGGAATCGCCCTGCGGCCGCTCCAGCACGCTGGCGGCCAGGCCGATCTCGCCCTGCGGGCCGAACTCGCCGGCCGCCTGGCCGGTCGGCCGCACCATCGTGCCGACCGCCGCAGGCGCCGCCAGTTGATCCTCGGGCCGGACCTCGCCCAGGGCGCGATGCAGGGTGCCGTAGAGGAAGTCGTGAACCATGCGACCGTCGCGAAAGCGCACCTCATGCTTGGTCGGGTGCACGTTGACATCGACCACCCCCGGGTCGATCTCCAGGAACAGCACGAAGGTCGGATGCCGGCCGTTGAACAGCACGTCGCGATAGGCCTGGCGCACCGCATGGGCCACCAGCTTGTCGCGGATCATTCGCCCATTGACGTAGAAATACTGCAGGTCGGCCTGGCTGCGCGAGAAGGTCGGCAGGCCGACCCAGCCCCACAGGTGCAGGCCGTTGCGCTCGATCTCGATCGGCAGGGCCTGCTCGAGAAAGGCCGGACCGCAGACCGCGGCGACCCGCCGCGCGCGCCCCGCCTCGTCGTTCGCCTCATGCAGCGCCAGCACCACCTTGCCGTTGTGGCGCAGGTGGAAGGCCACATCGAAACGCGCCAGGGCCAGTCGCTTGATGACCTCCTGCAGGTGATCGAACTCGGTCTTCTCGGTACGCAGGAACTTGCGCCGCGCCGGGGTATTGAAGAACAGGTCGCGCACCTCCACCGAGGTGCCGACCGGGTGTGCCGCCGGCTGCACCCGCGGCTGCATGTCACGCCCCTCGGTCTCCACCTGCCAGGCCTGCTCGGCGTCGGCGGTACGGGAAGTCAGGGTCAGGCGGGCGACCGAACTGATCGAGGCCAGCGCCTCGCCACGAAAGCCCAGGCTCATGACCTGCTCGAGGTCCTCCAGCTCGCGAATCTTGCTGGTGGCATGGCGCGCCAGCGCCAGGGGCAGGTCATCCGGGGGGATGCCACCGCCGTCGTCACGCACCCGCAGCAACTTGATGCCACCCTGCTCGACATCCACCTCGATACGCCGGGCGCCGGAATCCAGGCTGTTCTCCAGCAGCTCCTTGATTACCGAGGCCGGCCGCTCGACCACCTCGCCGGCGGCGATCTGGTTGGCCAGCCGCGGGCTGAGCAGCTGGATTCGCGCCGCGCCACTCACGGCTGAGCCGCCAGCGCGGTGGCGGGAATCTGCAGGGTCTGACCGACCTTGATCACGTCGGAGCGCAGGGCATTGGCGCTGCGCAGCGCGCCGAGGCTGATCTGATAGCGCTGGGCAATCAGCGCCAGGCTCTCGCCGGAGCTGACCACATGCTCGCGGGGTCCCGGGGCAATCTTGCCGTTGTCACGCAGCCAGGCCAGGTAGGTGCCGGGCGGCGGGTTCTGCTGGAAGAACTGGCGCACCCCGGAGAGGATCGAGCGCGACATCGCCTGCTGATAGCTCAAGGTGGCCAGCTTGCGCGCCTCGCCGGGGTTGGAGATGAACCCAGTCTCAACCAGGATCGACGGAATATCCGGCGACTTGAGCACCATGAAGCCGGCCTGCTCGACCCGCCGCTTGTGCAGATGAGTGATCTGCCCCATGTTGCTCAGCACCTTCTGCCCGACGTTCAGGCTCGACGACAGCGAGGCGGTCATCGACAAATCCAGCAGCACGCCGGCGAGCATCTTGTCCTTGTCGTCGAGGCTGACGTTGCCGGCACCGCCGATCAGGTCCGACTGGTTCTCCGAGTCGGCCAACCAACGCGCCGTCTCCGAGGTGGCGCCACGGTCCGACAGGGCATACACCGAGGCGCCGGAAGCCGAGGCCCGCGGCGCCGCGTCGGCATGAATGGAGACGAACAGGTCGGCGCCCTTCTTGCGGGCGATCTCGGTGCGCTTGCGCAGCGGGATGAAGTAGTCGCCGGTGCGCACCAGCTCGGCGCGAAAGCCCTTCTCCGCATTGATCTGGCGTTGCAGCTCCTTGGCTATCGCCAGGGTCACGTGCTTCTCGTATTGGCCCTTGACCGGCGACAGGGCGCCCGGGTCTTCACCGCCGTGACCGGCGTCGATGGCGATGACGATATCGCGCTTGCCACCGGGCACGGGGATCAGCTTCGGCGGCGCCTGGGTCGGGGTGACCGGCACGGGCGCGGCACTGGCGGTCGCCGTCGAGGGCCGACTGGGCGCCGCGTCGGCCTGCTGATCGAACAGGTCGACGACCAGACGATGGCCATACTGCTGATTGGGCGCCAGGGTGAAGCTCTTCGGCGTCACCGCCGCTGCCAGGTCGATCACCACGCGCAACTGGTCGGCGGTGCGTTGCGCCGAGCGCACGCCGGTGATCGGCGTATTGCTCAGGGCCAGCTGGTCGAACCCGGTGGCCAGCTTGGCGCCCGCGACATCGATGACGATACGATTCGGTGCACTGAGGGTGAACACGCTGTGCTCAACCGGCCCGGACAGGTCGAAGACCAGGCGGGTATTATCCGGCGCGCGCCACAGCCGCACGCTGCGCACATCCGAAGCGGCAAACACCTCGGCGGCAAACGCCGCCATTACCACCCCTACCGCGATGAAACGCGCGCCTATGCGCATAGCCAACCCCATCTGTTTTAATCATGCTCCGATGGCCAGGGCGGCACACCAGGCTTCGCCGCGCGCGCTCAGCGCCTGCAGGCGCAGCGAACGGCCGGCCGCTTGCGGGCTAATGGTAATGTCCAGGTCGGCCTTTGGCAAAATGCCCGCGCCGCGCTGGGGCCACTCCACCAGACACAAGGCGTCCCCGGCGAAGTAGTCACGAATGCCGAGAAACTCCAGTTCCTCCGGATCGAGCAGACGATACAGGTCGAAGTGAAAGGCCCGCACCCCGTCAATTTCATAGGGCTCGACCAGGGTAAAGGTCGGACTCTTGACCGCGCCGACATGACCCAGACCGCGGATAATGCCGCGCGCCAGGGTGGTCTTGCCGGCGCCCAGGTCGCCGTGCAGGTAGATCACCCCCAGCCCCTTGCTGGCCTGGGCGATGGCCGCCCCCAGGGCATACATGGCCGCTTCATCGGCGGCGTAGCGTTCTAATTCGGACAAGCGCACTGCTCCTGCATCATCTGACGAATGGCGTCGCACAAATCGCTCGCCGCCAACCCAACCCCCTTGCCGGCCAGCACCTCGCCAGCCCGCGCATGCAGCCACACGGCCAGGCTGGCCGCCGCCAGCGGCGCCAGCCCCTGCCCCAGCAAGGCGCCGATCAGGCCGGCCAGCACATCGCCCAGGCCGGCGCCGGCCATGACCGGATGACCGCGATCGCACAGGCGCAAGGTCCCGAGCGGGTCGGCGACCAGGGTGCCGGCCCCCTTCAACACGCAAACCGCCTGGTAGCGCCGCGCCAGCTCCAGCGCCGCCGCCGGGCGATCGGCCTGCACCTCGGCCGCGTCGACGCCGAGCAGGCGCGCCGCCTCGCCCGGGTGCGGGGTGATCACACTCCCAGCCGGCAGCTGGACCGCGCCGGACGCCAACAGGTTGAGGGCGTCGGCATCCCACACCTGGGGCACGGAGGCCGTGGCCGCCGCCGCCGACAGCAGACTGCGCCCCCAGGCGCCCTGCCCCAGCCCAGGACCAACCACCCAGACGCTCGCCCCCGCACCCAGCGCCAGCAGCTGATTGGCCGAGGCCACCGCCACGCTCATCACCTCGGGCAGGCGTGCCTGGGCCGCCGCCAGATGCTCGCCGCGGCTGGCCAGCGACACCAGGCCGGCGCCGCCGCGCAGGGCGCTCTGCGCCGCCAGCAGGGCCGCGCCGGCGAAACCGCGATCGCCGCCGACCACCAGCACATGGCCAAGCCGGCCTTTGTGCACCGTGCGCGGCCTGGCGGGCATGCGCGGCAGACTGCCCGGGGCCAGGCGCTGGGCGACCCGGGCCTGGTCATCGACCAGTTGCGGATCGGCCTGCAAATCGTCATGGACCAGTTCACCGACCCAGTCGGGCGCCACCCCGGTGAACAGACCGATCTTCAGGCCGATCAGGGTCACCGTCAGCTGCGCGCGCACCGCCACCCCCAGCACTTGGCCGCTGTCGGCACACAGGCCGCTGGGAGTGTCCACCGCCAGCACCGGCAGGTCGGCGGCGTTGAGCTGGCGAATGGCCTGGGCGTAAGGCTCGCGCACGGCGCCCCGCAGGCCGGTGCCGAGCAGGGCATCGACCACCACCCCCTCGAGCGGTGCGCACTCGCTCCAGGCCTGCAGCGCCACCCCGACGCCAAGCGCCTCATCCCGCGCCCGCGCCGCATCGCCCTGCAGCTGTGCCGGGTCGCCAACCGCCAGCACCCGCACGCGCCAGCCGGCGCGCAAGGCCAGGGCGGCAACCAGGTAGCCATCTCCGGCGTTGTTGCCGCGCCCGGTCAGCACGGTGACCGCGCCGGCGTCCGGCCAGCGCCGGCGCAGGGCCCGCCAGATGGCATGGGCGGCGCGACTCATCAGCTCGAAGCCCGGGGTACCGGCGGCGATCAGCCGAGCATCGAGCTCGCGCACCTGGGCGGCGCTGTAGAGGGCAAGTGGAAGACTGTCTGGCGATTGCGGCATGCGTCGGCTCCGATGTCTGGCAGAATTATACCCACCTCCACTCAGGTTTCCGCTCAGCATGTCCGTCTCTTGCACCGATCTCGCCACGCTCGCCCAGTCGATCAAGGACTGGGGCCGCGAGCTGGGTTTCCAGCAGGTGGGCATTGCCGGCCTGGACCTGGGCGAGCACGAGGCGCACCTGCAGCGCTGGCTGGCCGCCGGCTACCAGGGCGAGATGGACTACATGGCCGCCCATGGCAGCAAGCGCTCGCACCCCGAGCAGCTGGTGCCCGGCACCCTGCGGGTGGTGTCGCTGCGCATGGACTACCTGCCCGCCGACACCCAGATGGCCGAACGCCTGGCGCAACCGCAGAAGGCCTATGTGTCGCGCTACGCCCTGGGTCGCGATTACCACAAGCTGATCCGCAAGCGCCTGCAGCAGCTGGCCGAGCGCATCCAGCAGGAGATCGGCCCGTTCGGCTATCGCGCCTTCGTCGACAGCGCCCCGGTACTTGAGAAAGCCATCGCCGAGCAGGCCGGGCTCGGCTGGATCGGCAAGAACACCCTGGTGCTCAACCGCAAGGCCGGCAGCTACTTCTTCCTGGGCGAGCTGTTCGTCGACATTCCCCTGCCCGTCGATGCGCCCCACGCCAGCGAGCACTGCGGACGCTGCAGCGCCTGCCTGGACATCTGCCCGACCCAGGCCTTCGTCAGCCCCTACCAGCTGGATGCGCGGCGCTGCATCTCCTACCTGACCATCGAGCTGAAGGGCCCCATCCCCGAGGGGCTGCGCGCGCCGATCGGCAACCGGGTGTTCGGCTGCGACGACTGCCAGATGGTCTGCCCCTGGAACCGCTTCGCCCGCCCCAGCGAGCAGGGCGACTTTCAGCCACGGCATCAACTGGACAACAGCGAGCTGGCCGAGCTGTTTCGCTGGAGCGAGGAGGAGTTCCTCAGCCGCACCGAAGGCTCGCCGCTGCGCCGCGCCGGCTACGAACGCTGGCTGCGCAACCTGGCGGTCGGCCTGGGCAACGCGCCATCGAGCATTCCGGTGCTCGAGGCGCTGCAGGCGCGCCGCGCGCACCCTTCGGCGCTGGTACGCGAGCATGTGGAGTGGGCGCTGGCCCAGCATGCTGCCCGCGGCGCCGCGGTGAGCGGCGTTTAGAACTTGAGGAAGTGCTCGCGGTAGTACTTGAGCTCGGCGATCGACTCGCGGATATCGTCCAGGGCCTGGTGACTGGCCTTTTTCTGGAACCCTTCCTTGAGCTGCGGCGCCCAGCGGTCGGCGAGGATCTTGAGGGTGGTGACGTCCAGGTAGCGGTAGTGGAAATAGGCTTCCAGGTCCGCCATGTAGCGGTAGAGGAAGCGCCGGTCCTGGGCGATGCTGTTGCCGCAGATCGGCGACTTGCCCTTGGGCACCCACTGTTCGAGGAAGGCCAGGGTCTGGGCCTCGGCCTCGGCCGGGCCGATCTTGCTGTCGCGCACGCGCTGGGTCAGGCCGCTCTCGCCATGGGTGCGGGTATTCCACTCGTCCATGCCGGCGAGCGCCTCATCGCTCTGGTGCACCGCGATCACCGGTCCCTCGGCCAGGACGTTGAGCTCGCTGTCGGTGACGATGGTGGCCATTTCGATGATGAGGTCTTTCTCCGGATCCAGACCGGTCATTTCCAGGTCGATCCAGATCAGGTTCTGTGGGTTCTGCATGCTGCGCTCCTCGGCTAGGATCGCCAGTTTAGCGAATTATTCGCCCGGCGATGCGCCTGACTCGCCGCCCATGCGCCACAGCAGCAGGCGAGACCGGCGCCAGTCGTGCAGTTCGATCGCGCGGTCCGCCGCCACCCCGGGCACCTCGAAGCTGTTGCTGACCAGCCAGGCGTCCGCCTTCATCTGCGCCCGGGCCTTTTCCCAGAGCGCCGCCATGGGCGCCGGAGAAAGGAAGCAGTAGACCACCTCGAAGGCGGACAGGTCGGTGCGCCACAGGCTGGCGTAGCGCACCCGGCAGTTGCCCCGCCCCAGGCAGCGCAACCAGGCGATGGCGAAGGTCAGAGGGGCGGTCTCGACGCCGACGAACTGCGCCTCGGGAAAGCGCCGAGCCAGGTGCAGCAGGGTGCCCGCCGGGCCGCAGCCGAGGTCGACGAAGCGAAAGTCCGCCGCCCGCGCCGCCAGCAGCGCCACCAACTGTTCGCGGCAGCGCGCGCCGCTCAGGTACAGGGGTACGCGCTCGATCAGGCTGTTCCAGTTGAGCAGCAACAGCAGCGCGAAGGCGACCAGAAACACCCATCCTGGCAGCCGCGCGCCACTGCCGAGCAACAGCGCCGGGACGAACAGCAGGTTCAGCCACCACCACCAGCGCGCCAGGCCCAGCCATTGCCCCAGACAGGCCGCCACCAGCCCCTGCGCCAATCCGGCCAGCAGCCAGGGCGCGCGCCAGTCGGACAGCTGCGCCCCCAGGTAAACCAGCCCGCCAACCAGCAGGGTCGCCGCCAGTTGCGCCAGCAGCGCCCGCAACGCCGGATTGCGGCCTCCTACGCTATCGCCCATTCGTCTGCCCACCCCGAAAGATGCCCGGCAGTGTACCGAGCGCATTGGCCTGGCGCAGCCGACGAGTCGTACCCGCCGCGTGCTAAACTCGCGGCCGGTTTTCACTGCGACTCAACCCTCGAGATCCCCATGGCCAAACGCCAACTCAACCGCCGGCAAAGCTGGCGCATCGAAAAGATCCAGGGCGAGCGCGCCGCCCGCGCCGCCAAGCGCGAGTCACACGCCGTAGAGATCCTGGAAGGCGGTGACCTCGGCCCGGAACAGACAGGCCTGGTGATCGCCCACTTCGGCGTGCAGGTCGAGGTCGAAGCCGAGGAAGGCGAGCAGCGCGGCCAGGTGTTCCGCTGCCACCTGCGCGCCAACCTGCCGACGCTGGTCACCGGCGACCGCGTGGTGTGGCGCGCCGGCAACCAGGGCATCGGCGTGATCGTTGCCCAGCTGCCGCGCGTCAGCGAGCTGTGTCGCCCCGACAGCCGCGGCCAGCTCAAACCGGTGGCGGCCAACGTCGACCTGATCGTCATCGTCTTCGCGCCACTGCCGGAACCCCACGCCAATCTGATCGACCGCTACCTGGTGGCTGCCGAGCACGCTGGCATCCGCCCGCTGCTGCTGCTGAACAAGGCCGACCTGATCGATGAGCAGAACGCGGTGGCGCTCAACGCCATGCTCGCCGTCTACCGCCAGCTCGGCTACCCGCTGCTGGAGGTCTCGGCCCACCACGGCGACGGCATGGAAAAGCTCAAGCAGCAGCTGGACGGCCACGTCAGCGTCTTCGTCGGCCAGTCCGGGGTGGGCAAGTCGTCACTGGTCAACAGCCTGCTACCCGGGGTCGACACCCGGGTCGGTGCGCTGTCGGAACTGACCGGCAAGGGCACCCACACCACCACCACCGCGCGGCTGTTCCACTTTCCCGGCGGCGGCGAGCTGGTCGACTCCCCCGGCATTCGCGAATTCGGCCTGGTGCACGTCAGTCGCGACGACGTCGAGGCCGGCTTCATCGAGTTCCACGAGTTGCTCGGGCAGTGCCGGTTCCGCGACTGCAAGCACGACCGCGAACCCGGCTGCGCGCTGCTCAAGGCGCTGGAGGAGGGACGCGTCCACCCGCAGCGCATGGCCAGCTACCGGCACATCCTCGCCAGCCTCCCGGAAGCCGACTACTGATACGACCAGGCCGCGATCACTCGCGGCCTGGTCTCAACGGGTGCTGGTCACTGCTCTGGCGGGTTGAATTGCAGCACCCCGTCCTCGAAGATGTTCGAGCGAGGACTCAGCCCCTCGGTCGGCACCGGCGGCGTTGAGTCTCCCGCAGACGCCGGCACTTCAGGCACGGTCTCCACCGGTGTCGCCGAGGATGCCGACTCGTCCCCCGGCAGCTCGCCCTCGATGGCACGCTGGGCCTTCCTGGTCAGCACGACGATATCGATGCGCCGGTTGATCGGATTGAGCGGGTCCTGCCGGTCGAACAGGGCCGAGGAGGCATACCCCACCACCCGCGCCACCTGCTCCTCGTCATAACCGCCGGCCACCAGCACGCGGCGGGCGGCATTGGCGCGATCGGCAGACAACTCCCAGTTGCCGAAATCGCCCGTGCCCGCGAAGGGCTTGGCATCGGTGTGACCGCTGATGCTGATCTTGTTCGGTACCGCCTTGATGGTGTCGACCATGGCCAGCAGAATGTCTTCGAAATAGGGCTGCAGCTGCGCACTGCCGAGGTCGAACATCGGCCGGCTCTCGGCATCGACGATCTGGATGCGCAGGCCATCCTGGGTGATCTCGAACAGGATCTGATCCTTGAAGCGCTGCAGCTGGGGATTTTCCTCGACCTTGTTCTGCAACTCCTGCAGCAGCAGCTCCAGGCGCTCGCGCTCCAGCTCCTCGGCCAGACCTTCGGCCAGTTCCTCCACCTGCTGCGAGGCCGCATCAACCGGCTCGCTCTCACTGTCCTGGGTGACCGCAGGGTCCTGAACCTCCGGATTCAGCGTGCGCTCCGGCGCCGGTGTTGGCGACCCGCCGAGGTCAATTACATAGGGGCTGGCACTCTCGCTGAAGCCGATCGGGTCCTTGAAGTACCCGGAGATCAGCTTCTTCTGCTCAGGCGATGCCGAGGACATCAGCCACATCACCAGGAAAAACGCCATCATCGCCGTGGCGAAGTCGGCGAAGGCGATCTTCCAGGCGCCACCGTGGTGGCTGCCGGCAGTCTTCTTGACCCGTTTGACGATGATCGGCTGGTTGTTTTCCATGGTTCATCAGTTCCCGCGCATCGCCTGTTCCAGCTCGGTGAAGCTCGGGCGATGGGCCGGGAACAGGGTCTTGCGGGCGAACTCCACGGCCAGCGACGGCGGCATGCCCGACGCCGAGGCCACCAGCGCGGCCTTGATCGCTTCGAATACGTTGAGCTCCTCCTTGGCGTCGTGCTCCAGCGCGGAGGACAGTGGACCAAAGAAACCGTAGGAAGCGAGAATGCCGAGGAACGTACCGACCAACGCGGTGCCGACCTTCTCACCGATTTGCGCGTTGTCGGCCTCGGCAAGAATCGACATGGTCAGCACGATGCCCAGCACCGCCGCGACGATCCCCATCGCCGGCAGACCGTCGGCAACCTTGGACACCGCATGCGCAGGATGCTCTAGGTCTTCCTTCAGGCTGGCCAGTTCCATGTCGAACAGCCCCTCCAGCTCGTGCGGGGCCATGTTGCCGGACGACATGATGCGCAGGTAGTCGCAGATGTACGCGGTCATCCGCTCATCCTGAAGGATCGCCGGGTACTTGCTGAAGATCGGGCTGGCCGCCGGGTCTTCGAGGTCGGCCTCGATGGCCATCATCCCCTCTCGTCGGCTCTTATTGAGGATCTCGTAGAGCAGCCGCAACACTTCCAGGTAGAAGGTATGGGTGAAGCGCGAACTGAACATCTTCAGGGACTTCTTGAAGACGCGCATGAAGGTACTGCCCGGATTGGCCTGCAGGAAGCCCCCCAAAGCAGCGCCGCCGATGATCATCACCTCGAAGGGGTGCACCAGCGCCATGAACTGTCCCCCGGACAGGATGAAGCCGCCGAGCACGCTGGCGATGACCACAATGATGCCAATGATTTTTGCCATAGGAAGGAAACTTGCAGCAGCCAGAGAAAGGGATTGTTTAAACAACCCTTCTATTTATCGGAAGTTATGCGCGAGACTATAGCCTGTTAAGGTCAAAAGCCAGCTCGCCCCACATGCCGACGCCCTCCCCCCGCAGTCTCGACGCCTGGCTCAAACAGCTGGACAAGCAACTTTTGCCGGTGCCTGCCGATTGTCACCAGCGGGTCTGTCGCGCCCTCGGCGACAGTCGCCGCTCGCTACGTTACATCGCCGACCTGATGCAGGGCAGTCCGGCCCTGGCCCTGCGGGTGCTGCGCGAGGCCAATCGACAAACCGGCGCCCTCGGCGAACCGGCGGAGAGCCTGGAGAATGCGATCGGCCGCCTCGGCTTGCAGCGCACCGAGGAGCTGCTGCACCGCCAGCCGACCCTGCCGGCCGAAGATATTCCTCGGGCCCTGCGGCAGGTCCAGCTGATCAGCCAACATGCCAGCCAGCAGGCCAACGGCCTGTTCGCCGGGCGCCTGGCAAGGCTGTGGCAGGAGATCCACTGGGGCAGCCTGCTGTTTCTGGCGCCGGTGTGGACCCTACTGGCCGCGCAGCCGGAGCTGTTCGACCAGTGGGAGCAACGGGTGCTGATCGAGGGCGAGCCGGCCAGCCGAGTCGAGCAGGAACTGCTCGGCGTGCCCCTGCTCCAGCTCTGCCTGGCGCTGGCCGAGCATTGGCGACTGCCGGAGTGGGTAGTCCAGGGCTATCGCCTGCTGACCCAGGACCGCCGCCTGCTGATCAAGGCGCTGCATATTGCCCGCGACAACGAACACCCGCTGCATCAGCAACAGTTGCTCGATGCCGAACCCCAGCTGCGGCGCTGGCTGACCCAGCCGGGAAACACCATCGTCCTGGCCAACGGCCTGGCCCTGTCGGCGCATCAGGCCTGGAGCAGCCCCCACAGCCTGCGCTGGCAGCGCCTGACGGGCCTCTACCTGCAGCTGCCGCTGCACGAGGTACAGCAGCAAATCCATCAGCAAGCCGCCCAGAGCGCGCGCCAACATGCGGTGAGCGGCCTCTGGCACCCGGCCGAAGCGCTGCTGTGGCCAAGCGGAGCCCTCCATTTGCGCGTCCCCGCCCAGGCGACCGGCGCCCCGCCGCCGCCGAAAGTGACGGAAGTCGATGAGTGGCGCCACTTGTGCACCCAACTGCTCGCCCAACCCAGCGCTTTCCACAACCTCGAACAGCTCGGCAGCGCCGCTGGCCAGGCCTTGCAAGCCTGCGGCCTGCAGCGGGTGTTGCTGCTCATGGCGGATCGCAGCCATAGCCGTTTGCGCGCGCTGTACCACGCCGGCCTGGATCAGTCGGCGACCGGTCTGCTTCTCGAGCCACAGCACAGCCAGGTGCTGCGCCGACTGCTCAAGGAGCCCGGACAGCTGCGCCTGACCCCCGGCAACTTCGCCCAGTTTTCCGCCCTGCTGCCTGGTGCACTGAAGCTGCTGTTTCCCAGCGAGCACCTGGTCTTTCGCTCACTGGTCTGCAACGGCCGGGTCGCGCTGTTGCTGGTGGTAGACCGCCAGGGCAGCCCCTTCAGCGAGGCCAACCTGCAGGCCTTCGGCAAAACCGCACAATGCATCGAGCGCGCCCTGGCCAGCTTTGCCAAACGCACACCCTAGGCTTTCCGCTACAATTCGTGCCCTTCACCGACTATGAGGTCCAGCATGACTGCCTTCGACGAGTTGCCGTTGGTCATCGAGCCCGCCGACCTGGCCAGCCGCCTGCACGCTCCCGAGCTGATTCTGGTCGACCTGACGAGCGCGGCGCGCTACGCCGCCGGACACATTCCCGGCGCCCGCTTCGTCGAGCCGAAGCGCACCCAGCTGGGCCTGCCGCCCGCGCCCGGCCTGCTGCCGGCGCGCGCAGACCTGGAGCAACTGTTCGCCGAGCTCGGGCACAACCCGGACGCCGTGTACGTGGTGTACGACGACGAAGGTGGCGGCTGGGCCGGGCGCTTCATCTGGCTGCTGGATGTCATCGGCCACGGCCGCTACCACTACCTCGACGGCGGCCTGCCGGCCTGGCTGGCCGAGGATCGGCCGCTGAGCGGCGAGCGACCCGCCCCCCATTCCGGCGAACTGTCGCTGAACCTCAGCGAAGCCCCCGGCGCCAGCCGTGAATACCTGCACAGCCGCCTGGGTGCGACCGACCTGGCGATCTGGGACGCCCGCTCGCCCGCCGAGTACCGTGGCGACAAGGTGCTGGCGGCCAAGGCCGGACACATTCCCGGCGCGGTGAACCTGGAGTGGACCGACTGCATGGATAAGGCCCGCTCCCTGCGCATTCGCCAGGACCTGCAACAGCAGCTCGAAGACCTCGGCATCACCCCCGACAAGGAGGTGATCACCCATTGCCAGACCCACCACCGCTCCGGCCTCACCTACCTGGTGGCCAAGGCCCTCGGCTACCCGCGCGTGAAGGCCTATGCCGGCTCGTGGGGCGAGTGGGGCAACCATCCCGACACCCCGGTCGAACGATGAATCGCCGCGCCCCGGCCGGCCCTTAAGGAAACTCGATGAAACAGCGTCTATTTATCCTCAGCCAGTACCTGCTGCCCCATCACCTGCTGTCGCGGCTGATCGGCTTCGCAGCGGAGTGCCGCGCGCCCTGGTTCAAGAACCGCCTGATCGACTGGTTCATCAAGCGCTACCAGGTGGACATGAGCGAAGCGCAAACCGAGCAAGGCAGCGCCTTCGAGCACTTCAATGCCTTCTTCACCCGCGCCCTGAAGGACGGCGTCCGCCCGCTGGACGACAGCCCGGACGCGGTGCTGTGCCCCGCCGATGGAGCGATCAGCCAGCTGGGACGCATCGAACACGGGCGCATCTTCCAGGCCAAGGGCCACAGCTTCAGCGCGGTCGAACTGCTCGGCGGCGATGCGCAGCGCGCTGCGCCATTCATGGGCGGCGAGTTCGCCACCGTCTACCTCTCGCCCAAGGACTACCACCGCGTGCACATGCCCCTGGCCGGCACTCTGCGGGTAATGATCTACGTGCCGGGCCGGCTGTTCTCGGTCAACCAGACCACCGCGGAGAATGTTCCGGAGCTGTTCGCGCGCAACGAGCGGGTGGTTTGCCTGTTCGACACCGAGCGCGGCCCCATGGCCGTGGTGCTGGTCGGGGCGATGATCGTGGCCTCGATCGAAACCACCTGGGCCGGGCTGGTCACCCCCCCCAAGCGCACGCTCAAGACCTTCCGCTACGATGCAGCGGCCCGCGCGCCGATCGCCCTGGACAAAGGCGCCGAACTCGGCCGCTTCAAACTGGGCTCCACCGCCATCGTCCTGTTCGGCGCGAATCAGGTGCAGTGGGCCGAGCAGCTTGGCGCCGACAGCAAAGTGCGGATGGGCCAGCGACTCGGCGGCAAGCGCGACACCTGATCCAGGCTCCCCTCCCCCCGGGCAGTCCTCACCGGCTGCCCTGACGCCAAGACACACCGCCACTTTCCTAGCGCTCGACAGTCAAAGACTTACCGATCGCCGCGAACGCAGCCGCGCCGGAATCCTGTCACAGTGCACGTAGGTGGCGCTGTCTAGGGCTGCGCCCTCGTACGGATGCTGCTAGAGTCTGCAACATTATTATTAGAACGACTCGCCTCAGCTGTTGGCGTTGGAGTCTCCAATTTAGATGGATAAACAGAGCCCTCACCAGCTGCTCCGCGTCCCCACACCCAACAAGCAGGGCCTGTCCTTCTGCGATGCCAGCCCGCGCGACCTCAAGCGCTGGATCGGTGGCTTGCCCAAGGCCAACATCGGAGAAACGGCCCGCCAGTTGTACCAGGCCCTGGTCGAACTCAATCAACTGCTGGCGTCCACGGACGCGCGCCTGCAACTGCTGGAGCTGCTGAGGCCCGAGGTGTATTACGTCTGCAAGCACCTGGAGCGGCACTTCCTTAACCAAGCCATCGTCCTCGACGAACGCCCGCGCAAGGTCGCCAACCTCTGCCAGGCCCTGCAGAACCACCTGGCGGTCGGCTACAAGCTGGTCATCTCCCAACTGGCGCCGCAGTCCGGGCGCGAGATTGCCCAGCCGCTGACACTGGCGCTGCAGCGCGCGACCCACAGCCTGTGCGCGCCGCTGATTCGCACCAGCCAACTCTATTGCCCGGTACCCGAAGGCCTGTGGCTGGAGCTGCACCAGCTCTACCAGATCGCCCTCGAGCGCAACCTTCATCGCGTGGCAGTCGGCGACCCCCTGGCCTCCCATACCAAAGGGCTGAGCATCGAGCAGAACTATCTGGTGGCGCTGATGCTCGGCAGTGCACGCTGCAACCAGATGCGCCAGAACAGCATCGCACGCCTGGCCGAGGTCCTCGAACCCTGGAGCGCACTGGTTCGCCTGCAGCCGGGCGATGCGCCCGCCAGCCTGTTCGCCGTGGCACCTCTGCAGGACGGCCCGCCGCGTTACAGCTCGCTGTTCCAGCCCCGCGAGCGGCAGCAGGCGCTCGGCATCGACCCGAGCCCCCTGGTCGATGCCATCAAGGAATACCTGCTGCTGCCGGCCGAGGACCGCGCCAGTGCCCGTCTGCTGGTTCCCGAAGGTTTCAGCCAGGACCTGCTGCAGCACCTCAGCTCGGCCTGGGGCGATATCGCCGAGCGAACCTTTCAGCGCACCCCGGGCCAGGGCGCGCTGACCCTGTGCATCGGCATGAGCGCGCTGCATTTCTTCCTGTCCAACCGACGCCCCTTCAGCCAGATGCTGCAGTCGCCCAGCGCCAGCAGCTCCGCGGTCTTCAAGCCTAGCAGTGGCGCGCCCGACGTCTGGTCCAAGGCGTTCGACGCCCAGCAAGCGACCAACTGGGAGCACGGGCTGCCCTTCGAGGAGATCGAATACAGCAAGCCCCCCTCGAAAACCGCCCAGGGCGGTCAGCACGCGACCGCCGAGAGCGAAGAAGGCTACCCGACCTACGCGCTGCCGATAGTCAACCACAGCCCTGGCGGCTACTGCCTGTCCTGGCCGAAGGAGGTGCCCGGCCAGCTGCAAGCCGGCGAGCTGCTCGGCATGCAGGACAGCCCCACCCAGGGCTGGAGCGTCGCCGTGGTGCGCTGGATTCGCCAGGTACGCGGCGGCGGCACGCAGATGGGCATCGAGCTGATCGCGCCGCATGCCCAAGCCTGCGGCCTGCAACTGGTACGCAAGGCCGAGCAGAGCAGCCAGTACCTGCGAGCCTTGCTGCTGCCGGAAATCAGCGCGATCTCCCGCCCGGCGACGCTGATCACCCCGCGACTGCCCTTTCAGGAAGGCAACAAGGTGATGATCAACATCAGCGGTACCGAGCGCCGCGCCGTGCTCAGCCGCCGCCAGACCAGCACCGGCAGTTTCAGTCAGTTCGAGTACCGCAGCCTCGACCAACCCGGCAACGCCCCAGGGAAGCCCGTCACATCCCCGGGAACCCGCAGCGCAGATGGGGAGGAAGACTTTGACTCGCTCTGGAAGTCGCTGTAGATTGCCGATTCATCACCTTTTGTCGCCTTTTCGCGCCCGTTCGGCGCAAACCTGATCCCCGCCATGGCCATCGAAAAAAAAACTATTCGGCTGCTGATACTGGAAGACTCGCAGAATGAGGCCGAACGCCTCGTCAGCCTGTTCCGCAACGCCGGCCGCGCGACCCGGGTACACCGCCTGAGCTCGAGCGAGGACCTGGCCGAAGCCCTGCAGCAGAGCTGGGACCTGCTGATCGCCGCGCCCAGCAGCGAACACCTCGCCCCCGGCGAGGCCATCAGCGCGATTCGCCGCCAGGCCAAGGACATCCCGGTCATCCAGCTGCTTGCCGACAACGACTCCGACAGCATCACCGAGGCCCTGACCCTGGGCGCCCAGGACGCCCTGCCGCAAGGCGAGGATGAGCGCCTGGTACTGGTCGCCCAGCGCGAATTGAGCAACCTGGAGGAACGCCGCGCGCGGCGCGCGGCCGAGGTGGCCTTGCGCGAAGCGGAAAAGCGCTGCCAACTGCTGCTGGAAAGCTCGGTCGACGCCATCACCTACGTGCATGACGGCATGCACATCTATGCCAACCGCGCCTATCTCGAGCTGTTCGACTACCAGGACGCCGACGAACTGGAAGGCATGCCGATGATCGACCTGATCGCCGCCGCCGACCAGGCAGGGTTCAAGGATTTCCTGAAGAGCTACCAAGGCCTCGAGGGCAGCGCCGAGCTGGCCTGCGCCGGGCTCAGAGCCAGCGGCGATACCTTCCCGGCCCGGATGAGCTTCTCCCCGGCCAGTTATGACGGCGAGCCCTGCATTCAGGTGGTGATTCGCGGCGAAGTCGGCAACGCCGAGCTGGAGGAAAAGCTGCGCGAGATCAGCAGCCAGGACCTGGTTACCGGCCTGTACAACCGCAACCACTTCCTTGGCCTGATGGACGCCGCCGCCGAGCGTGCGGTAAAAGCCGGCCAGCCGGCCAGCCTGGCCTACATCCGCGTCGATCACTACGCCAGCCTGCTCGCCGAAGTCGGCCTGGCCGGAATCGACTTGCTGCTGACCGACCTGGCCAGTCTGTTGCGCGCGCACTTCCCCGGCGATGCGCAGCTGGCCCGCTTCGGCGACGACGTGTTCACCGTACTGCAACCCGGCCTGACGCCGGAGCAGTCGCAGGCAAGCTTGACCAGCTTGCTGAAGAAAGTCGAAAGCCACCTGTTCGACATCAGCGGCCGCACCGCCCAGACCACCCTGTCGATCGGCATCGCCGGCCTCAGCGAAAAGACCACCAAGGCCCAGGAGGTGGTCAACCGCGCGCAACGCTGCGCCGACGACCTGAGCGACGGCAATGCCCTGAAGCTGTTCGACCCTTCCGCCGAGCTGGCCGCCGCCGCCAACCGCGGCAGCATTGTGGCCATGGTCCAGCAGGCCCTTGAGCACAACAGCTTCCGCCTGCTGTTCCAACCGATCATCAGCCTGCGGGGCGACAGCCACGAGCACTATGAGGTGCTGCTGCGCATGCTCAATCCGCAGGGACAGGAGGTACCTCCACCGGACTTCCTCAACGCGGCCAAGGATGCCGGGCTCGGCGAGAAGATCGATCGCTGGGTGATACTCAACTCGATCAAGCTGCTCGCCGACCATCGCAGCAAGGGTCACAGCACCCGTCTGTTCATTCACCTGTCTAGCGCCAGCCTGCAGGATCAGACCCTGCTGCCCTGGCTCAGCGTGGCCTTGAAGGCCGCTCGCCTGCCCTCGGATGCGCTGGTCTTCCAACTTAGCGAGCCGGACGCCATTGCCTACCTGAAGCAGGCCAAGGCCCTGAGCCAGGGCTTGCACGAGCTGCACTGCAAGGTCGCCCTGAGCCAGTTCGGCTGCGCCCTGAATCCGTTCAACACGCTCAAACACCTGCAGCTGGACTTCATCAAGATCGACGGTTCGTACTCCCAGGACCTGAGCAAGCCCGACAGCCAGGAAGCCTTGAAGACCCTACTGGCCAGCCTGCACGCCCAAGCCAAGCTGACCATCGTGCCCTTCGTCGAGAGCGCCAGCGTCCTCGCCACGCTCTGGCAGGCCGGGGTCAACTACATCCAGGGCTACTACCTGCAGGCGCCCAGTCAGTCGATGAATTACGACTTCTCCTCCGACGACGAGTGACGCAACGCCAGCCCCATGAAAAAGCCGCCCGCGGGCGGCTTTTTCATGCCTGGCCTATTCCAGCCCGTCGCGGTCGCGGAACCCCAGCAGGTAGAGGATGCCGTCCAACCCCAGGGTGGAGATGGCCTGCTTGGCCGACTGCTTGACCAGCGGCTTGGCGCGGAACGCCACGCCCAGCCCGGCAATCGCCAGCATCGGCAGGTCATTGGCGCCATCGCCCACGGCAATGGTCTGCTCCAGGCGCAAGCCTTCCTTCTCCGCCAGTTCGCGCAACAGGTCGGCCTTGCGCTGGGCATCGACGATCGGCTCGACGGCCACGCCCGTGACCCGGCCATCGACTATCTGCAGTTCGTTGGCAAACACGTAGTCGATGCCCAGCTTGGCTTGCAGCTGCTTGGCGAAATAGGTGAAACCGCCCGAGAGGATCGCGGTCTTGTAACCCAACCGGCGCAGCTCGCTGAACAGCGTTTCGGCACCCTCGGTCAGGCGCAGCGAGGCGCCGATATCGGCCAGCACGGTTTCCGGCAGCCCCTTGAGCAGGGCCAGGCGCTCCCTGAAGCTGGCGGCGAAGTCCAGCTCGCCGCGCATGGCCCGCTCGGTGATCGCCGCGACCTGTTCACCGACCCCGGCCGCCTTGGCCAGCTCGTCGATCACCTCGGCCTCGATCAGCGTCGAGTCCATGTCGAACACCGCCAGGCGACGGTTGCGGCGAAACAGCGAATCGCGCTGGAAGGCGATATCCACGTTCAGCTCCTGCGCCACGCTGAGGAACTCGGCACGCAGCGCCGCCGGATCGGCCGGTTCGCCGCGCACGGAGAACTCGATGCAGCCCTTGCCCTGCTCCGCCGGGGTATCCAGCGGCATGCGCCCGGACAGGCGGTCGATATGGTCGATATTGAGGCCATAGCGGGCGGTGATCGCACTGACCCGCTGCAACTGCTCGGCAGTGACCTTGCGGGTCAGCAGGGTGACGATATGCCGGGCCTTGCCCTGGCCGCCCACCCACTGCTGGTAGTCCGCCTCGGAAACCGGTGTGAAGCGCACCTGCTGATCCAGCTTGTAGGCGGTGAACAGCACATTCTTGAGCACCGAGGAGGCCTGCTCGGTGCCGGGAATCTCGACCAGGATGCCGAACGACAGGGTGTCGTGGATCACCGCCTGGCCGATGTCGAGGATATTCACCCCGCCCTGGGCCAGCACGCCGGTGATGGCGGCGGTAAGACCCGGGCGGTCCTCGCCGGTGATATTGATCAGGACGATTTCGCGCACGGCGCACCCCCAAGGCTCGGTGAACAGATGGACAGCTCGCCGAATGACCGGCAAGCGGGAGAAAAGCCGCACATTCTACCCATTTTCGCGGCCGTACGGGCATGCGCGGCGCTTTGCCCGCTGCAGGGCGGTCGCTATACTGCGCGGCAACTCCAGTCGACAAGAGCCGAGCTCTGTGAACCGGCCCGCCCCCGTAAAGCCCGACAACTTCTTCCTCCTGCTGTTCCAGGCCCTGCGCCAGCGCCGGGTTCCCCTGGCCCTGCGCATTGCCAGCCACAGCCTGCTGCTGGTGGCCCTGGCGCTGGTGATCTATGCCTGGGTCATCGGCATGCAGTTCAAGCAGGCCATGCAGCAGCAAGCCGAAGCCCTGGGCACCAGCCTGATCACCCAGACCGCGGCGTCGGCCACCGAACTGCTGGTCTCCAACGACATTCTCAGCCTCAACGTGCTGCTGAACAACCTGGTGAAGAACCCGCTGGTGGCCCATGCGGCCATCTACAGCGTGGACAACCGCCTGCTCGCCGAAGCCGGCGCCCGCCCGAGCAAGAGCATGCTCGGCGAAACCGAGGGCCTTTACTCGACCCCCATCACCTTCCAGGAGGTGATCGCCGGCCAGCTGCGTATCAGCCTGGACATGCGCCAGTTCCAGCAGCCGATGACCATCAGCCTGCAGAGCATGGGCATCCTCAGCCTGATTCTGCTGGCGCTGACCCTGAGCCTGAGCCTGCGCCTGGGCCGCCATATCTCCACGCCGCTGCTGCAGCTGCGGGTCTGGCTGCGCGATCCGGACGACCCGGCGCCCGGCGCCGGCCGCCAGGACGAGATCGGCGACCTGGCGCGCCAGCTGCAGTCTCGCCTGGTACCGGAGAAGCCGGAGCCCGAGCAGCCGGACGAAGACGCCGAAACGCGCGACGAGGACGACTACCCGCTGGAATCGATCGACCGGGAGCCGCGTTTCGCCGTGCCGAACCTGCGCGACGAACAGGACGACGACCTGACTGGCGAGGGCGACGAAGACCTCGACCCGTTCGCCGACCTGCAGGATGTCACGGCCGAACAGCCGCCTGCCGTCGCGCCGGCAACGCCACAACCGAGCGCGGTGCTGGCAATCCAGCTGGGCGCCCAGGAACAACTGCGGCGCCTGCCGCGGGCACGCCTGCTCGACCTGCTGCAGCGCTACCGCGATTGCCTGAACCAGGCTGCGGCGCTCTATCAGGGCGAGTTGCACACCCTCAGCGACGGCAGCAGCCTGATGCTGTTCCACAGCCGCGACAGTGGCGACGACTACCTGACCCACGCGATCTGCTGCGGCGAACTGATGCGTGCGCTCGGCCACGCCCTGCAAATCGAGGTCGCCGACAGCGGCATCACCCTGCAGCTGCAGCTGGGCCTGACCCAGGGCACCGAGCTGCTCGGCCTCAGCCAGGGCGACCTGCTGCTCAGCGACACCGCCCAGGAGGCCCTGGCCCTGTCTCAGCACAGCCGCAACCTGCTGCTGCTGGAACGGCGCATCGCCGAGGACCCGCTGGTTCGCCAGCGCAGCCGCATCCGCGCCATCACCAGCCCGGAAGGCGCCTGCTGCGTGGAGCGCCTGCTGGAGCCCTACCCGTCGCTGCTGGAGCGCCAGCTGGCGCACATGCACGAAAGCCACTGAGTGGGCAGCACCCACAAAAAAGCCCCGCCTTGAGCGGGGCTTTTTATGGACGACAGCTCAAGCCGGCGAGTCGGCGAGTCAGAAGCGAAAGACCTCGCCCTCGATCCTGATCGGCTCGACCACCGGCGCCTTCGGTCGAGCTGGCTTGGCCGCGGGCGCGACCGGAGTCTTCTTGCGTGGCTCCTCGGCCACCACCGGAGGCAGATTGCCGTACTCCTGCACCGCCAGGGCCACCTGCTCGACCAGCTGACGCATCACCAGGCTCTGGGCGCGCACCTGGTCGGCGATGGTGCCCTGATGGGCCTCCTCCAGGCGGACCAGGCGGCCGTCGAGGAGCTTTCCATCGGGGTTCAGCAGGCGCCAGTGCGCCTCGAGCACGGCCGGCAGCTGCGGCCCGGAATCCAGGCGGCTGATCGACAGCAGCACCTGCACCTGAGGCGTGAAACCGGGCGTCGCCGGCGCCATGGCCAGGCGCTGGCTGTTCAGCCGCGCGGCCAGTTGGCGCAACAGCTGGCGGTCGATGTCCGCCGCCAGACTGCCCGCCCAGCGCCCCTCGCTGGTCGCCGTCAGGCTGCCGTCGGGCTGGCGCTGCAGCAGCGCCTCGCGCTGCAGGTAGTCGGCAATCGACACCGGCCCCAAGAGCACGGCCACCCCGCCCTTCTCGTCAGGCAGCTCGGCGTTGCCACCGTCGAGCTGATACAACGGCACTGGCTGGTAGGCCGTACAGCCGACCAGACCGAGCAGGCCGGTCAACAGCAGGATCAAGGGAAGGCGCACTACAGTCATTACTCTCATCCGGCCGGCCTGGACTGCCGGCAGTCTAACCTGGGTTGGCGAACGCGCTCAGCCGACCTGGCGCATTCCATGGCCGACTATCATCCGCCAAAGCGCCGCACGACTCCAGCCTCGTGCGCCGCAAGACTCGGACGGTCTACTCGACCAGCAGCGCATCGACCCGCTGGAAACCGCGCGGCAGCTTGTTGCCGCGCCGCCCGCGCTCGCCCTTGTAGTGCTCCAGGTCGTCGGCCTTGAGCGACAGGGTGCGCTTGCCCGCCTGCAGGACCAGGGTCGCGCCGGCCGGCAGCACCGCCAGGTCGCTGAGGAACTCCTCGCGGCTGGCGACCCGCTCGCCGGGTATGCCGATGATCTTGTTGCCCTTGCCCTTGCCCAGCTGGGGCAGGTCGGCGACCTTGAACAACAGCAGCCGGCCCTCGGTGGTCACCGCGGCCAACCAGTCCTCTTCGCGACTGGCCAACGGCTTGGGCGGCACCACCCTGGCCCCTGCCGGCAGGCTGAGCAGGGCCTTGCCGGCCTTGTTCTTGGCCTGCAGGTCCTCGCCCTTGACCACGAAGCCGTAACCGGCGTCGGAGGCGATCACATAGAGCGCGTTGTCGTCCGGCAGCAACACACAGTCGAAGGTCGCCCCCGGCGGCGGCGCCAGGCGCCCGGTCAGTGGTTCGCCCTGACCGCGGGCCGATGGCAGCGAATGGGCGGCCAGCGAATAGCTGCGTCCGGTGGAGTCGATGAACACCGCGTACTGGTTCGAGCGCCCTGGCGCGGCCGCCTTGAAGCCATCACCGGCCTTGTAGGACAGGCCGGTTGCGTCGATGTCGTGGCCCTTGGCGCAACGCACCCAGCCCTTCTCGGACATCACCACAGTGATCGGCTCGGTCGGCAGCAGCTCGGTCTCCGACAGTGCGCGGGCCTCGGCGCGGGCGACGATCGGTGAGCGGCGGGCGTCGCCGTAGGTCTCGGCGTCCTTGATGATTTCGTCGCGCACCAGCTTCTTCAGCTTGGCTTCGCTGCCGAGCAGGGCCAGCAGCTTGGCCCGCTCCTTGGCCAGCTCGTCCTGCTCGCCGCGGATCTTCATCTCTTCCAGGCGCGCCAGCTGGCGCAGGCGGGTGTCGAGAATGTAGTCGGCCTGCACGTCGGTGAGGCCGAAACGCGCCATCAGCACCGGCTTGGGCTGATCCTCGGTACGGATGATGTGGATCACCTCGTCGAGGTTGAGGAAGGCGACCAGCAAGCCCTCCAACAGGTGCAGGCGCTTTTCCACCTTGTCCAGGCGGAACTGCAGGCGCCGGCGCACCGTGTTCACCCGGTACTCCAACCACTCACGCAGCATCTGCCGCAGGTTCTTCACCTGGGGCTTGCCGTCCAGGCCGATGACATTGGTGTTGACCCGGTAGCTGGACTCCAGATCGGTGGTGGCGAACAGGTGGGTCATCAACTCGTCGGCATCGACCCGGTTGGAGCGCGGGATGATGACGATGCGGCAGGGATGCTCGTGATCCGACTCGTCGCGCAGGTCGGCGACCATCGGCAGCTTCTTGGCCTGCATCTGCCCGGCGATCTGCTCCAGCACCTTGGCCCCGGATACCTGATGCGGCAACGCGGTGACCACGATGTCGCCATCCTCGATGCGGTACACCGCACGCATTCGCACCGAGCCACGGCCGGTCTCGTAGATCTTCAGCAGATCGGCGCGCGGGGTGATCACCTCCGCCTCGGTGGGGAAGTCCGGCCCCAGCACATGCTCGCACAGCTGCTCGACCGTGGCGTCCGGCTGATCCAGCAGACGCACGCAGGCCGCGGCGACTTCGCGCAGGTTGTGCGGCGGCACGTCGGTGGCCATGCCCACGGCGATGCCCGTGGTGCCGTTGAGCAGCAGGTTGGGCAGGCGCGCCGGCAGGGTCGCCGGCTCGTTGAGAGTACCGTCGAAGTTCGGCACCCAGTCCACCGTGCCCTGCCCCAGCTCGGTCAGCAGCACCTCCGAATAGCGCGACAGGCGCGCCTCGGTGTAGCGCATGGCGGCGAAGGACTTGGGATCGTCGGGGGCGCCCCAGTTGCCCTGCCCGTCCACCAGGGTATAGCGGTAGCTGAACGGCTGGGCCATCAGCACCATGGCCTCGTAGCAGGCCGAATCGCCGTGGGGGTGGAACTTGCCGAGCACGTCACCGACGGTACGCGCCGACTTCTTGTGCTTGGCATCGGCATCCAGGCCCAGCTCGCTCATGGCATAGACGATGCGCCGCTGCACCGGCTTCAAACCGTCGCCGATATGCGGCAGGGCGCGATCCATGATCACGTACATCGAATAGTTGAGATAGGCCTGCTCGGTGAAGTCGGCAAGCGAGCGGCGCTCAACGCCATCCAGGCTCAGATCGAGGGATTCGCTCATGGGAGTCTCATTGCAAGGTTGATTGGCGCAACATCAGGGTGCCGTCGCGCTGAGTGAATTCGAGTTGTTTCAGGGCGCTCATGCCCAGCAGCACTTCCTCGCCGCCCATGCCGGGGGCGATCAGCGCGTCGACATCGTGCAGCACGATATCGCCCAGCTGCAGGCTGGCCAGTTGCGTGCGGTGGGCCGTGGCACGGCCGTTGGCGGTGCTGATGGTGATCGCCGTGCCGGCGCGCAAGCCCAGGCGCCTCGCCACCTCGACGGGCACCGCCACCTGGGTGGCGCCGGTGTCGAGGAGGAAGGTCACCGGCTCGCCGTTGATCCGCCCATCGGCGCGGTAATGCCCCTGACGACTGCTCGCCAGGCGCACTTCCACGTAGTCGCTGCCGTGCACCGACTCGGGATGCCGATTGGGGTTACGCCGGGACTCCTCCCAATCGCCGAAGAAGCGCGTGGCCAGCAGCAACGCGGCGCCCCAGGCCAGCACCAGCATCACCCGTCCGGCCCGCCGCCCCGGCGCTTGCGTGCTCATCGGCGGGCGCCCCAGCCGCCCTGCGGCGCGGCGAAACGCCAGACGATCGGCCGCGCCTCGCCATCGGCGCGGGCCTGGCCCTCATTGTCCAGCCCCACCCAGGCGCCGTCGGCGTCGATCCACAGGGCCTCGGTCTGGCCGTACGCCGAAGGATAGCGACGCGCCTCGGCGAGCGCCTCCGCGGCGAACGACCAGCAGCGCTCGACCGCGCCGTCACTCAGCTGGCGGCGACAGATGCGATGGGCCTGGCGCTCCAGGGTGAAGAGTTTTTCCTGGTGGAACGCCAGCCCGGAGAAGTCTCGCGGCCGGGCCTCGCCGCCCAGCTGCGCCGGCGCCGGCTCGCTACCGCCCTCGCCGACCAGTACACAGCCGCCGCTGCAGCGCCAGGACGCGCCGTGCCGATGCACCACCAACAGGCCGCGCCGATTGCGCTCGGCCGCCAGCCACAGGCGCTCGCCGGCCGGATCGACCGCCACGCCCTCGAACATCGCATTGAACCCGAGCAGCATGCCACTGGCGCGGGCCTGGCGCACCACGGCCTCCGGCAGCGCCAGCCAGTTCGCCTCACCATGGGCAGTCAGCTGCAGCACCGCGGCCTTGGCCTCGCTGACCAGGTAACGGTTGCCCTGCCGGTCACAAGACAGCCCTTCGAAGTCCAGTCCGCCACCGCGCACCTGGCCAGCGACCCAGGTGCTCATGCGCAGCCCCCAGGGCAGCGGCACGGCCGGCGCCGGCGGCGCCTCGAAACGTTCGACCTCGGCCTGCCAGACCTCGGCGCCAGTCTGCAGACGGTACAGCCGATCATCCTCGCGATCCGACACCGCCCACAGGGTTTCGTCGCAGCGGGCCAGGCCCGAGAGGTTGCCGCCGACCATGCCCTCGACCGGGTGCTCGCCAATCAGCCGCAGCTCCTCGGGAGGCGGCGCGTCGGCCAGCGCCGCCGCCGCCACCAGCAGCAGCGCGACGCCCAGGCAACGCATCAGAGCAGCACCTCGGCCAGGTTGCCCTTGGACTCCAGCCAGGACTTGCGGTCGCCGGCGCGCTTCTTCGCCAGCAGCATGTCCATGATTTCCCGGGTGCCTTCGAAGTCGTCCAGGGTCAGCTGCACCAGGCGCCGGGTGTTGGGGTCCATGGTGGTCTCGCGCAGCTGCGGCGGGTTCATCTCGCCGAGGCCCTTGAAGCGGGTGACCTGGGGCTTGCCGCGGCGTTTCTCGGCGACCAGACGATCGAGGATGCCGTCACGTTCGGCTTCATCCAGGGCGTAGAAGACTTCCTTGCCGAGGTCGATGCGGTACAGCGGCGGCATGGCCACATAGACGTGGCCGGCATCCACCAAAGGGCGGAAGTGGCGGACAAACAGCGCGCACAACAGGGTAGCGATGTGCAGGCCGTCGGAGTCGGCGTCGGCGAGGATGCAGATCTTGCCGTAGCGCAATTGGGAGAGGTCGTTGGAGCCGGGGTCGATGCCGATGGCCACGGCGATGTCATGCACCTCCTGGGAGGCCAGCACCTCGCCGCCATCGACTTCCCAGGTGTTCAGGATCTTGCCGCGCAGCGGCATGATCGCCTGGAACTCCTTGTCACGCGCCTGCTTGGCCGAACCGCCGGCGGAGTCACCCTCGACCAGAAACAGTTCGGAGCGCAGCGGGTCCTGCCCCGCACAATCGGCGAGCTTTCCGGGCAGTGCCGGCCCCTGGGTGATGCGCTTGCGCTCGACCTTCTTGCCGGCCTTGAGGCGGCGATTGGCGTTGCTGATCGCCAGCTCGGCAAGCTGCTGACCGAACTCCGGATGGGCGTTGAGCCACAGGCTGAAGGCGTCCTTGACCACCCCGGAGACGAAGGCCGCCGCCTCGCGGGAGGACAGGCGCTCCTTGGTCTGTCCGGAGAACTGCGCATCCTGCATCTTCATCGACAGGACGAAGGCGATACGCTCCCAGATGTCCTCGGGCGCCAGCTTGACCCCGCGCGGCAACAGGTTGCGGAACTCGCAGAACTCGCGCATGGCGTCCAGCAGACCCTGGCGCAGGCCGTTGACGTGGGTGCCGCCCTGGGCGGTGGGAATCAGGTTGACGTAGCTCTCCTGCACGCTCTCGCCGCCCTCGGGCAGCCACAGCAGGGCCCAGTCGACCGCCTCCTTGTTGCCGGCGAGACTGCCGCAGAACGGCTGCTCGGGCAGCCGCGGAAATTCGCTGACCGCATCCACCAGGTAGGAACGCAGGCCATCCTCGTACAGCCACTCGACGCGCTCGCCGCTGGCCTTGTCCTCGAAGCTGACCGCAAGGCCCGGGCACAGCACCGCCTTGGCCTTGAGCACATGCTTGAGGCGACTGACCGAGAACTTGTGCGAATCGAAATACTTGCCGTCCGGCCAGAAGTGCACGCTGGTGCCGGTGTTGCGCTTGCCCACCGTGCCGATCACCTCCAGGTCGCTGGCCTTGTAGCCATCGCCGAAGGCCATGCGGTACTCGCTGCCGTCGCGCTTGACCCGCACCTCGACCCGGGTCGACAGGGCGTTGACCACCGAAATGCCGACACCATGCAGGCCGCCGGAGAACTGGTAGTTCTTGTTGGAGAACTTGCCGCCGGCATGCAGCTTGGTGAGGATCAGTTCGACCCCGGGTACGCCCTCCTCGGGATGAATGTCCACCGGCATGCCGCGCCCGTCGTCGAGCACCTCGAGCGAATTGTCCTCGTGGAGGATCACCTGGATCGACCGGGCGTGGCCGGCCAGGGCCTCGTCGACGCTATTGTCGATGACCTCCTGGGCCAGGTGGTTGGGCCGGCTGGTGTCGGTGTACATGCCGGGGCGCTTGCGCACCGGGTCCAGGCCGGAAAGGACTTCGATGGCGTCTGCGTTATAGGCGTTCTGCTGGGCCATGGGGTCTCGAATCGTCTTAAAGGTCGGAAAAGTCGGCGTCGCGCCACAGGTCGGCGGGCACGCCGGCAAAAGCAAAGAGCATCGGCAGGCGCGCGGCGAAGCCCTGGAAGCCATGGTCGCCACCGGCCTGGATGCGCAGCGCGCAGGCCCGGTAGTAGGCTTCTGCCTGGCGGTAATCGAGGGTTTCGTCGGCGGTCTGCAGCCACACCTGGTAGCGCGCGGGGTCCTGCGGTGGCGGCACTTCCAGCTCGCCCAGGGCCGCCACATGCTCGGCTGTCAGCTCCCAGGTTTCATCGCTGTAGTAGTTCTTCTGCGGACCCAGGTAGCCGTCGAACAGCCGGTGCGGCCGCACCGCCGGATTGATCAGCAGGGCGCGCAAGCCATGCCGCTCGGCCAGGTGGGTCGCATAGTAGCCGCCCAGGGAGCTGCCGACCAGCACCGGCCGACCGAGCTCGGCGATCAGTGTCTCGAGCTGGGCGATGGCCTGGCGCGGGTGGTGGTGCAGGGCCGGCACCCGCAGCCGCGCGGCCAGGCCCAGGCGCGCCATGGCCGCGTGCAGCTGGCGGGCCTTGAGCGAAGCCGGCGAACTGTTGAGGCCGTGGAGGTAGAGAATGCTGGGACTGCTTGCGAGCATGGCTGACGGGACTGATGGCTAGGAACGGGAGGCGGAACGGTAGCAGCTTTCGCGGAGCGGCCTCCAGTGCGCGGCTATCAATAGCCCTTGACGCTGTAGTCCACCTCGAACTGGATGCCGGTGACGCGCGATACGCCGGTGTCCAGGCGCCCGTCGTCGTGCAGGCGCAGCCAGCGGTAGCCCGGGGCACTGCTGTCGACCTGAAAATCGTCGCTGCCCGGGGTGAACTGCACGCAGGTCGAGGGCGAGGCCAGCAGGCGCAGGTCGCCCTCCTGCGTGTCGAACTCCTGGTGCACATGGCCCCAGAGCAGCGCCCGCACCTGGCTGTGACGCGCCAGCACGGCGAACAGCGCCTCGGGGTTGCGCACCCCTATCGGCTCCATCCAGGCGCAGCCGATGGACACCGGATGGTGATGCAGGCAGATCAGGTGGTGGCGGTCGGGGGCTTCGGCCAGGGCGCGTTCGAGCAGCTGCAATTGCTCATCGGCAAGGAACCCGGGCACGGCGCCGGGAATCGAGGAGTCGAGCAGGATGATCCGCCAGTTACCCAGATCGACCACCGGCTCCAGCAAGTCGCTGCCGGCACTGGCGCTGCGCATGGCCGGCACCTCGTCGTGGTTGCCGGGAAACCAGCGGGCCGGCGCGGGGATCACCGCGGTCAACTGACGGAAGCGGGCATAGGAGGCCTCGCTGCCGTCTTGCGACAGGTCGCCACTGGCCAGCATCAGGTCGATCTGCGGCTGCTCCTGCAGCACCAGGTCGATCACCCGCTGCAGGCTGTCCTGGGTGTCCATGCCCAGCAGCTTGCCGCTCGCCTCGGCGAACAGGTGGCTGTCGGACAACTGCACCAGCAGTACCGAGGAATCAGCAGCGGAAGTAGGCACGCTCGGCAAGACCGTCTCCTTGAGCAGGGTGCATGGATTATGCTGGCTAGCGCCGGCGATGGTAAACCCGTGAAGCGCGACTGGGTCACAGAAAAACCGCCGTGCAGGCAGCCAAACGCGACAAAACGACTCTCAGGCCGCTCAGAACACCGGTGCCGGCTCGTGGCCGCAGGCCAGGCAGTGGCTCAGCCACTCACCGAGGAACAGGTTGAGCTGGCTCTTCTCGTCCGGCTGGTGCATGGCGGCGTTCGGGTAGGGGTAGATGGTGCGAAAGCGCCGGGTACTCTCGGCGCTGACCACCTCGGCCATGCGCGCGTCGTGGTACACCCGCACCTCCAGCTGCGGCACCGGCAGCCAGGGCAGGCTGTGCTCCTGGCGCACCAGCAGGGTGGTGGTGTAGGGGCAGGCCTCCAGCACGTCCAGCGCCAGCACACCCAGTACCCGGTCGCCCTGACTGAGGGCGACCCGGCGAGTTTTCTCCTCGCTGCGCATCTCCGGCAACAGGCGCATCAGCCGCGCATAGTTGGCCTCGCAGACCGCCTGCAGCTCCACCAGGTCGACCCGGTAGCGCTCGCGCAACAGGTTCACGACCACAACCCCCTGACCTCGGCGCGGTTGAGCGCCAGCCATTGCAGGGCGATGATGCTCGCCGCGTTGTCTATACGCCCGTCCTTCAGCGCATCCAGAGCGTCCTCCAGCGGCCAGACATGCACGCGAATGTCCTCACCCTCCTCGGCCAGCCCATGCACGCCACCGGCGCCCTCGCTGTCGCAACGACCGACAAACAGATGCACACGCTCATCGGAGCCACCGGGCGACGGGTAGTACTGGGTGATCGGCCAGAGCGAGCCCAGGGTCACCCCCGCCTCCTCGACCGCCTCGCGGCGCGCGACCTCCTCCGGTTCTTCGTCCTTGTCGATCAGCCCGGCGACCAGTTCCAGCAGCCAGGGACTGGCGCTCTTGTCCAGGGCGCCGACGCGGAACTGTTCGATCAACACCACGGTGTCGCGCTGCGGATCGTAGGGCAGCACACACACCGCATCGTGACGCACGAACAGCTCGCGACTGAGCTGCGGGCCCATGCCGCCATCGAACTTGCGATGGCGCAGCTGCAAGCGATCGAGCTGGTAGAAGCCGCGAAAACAGGCCTCACGCTCGATAATTTCAACATCGTCTCGCTGCATAGCGCCCCCCTATTAGCAGGAACGGGCCCGAAGGCCCGCCCTGTCTCCCATTTCCGCCTGCCCAGACCGCGACAGACGGAAGCGTTATTCCCCCATCACACCTTGTGATAGAGCTGCGCACCTTGCGCCTTGAACTCCTCGGCCTTGGCCTGCATGCCCTGCTCGACTTCCAGGTCGATGGCGGCGATGCGTTGCTCCTCAGCATAGACCCGCACTTCCTGGGTGATCTTCATCGAGCAGAACTTCGGCCCGCACATGGAGCAGAAGTGTGCCACCTTGGCCGAGTCCTTGGGCAGCGTCTCGTCGTGGTAGCTGCGCGCCGTGTCCGGGTCCAAGCCCAGGTTGAACTGGTCCTCCCAGCGGAACTCGAAGCGCGCCTTGCTCAAGGCATTATCGCGAATCTGCGCGCCTGGATGGCCTTTGGCAAGGTCGGCGGCATGAGCGGCAATCTTGTAGGTGATGATACCGGTCTTGACGTCATCCTTGTTCGGCAACCCCAGGTGCTCCTTGGGGGTAACGTAGCAGAGCATGGCGCAACCGAACCAACCGATCATCGCCGCGCCGATGCCCGAGGTGATGTGGTCGTAACCCGGGGCGATGTCGGTGGTCAGCGGGCCGAGGGTATAGAACGGCGCCTCGTCGCAGCATTCCAGCTGCTTGTCCATGTTCTCCTTGATCAGCTGCATCGGCACGTGGCCGGGGCCTTCGATCATCACCTGGACGTCGTGCTTCCAGGCAATCTTGGTCAGCTCGCCGAGGGTTTCCAGCTCACCGAACTGGGCCTCGTCGTTGGCGTCGGCGATCGAGCCGGGACGCAGGCCGTCGCCCAGCGAGAAGCTGACATCGTAGGCCTTCATGATCTGGCAGATTTCCTCGAAGTGGGTGTAGAGGAAGTTCTCCTGGTGGTGCGCCAGGCACCACTTGGCCATGATCGAACCGCCGCGGCTGACGATGCCGGTGACCCGCTTGGCGGTCATCGGCACATAGCGCAGCAACACGCCGGCGTGGATGGTGAAGTAGTCCACGCCCTGCTCGGCCTGCTCGATCAGGGTGTCACGGAACAGCTCCCAGGTCAGGTCCTCGGCGACGCCGCCGACCTTTTCCAGGGCCTGGTAGATCGGCACCGTGCCGATCGGCACCGGCGAGTTGCGGATGATCCACTCGCGGGTCTCGTGGATGTGCTTGCCGGTGGACAGGTCCATCACGGTGTCCGAGCCCCAGCGAATGCCCCAGGTCAGCTTGGCCACTTCTTCCTCGATGGAGGAACCCAGCGCCGAGTTGCCGATGTTGCCGTTGATCTTCACCAGGAAGTTGCGGCCGATGATCATCGGCTCCAGCTCCACGTGGTTGATGTTCGCCGGAATAATCGCCCTACCGCGGGCGATCTCCTCGCGGACGAATTCCGGGGTGATCTCCTTGGGAATGCTGGCGCCGAAGCTGTGACCTGCGTGCTGCTGGTCCAGCAGGCCGGCGGCGCGGGCCTCCTGCAGCTTCAGGTTTTCGCGGATGGCGACGTATTCCATCTCCGGGGTGATGATGCCCTGGCGCGCGTAGTGCATCTGGCTGACGTTCTTGCCGGCCTTGGCGCGGCGCGGGTTGCGCACGTGGGCGAAGCGCATGGCGGTCAGTTCGGGGTTGGCCAGGCGCTCCTGACCGAAGTTGGAGCTGAGGCCGTCGAGCAGCTCGGTGTCGCCGCGGTCCTCGATCCAGGCCGAGCGCACGTCGGCCAGGCCCTGGCGCACGTCGATGGTCACAGTCGGGTCGGTGTAGGGGCCGGAGGTGTCGTAGACCAGCACCGGCGCGTTGATCTCGCCGCCGAAGTCGGTCGGGGTGACGTCCAGGCTGATCTCGCGCATCGGCACGCGGATGTCCGGGCGCGAGCCCTGCACGTAGATCTTCTGCGACCGCGGGAAGGGCTGGATCGACTGCTGGTCGACCTGGGCGGACTCACTCAGGTTCTTCTTTTCTTGTGCACTCATCGGCTGGTTCTCTCCTGGGATGATTGCCGGAGCGAACCTGGGACGGACGAGGAGTGCGGGGCGCACCGGGACTGGTGCCGAGAGAACTCGCCGAGGGATGGGCGAGGACATCTTGTTCCCTACGCAGGCCTTTAACCTGATCAGGTTCAACGGGATCCGGCAGCTGCCAATCTCAGCCCCGCATATGGGGCACCCCGACAAGAACCGCACCAGTCTAATCAACAGCGGCCGATAAAACCAACCGCCAAGTCAAAAAGGCCTGACCCACACGTCGGATAATGACGCCACGGACGCCCGCCCGCCGATTGTTGCAACCAGGCAACATAGCTTGTCGCAAACTACACTCCTGACGCCATGAGCACTGCTTGACCCCTCCGGGCGGGCCCGCTTAGCCTTGCCGATTACCGCCAAATCTAGGATTCCCCGAATGCTGCGCAGACTCTCCCTGGCTCTTGCCGTGGCCTCCGCCTCCGCCGGATTGGCCTGGGCCGAACAGGCCCCGCTGTCCGCCAAGACCGACCTGATCACGGTCTATCAGGAAGCCGCCGCCAACAATGCCGACCTGGCGGCCGCCCGCGCCGATTACCAGGCCCGCCGCGAAGTGGTGCCCCAGGCCCGCGCCGGCCTGCTGCCTAACCTGTCGGCCGGGGCCAACCTGAGCGACGCCCGCACCGAGATCGACTCACCGGCCAACACCAGCACGCGCAGCGGTACGGTGTACCAGGCCAACCTCAGCCAGCCGCTGTTCCGCGCCGACCGCTGGTTCCAGCTGCAGGCCGCCGAAGCGAGCAGCGAGCAGGCCGCCCTGGAGCTGTCCGCTGTCGAGCAAAGCCTGATCCTGCAGAGCGCCGAGACCTACTTCGCCGTGCTGCGCGCCCAGGACACCCTGGCCTCGACCAAGGCCGAAGAGGCCGCCTTCAAGCGCCAGCTCGACCAGGCCAACGAACGCTTCGACGTCGGCCTGTCGGACAAGACCGACGTGCTCGAAGCCCAGGCCGGCTTCGACACCGCACGAGCCAACCGGATCATCGCCCAGCGCCAGGTCGAGGACGCCTTCCAGGCGCTGATAACCCTGACCAACCGTGAGCACGGCGCTCTCGAGGGCATCGAACACAGCCTGCCGATCCTCGCGCCGACGCCCAACGACGCCAAGGCCTGGGTCGACACCGCGGCCGCGCAGAACCTCAATCTGCAGGCCAGCAACTACGCGGTCAACGCCGCCGAAGAGACGCTGCGTCAGCGCAAGTCGGGGCATGCGCCGACCCTAGATGCGGTGGCCAGCTACCAGCAGGGCGACAACGACAGCCTCGGCTTCAGCAACAGCAGCGCCAGCGCCGCCACCTTCAGCGGCGACGTCGAGCAGCGCTCGATCGGCCTGCAGCTGAACATCCCGCTGTACAGCGGCGGCCTGACCAGCTCCCAGGTACGCGAGGCCTACCAGCGCCTGACCCAGAGCGAGCAGTTGCGCGAGGGCCTGCGCCGCCAGGTGGTACAGGACACCCGCAACCTGCACCGCGCGGTCAATACCGACGTGGAGACCGTACAGGCGCGCAAGCAGTCGATCATTTCCAACCAGAGCGCCGTGGAAGCCACCGAAATCGGCTACCAGGTCGGCACCCGCAACATCGTCGACGTGCTCAACGCCCAGCGTCAGCTGTACAGCTCGGTGCGCACCTACAACGACGCGCGCTACGACTACATCCTCAACAACCTGCGTCTCAAGCAGGCCGCCGGCACCTTGAGCCCGGCCGACCTCGAGGCCCTGGGCAATTTCCTCAAGCCGGACTACGACCCGGACCAGGACTTCCTCCCGCCGGACCTGGCCAAGGCCGCCGAAGCGCAGCTGCGCAGCAATCCGGATTACTGATAGACGCCCATGAAAAAGCCGGCCCAGGTGGCCGGCTTTTTCATGCCCGCAGGACCATGGCGGCGCCCGGCGGCTGGTCGCCGGCTAGTCGAGCAGGCGCCCGACCCCGTCGAGCAGGCGCTGCAGCGCCCCCTGATTGGCCTGCATCACCGCCAGCCCGGCCTCGCGCATCCGCGCCGCCCGCTGCGGCTGTTGCCACAAGTCGGCCACCATGGCGGCCAGCTGCTGGGCATCCGCGACTTCGCCAAGCGCCCCGGCCTCGCGCAGCTGGGCGGCGATCTCGAGGAAATTGAACAGGTGCGGACCGCTGAGCACCGGCTTGCCCAGGGCCGCCGGCTCCAGCAGGTTGTGCCCGCCGTTGGCCACCAGGCTGCCGCCGACGAAGGAGCAGTCGGCCAGGGCATAGAGAAACAGCAACTCACCCATGGTGTCGCCAAGCAGCACCTGGTCGGCCGCCGCCGGTGCCTCGCCAGCCGAACGGCGCCGGGCGGCAAAACCCTGGCGGCGGCACAGTTCGAACACCGCGGAGAAGCGTTCGGGGTGACGCGGCACCAGGATCAGCAGCGCGTCCGGCTGCCGGACCAGCAGCTGGCGGTGGGCGGCCAGGACGATCTCGTCCTCGCCGGCATGGGTGCTGGCGGCGATCCACAGCGGCCGTCGCTGCGCGCCCCACTGCGCACGCAGTTCAGCGGCCCGCGCGGTAAGCGCCGGGTCGATGTGCAGGTCGTACTTGATCGAGCCGGTCACCTCGACGCACTCAGCGCGCGCGCCCAGGCTCCGGAAGCGCGCGGCCTCGGTGGCGGTCTGTACCGCGATCAGGCTCAGCTCGGCGAGCATCGGCGCGGTCAACTTGGCGAAACGGGCATAACCGCGGGCCGAGCGCTCGGACAACCGCGCATTGGCCAGGACAACCGGAATGCCGCGACGGGCGCACTGATGAATATGGTTGGGCCACAGCTCGGTTTCCATGATCAGCGCCAGGCGCGGGCGCAGCCGCTCGAGAAAGCGCGCGGCGGCCCAGGGCAGGTCATAGGGCAGGTAGCAATGCTGCACCCGGCCGGCGTACTCGGGCGCGGCGAACAGCGCGCGGATTCGCTCCGAACCGGTCGGGGTCATGCAGGTGACGGTAACCGGCAGCTGCGGGTAGCGCGCCAGCAGTTCGCGGATCAGCGGCGCGGCGGCGATGCTCTCGCCCACCGAGACGGCGTGCACCCAGATGCCGCCGGGCGCGAGCGCCGGCAGGCCGAAGGCGAAACGCTCGCCGATGCGCTTGGCATAGGCCGGTGCCCGCCAGGCGCGATAGGCGAGACGCAGGCCGACCAGGGGCAGGCCGAGATGGAACAGCAGGCTATAGAGGGTACGATTCATGGGCGCGCAGCTTAGCAGAGCCGCGCGTGCCGATCAGCCAATGGCCAGCAGGTGTTCGGCCAGGCAATCGGCCAGCCACAAGGCCGCCGGGCCCAGCGCCTCGTCACGCCGACAGACCAGCTCCACCACCAGCGGCGGTGGCGTCCAGTCGCTGCGCAACTCCACCAGTTTGCCGAGATAGGTCGGGTACTGCGCCACATGCCGCGGCAACCAGGCCCAGCCCAGGTTGCGCGTCAGCAGTTCGGCCATGGCATAGAAGCTGTCGGCGCGCCAGACCTGCGGGCTGATCTGCTCGCCACCGGGGTAACGGCTGTCCTGGGGCGCCATCAGCAGCTGCCGGTGGCGCGCCAGTTCGCGGCGGTCAACGTAGGCGCACGCGGCCAACGGATGACCGACCCCGCACACCGTGACCATGTCGATGGCGCCGAGGCGCTGGCGCTCCAGGGCTTCGGGCATACGCTCGTGGTGAAACAGCACGCCGAGGTCGGCCCGGCGCTCCAGCAGCTTGCGCGCCACCTCGCCCTGGGCGGCGCTGGCGACCTGCACCTCGAGCTGCGGAAACTGCCGGGCCAGCGCCTCCAGACTGTCGAGCACCAGGGAATAGGGCATTGCCTCCTCCTGGGCCAGGCGCAGCAGGGCCTCCTCGCCGCGGGCGAGTCCTTGCGCACGGCCCTCCAGGCGCTCGCACTGGCGCAAGACCTCGCGCGCCTCTTCGAGCAGGGTGGCGCCGGCCGCCGTCAGCTGCGGCTGACGACCGCTGCTGCGGGTGAACAGCGTCACGCCCAGATCGACCTCCAACTGGGCAATCGCGGTGCTGACCGCCGACTGCGCCCTATTCATCTGCCGCGCCACGGCGGAAAAGGATCGGCCCTCGGCCACACTGACGAAGAGGCGGACCTGCTCAAGATTCCACTGCACAACCCATCTCCTTTACAGATAGGTATTAAGTTTATCCCATCGCGAATATCCCTAGAATGTCGGTCAGCGCCAACAGGAGGTCCACCATGACCGGCTATCTCTACCTCGCCATCGCGATTTCCGCCGAAGTCGTCGCCACCGCATCGATGAAGGCGCTGGACGGTTTCAACCGGCCCCTGCCCCTGCTGCTGGTGGTGGGCGGCTACCTATTGTCCTTCTGGATGCTCAGCCTGGTGGTCAAGACCATCCCGGTCGGCGTCGCCTACGCGGTCTGGGCCGGCCTGGGCATCGTCCTGGTGAGCGTCGCCGCCGCCTTCCTCTACCAGCAGCGCCTGGACCTGCCGGCGCTGATCGGCATGGGCCTGATCGTCGCCGGCGTGGTGGTGATCCAGCTGTTCTCGCAAAGCGTCGGCCACTGATCGGGGCAGCCGCGGCGACCACGCGGGTTATACTGCGCGCCTGTTTTCCTGACGAGGCGCGCCCATGCCCCAAGCTCTGAGTACGGACATTCTGATCGTCGGCGGCGGTATCGCCGGCCTCTGGCTGAATGCGCGCTTGCGCCGCCAGGGCTTCGCCACCCTGCTGCTGGAAAACGCCAGCCTGGGCGGCGGGCAGAGCGTCAAATCCCAGGGAATCATCCACGGTGGCGCCAAGTACGCCCTGCACGGCGCCCTGAGCGGCGCCTCGGAAGCCATCGCCGACATGCCGCGGCGCTGGCGCGAGGCCTTGGCCGGCAGCGGCGAGCTGGACCTCTCCGGCGTGCGCCTGCTGTCCGAGGCCCATTACCTGTGGTCGCCCGGCAGCCTGGCCGGCAACCTGACCAGCTTCTTCGCCAGCAAGGCGGTGCGCGGCCGGGTCGACCAGGTCAAGGGCGAGCAATTGCCGCCGGCACTGCAACACCCCAAGTTCAAGGGCAAGGTCTACCGCCTGGCCGAACTGGTGCTCGACGTGCCCAGCCTCATTGCCCGCCTGGCCGAACTGGCCGGCGATGGCCTGCTGGCGGCCGAGCGCATCGAACCGCTGCGCGAACAGGGCGCGCTGGTCGGCCTGCGCGTCGACGGCCGGGAAATCCGCGCCCAACGCATCGTCCTCAGCGCCGGGGGCGGCAACGCGGAACTGCTGGCGGCACTCGAGCTCAAGCAACCGGCCCAGCAACTGCGCCCCCTGCATATGGTGCTGGTCAAGGGGCCGACCCTGAAGCCGCTGTATGCCCACTGCCTGGGCGGCGGACCGAAGCCGCGGGTGACCGTCACCAGCCACCCGGCGGCAGACGGCCAGTGGGTCTGGTACCTGGGCGGTGACCTGGCCGAGGCCGACGGCGTGGCCCGCGACGCCGCCACGCAGATCAAGGCGGCGCAGAAGGAGCTGGGCGACCTGCTGCCTTGGGTCGACCTGGGCAGCGCCCAGTGGGCCACCCTGCGGGTCGAGCGCGCCGAGCCGGCGCAGTCCGGCCTGGTGCGTCCGGACAACGCCTTTCTCGCCGAACAGCAGCGCCTGCTGGTCGGCTGGCCGACTAAACTGGCCTTAGCCCCGGACTTCGCCGACCGCGTGCTGGCGACACTGGCGCGCGACGGCATCCGCCCCGCGGCGCATCCGCCACTGCCCGATCTGCCACGCCCGGCCATCGCCCGCCCCGCCTGGGAGGAATTGTTCTAATGCACACCCTGCACAATCTCCACCGCCCGCTGGGGGCGACCGAGCTGCTGGTCTCGCCGCTGGGCCTGGGCACCGTCAAACTGGGCCGCGACCAGGGGGTGAAGTACCCCAGCGGTTTCCGCATCCCGGACGATGCGGCGGCGCGCGAGCTCCTGGCCCAGGCCCATGAGCTGGGCATCAACCTGATCGACACGGCCCCCGCCTACGGCACCAGCGAGGCGCGCCTCGGCCCGCTGCTGCGCGGCCAGCGCGAGCAGTGGGTGATCGTCAGCAAGGTCGGCGAGGAGTTCGAGCACGGCCAGTCGCGCTTCGACTTCTCGCCGGCGCACACGCGCCTTTCCGTGGAGCGCAGCCTCAAGCGCCTGGAGACCGACTTCATCGACCTGCTGCTGGTGCACTCGGACGGCAACGACGTCGCCATCCTCCAGGGCAGCGGCATCTACGAGACCCTCGCCGAGCTCAAGCGCGAGGGCAAGATCCGCGCCTTCGGCCTGTCCGGCAAGACCATCGAGGGCGGCCTGCTGGCACTCGAGCAGGGCGACTGCGCGATGGTCACCTACAACCTCAACGAGCAGGCCGAGGTGCCAGTGCTGGACTACGCCGAGCTGCACGGCAAGGGCATCCTGGTGAAGAAGGCCCTGGCCAGCGGCCACGCCTGCCTGCAGCCGGGCGAGGACCCGGTGCGCGCCAGCTTCGAGCTGATCTTCGGCCACCCGGCGGTCAGCAGCGCGATCATCGGCACCATCAACCCGCAGCACCTGGCCCATAATGTCGCGACGGCCGCAGCGGTGATCCAGGACATCGCCTGACCCGCGATCGCGGCCAGCCCCCCCCCGAAAGGAACCGAGATGGCCCGCACCCTGATCCGCAAGAACCCCAGCGTGTTCAAGACCCTGCCACTGTTCGTCGAAGCGGGTCCGGACAGGCTGAGCTACCAGGGCATCGGCCAGCCGCTCAACTTCACCCAGATGCTGGCGCGACGTCAGGCGATCAGCCTCGGCGACAGCCAGCGCTTCGCCGTGGAACTGGCCAACCTGGGGGTGTCGGTGCGCCTGACCCTCAGCTGGCAAGGCCGCGAATACTGGCTGCTGGTGCGCCAACGGCGCCTCGACCGCGGCGACGTGGTGCTCAAGCTGATCTCCGGCTACGTGCCCACCCACGAGCTGAACCTGCCGCTGCACACCGCGATCCAGGAAGTCGCCGAGGAATGCCTGGTGGAGACGCCGGAAGGCTGGCTGTATGGCCGCTTTGGCGACACCTGGCTGCCGGCACCCTACGAGCGCGCCCTGCATTACCGCGAGGCCGCGCACTTTCGCCTCAGCCCGCTGTCCGGCGCGGCGCGCCCGGTGCAGTGCGGAAACCTGACCCTGCTCGAGCGCCCGCGCGCCTACGTGCACCTGCCGACCGCCTCCCTGCAGCTGGTCTACGACCTGTGCCTGGAGCTGCCGAAAGAGGCCAGGTCCCCCAGCCTGTTTCACGTCGACGAGCACCTGGAGGATGGCCAGCTGGTCGCCCGCCTCGACCGCATGCGCCCCGACCTGTACCTGATACCCCTGCACAACGGCAAACCGAGCGCCGAACTGCTGACCCTCAGGGAGGGCAAGTTGGAAGCCGCCAGCACCCGGGGCCTGTGGCTGGCGGAGAGCTTTGCGCCACAGGACGGCTGGCTGGTGCGTGAAGAACGCATTCGCTGGAAGGACTGGCTGAAGCTCCAGGGCCTCACAGCCTCGACGAGCAATGGCGGCAGGGCAACCGGCCAACCGCCAACGCCGCCGCTCGGGATGGACGCCGCCGGCTCCACCTGAAGGCCCTGACGGCAGACCAGGCAGGGCGGCCAAGCGGTTACTTGCTGCGAATCTTCTCGACGATGGCGGTGGTCGAGCTGTTCTCCACCAGGCCGAGCACCCGCACCTCACCGCCATAGGCGGTGACGATCTCGGCACCGACCACCTGGTCGATGCCGTAGTCGCCGCCCTTGACCAGCACATCGGGCTGCACCAGCTCGAGCAGGCGCTCCGGGGTGTCCTCGGCGAAGCTCACCACCCAGTCCACCGCGCCGAGCCCGGCCAGCACGGCCATGCGCCGGTCCACCGAGTTGATCGGCCGGCCGGGGCCCTTGAGGCGACTGACCGAGGCGTCGTCGTTGACCGCCAGCACCAGGCGATCGCCCTGGGCCCGGGCCTGCTCCAGGTAGGTCACGTGGCCGGCGTGGAGGATGTCGAAGCAACCGTTGGTGAAGACGATCTTCTCGCCATGGGCGCGGGCGTCCTCGATGGCCAGCAGCAGCTGATCCAGGCTCAGCACACCGCGCTCGGAGCCCTGCTCGCGCTGCACCGCGCGGCGCAGCTCGGGGGCGCTGATCGCCGCGGTGCCGAGCTTGCCGACCACGATGCCCGCCGCCAGGTTGGCCAGGGCCACCGCCTGCGGCAACTCCTCGCCGGCGGCCAGGCTGGCGGCCAGGGTGGAGATCACCGTGTCGCCGGCACCGGTGACATCGAACACCTCGCGGGCACGGGCCGGCAAGTGCAGCGGCGCGTGGTCCGGGCGCAGCAGGGTCATGCCGTGCTCGCCGCGGGTCACCAGCAGCGCGCCGAGGTCCAGCTCGCGCATCAGCGCCGCACCCTTGGCCACCAGCTCGGCCTCGTCGGCGCAGCGACCGACGATGGTCTCGAACTCGTTGAGGTTGGGGGTGATCAGGCTGGCGCCGCGGTAGATGGAGAAGTCCTTGCCCTTGGGATCGGCCAGCACCGGGATACCGCGCGCGCGGGCGGCCTGCACCAGGACCTGATGATTCTTCAGCGCGCCCTTGCCGTAGTCCGACAGCACCAGCACCTTGACGCCCTCGAGCAGCGCCTCGACATCACGGGCGATGGCCTCGGCATCGGTGCTGAAGGCCTCCTCGAAGTCCATGCGCAACAGCTGCTGATGGCGGCTCAGAACCCGCAACTTGACGATGGTCGGCTGGTGCGCAATGCGCTGGAAGCGGGTCTTCACCCCCACCGCCTGCAGGCTGTTGCTCAGACTGTCGGCGGCCTCGTCGGCACCGGTCACCCCGACCAGCACGGCAGGAGCACCGAGGGCGGCGATGTTCAGGGCGACGTTGGCCGCGCCGCCGGGGCGGTCCTCGATCTGCTCGACCTTGACCACCGGCACCGGCGCTTCGGGGGATATCCGCGAGGTGCCGCCATGCCAGTAACGATCGAGCATGACATCACCCACCACCAGAACGGGGGCTTGGTCGAAACGGGGCATGGACAACTTCATGGGGACTCCGGAGCGGCAAAATCGCCGCAGATCATAGCATGTGGGGTGAGCCACCAGCGGCGCGCGGGCGCGGGCTGGGGGCGCCGGGTGTGCGACCCGTCTACAGGGCGCGCACCCAGAACAGTTCGTGACGGCGGACGGCCTTGCGGAAGAATTCGTCCTCGCCGCTGGCCGGCCAGCGGCGCCCGGCGAGCAGCCGCTGGATCAGCCGGCGCACACGCTTCTTCGCCGGCAGCGGCCCCTGCAGGTCGTGCTGCATGGCCAGCGCCATGGCCTTGTCCACCTGCACCTCGGCGCTCAGGCCCGGGCTCCACAGACCGTCGGCCGGCAGCGGTTCGATGGCCGGCGGCAGGGCGATGCCCTGGCCGGCCGGGCCCATGGGCCAGCGGTCGTTGTCATGCAGGTGATTGGCATAGAGCAGCAGGGTCTGCGGCTTCCAGCTGCTGCGCCCGATCGCCTCGTGCAGGGCGCGGGTCGCGGCGACATGGTCGCTGTGGGGATCCAGCTCCGGGTGCGGGGTGACCAGTACCACGGGGCGGTAGTGCTCCAGCAGCGCCGCCAGGTCCGCCACCAGATTCCGCCAGCTGGCCAGCCCATCACTATCGCCGGGCAGCGGCAACGGGTTGTGCTGGCGGGCGCTGCGGATATCGCGTTCGCCGGATTCGCGGGAGCCGAACCCCTGTTCGGGCTGCTCCGCCATCGCCGGCAGCTGCAGGCAGTAGTAGCCGAGCTGCACACAGCGCTGTGCAGGGATCCCGCCCCACAGCGGCACCGCCAGGCTGTCCCAGGTGCGCAGGCGGCCCTTGAGGCGCGCCGCCGCAGCCTGATCCAGGCCCAGGCGGCGATAGGCGTCGGCCTCGATCTCGCCCTGGGTCAGGGTGACGATGCTTGCCTGCGCGGCGCGACTGTAGAGGCCGAAAGCGGCCAGTTCGGCATCGTCGGCGTGGGGGGCGATGACCATCAGCCGCTGCCGGGCGTAATCGGGATTGCGCAGTGCATGGAGTGTGGCGCTGGCGCCCAGGCGACAGAAGCGCCCGCGAATCGGCAGGCCCCGCCCGGCAAGGACCTCGCCCTGGCCGGACAGATTGAGGTAACGCCGCCCACTGACACCACGCTCGAAGTCCTGGCGATCGTCGCCGACCCGCACCCCGGGGTCGAGCCAGCGCCCCAGCCAGCTGGCGCGGACGTCCAGCTGCAGGATCAGGGTGTCGGCGCCGGCGAAATCACCGTCCACCGTCAGCAAGCCATCGACCACTCGCGCCGGCAGCTGCCGGGTGGCCGGCGGAAACTCATAGCGGTAGTCATCGCCGGGCGAATAGAACAGGTGATCGGCGAACCAGGCCTCGTGTGCGATCCAGCCCAGCACCAGCAACAGCGGCACCAGCCACCAGGCCAGCAGGACGCCCAGCAGCGCCAGCAGCAGCAAGCCGACCAGCAAGGCGATGCGCTTGTGCCGACGGTGACGGTTGAGCAGCAGCTGCTTGCGCCCGGCCATGTTCACACCTGATAGACCGGCACGCGATTGCACCAGCGATCCTTGTATTCCCGATCGGCGCGGCCGAAGGAATAGCGCAGCGGCTTGCCCAGGGCGCGGGCATCGGCCCAGGCGGTCTGGGTATTGACGAAACTGAGCACGCTGCCGGGGCTGAACTCGCGGTTCTGCGGGTCGACGCCGCCGTTGATGTACTCCAGGCTGACCCACTGCGGCGCCTCGACCCGGTAGAGCACCTGGATGGCCACGGGTTCGTCGTTGAGGTAGATCAGCGACCCGGTCATGAACTCGCGCATCAGCGCGAATACCTCGGCCAGGTGCGCCTTGCCGGTCGCCTCGAAGCCCCAGCGGCGCTGGAACAGATCGGCGTAGATCGTCGCCTGTTCGCCGGCGCTCAGCTCCAGCATCGGCCGGATCACCCCGCCCGCCTCTTCCAGCAGACGCTGCTCGCGGCGCTGGTTGTAGCGGAACTTCTTGCTGTACTGCTCCGGCTCACGCGCCAGGGCCAGGCCCTCGGGCTGTTCGCGCAGCGAGGTGATGCGCTCGCTATGCAGATCAGAAACGTAGCGCGCCTTGTGCCGCAACTGCACCCGCGCGTCAGGGGCCAGCGGCGGGATGATCTCGGCGTTGCCCAGGTCGAACAGCCCGCGGCGGCCTTGTTTTTTCAGCACATCCTTGGACAGCGCCATATGACGCCCCCAAGTGGCTATAGCGGCCTTCAGCTCCCCCTGTTGCGCCCAGCCCAGATAGCGCACCGGGATACCCGCCAGATCGGCCAGGCGCTCGACGACCTGGGGGTGGGTGGCGACGCTGCCGCCATGACGCTGCCAGAGCTCGGCATAGGTGGCGGCATCGATAGGGGTCCAGCCCTGCTCGCGCCAGAAGCGCAGATGACTCAGCATCAAACGTCCTGCTCCACCACGGTTTCGCCGCCAACCTCGAACTGCTTGGCGTGCAGGCGCGCGTAGTAGCCGTTCTGCGCCAGCAGCTCGCGGTGCGTACCGCGCTCGACGATACGCCCCTGGTCCATCACCAGAATCAGGTCGGCCTTCTCGATGGTACTCAGGCGGTGGGCGATGACCAGGGTCGTGCGCCCCTTCATCACCTCGTCCAGCGCCGCCTGGATATGCCGCTCGGACTCGGTGTCCAGCGCCGAGGTGGCCTCGTCGAGCACCAGCAGCGGGGCATCCTTGAGCAGGGCCCGGGCAATCGCCAGGCGCTGGCGCTGGCCGCCGGAGAGCAGCACGCCGTTCTCGCCGACCAGGGTGTCGTAGCCTTCCGGCATGGCGCTGATGAACTCGTCGGCATAGGCCGCCTCGGACGCGCGACGCACCTGCTCGAGCGGCGCGCCGGCCACGTCTCCGTAGGCGATGTTGTTGGCCACCGTATCGTTGAACAGGGTGACGTGCTGGGTGACCAGGGCGATGTGCCGGCGCAGGTTGCGCAGCTTGTAGTCCTCGACATCCAGGCCATCCAGAAGGATCTGCCCCTGATCGTGGTGGTAGAAGCGCGGAATCAGGCTGGCCAGGGTCGACTTGCCACTGCCGGAGCGCCCCACCAGGGCGACCATCTGCCCGGGCTCGACACTGAAGGAAATATCGTTCAGCACCGGCTTCTCGGCCCCCGGATAGACGAAACTCAGGTCGCGCACCTCGAGGCGGCCGCTGACCCGCTCCCGCTCCTGGGTACCGTGATCGACCTCCGGCGCCTCGTCCAACTGCTCGAAGATGCTCTCCGCGCCGGCCACACCTTTCTGAATGGTCGAGCTCACCTCGGACAACTGGCGGATCGGCTTGGGCAATAACCCGGCCAGGGTGATATAGGCCACCAGGTCACCGGCGGAGGCATCACCGCGCATGAACAACACCAGGAACATCAGCACCGCCATGGCGCTGTAGATCACCAGCTGCAGCATGGGCGTGTAGACCGCGCCGGTCTTGGTCATGCGCAGCTGCTTTTCCGTGTTGCTCATGCTGGAATTGAGGAAGCGCTCCTGCTCGTAGGCCTCGCCGCCGAAGCTGCGCACCACCCGATAGCCCTGGATGGTTTCCGAGGCGACGTGGGTGACGTCGCCCATGGCCACCTGGATCTTCTTGCTCTGCTTGCGGAACTTGCGGCTGGCACTGCTGACCATCACGCCGATCACCGGAAGGATGGCAACCATCACCAGGGTCAGCTTCCAGTTCATCCACAGCAGGGTGGCGAACAGGAAGATCACCGTCATCCCTTCGCGGATGACCACCTTGATCGCGTCGGTTGCCGCACCGGTGACCATGGTCACGTTGAAGGTGATGCGCGAGATCAGGTGCCCCGAGTTGTGGTTGTCGAAATAGCGGTTGGGCAGGACCAGCAGGTTGTTGAACAGGGCCACGCGCAGATCATGCACCAGCCCCAGCGACACCTTGGCGAGGAAGTAGTTGCCCAGATAGGAGCCAATGCCCTGCCACAGCGCGATCAGCACAATCAGCAGCGGCACCGCCTCGACCAACTGCAGATCCTGAAGGTAGGGAACGCCTGGAAACAGGCTGGCTGCAGGGTTGGACAGGCCGTCGACGAAGTACTTGAGCACATAGCCGAACATGGGCTGGGTCGAGGCAAAAATCAGGAAGCCCAGGATACTCAGCATGAAGAGTCCCAAATAGGGACGAACATACGAGAGCAAGCGCAGATAGATCTTCAGACTCGATGTGGAGTCCTGGCTTGCAGCTTTTTCGCTCATCGGGTGGGGCCTTGGATCGTATAAAAGCGGGATACTATCACAGCGCCGAAGCCTGGGATTGAGGGGACAAGTGTCTCAATCCGCAAGAAATTCACCGCCTGTTCCAGTAGAATCGCCGCCTCCTAGCCAGCTCGAAAGCAGAGGCAGATGCACTCAACCACCGCCAACCTGCGCCAGCGCAGCTTCACGTTCATCTGCAACTGGCTGCTGCCACTGGGGCTACTTTGTCTGCTGATCGGCCTGCCTCTGCTCCCCGACCGCAGTATCTATCACAAGCTGTTTTACGCACTGATCGCGGCGCCTGCCCTGGTGGCCTTGCTGCTCCGCCCGCAGGAACTCAGGCTGTTGCTGCGGGAACCCATCGTCCTTGCGTTTCTCGCCTATGCCGCCTGGGCGCTGCTGAGCATCAGTTGGTCCGATACCGACGCCTCCATCGGCAGCCTGCTGAAACGCCCGTTGTATATCTTCATGCTAGTGGCTGGTTGCTGCTTGCTGACCCAACAAAATCAACGGCGCTTTACCCACTGTATGCTTATTGCGGCCCTCGCGGTGCTCCCAATTGCCTTCTATGCTCTCGCCGAAGTCGCCACAACATGGAAGCCCGGCCACAGGCTGGTCGGAACAGGCGCGCTGGACAACCCGCTGCTGAGCTCCCACCTGTTCGGCTTCTTCTGCATCCTGTGGCTCGGCCTCGGAATGACACTGCCGCGCCAGCAAGGCTGGCTCGCCGCGCTCCCCGTACTGGTACTGGGGGTAACGCTGCTGGCCACAGGTTCCCGCACGCCCCTTCTCGCGGCCTCGCTGGCCGGCGCCTGGCTGGCCCTGGCCTGCTGGAACAAACGCTCGATAGCGCTGACCCTGATCGGCCTCTCTGCCCTGAGCACCCTGCTGCTGCTTTATCCCGAGGCGCTGCTAGCCCGCGGAACCTCCTATCGACTCGAGCTCTGGCAAGACACGCTGAGCAGAATCAGCCAGAAACCCTGGCTGGGATTTGGCTTCGATGCCCAACTGGCAATTCAGCTCCCGGGGTTCTCGGTACCGTTCAGTGAACCCCACAGCTTTGCCATCGGCGTGCTCTACTACACCGGAATCATCGGACTTTGTCTGTGGTTCGCCATGCACCTGGTGGCGCTGCGGCAGTGCTGGGTGAACCGGGCCAACTACCTATTCGTAATCGCCGGCGCCCTCATGGTCTATGGCCTCGGTGGCGGTCTGGCCGAAGGCGGTGGAATACTCGCAAGACCCAAAGAGCACTGGTTCCTGACCTGGATCCCCTTGGCGCTGATAGCTGCACTCAGCTTTTCTCAACGAACCTCGGGGACGCGCACCTGATGCATCGACTGTCGCAGAAAGAGCTCGACGGACTCACGGAAAACGCTGCGGTGCTGGAAAGCGACGGCCTCGGCGCAAAGGTGCTGAAGCTGAACGACGGCAGCTTTCTCAAGCTCTTCCGCAAACGCTCGCGCTGGTCCAGCGAGACGCTGCGCCCCTATGCCAGGCGCTTCGCCGAGAATGCCAGAGATTTGCAGCGCCTCGGCTTTACCAGCCCGGAGATCATTCAGGTCTATGCCCTGCCCGGCCCGATCAATGCGACCGCCGTGCACTACTGGCCGCTTCCGGGCAAGACCTTGCGCCAGGCGCTTAGCCAGAGCTCGCCCGAGCAACGGCGAGCCCTGGTGGAAAGATTTGGCGAGCTGCTGGCGAAGCTGCATGAAGCCGGGGTGTATTTCCGCTCGGTACATCTGGGCAATGTGCTGGTGCTACCCGACGGCCAGTTCGGCCTGATCGACCTGGCGGACATGCGCATCGGCCGCTTCCCGCTCAGCCTGGGCAAACGCCAGCGCAACTTGAAGCACATGCGCCGTTATGCCGAAGATAATCGCTGGCTGTTCGAGGAAAACCGCGACGCGTTGCGCGCCGGATACAGCAGGCCAGCCCCGAGAAAGGCACAGCAGCTGTTCCCCGGCTGACTGGTTCTGGTCTGGCTGCTAGCCGGACGCCATGGCCGCCTCACGCTGCCGGGCATACTCGAGAAACTCATCGATCCGATCGCTGCACAACAGTCCGGCGACGCGGCGCACCTCCTGCTCCGGCCATCCCCACCAGGCGCTCGCCAGCAACGCCGCGCGCTGCTCCTCGGGAAAGCGCCAACGAACGTGCCGGGCCGGGTTGCCGGCAACGACCGAATACGGCGCCACATCGCGGCTGACCACCGCCCCCGCCGCCACCACGGCGCCATGCCCCACCGTGACACCCGACAGTATGATCGAGTGGGTGCATAGCCAGACGTCGCTGCCGATGACGACATCGCCGCGACTCACTGCGTAATCGGGAATATCCGCCGCCTCGGCAACCATCGCCGGAAATGGATAGGTGCTGACCCAGTCCGCGCGGTGATGGCCGCCCAGAAAGATCTCCACCTGTTCGGCTATGGAGCAGTAGCTACCGATGCACAGGTTCGCCCCCTCCTGCCAGTCGTGCACGATGGGCAGGCCATAGCTGCCCACCCCCATCTGGTAGTGCGGATAACGGCGCAGAAACTTGGCCTGGCCCTGGTGCAGTTTGGGCAAGGCGCGGATCCGCTTCTTGGCGCGCTTGTCCAGGTAACGAGCCCAGAAACCCACGGCGAATCAGCTCTTTTCCAGGGGCGAGAAATACAGGCGCATCAGACCCCGCCAGGTCTTCTTCGACCAGCTCTTGAGGGGAATCTGCGCCAGCAGCTCACGGGCCAGGGCGCGATCCCGGTTCGAGCACTTGAGGAACATCGAACTGAGAAAGCGCGTGCGCACGAACTCATACTGCGGATGCTCACTGAACAGCGCGTAGGTGCGCAGAATGCTGTCGATCATGAAACGGTGGTTCTTGTAGGAGTTGCTGGCATGCTTGCGATAGCGCGCCAAGACCTCGCCCAAGCAGTCGATGTAGTAACCGGCATGAGTGATCTTCAGCTCGATCAGCAGGTCCTCCAGACGGATCTGAGGATCGAAGCCGCCGACCTTCTCCAGGGCCTCCTTGCGGAACATCAGGGTCGGCGCGGGAGGATAGGGCTTGCGCTCCATGAACACGTCGTCGAAATTAAGGCGGCGAAACGGCACATCGCGACGCTGGCGTTTCTCCGGGAAAAGCTTGCCGTCGGCGTCGATCAGTTCGATATTGCCCGCGCAAATCCCGACCTCCGGCTTGCCCTCCATATAGGCGACCTGCTTGGCCAGGCGTTCTTCGAGCATGATGTCGTCCGAGCCGAAGGGCACGATCAGGCTGCCCTTGGCACGTTTGATGGCCGCGTTGAGCGTGTGGGTCAGCCCTTGGTTCTGCTGCACCCGGAAATCGAAGCCATGTTCGGCCTGCAAGCGGCTGATGCGCTCGACGCTGTCGTCTTTGGAGCCGTCGTCAATGACCAACAGCTCGACATTCGGATAGGTCTGCTGCAGCACGCTTTGAATGCATGCCTCGATGTATGGCCCATGGTTGTATGACGCGATGATCACCGTGACCAATGGCTGATGTTCACTCATGATGCTTGGCTCACCTGATTCAGCGACTCGTCGATGAGACGCAAATACTGCTGACGGAAGGATTCGATATCGTGATTGGTCTGCAGGTAGCGGTATGCCTGCTCACCTTTCGCCCGCAGCTGTTCGTCGCTAAGCGCCAGGTATTCGTCCAAGGCTGCGCTCAGGCTGTCGACATCTGCGGGCGTCACGGACAGGCCTCCAGCACCCTCGATCAGGGGCAGCATGGCTGGCACGCTCGAGGCAATGACCGGGAGGTGCCCGCTCATTCCCTCGAGTAGGGCCAGGCCCAACCCCTCAGCCAGCGAAGGCATGGTCCAGAGGTCGAAGGCGCGCACGTACTGCAAGGCATTTTCACGAAAACCCAGCAAATGGACGCGGCCCTCGAGCCCCAGCTTGTCGGCCTCGGCCTTGAGCCTAGCCTCCTCGCGGCCCTTGCCGATGATGGCGAGCTGCGCCCGGGGGTATCTGTCCTTGAGGCGGGCGAAGGCGCGCAACAGATAAACGTGTCCTTTGACGGGTACCAGGCGACCCAGGGCGCCGATCAGCCTCGCCTCGGGGTCGAGCCCCAGCTGCCGTCGTGCCTCATCGCGCTGCAGCTGCAGCGCTTCGGCCTGCTCGATATCGATGGCATTGGTGATCGCCACCGTATTCTCGGCGGTGAAGCCGCAGTCGCAATCCAGCAAATATTGCTTCACCGCCGGGGAGACCCCGACGAAGCGCCAGGCGGAATCAATCAACCCTCGCGCCTGGCGCCGCCGGTAGAAGCGATCGTACTCACCAAAACCGTGGGAAATGCCGATGCACAGCGGCACCTTCAGCCAGCGGTTCAGCTGCAACAGCATGTTGACCGGCTTGAAGCGGTTGCAGATCACCACATCGAAGCGCTCTTCTCGGCAGAAGCGATAGAGCTGCCACATGGCCCGCAGCCGCAGCCCCTTGAGCTGTTTGTCGGCAAAATTGAAGTACACCGAACGATCGGCCCGACTCACCGGCTCCCCAGGCGCAGGCTCGCCACGCAGAAAAGCGGCGACCACCTCATAACGCGCCTTGGGCAACGCCTTGACGATCTGCTCGGCCAGGTCGGCGAAGTCGTGGGACTTGACGTTGTAGTCCGGCTGCAACTGCAGCACCTTGATCCGCCTGCTCATTGCTCACCCTGCTGAAAACCCTGGGCACTGATCTGCCATACCGGCTCGCGCGCCAGGCGCTCGACCGCTTCGGCAGACGGCAGCTCGAGCGCCGGCCAGGCGTCGCGCTTCCACACCACGAAATGGAAATAGGGAAACTCCCTCCCGGAGTCCAGATCGTTGCTCAGGCGGCCTTCACGCCAGAACCAGCGAGTGGGAAATACGAAGCTGCCATCGATCCATGGAATGCAGCCGCTTGGGGTACTGAACGCTTCACGGAACTCACTGCGGCGACGCCAGGGATTGAACAGACCGACCAGCTTGAACAACGGACGGGGGAAGTTCTTGCGCCAGAGAAATATCCGGCTAAATGCCCCCTCGTCCAGGGCATGATGCTGCTGATCGCAGAAGCGCGCCTGCCAGTCCGGCATGCGCATGAAGGCCTCACGCATTCGCGGCGTATTGCGCATCAGGCACAGATGGCCGGAGACGCGGCGCTCGTGGGTGGAGAACAGGTCGCGACGCGCCAGGCGTTCGGCCGTGAAGTAGTCACGCAGCCTGCCGAACACCAGGTCGATGTCGCCGAACGCCCAGAAGTCGTAGCCGCCCAGGCGGTCCTCATGAATGAAGCCCAGGGCCGGCTTGATGTCGCACAGCTTGTAGGCATTCTCCGGCGCGAACGGAATATTCAGGCGCCGTGCGACCAAGGCGCAATAGTCCGCATAACTGATGCTCTCGATGCGCACGTTCTTCGGCAGATCGGCTGGCACCCCGCAGTCACTGAACAGCAACCAGTCGACATCCGGATTGCGTCGGCAGCTCTCCAGAAAGAACGGCATCCAGAAGGGCCAGTGGCCGAAATACGGAATCACGAAACAAATACTCGGCTGAGCCGTCATGGCGCATCCCCCCTGCACTGAAGTCGGCTGGTCATCTGCAGCTCACCTGAGGATGGTCGTGTCGAGTAGCCAGAAGGCTTCGCGCACGGCTCGGTCGGAGAAGTGCGTCTCGACCCGCTGCAGCATGCGGCTGGCACAGAGCTCGCGCTGCTCGTCGTCGAGTCCGGCCATGTGGCGCAGGGCGGCTGCCAGCGCGGCCGTGTCGGCCAAGGGGAACAGCACGCCGACACCTTCTACCACCTCACGTCCGCCGCCACAGTCGCTGGCGACCACCGGCACGCCTGCCACCATTGCCTCCAGCAACACCATGCCGAAGGGCTCATGGTCGGAGCTCAGGGCGAACACATCGAAGGCACGGAAGAAACGGCGGCCAGCCGGCACCTGACCGAGGAATAGCACCGATCCGGCGACGTTAAGCTCCCGCGCCAGCCCCTTGAGGGACGCCTCCAGGCGTCCGCTGCCCATGATCCCCAGCAGACTGCCGGCCGGCAGTTGCGGCAGGGCCTGAGCGAAGCCGCGGATCAGGGTGGCCTGGTCCTTGTCCGGGTGCAGGCGGCCGACGTTGCCGACCACCCAGGCGTCACGCGGCAGGCCCAGTGCGTCACGCGCGGCTTCGCGGTCGAGCAGCTCGGCCTGCAGGGCCTGGATGTCGATGCGGTTGTACAGCGTCTCGATGCGCGGCGCCGGCCAGTCTGGCAGGGACTCACGCATGTCGTCGCGCACCGCATTGGACACCCCGAGCAGGGCCAGGCGCCGCTTGAAGGCGTTGGCAAACAGCCGGCGCGACAGCCGGCGGTAGTCGCCGAAGGCATGGTGCACGCCGATAACCGGCAGGCGGGTACCAAGCAAGGCGACATAGACGGGCTTGAAGCGGTGGGCGATGCACAGCTTGAAGTCGCCGCTGGCGGCGATCCGCCGGATATCGCGGATCGCCTTGAGCTTGAGGCCACGCACCTCGCGGCTCGAGTAGTTAAGGAAGATCACCTCGTCGGAGGCCGAACCCGCTTCGACCTCCGCGCTGGGAGCCCCGGTCAGGTACACGGTGGTGACCTTGTACTGGGTGCCGGCAAACAGGGCGGCGTATTGACGGGCGCAATCGAGGAAAGGCCCGTCATAGCCGTGGCAGAACTGCAGGATGCGCGGCTCAGGCCTGCTCATACCAGTCCTTGCCGTCCTTGACCACGAGGATGTCCTCCATGATCAGGTACTGCAGGTCGGAGCCGTAGAACATGTTAAGCGCGTCGGTCGGCGAGCAGATCATCGGCTCGCCGCGGCGGTTCAGCGAGGTGTTCAGCGACACGCCGTTGCCGGTGAGTTTCTCCAGCTCCAGCATCATGTCGTAGTAGCGCGGGTTGTACTCGCGCTTGAGCACCTGGGCGCGGGAGGTACCGTCCTCGTGCACCACTTCGCTGACGCGGGTCTTCCACTCCTCGTTGACTTCGAAGGTGAAGGTCATGAAGGGGCTCGGGTGGTCGACCTTGAGCATCTGCGGGCCGACGGTGTCGAGCATCGACGGACAGAAGGGGCGCCAGCGCTCGCGGAACTTGATCTGCTCGTTGATGCGGTCGGCCACCCCGGGAATGCTCGGGCAGCCGATGATCGAGCGACCGCCGAGGGCGCGCGGGCCGAACTCCATGCGCCCCTGGAACCAGGCCACCGGGTTGCCGCCGACCATGATCCTGGCGATGCGCTGGGGCATGTCGGCGATCTGCTTGAACACCGGCTTGCTCGGGTGGCGGGCGCAGGCGGCGATGACGTCCTCGTTGGAGTACGAGGGGCCGAGGTAGACGTGCTCCATCTTCTCCACCGGCACGCCGCGCCGGTGCGACACATAGGCGGCGGCGCCCACCGCGGTGCCGGCGTCGCCGGAGGCCGGCTGGACGAACAGTTCCTTGACCTCGGGACGGGCGATGATCCTTTGATTCAGCTTGACGTTCAGCGCGCAGCCGCCGGCGAAGGCGATCTTGCCGGTCTGCTTGATGATGTCGCCGAGGTAGTGGTCCATCATCTGCAGCGCCAGCTTCTCGAACAGCGCCTGCATGCTGGCGGCATAGTGGATGTAGGGGTCGTCGGCGATGTCGCCTTCGCGCTTGGGCCCCAGCCACTCGATCAGCTTCTTGGAGAAGTAGAAGCCCTTGCCCTTCTCCTTGTAGCGACGCAGGCCGATGACGTTGGCGTACTCGGTGTTGATCAGCAGCTGGCCGTTCTCGAAGGAGGCCAGGCGCGAGAAGTCGTACTTGCTGGCATCGCCGTAGGGCGCCATGCCCATGACCTTGAACTCGCCGTCGAGCATCTCGAAACCGAGGAACTCGGTGATCGCGCCGTACAGGCCGCCGAGCGAATCCGGATCGTAGAACTCCTTGATCTTGTGGATCTTGCCGTTCTCGCCGTAGCCGAAGAAGGTGGTGGCGTACTCGCCCTTGCCGTCGATGCCGAGGATCGCGGTCTTCTCGCTGAAGCCCGAGCAATGGTAGGCACTGGAGGCATGGGCCAGGTGGTGTTCGACCGGCTCGATCTTGACCTTCTTCGCATCGAAGCCCAACTGCTCCAGGCACCAGACGATCTTCTTGCGGTAGCGCTTGTAGCGGCGATTGCCCATCAGGATGGCGTCGAGGGCGCGATCCGGTGCGTACCAGTAGCGCTTGGCATAATGCCAGCGGGCCTCGCCGAACAGGCTGATGGGGGCGAAGGGAATGGCCACCACGTCGACGTCGGCGGGCTTGATCCCGGCCTGCTCCAGGCAGAACTTGGCCGACTCGTAAGGCATGCGGTTCTTCGCGTGCTTGTCGCGCACGAAGCGCTCTTCTTCGGCGGCCGCGATCAGCTTGCCATCGATATACAAGGCAGCCGACGGATCATGACTGAGGGCGCCGGAAAGGCCGAGAATGGTCAATGCCACTGGTTTTGCCTCTATTCAGGGCAGGTGCCGGGCACCTGCGGTAAACGTTCGTCGAGCAGTTGGTGGAGCGCCGAGTCGGCCGGCCAGTTACGCAAAAAGCGGGCGCGGTCGCGGGCATAGGCCCGGGCGAAACTGCGCATGCTGTGGTGCTGACGCATGGCATCGAGGTCGATCAACGACCAAGCGCCCCTGCGCTCGTCCCAGAACAGGTTGTGCCCCTTGAGGTCGCCGTGACTGATGCGCTCGCGCACCAAGGCGGCGAACAGACGATCCAGCGCCAGGAGCTCGTGTTCCGGAGGTGAACTGCGCCCTTCTTTAGCCAGGTAGGGCTTAAAACGCGCGATTATATCCTGCCCGCCGCAGTAATCGGTAATCAGGTAGGCGCGCCCGCGCAGCCAGCACCAGCGCCGCTCCAGCACGGCCAGCGGACGCGGCGTGGCGATGCCGAGCAGGTCCAGGCGGTGGCCCTCGACCCAGCTGTGCCAGGCCCGGCTGGGACGCCAGAAGCGCTTGAGCCAGTGACCGAAGTGCTTGATGTTGTAGCGCTTGACCACCAGCGGCCGGCCGGCCAGCTCGACCCGCGCCACGGTGGCGGCGCCGCCGGTCTTGTACACATGGCCCTGCTCGGTGAGCCGGTCGAGGTCGGCCAGCAGCGGTTGCAGCTCGGCCTGCTCCTCGCGGCGCACCACGCGCAGGCCGAAGGCGCCGATCTTGGCGCTGAACAAGCTGCAATCGCGGGCGATCTTGCGCAGATAATCGCGCAGGCGCCAGCGCCGGACCTTGGCGACGTCCTTGAGCAGCGTTTCCAGCGGCAACGCGTGCTCGCCATTGACCAGCAGGTAGTGCACCAGCAGCTCTTCGATAAAGGGCTCCAATTCGACGGGCAGCTGGGCGAACAGTACGCCGAGGTTCTCCAGCACCAGCTCCCGTGACAGGGGCTGACCCGGGACCTGCGCCTGCACCCCGCCGCCGTCGATCACCCACAGCCGGTCACCCTGGCGCAGCAGATTGTCCAGGTGCAGGTCGGCCTGCCACAGGCCCCTGGCGTGCAGCTGCGCCACCGTCGCCAGGGCCTGGCCGAGCACCGCCTGCTGAGTTGCGCTGAGCAGGGGCTGGCACTCGACCTCACGCCAGGCGTCCCAGAGACTCTCGGCGCCTTCGAGGTAGTCGAACAGCAGCCAGCCGCCCTCACCCTCGCGCAGACCGTCGGCCAGCAGCAGCGGCGTCGCCAGCCCCTGCCCGGCGAACAGGCGGGCGCCGTCCAGCTCGCGGCGAAAGTGGCGCGCCGCCTTGGCGCCGACCAGCAGCTTGGCCAGCACCTTGCGCCCACGCCATTCGGCCAGGCCGACGTAGCGCTGCCCCGGCAGCACGCGCAGCAGGCTGATCAGGGTCAGCTCCGCCGGGCCGGCGGCGTCCGCCAGCTCGAGTCGCAGCGGCAGCGTCGGCGCTCGGCCGGCCCGGGCCAGTTCGGCCAGGGTCATCGCCGCGCCACCTTGTTCTGGCGACGCCGGCCCAGGCGATCGTGCCAAGGCGCCACCCCGGCGCCTGCAGGCAGGTAGGCCGCCAGCAGCTGGCCCACCTCGTCCTCGGACCAGACACCGGCGCGGCGCAGCAGCGGCTCGAGGTCCTTGACCCGGTCGCGGTCGCCGAACAGCAGCGGCCGGGTCTTCTCCAGATCGATCAGCTGGGCGTCGAAACCGTCGTCCGCTTCGCGCAGGAAGATGTGCTTGGGGTAGAAACAACCGTGCACCTGCCCCGCCCCGTGCAGTCGACGGGCCAGCTCGCCGCAGGCGCGCAGGATCGCCTGCCGCTGCGGCGCGCGGAGCTCACTCCAACGGTGCAGCCAGTGCTCCAGGTCCTGCCAGCCATCCAGGGCGCGGGTCAGCAGCACCGCCCGGCGCTCCCCGGGCGCGCGGCGCTCGGCGAAGAAGGCGGCCTGCAGGGCCGGAATGCCCAACCGGCCATAGCGCTGGATATTGCGGAATTCGCGGGCGAAGGTCGGCTCGCCGAGGGGGTGCAGCAGGCTGCGGGTCAGGTGGTTGCTCTGGCGCTTGAGGTAGAAGGCCGCGTCGCCCAGCTCCAGGCGATAGACGCTGCTCCAGCCGCCGCGCTCGGTATTCGGCTCGTCCACTGCCTCCAGCTGCAAGGCCCACAGCGCATCGAAACTGGCCAGACCATGGTGCTCGAGCAGCGCGCGGTCCTGGGCGGCGATGAAATCCGTCATTCCCGCCCCTCGAAGAAGTCCACGATCTGACGGATGCAGCGCTTGTCCCGCTCGCTCAGGCGCCGGCGCCCGCGGTACTGCAGATAGAAGCGCAGGCGCTGGCTGCGCGACAGGGCGCGCTTGGCGACCTTGTCCAGGCAGGCCAGGTCCTTGATGATCCGGTAGCGCAGCAGCGGCCCCCACCAGAAGGCGCCGGTCGGGCAGTCGATGAAGAACAGCTCGGCCTGTTCATTGACCAGCAGGTTGCGCCACTTCAGATCGTTATGGGTGAAGTGGTGACCATGCAGGGCCCGGGTCGCCTCGGCCAGCTGGCGGCTGATGCGGTCGACCCAGTGGCGGTCGCGCAGCCAGGGATGATCGCGAACGGCCAGGTGGTTCATGTCCAGGGTGTCGCACAGCTCACGGGTGACCAGGGCGCCGCGAACGAAGGCGCCGAGCCTGCGCTCCAGGCCATAGGCGACGATGGGGGCGGTGGGGATGCCCCACTTGTCGAAGTGCTTGAGGTTCTGCCACTCGGCCTTGACCCGCGGCCGACCGATGTAGCGGCGCAGCCCCTTGCCGGCGCCCCAGTAGCGCTTGACGTAATAGCGCACGCCATCGCGTTCGATAAGGATCACTTCGGACAATGGGTCCTTGGTGATCCGCTCACCCTCGAGGGCGAAGACCGCCTCCAGACTACCAAACTCGGCAGCCCGCTCGGCGAACTCGGGCAGCAGCGTCCAGCCGCCCATCAGAGCGCATCTCCGTAGCGCTGCTTGCGGGCGTAGAGCTTGTCGGCGCGACGTTCCAGCCAGGCGAGCAGACGCGCCTCGTCGCGCAGGATCTGGCGCAGCGGCAGGCGGAAGTAGCCCTTGAGAAAGCGCAGCTTGTCGCGCCGGCTCAGGCCGATGTTCAGGGCGGAGAAGTACAGCCCGGCCAGGTCCTTGTCGCGCCAGCGGCGCGGTACCGCGCTGCGGGTCTGGGCCCGGTGCAGGTCGATCAGCGACAGGCGCAAGTCGTCGGCCGTCACCGCTCGATCGGTGTGCAGCAGGAAGTGGCAGATGTAGCAGTCGCGGTGATTGACCCCGGCGCGGTGCATGGTGCCGGTCATCCTGGCCACCTCGCCGATCAGCGCACGCTTGAGCGCGGGCGCTGGCGGCTGCCTGGACCAGTCCAGGCTGAAGTCTTCCAGGCTGAGGGTCGGGGCCAGCTCTTCGGTGACGATGAAGGATTTCTGCGTGGCGGGATTGCCGCCGCGCTCGCCGTAGGCCACCGCGGTCATGGTCGGCACGCCGGCCTCATGCAGGCACTCGAGCGCCCGCCACTCCTGACCGGCGCCGAGCACCGGCAGCTTGGCACTGAGCAGGTTCTTGACGATCTCGCCCCAGCCGATGCCGCGGTGGATCTTGACGAAATAGCCGCGCCCGGCCACCTCGGTGCGCAGGGTGCGGCGCCCCTCCAGCTCGCGATAGACCTGCCCCTGCAGGGCCTCCACCTCGACGAAGGGGTCCTTGCCGGCCCACAGGGACTTGAACGGCTCGCTGAGCAACAACTTCATGGGCGTTCCGCCAGAATCACGTCGGCCGCCCGCTGCGGCATGGAATAGAGGTCGGCCGAATCGGCGAAGGCCAGGCCGTTGCGCTGCCACTGGGCACGCTGCCCATCATCCTCGAGCATCTCGCGCAGGCTGCGGTTGAGCTGCTGCTGCTCGAAGGGGCTGGCCAGCACCCGACCGGCGTCGGCCTCGGCGATGTAGTGGGCATAACCGCAGACGTCGGTGACCAGCACCGGCAGGCCGGCGACCAGGGCCTCCAGCAACACGGTGCCGGTGTTCTCGTTGTAGGCCGGATGGATCAGCAGGTCGGCGCCGAGGAGGAAGCGCGGAATGTCGCTGCGCCCCTTGAGGATCTGCACCTGCTCGGAGATGCCCAGGGCCTTGACCTGCAACAGGAACGGCCGGGGGTCGTCCTGGCCGATGACGATCAGCCGGGTACGCTGGCGCAGCTCGCGCGGCAGCGCGGCGACGGCCTTGAGACTGCGATCCAGGCCCTTGGTCTTGAACCCGGAGCCGATCTGCACCAGCAGCAGCTGGTCCTCCGCCAGGCCGAACTCGGCGCGAAGCTCGGCGCGAAGCTCGGCGGCATTGGCCGGCGCCCGACGGTCCTGGGCGATGCCCGGCGGCAGCAGGTGGAAGCGCTCGGCCGGAGTCCCGTAGTGCTTGACGAACAGCGGCTGCTGCACCTCGGAGATCATCAGGATCGAGGTTGCAGACTCGGGGGCGAACACCGCCCGCTCGTAGTCGGCGAAGTGCTTGTAGCGGCCCCAACGGCGATACAGCGGATTGCGCAGGGTCTGCGCCTTGTCCTCGAAGCAGCCGTCGGCGGCGTAGTAGACGTCCAGCCCCGGCATCTTGTTGAAGCCGATCACCCGCTCGACCGGGCGCCTGGCCAGGTCGGCCTCGACCCAGGCGGTGAGCTTCTCGTTGCGCTTGTGGTTGAACAGCGCCTTGACCGGCACCACCACCACCTCGAAGCCCGCCGGCACCTCGCCCTCCCAGATGGGGGTATAGACGCGGATGGCATGGCCACGCCGCTGGCACTCCAGGGCGATGCGCAGGAAGTCACGCTGCAGGCCGCCGTACGGAAAGTACTTGTAGAGAATAAACGCCAGCTGCATCAGACGTGCCCCTCGAACAGGCTGGGCGGCGCCAGCAGCAACGCCTGCAACTCGGTGGCCACCCGCTCGGGGCGCAGCGCGTCGAGGCAGGGCTTGTGGCGATCGCCGAGGCCGGCATTGGGGCCGCTGGCGCACAGATGGATCTGGGCGCGGCCATAGGCGCCGACACGCCCCGGCAGGGTCGGGCCGTAGAGGGAGATGCTCGGCACATCCAGCGCGGCGGCCAGGTGGCCGAGACCGGTGTCCACCGCCACGCAGGCCTGGGCCCCGGCGATCACCTTGGCCACCCCGGCCAGGTTCAGCTTGGGCAGCACCGCGGCATGCTCCACCCCGGCGGCGATGCGCTCGGCCCGCGCCCGCTCTTGCTCGTTGCCCCAGGGTAGGCGAATCGCCCAGCCCTGCTCACTCATCTGCTCGGCCAGCTCGCGCCAGTAGGTTTCCGGCCAATGCTTGCTCGGCCAGGTGGTGCCATGCAGGAACAGCACATAGGGCTGCGCCGCCGGCGCGGCCAGCTGCGCGCGGTTCAGGCCGTAGTCGCCGAGCCCCGCGGGCAGCGGATAGTCCAGTGCCTGGGCGAACAGCTGGCGCACGCGCTCCAGGGCATGCTGCTCGCGGGGCACGTTGTAGGTCCGGTCATAGAAACGGCTGGCGATGGGCTCGCGCGCCGAGTCGCGGTCCAGGCCGGCTACCGGCGCCTTGACGTAGCGGGTCAGCCAGGCGCTCTTCAGCAGGCCCTGGGCATCGATCACCAGGTCGTAGCGGACCTCGCCCAGGCGCGCCTTGAAACGGCGCCACTCGCCATGCTTGAGGGTCTGCCAGAGATTCTTGCGCCAGCGCCGGATCGCCACCGGGATCACCCGGGCCACGGCCGGATGCCAGGCGGGAATCTCGGCGAAACCCTCCTCCACCACCCAGTCGAACTGGATGCCGGGGATGGCCCGGGCGGCATCGGTGAGCGCCGGCAGGCTATGCACCACATCGCCCAGGGAGGACGTCTTGATCAGCAGCACCCGCATCAATCGACCTCGACCGGATCGCCGACCAGGCGATCGAGGGCTTCGAGCACCGGCTGCGGCGCCAGCTCGCGCAGGCAGTTGTAGTGGCCGAAACGGCAGGTGCGGTCGAAACAGGGGCTGCACTCCAGGCCCAGGCGGACGATCTCCACCTGCTCGGCCAGGGGCGGGGTGAACTGCGGCGAGGTCGAGCCATAGACCGCCACCAGCGGGCGGTTCAGCGCGGCGGCCACGTGCATCAGGCCGGAATCGTTGGACACCACCGCGGCGGCGCAGGACAGCAGGTCGATGGCTTCGGCCAGGCTGGTCTCGCCGGCAAGATTGACCGCCTCCTCGCGCAAGCCGGGGATCAGCCGGGCGCGAATATCCTCGCCGACCGGATGATCGTTTTTCGAACCGAACAGCCAGACCTGCCAGCCGGCCCGGATCTTCGCCTCGGCGACCCGGGCGTAGTACTCGCTGGGCCAGCGCTTGGCCTCGCCGAACTCGGCGCCGGGACAGAGCGCCAGGACCGGCCGGTCAAGGGTCAGCGCGAAACGGCCCAGGGCGGCGTCGCGACTGGCCGACTCGATGCGCAGGCTCGGCCGCGGGTAGGGCCGGGGCAGGTCCGCCCCCGGCGCGAACGCCAGGGCCATGAAGCGCTCGATCATCAGCGGGTAGCGCTGCTCGTCCAGGCGCCGCAGGTCGTTGAGCAGCCCGTAGCGCATCTCGCCCTTCCAGCCGATGCGCTTGGGAATGCCGGCGAAGTAGGGCACCAGGGCGGACTTGAGGGAGTTGGGCAGCAGGATCGCCTGATCGTACTCGCCGGCCAGGGACTTGCCGATCCGCCGCCGGGTCGCCAGCTGCAGCACGCCATGGCCGAGCGGAAAGCTCAGGGCACGCCGCACCTCGGGCATGCGCTCGAGGATCGGCCGGCTCCACTCGGGCGCCAGCACATCGATCTGGCAGTCGCCGTGGCGCTGCTTCAGGCACTGGAACAGCGTCTGCGCCATCACCATGTCGCCCACCCAGCTGGGGCCTACGATCAGTATTCTCATGCCTATCCCAGAAACGACCGAGGAGGCTTGCGCCTCCCGGTTGTAGTTGCCTTATCGCTCAGTTAGCGACCACCCACCGCCTCGACGGGCGGCTGCCCGCCCCGCACTCTTACTTGACCAGGGTGCGCCATTCGGCGTGATTGCGGGTCTTGCCGGTCACCAGGTCGAAGTAGGCGGTCTGCAGCTTTTCGGTTACCGGGCCGCGGCGGCCGGCGCCGATCTGGCGGCCATCGACTTCGCGGATCGGCGTGACTTCGGCGGCGGTGCCGGTGAAGAAGGCCTCGTCGGCGATATACACCTCATCGCGGGTGATGCGCTTCTCGATCACCTGGATGCCCAGCTCCTCGGCCAGGGTCAGCACGGTGTTGCGGGTGATGCCGTTGAGGCAGGAGGTGACTTCCGGGGTGTACACCACACCATCCTTGACCAGGAAGATGTTCTCGCCCGAACCCTCGGCCACGTAGCCTTCCGGGTCCAGCAGCATGGCCTCGTCGGCGCCGCCGGAGATGGCTTCCTGCAGGGCCAGCATCGAGTTGATGTAGTTGCCGTTGGCCTTGGCCCGGGTCATCGAGATGTTGACGTGGTGACGGGTGAAGGAGCTGGTGCGCACCTTGATGCCGACCTGCAGGGCCTCGTCGCCCATGTAGGCGCCCCAGTTCCACGCTGCCACGATCACCTGGACCTTCAGGCCGCTGGCGCGCAGGCCCATGGCTTCGGATCCGTAGAACACCATCGGGCGGATGTAGGCGCTTTCCAGGTTGTTCTCGCGGACCGCGGCGCGGGTCGCCTCGTTGATCTCGTCTTTGCTGAAGGGAATCTTCATGCCCATGATGTGGGCGGAATCGAACAGGCGGTCGGTGTGCGCCTGCAGGCGGAAGATCGCCGTGCCATCGGGGGTGTTGTACGCACGCACGCCCTCGAACACGCCCATGCCATAGTGCAGGGTGTGGGTCAGCACATGGGTGGTGGCGTCGCGCCACGGCACCAGCTTGCCGTCATACCAAATCACACCATCACGATCGGCCATCGACATAGTTGCCTGCTCCTCAAATTCGATTCGTACACCGCGACCGGCCGACACTGCGCCCGCCGATCGACACTCAATTCAGTTCAAGCCAAGCGCCTGCCAGATGCGCAGCACGCTGCGCCGTTCGACATGAAACTGGTCGCCGCTCACCACCCCCGGCTGCTTCTGCAGCGCCTGACGGTGGGCCGCCTGGCGGTAGGCCTTGTAGATCTCCTGCAGCAGCAGGGCGTCTTCGCCCGGCAACAAGCCCACGCGCTCCAACCCTTCCAGTATGCGGATGTTGTCGGTGAACTCGAGCAGCTCCGGGTACTGTCGCGACCAGGCCAGGGCCGCGTATTGCACCATAAATTCAATATCGACGATACCTCCGGCATCCTGCTTGAGGTCGAAGGGCGCCGCGGCCTCGAAGGCATTGGCCGCAGTGCCGGCAGCCGTGGCCTTGCTGCCGAGGTTGTCGCGCATCTTCGCGCGCATCTCGCTGACCTCCGCGCGCAGCGTGTCGAGATCGCGCTCGCGCCCCAGCACCGCTGCGCGCACGGCCTCGAAGGCCTGACCGACGCGCGGACATCCCACCAGCACCCGCGCACGCACCAGCGCCTGATGCTCCCAGGTCCAGGCCTCGCTCTCCTGGTAGCGCTGGAAGGCACCGAGGGAGCTGACCAGCAACCCCGAGGCGCCGGAGGGGCGCAGGCGCATGTCCACCTCGTAGAGCTGCCCCGAGTTGGTCTGGGTGGTCAGCAGGTGGATGATGCGCTGCCCCAGGCGGGTGAAGAATTGCGCGCCGTCGATGGGCTTTGCGCCATCGGTCTCGGCCTGCGGGTCGCCATCGTGGATGAACACCAGATCCAGATCCGAGCCGTGCCCCAGCTCGATGCCGCCGACCTTGCCGTAGCCGACGATGATGAAGTCGGGGTCGCAGGCGCTGCCATCGGCGCGGCGCGGCGTGCCGTGCTTGGCCACGGTTTGGCGCCAGGCCAGGGCCAGCACCTGGTCGAGGATCGACTCGGCCAGCCAGGTCAGGTAGTCGCTGACCTTCATCAGCGGCAGGGTGCCGGCGATCTCCGAGGCCGCCACACGCAGGCGGTGGGCCAGCTTGAAGTGGCGCAGCGCCTCCATCTGCTGCTCCAGGTCGTCCTCGGGGATGCGCATCAGTCGCTCGCGCAGCTCGGCGGCCAGCTCGGGCGCCTGCGGCGGCTTGAACAACCGCCCCTCGTTGAGCAACTCGTCGAGCAGCAGCGGAAAGCGGGTGATCTGCTCGGCGATCCAGGGGCTGGCGGCACACAGGGTCAGCAGGCGCTGCAGGGCGCCGGGATTCTCCGTCAGCAGCACCAGGTAGGCCGAGCGCCGCGCCACCGCCTCGACCAGCGGCAACACCCTTTCGAGCACCAGGTCCGGGTCATCATGCTCCACGGCCTGAGCCAGCAATCGCGGAATGAAGGCATCCAGCCGCTCGCGCCCGAGGCGCTGCATGGTCCGCACCTGATTACTGCTGCGCAGGCCGGCCAGGCGCTGGCGGGCCGCCAGGGCATCGGCAAAGCCGGCATCGCCGAGCTGGCGGCAGGCCGCCGCCTCGTCCTGGGCGTCCTCCCACAGCGGCAGCCATTCGCCGCCAATCACCTCGTCGATTTCGCCGTCCTGATCCTCGTCCGGATCGGCGATCACCTGCCGGAAGTGCCAGTCGACCCGCTCGCGCCAGTGCATCAGCCGCTCGTGGAACGCCTGCCAGTTGTCGAAGCCGAGGATGAAGGCAACCCGCGCCCGATCCAGGTCGCCGTCCGGCAGCATCTGCGTCTGCCGGTCGTCGATCGCCTGCAAGGCATGTTCGGTGTAACGCAGAAACTCGTAGCCCTCGCGCAGCTCGTCGGTCACCGCGCCAGGCAGGTAACCCTGCCCCTCGAGGGTGCGCAAGACCTTGAGCAGGGGACGCTGCTGCAGGCTGAGGTCGCGCCCGCCGTGGATCAGCTGGAACGCCTGGGCGATGAACTCCACCTCGCGGATGCCACCGGCGCCGAGCTTGATATTCTCGGCCATGCCCTTGCGCCGCACTTCCTGCTGGATCAGCAGCTTCATGCTGCGCAGCGCCTCGATGGCGGAAAAGTCCAGGTAGCGCCGATAGACGAAGGGCCTCAGCATCTCCAGCAGCTGCTCGCCGGCGACCGGGTCGCCGCCGACCACCCGCGCCTTGATCATGGCGTAGCGCTCCCAGTCGCGGCCCTGATCCTGGTAGTACTGCTCCAGCGCATTGAAGCTGAAGACCAGGGCACCGGACGAGCCGTAGGGACGCAGACGCATGTCGGTGCGGAACACGAAGCCTTCGACGGTGATGGCATCCAGCGCCTTGATCAGCCGCTGCCCCAGGCGGATGAAGAACTCCTGATTGTCCAGGGAGCGGCGCACCCCCTCGGTCTCGCCGCCTTCCGGGTAGCCGAAGATCAGGTCGATGTCCGAGGACAGGTTGAGCTCGTGCGCCCCCAGCTTGCCCATGCCGAGGATCACCATGTGCTGGGGCTGGCCACTGCGCCGCCCGATCGGCGTGCCGAACTGAGCGCAGTGGTGGGGATAGAGCCAGTGGTAGGCCAGATCGATGCAGGCGTCGGCCAGGTCGGAGAGGTCGCGACAGGTCTCGACCAGGTCGGCCTGACGAGCGACATCGCGCCAGATGATGCGCAACTGCTGACGGTTGCGAAAACGTCGCAGGCGCAGTCCCAGCTCGTCCTCGTCAGCGCAATCCTGCAGCGCGGCCACCAGCTGATCGCGCAGCTCCCCCGCCGACAGGCTGCGCTCCAGCTCGCCCGATTCGGCTAGCTCCAGCAGCATCTGTGGATCGCGCAGGGCCTGCTGCGCGACGAAGTCGCTGGCCGCGGCCGCGCGCTTCCACGCCTCGCGCCGGACCTGCGGCCAGGCGTCGAAACGCACCACGGCGGCGTCGCCGAGATCGGCCAGGGCCGCCCTGAAGGACTGCTCGGCGCGTTGCGCCAAGGGGTCGAGAGAGGCGGGCAAAGAGACCAGCACTGGCAGGCTCATGGTCTATCCTTTTCGGCGGGCTGCAGGTGGCGCGCGAAATAGCTGGATTCCGCAGGCCTCGCCGCGGTGCGCGCGACGATCAGCCAAAATAAAGTGTAGTTTTGCTACTAAAGTTTGTATCCAAAGGGCTGAAATCGCCGTCGATATGTAGTAAAACTACACGAGGCCGGTCCTACCCCCGGTGAATCCAAGAATTTACGTGTCCCGCTCACGAAGCCGGCCACGAATCCCTGGCCTCCGATTCTGGAAGCCTTTCCGCCCTGGAGCAAGCCATGCAAGACCTCGATCCCGTCGAAACCCAGGAATGGCTGGACGCCCTAGAGTCCGTCCTCGACCATGAGGGTGAAGACCGCGCTCATTACCTGATGACCCGCATGGGCGAGCTGGCCACCCGCAGTGGTTCCCAGTTGCCCTACGCCATCACCACGCCCTATCGCAACACCATCCCGGTGACCCACGAAGCACGCATGCCTGGCGACCTGTTCATGGAACGCCGCATCCGCTCGCTGGTACGCTGGAACGCGCTGGCCATGGTGATGCGCACCAACCTGCAGGACCCGGACCTGGGCGGTCACATCTCCAGCTTCGCCTCCTCCGCAACGCTGTATGACATCGGTTTCAACTACTTCTTCCAGGCCCCGACCGACGAACACGGCGGCGACCTGGTCTTCTATCAGGGCCACGCCTCCCCCGGCATCTACGCCCGTGCCTTCATGGAAGGCCGGATCAGCGAAGACCAGCTCAAGAACTTCCGCCAGGAAGTGGACGGCCAGGGCCTGTCGTCCTACCCGCACCCCTGGCTGATGCCGGACTTCTGGCAGTTCCCCACCGTATCCATGGGCCTGGGCCCGATCCAGGCGATCTACCAGGCGCGCTTCATGAAGTACCTGGAAGCCCGCGGCTTTATCCCCGCCGGCAAGCAGAAGGTCTGGTGCTTCATGGGTGACGGCGAGTGCGACGAGCCGGAATCCCTCGGCGCCATCTCCCTGGCCGGCCGCGAGAAGCTGGACAACCTGATCTTCGTCATCAACTGCAACCTGCAGCGCCTCGACGGCCCGGTGCGCGGCAACGGCAAGATCATCCAGGAACTGGAAGGCGTGTTCCGCGGCGGCGGCTGGAACGTCAACAAGGTGGTCTGGGGCCGCTTCTGGGACCCGCTGCTGGCCAAGGACGTCGACGGTATCCTGCAACGCCGGATGGACGAAGTGATCGACGGCGAATACCAGAACTACAAGGCCAAAGACGGCGCCTTCGTCCGTGAGCACTTCTTCAACAGCCCGGAACTCAAGGAGATGGTCAAGGACCTCTCCGACGACGAGATCTGGAAGCTCAACCGTGGCGGCCACGACCCGTACAAGGTCTATGCGGCCTACCACCAGGCGGTCAACCACCAGGGTCAACCGACCGTCGTCCTGGCCAAGACCGTCAAGGGTTATGGCACCGGTGCCGGCGAGGCGAAGAACACCGCCCACAACACCAAGAAGGTCGATGTCGACAGCCTGAAGAAATTCCGCGACCGCTTCGACATCCCGGTCAAGGACGACGAGCTGGAGAACCTGCCGTTCTTCAGGCCGGCGCCCGACAGCGCCGAAGGCAAGTACCTGCGCAAGAAGCGCGAGGCCCTGGGCGGTTTCGTGCCGCAGCGCCGCGCCAACAGCTTCGCCGTGCCGACCCCGCCGCTGGATACCCTCAAGGCCATCCTCGACGGCTCCGGCGACCGCGAAATCTCCACCACCATGGCCTTCGTGCGCATCCTCGCGCAGCTGGTCAAGGACAAGGAACTGGGCGAGCGCATCGTGCCGATCATTCCCGACGAGGCGCGCACCTTCGGCATGGAAGGCATGTTCCGTCAGCTCGGCATCTACTCCTCGGTCGGCCAGCTGTACGAGCCGGTCGACAAGGACCAGGTGATGTTCTACCGCGAGGACAAGAAGGGTCAGATCCTCGAGGAAGGCATCAACGAAGCCGGCGCCATGAGCTCCTTCATCGCCGCGGGCACCAGCTACAGCTGCCACAACCAGCCCATGCTGCCGTTCTACATCTTCTACTCGATGTTCGGCTTCCAGCGCATCGGCGACCTGGCCTGGGCCGCCGGCGACAGCCGCACCCGTGGTTTCCTGATCGGCGGCACCGCCGGCCGCACCACACTGAACGGCGAAGGCCTGCAGCACGAGGACGGTCACAGCCACCTGATGGCCGCGACCATCCCCAACTGCCGCACCTATGATCCGACCTACGGCTACGAGCTGGCGGTGATCATTCGTGAAGGCACGCGGCGGATGATGGAAGAGCAGGAGAACGTCTTCTACTACATCACCGTGATGAACGAGGCCTACCAGCAGCCGGCCATGCCCGAAGGTGTCGAGGAAGGCATCATCAAGGGCATGTACCTGCTCGAAGAGGACAAGAGGGAAGCCGCCCACCACGTGCAGCTGCTGGGCAGCGGCACCATCCTGCGCGAAGTGCGCGCCGCGGCGAAGATCCTCCGCGAGGAGTACAACATCGGCGCCGACGTGTGGAGCGTGACCAGCTTCAACGAACTGCGCCGCGAAGGCCTGGCGGTGGAGCGTCACAACCGCCTGCACCCGGAGCAGAAGCCGCAGCTGACCTACGTCGAGCAGTGCCTGAAGGGCCGTCAGGGCCCGGTCATCGCCAGCACCGACTACATGAAGCTGTTCGCCGACCAGATCCGCCAGTGGGTTCCGAGCAAGGAATACAAGGTGCTGGGCACCGACGGCTTCGGCCGCAGCGACAGCCGCCAGAAGCTGCGCCACTTCTTCGAAGTGGACCGCAACTGGATCGTCCTGGCCGCCCTGGAAGCCCTCGCCGACCGTGGCGATATCGAACCCAAGGTGGTGGCCGAGGCCATTGCCAAGTTCGGCATCGACCCGGAAAAACGTAACCCGCTGGACTGCTAAGGAGACGCACTGTGAGCGAACTAATCCGCGTACCCGATATCGGCAGTGGCGAAGGTGAAGTCATCGAGCTGATGGTCAAGGTCGGCGACCGTATCGAAGCCGACCAGAGCCTGCTGACCCTCGAGTCGGACAAGGCCAGCATGGAAATCCCGGCCCCCAAGGCCGGGATCATCAAGAGCCTCAAGGTCAAGCTGGGCGACCGTCTGAAAGAAGGCGACGAACTGCTCGAGCTGGAAGTCGAAGGGGCGGCCGAGGCCGCGCCCAAGGCCGAACAGCCGGCCAAGGCCGAGGCCCAGGAAGAGAAGCCTGCCGCCAAGGCCGAACAACCCGCGGCAGCGCCGGCGAGCGAGTCGGTGCAGGACGTGCACGTCCCGGATATCGGCACAGACGGCAAGGTCAAGGTCATCGAAGTGCTGGTCAAGGCCGGTGACAAGGTCGAAGCCGACCAGTCGCTGATCACCCTGGAGTCGGACAAGGCCAGCATGGAGATCCCCTCTCCGGCCGCCGGCACAGTGGAAAGCGTCGAGGTCCAGCTGGACGCCGAAGTCGGCACCGGCGACCTGATCCTCAAGCTGAAGGTCGTAGGCGCCGCGGCCCCTGCGGCCGAAGCCGCTCCGGCCCCGGCTGCCGCCCCGGCGGTGCACAGCACCCCTCCCGGCGCGTCCCCGGAAGTGGCCGCCGAAGTCAGCGCCATCGCCAAGCTGGCGGCAGCCGCCGCCAGCGTCACCGGCGCGCCCAAGCGTGACGGCGCCAAGGTGCATGCCGGTCCGGCGGTGCGCCAGCTGGCCCGCGAGTTCGGCGTCGAACTGGGCGCCATCAACGGCAGCGGCCCCAAGGGTCGAATCCTCAAGGAAGACGTGCAGGTCTACGTCAAGGCGATGATGCAGAAGGCCAAGGAGGCGCCGGCCGGCGCCACCGGCGGCGCTGGCATCCCGCCGATTCCGGCCGTGGACTTCAGCAAGTTCGGTGAAGTGGAAGAAGTGGCGATGACCCGCCTGATGCAGGTCGGCGCCGCCAACCTGCACCGCAGCTGGCTCAACGTGCCGCACGTGACCCAGTTCGACTCGGCCGACATCACCGAGCTGGAAGCCTTCCGCGTCGCCCAGAAGGCGGTCGCCGAGAAAGCCGGGGTCAAGCTGACCGTGCTGCCCCTGCTGCTCAAGGCCTGCGCCTACCTGCTCAAGGAGCTGCCGGACTTCAACAGTTCACTGGCGCCCAGCGGCAAGGCGGTGATCCGCAAGAAATACGTGCACATAGGCTTCGCCGTGGACACCCCGGACGGCCTGCTGGTGCCGGTGATCAAGAACGTCGACCAGAAGAGCCTGCTGCAGCTGGCCGCTGAAGCGGCGGCCCTGGCGGAGAAAGCGCGCACCAAGAAGCTCTCGGCCGATGACATGCAGGGCGCCTGCTTCACCATTTCCAGCCTCGGTCACATTGGCGGCACCGGCTTCACGCCGATCGTCAACGCTCCGGAAGTGGCGATCCTCGGCGTCAGCAAGGCCACCATACAGCCGGTCTGGGATGGCAAGGCCTTCCAGCCCAAGCTGATGCTGCCACTGTCGCTGTCCTACGATCACCGGGTGATCAACGGCGCCGCCGCCGCACGCTTCACCAAGCGTCTGGGCGAGGTGCTGACGGACATCCGCACCATGCTGCTGTAAGCGCAAGCCGCAACTTTCGAGCACGCCACGCTCGTACCCTCGACCCCGCCTGACTAGGCGGGGTTTTTTTTGCCCGCTCGCCTTGCGCCCTACCCCTTCTGCAGGTTGCGGATCAGGAAGCTCAGGGCCTTGGCCAGCTCGGCGGCGCCCTTGTGATCACGCACGATGCTCAGCAGCGGGCTGCCGTCCGCCGGGCTGAACAGCACACAGCTGATACCAGAAGTCGGGCAGTCGTAGCGGATATAGGGGTCGACGCCGAACAGCGCGATGCGCTGGTTGCGCACGGCGACATCCGCCCCCTCGGCGCTGCGGATCTCCTCGCGCAGCAGCAGCTCCCCGGGGCCGCCCAGGCGCAATTGATAGCGCAGGTCCTGGCGCTGCGCCTGGCCGACCTGGTAGGCCGCGCTCAGGGCATAGGTCTTGAGCAGATCGTTGCTGTGCGCGAGCAGCGCCTGACGCTCATCCTGGGTCAGGTACAGGCGCTTGAGCTCGGCCAGGTAGCGATCCTGTTCGGCACCGCCGAGGCTGGAGGCAGACTCGGCGGCGTAAAGCGGGCCGGCCAGCAGACAGCCGCCAAGCAGCACGGCGGAAATTACTTTACTTGTCAGTCGTAATAGCATGATGCACCCTTACCCGACGCGATAGTGAAGTGGGCCGAGACCCCGACTCGGTCAGCATACTGGAAGCCAGCCCCTCAATGAAAAGCCATCCCGATGCCGCGAGCCTCCTAGCGGCCGAGGTTGTGACGCAGTTGCCAGCGCCCGAGCGCCTCGGCCTGCTGCGCTTCGAGCGGCTGAACGAGGCCAGTTGGACGCTATTGTTTCTCGACCCCGACTGCGAGCAGCGCCTCGGCATTGCCGCCAGCGAACTCTGCGCCCTGATCGATGCCCCCTACGCCAGCCTGATGGAGCCCGAGGCGCGCCATCGCCAACACGACTCGATTCAGCAGCAACTGGCGTGTAACGCGCGCTATCTGGTGCACTACACCCTGCATACGCCGCGCGGCGCGCTCAGGCTCACGGAGCTCGGCGAACCCTTCAAGCAGCGCAACCGCCACCTGCTGCGTGGTTACCTGCTGATCGCCGAGCCGGAATCGCCGTTCGCCGAAACGCCAGGGCCGAACCTCGACGGCCTGCTGGCATTGACCCCGCCGGCCCCTCTCGCCCAAGCCTTCGATCAGGCCTTTACCCGCGCCCAGCAGGTGTTGACCCAGCGCCTGGCGAGTCATCGCTACAGCAGCGGCGACTCGCTGCATCAAGCCGCCGAGCTGATTACCCGCGCCGCCTGCGACACCTACGCGGTGGCCAGGGCCGGCATCTGGCACCTGCAGGGGGCCACTCTCGAGCCGGTGAGCCTGTACCGTCGCGACCTCGACCTGCACGAGCCGGGCGCCACCCTGGACGCCGGCCAGTACCCGGTCTATCTGCACGCCCTGCAGGGCGGCCGGGCCATCGACGCCCACGACGCCCTGCGCGACCCGCGCACCTGCGAACTGAACGAGCACTACCTGCGCCCCATGGGCATCGGCGCCATACTCGATACCGCCATCCGAGTCGACGGCAAAGTGGCCGGCGTGTTCTGCCTGGAGCATGTCGGCGGGCCACGCACCTGGCAGGCGGGCGAGGTGGCCTTCGCCGGCGAGCTGGCCGCGCAGTATGGGCAGATCCTCGTCGACCATCAGCGACGCAGCACCGCCAGCGCCCTGCACCTGTTCCAGCGCGCGGTCGAGCAGAGCGCCAGCGCCTTTATCCTGCTCGACCGCGACGGCCTGGTGGAATACGTCAACCCCAGCTTCACCACCATCACCCAGTACAGCGCCGCCGAGGTCCAGGGCCGTCGGCTGTCCGAGCTGCCGGCCCTGGAAAACCTCAACGACCTGTTGTTCGAGGCCGGTTCCGGGCTGTCCGAGCACAACAGCTGGCAGGGCGAGTTCAAGAGCCGGCGCAAGAATTTCGAGCCCTACTGGAGCCAGCTGTCGATTTCCAAGGTGCATGCCGATGACGGCAGCCTCACCCACTACATCGGCATCTACGAAGACATCACCGAAACCAAGCACGCCCAGCAGCGCATCGAACGCCTGGCGTTCAGCGACAACCTCACCGGCCTGGGCAACCGCTACGCCTTCATCCGCGCCCTGGAGGATCGCTTCGCCCTGGCTGACGGCAGGCCGATGAGCCTGCTGCTGGTGGACATCGACAACTTCAAGCGGATCAACGACAGCCTCGGCCACCAGACCGGCGACAAGCTGCTCAGCAGTCTGGCCCGGCGCCTGCGCAACAGCCTGACCCCGAGCAGCGTGCTGGCCCGCTTCGCCAGCAACGAGTTCGCCATCCTCCTCGAGGACAGCGGCGACGAGGACGGCCAGTGCATCGCCCGGCAGATCCTGCAGACCCTGGACAAGCCGCTGTTCGTCGACAGCCAGTTGATCAGCATCACCGGCTCGCTGGGCCTGGCCTGCGCACCGCACCATGGCCGCGACCCGCAAACCCTGATGAAGCACGCCGGCCTGGCCCTGCACAAGGCCAAGGCCAACGGCAAGCACCAGCTTCAGGTGTTCACCGACGCGCTGAACGCCGAGGCCGACTACAAGCTGTTCCTCGAGAGCAACCTGCGCCGCGCCCTGACCCAGAACGAACTGGAAGTCTTCTACCAGCCCAAGCTGTGCCTGAAGAGCGGCCAGCTGCTCGGCCTGGAGGCCCTGTTGCGCTGGCACCACCCGGAAAAGGGCATGATCCGCCCGGACCAGTTCATCAGCGTGGCCGAGGAGACCGGCCTGATCATCCCCATCGGCAAATGGGTGCTGCGACAGGCCTGTCGCATGAGCCGGCAGATGACCCGCCTCGGCCTCGGCGACCTGCAGGTGGCCATCAACCTGTCACCCAAGCAGTTCTCCGACCCCGACCTGGTCGGCTCGATCGAGGCGATCCTGCGCGAGGAACAGCTGGCCCCCGCGCTGCTGGAACTGGAGCTGACCGAAAGCCTGCTGCTGGAAGCTACAGACGACACCCGCGAGCAGCTCAGCCACCTGAAGAGCCTGGGCCTGACCCTGGCGATGGACGACTTCGGCACCGGCTACTCGTCCCTGAGCTACCTGAAGAAATTCCCCATCGACGTGATCAAGATCGACCGCAGTTTCATCAACGACATCCCGGAAAATCAGGACGACATGGAAATCACCTCGGCGGTGATCGCCATGGCCCACAACCTCAAGCTCAAGGTGGTCGCCGAAGGCATCGAGAGTGCCGCCCAGCTGGGCTTCCTGCGCCGCCAGCAGTGCGATATCGGCCAGGGCTACCTGTTCGACCGGCCGATCGCCGGGCGGGAGCTGATCGACAGCCTGAAACGCTACCCCTGCCGCCCGCAGGGCTGATTGATCTGTAACACCGCGGCCCACGCGCGGTCTATCTGCACACCCCTTCTTCGTTGAGGACACGGCTTATGGTTCTGCGTTCGCAAATACTCGCCCACAAACTCGAACTGCCCACTGCCGAGCAGGCCCTGCCCGGCCGCGCCACGCCGCTGCCGGTGCCCCAGGCCCACTACGTCAACGGCAATCCGCTGCAGCCGCCCTTTCCCGCCGGCCTGCAACAAGCCGTGTTTGCTCTCGGCTGTTTCTGGGGCGCCGAACGGCGCTTCTGGCAGCAGCCGGGGGTGTGGACCACCGCAGTCGGCTATGCCGGCGGCCACACGCCGAACCCGACCTACGAGGAAACCTGCTCGGGCCTGACCGGCCACACCGAAGCGGTGCTGGTGGTCTTCGACCCGCAGCAGACCAGCTTCGAGGCCCTTCTGAAGGTGTTCTGGGAGGCGCACAACCCGACCCAGGGCATGCGCCAGGGCAATGACGTCGGCAGCCAGTACCGCTCGGCGATCTACTGCCAGGATGCCGCCCAACTGGACGCCGCCCTGGCCAGCCAGGCCGCCTTCCAGGCCGAACTGGACAAGGCCGGCCTCGGCGCCATCACCACCGAGATCGCCGAGGCGCCACCCTTCTACTATGCCGAGGCCTATCACCAGCAGTACCTGGCGAAGAACCCCGGCGGCTACTGCGGTCTCGGTGGCACCGGGGTGTGCCTGCCGGCCTGACGCGGCCGCGACGGCCCGGCTCAGCCGGGCGCCTTTTCCTCGATCAGCCAGTCCAGGCGCCAGCCGCCCTGGCCCTGGGCCAGGCGCTCGGCCAGCCAGGGCAGCAGCTGCCTGAGTTCCTCCTCCAGGCCCCAGGGCGGATTGCTGATGACCAGGCCGGAGCCGTTCAGGCGCTGCGCCTCGTCGGTCGACTGCACGTAGAGCTCGACGCGCAGCAGCTTGGGCGCCGCACTCTTTTCCAGGTCGCGGTAGAAGCGCTTGAGCTGGTCCAGCGCCTTGATCGGATACCAGATCGCCACCACCGCCTGACGCATGCGGCCGATGGCCTCGTTCAGCGACTGCACGCAGCGCTCCAGCTCATCGGCCTTCTCGAACGGCGGGTCGATCAGCAGCAGCACGCGCTTTTCCCGCGTCGGCAGCAGGGCCCGCGGCACGTGCCAGCCCTCGCCCAGGTGCACGGCCACGCGCCGATCGCCGGCCATGTTCTCCTTGAGCAGGCGGCCGTCTTCCGGGTGCTTCTCGTTGAGCTGCAGGCGGTCCTGCTCGCGGCTGAGCAGGCGCACCAGTTCCGGCGAACCCGGGTAGTGGCGCAGCACGCCATCCGGGTTCATGGCGCGCACCACCTCGAGGTAGTCGAGCAATTGATCCGGCACGTCCTCGGCCTGCCACAGGCGGGCGATGCCCTCCAGCCACTCACCGGTGCGGCTGGCCTGATCGCCAGCCAGGTCATAGAGACCGACGCCGGCATGACTGTCGAGGTAGGCGAAGGGGGCCTCCTTGCGCGACAGCAGGGCGATCAGGCGACAGAGAATCAGGTGTTTCAGCACGTCGGCGTGGTTGCCGGCGTGAAAGGCATGGCGGTAGTTCATCGGGGCTCCCTCGGGACAGGGGCGCAGTGTAACCGCCAGCGGCCACCGGCGACGAACCGACACACAATTGTGGCAAGCTGCCCCGGTCACACAGCCCTTGGCCAAGGAGGCCCCCATGAACCTGCAGGAACTGCTCGGCAGCGAACTTCCCATCATCCAGGCGCCCATGGCCGGCGCCCAGGACCAGCGCCTGGCCATCGCCGTATGCCAGGCCGGCGGCCTTGGCTCGCTGCCGGCGGCCATGCTCGACGCCGCCGCCCTGCGCACACAGTTGCTGGCCCTGCGGGCTGCCACCGCGCGGCCGTGCAACCTGAATTTCTTCTGCCACCCGCAGCCACAACCGGATGCCGCGCGCGAGGCGGCCTGGCGGCAGCGGCTCGCCCCCCTCTACGCCGAGTTCGAGCTCGACCCCGAGACCATCCCTTCCGGCCCCGGACGCCAGCCGTTCGACGCGGCCATGGCCGATCTGGTGGAGGAGTTGCGCCCGGCGGTGGTCAGCTTCCACTTCGGTCTGCCGGCGCCCGACTTGCTGCAGCGGGTACGGGCCAGCGGCGCGAAGATCCTCGGCTGCGCCACCACGGTGCGCGAGGCCCTGTGGCTCGAAGCCCGCGGCGTCGATGCGATCATCGCCCAGGGCCTCGAAGCCGGCGGCCATCGCGGCCTGTTCCTCGACATGGACCTGTCCAGCCAGCTCGGCACCTTCGCCCTGCTGCCGCAGGTGGTGCAGGCCGTGGGCCTGCCGGTGATCGCCGCCGGCGGTGTCGGCGACGCCCGCGGCGTGGCCGCGGCCCGGACGCTGGGCGCGGCCGGGGTGCAGGTCGGCAGCGCCTACCTGCTGTGTCCCGAGGCCACTACCAGTGCGGTACACCGCGCCGCCCTGCAGAGTCCGGCGGCGCAGCACACCGCCCTGACCACCCTGTTCAGCGGCCGCCCCGCACGCGGCATCGTCAACCGCCTGATGCGCAGCCTCGGGGCCATGCCCGACGGTGTGCCAGCCTTCCCCCTGGCAGGCGCTGCCATCGCGCCCCTGCGCGCCGCCGCCGAAAGCCGGGACCTGGGCGACTGCTCGCCGCTCTGGGCCGGGCAGAACCTCGCCGGCTGCCGGCCCATCGGCGCCGCCGAGCTGACCCAGCAACTGGCCGCGGGGCTGGCCATGTGAACCTTTATCACGCCCATCGATAGTGCTGGGCAGCCCATGAGCGGCTGCCTAGACTCGGCCCCATTCACTGGAGGCCCGACCATGTCCGAGACCCTGCTGAGCGCCCGCAACCTGGCCTTCGAGCTCTACGAAGTGCTCGATGCCCAAGCCCTGACCGAGCGCGAACGCTTCGCCGACCACAGCCGCGAAACCTTCGACGCCGCCATCGACACGGCGCGCAGCATCGCCGAACGCCTGTATGCCCCGCACAACCGCAAGGGCGACGAACAGGAGCCGCAGTACGTCGACGGGGCCGCCGTGCTGATCGACGAAGTCGCACCGGCCCTGAAGGCCTTCCATGAGGCGGGGTTTCTCAACGCTACCCGCGACTTCGAGGCCGGCGGCATGCAGCTGCCCAACCTGCTGTCCCAGGCCTGTTTCGCCCATTTCCAGGCGGCCAACATCGCCACCAGCTCCTACTCGCTGCTGACCATGGGCGCGGCCAACCTGATCGAGGCCTTCGGCAGCCCGGAGCAGAAGGAGCGCTTCCTCCAGCCTATGCTCGAGGGCCGCTGCTTTGGCACCATGGCCCTGACCGAGCCCCATGCCGGCTCCTCCCTGTCGGATATCCGCACCCGCGCCGAACCGGCCGCCGACGGCAGCTACCGGATCCGCGGCAACAAGATCTTCATTTCCGGCGGCGACCAGCCGATTTCCGAGAATATCGTGCACATGGTCCTGGCCAGGCTGCCGGACGCGCCGCCCGGGGTGAAGGGCATCAGCCTGTTTATCGTGCCGAAGTTCCTGGTCGGCGACGACGGCGCCCTCGGCCCGCGCAACGACGTGCTGCTGGCCGGGCTGTTCCACAAGATGGGCTGGCGCGGCACCACCTCCACCGCGCTGAACTTCGGCGACAACGGCGACTGCGTCGGCTACCTGCTGGGCCAGCCGCACCAGGGCCTGTCCTACATGTTCCAGATGATGAACGAGGCGCGCATCGGCGTCGGCATGGGCGCCACCATGCTCGGCTACGCCGGCTACCTGTATTCCCTGGACTACGCCCGCCAGCGCCCCCAGGGCCGCCAGCCCGACGGCAAGGACCCGAGCAGCGCGCAGGTGGCGATCCTCGAGCACGCCGACGTGCGGCGCATGCTGCTGGCCCAGAAGGCCTACGTCGAAGGCGCCTTCGACCTCGGCCTGTATGCCGCGCGGCTGTTCGACGACACCCAGACCCTGGCCGACGAGCAGGCGCGCAAGGACGCCCTGGAACTGCTCGACCTGCTCACCCCGATCGTCAAGTCCTGGCCCTCGGAGTTCTGCCTCAAGGCCAACGAACTGGCGATCCAGGTCCTCGGCGGTCACGGCTACACCCGCGAGTACCCGGTGGAGCAGTACTACCGCGACAACCGGCTCAACCCGATCCACGAGGGCACCCACGGCATCCAGTCCCTCGACCTGCTCGGGCGCAAGGTGGCGATGAACGGCGGCGCTGCGCTCAAGCAACTGCTCAAGCTGATCCAGAGCACCTGCCAGCGCGCCGAGGCTCATCGGTCGCTGGACGCCCTGCGCCAGCCCCTGGAGCAGCTGCTGGCGCGCCTGCAGGCGGTGACCCTGGCCCTGCTCGGCGACCTGATGAGCGGCCAGGTCAACCAGGGCCTGGCCAACTCGGCGCTGTACCTCAAGGTGTTCGGCCACCTGGTCATCGGCTGGCGCTGGCTGGAACAGGCGATTCGCGCCGAGCAGGGCCTGGCCGGCGGCCAGGCGGCCGACGCCGACTTCTATCGCGGCAAACTGCAGGCCGCGCGCTACTTCCTGACCTGGGAAGTGCCGGGCTGCCAGCACGAACTGGCGCTACTGGAGGCCCGCGACGACTGCACCTTGAGCATGCAGGGGGCCTGGTTCTAAGCGCCCGGCGCCGTGTACGCAATCACCCCGCCCTGGCGGGGTGTTTTTTTGACAGCGCGGCAAAGGCGCGGGTTAGAATCACTGGCACGCGCCATGCATAAGGCGCCCTCTCCTTATAACCCGGAGCAGCCCCTTGGACGCCAGCGCCATCAATAACCTGTTCCTGATCGGTGCATTGCTGGTGGCCCTGAGCATCCTGGTCAGCGCCCTCGGCTCGCGCTTCGGCATCCCCATCCTGGTGATCTTCCTCGCCGTCGGCATGCTCGCCGGCACCGACGGCCCTGGCGGCATCGACTTCGCCGACTACTCCCTGGCCTACCTGGTGGGCAACCTGGCGCTGGCGGTGATCCTCCTCGACGGCGGCATGCGCACCCGGGTCAAGAGTTTCCGGGTGGCGCTCTGGCCCTCCCTGTCGCTGGCCACCGCCGGCGTGCTGATCACTGCCGGACTGACCGGCATCGCCGCCGCCTGGCTGTTCGACCTGAGCCTGGTGGAGGGCCTGCTGATCGGCGCCATCGTCGGCTCCACCGATGCCGCCGCGGTGTTCAGCCTGCTCGGCGGACGCGGCCTCAACGAGCGGGTCAGCGCCACCCTGGAGATCGAGTCCGGCAGCAACGACCCGATGGCGGTGTTCCTCACAGTGACCCTGATCGCCATGCTGGTCCGAGGACAGAGCGGCTTCAGCTGGGACCTGATTCTTCAGCTGTTGCTGCAGTTCGGCCTCGGCGGCGTGCTGGGCCTGGGTGGCGGCTGGCTGCTGCTCAACCTGGTCAACCGCATGAGCCTGGCCAACGGCCTCTACCCGCTGCTGGTGGTCAGCGGCGGGTTGATCATCTTCGCCATCACCAACGCCGTGGGCGGCAGCGGTTTCCTCGCCATCTACCTGTGCGGCCTGCTGCTGGGCAACCGGCCGATCCGCTCGCGCCACGGCATCCTGCACATGCTCGACGGCCTGGCCTGGCTCAGCCAGATCGGCATGTTCCTGGTCCTCGGCCTGCTGGTCACCCCCCATGAGCTGCTGCCCATCGCCCTGCCAGCCCTGGGCCTGGCGCTGTGGATGATCCTGATCGCCCGGCCGCTGTCGATCTACCTGGGCCTGCTGCCATTTCGCGGCTTCCACGACCGCGAGAAACTGTTCATCGCCTGGGTCGGCCTGCGCGGCGCGGTGCCGATCATTCTCGCCGTATTCCCGCTGATGGCCGGACTGGAGAACGCCCAGCTGTTCTTCAATTTGGCCTTCTTCATCGTCCTGGTCTCGCTGCTGCTGCAGGGCACCAGCCTGCCCTGGGTGGCCAAGTGGCTGCGGGTCACCGTGCCACCGGAGCCGGCACCGGTGTCGCGGGCCGGCCTGGAGGTGCACCCGACCAGCCAGTGGGAGCTGTTCATCTACCGCCTGGGTGCCGAGAAGTGGTGCATCGGCGCCGCCCTGCGCGAGCTGAAGATGCCCAAAGGCACGCGTATCGCCGCGCTGTTTCGCGGCCAGGAACTGCTCCACCCATCCGGCAGCACCACCCTGCACTCAGGCGACCTGCTCTGCGTGATCGGCCACGAGCACGACCTGCCGGCCCTCGGCAAACTGTTCAGCCAGGCGCCCACCCGCGGCCAGGATCTGCGCTTCTTCGGCGACTTCGTGCTGGAAGGCGACGCCGAGTTGAGCGCGGTGGCGGCGCTCTACGGCCTGAAGCTCGACGGCCTCAACGGTGCCCAGCCCCTGGGCCGCTTCATCGCCCACGAGATCGGCGGTGAACCGGTGATCGGCGACCAGGTCGAATGGCAGGGCCTGACCTGGACAGTCGCGGCAATGGAAGGGAACAAGATCCGCAAGGTCGGCGTCAGATTCCCGGAAGGCACGCGCCCGGGCCCGGGCCTGTTCCTCTAAACTCAGCACTTTCATTCGAGCCGTACGATCGCGCCCATGCCCTTTTTCCGTATTGTCTTCACCGCAGCACTGCTCGGGCTCTGCCTGGGCGCCCCCCTGGCCCAGGCCGTCGACTCGACGAAGCTCGCCGAGGTCAAGCGCAACCTCGACAACCTGGCCGAGCGCAAGCTGCCGGAAGCCGAGCTGCAGGCGCTCAAG